>JBBQQR010000008.1:0-79945 GCA_038215615.1 Vulcanimicrobiales bacterium | reverse complement strand
TTCTTACGCGATTTTCGCGGCGACACGATCCATCCGTCGACGCTAGACATCATCTGGGAGCTCGGTTTGCTCGATGCGTTCCTGGCGCTTCCGCATAGCGAGATCACGCAGTTCTCGGGCGTCGTCAACGACAAGGTCTATCCGTTCGTCGATTTGAGCCACGTACCGACGCACTGCAAATTCTTGGCGTTTATGCCGCAATGGAACTTTTTGAATTTCCTGGCCGAGCGAGGGCGGCACTATCCGGCGTTCCACCTTCTCATGAAAGCCGAGGCGCTCGAAACGATGAACGAGGGAACGAAGGTCACCGGCGTGCGTGCCTTGGGTCCGCAAGGTGAGATCGAGATCCGCGCGGAGCTCACTGTTGGGGCCGACGGCCGTCACTCGACGCTGCGCAACTCGGCGCAGCTGCCGGTGAAAGATTTCGGCGCGCCGATCGACGTGCTGTGGCTGCGGCTGCCCCGCGAACCTTCGGATCCCGGCCAGGTCTTCGGCTACATCAAACAGGGAAAAATTTTCGTCATGCTGATGCGCGATACGTACTGGCAGTGTGCGTATGTGATTCCCAAGGGGTCGTTCGAGGCGATCAAGGCGCGCGGTGTGGAAGCGTTTCGTTCCGGAGTAGCTCAACAGGCCCCGTTCGTTGCCGGCAGGGTCGGCGCGCTGCAAAGTTGGGACGACGTCAAATTACTGACGGTGCAAGTTGACCGGCTGGAAAAATGGTATAGCGACGGCTTGCTGTTTATCGGCGACGCCGCGCACGCGATGTCGCCAATCGGCGGTGTCGGGATCAATCTCGCGGTACAGGACGCGGTCGCGGCGGCCAACATCCTATATCCCTCGCTGTCGGCCGGCAGCGCTCCCGATTTGGCGGCGGTGCAGCGGCGCCGGACGTTTCCGACCGTGATGACGCAAAACTTGCAACTGCTCGTACAAAACACATTCATGTCGCGTATATTGCGCGGCGCGGATGCACCAGAACAGCCGAAACGGCCGCTCTTCTTAGAAGCGTTTAAATACTTTCCGCCGCTGCGCCGCATTCCGGCCCGGTTGATCGGCGTCGGCTTCCGCCCGGAGCATGTCCGGACGCCGGCCGTTTAAATAAACGGTTTCAGCTGCCCGACGACTTTGTCGGTATAACGGATGCTGCGAAGTACGGTCGTGATAGCGTCCGCCGGAAAGCCCGATTCGAGCGTAATCTTATAACCCGAAAACACGTCCGCGGTATCGTCGGTGCCCCAGAACAGAAAATTCTGACCGCTAAGGTACAGCAGCTTGCGCATCAGCGCAGTTGCAAGCTTTGCTCTGCCGATATTGATGTATCTGCCTTTATAGTGAGGGTAGATGGTGAAACCGATCGTGTCTGACTTCGTAACGCTGATGAAGATCTCCAGCGAATCGGAATTCACCAGGCCGGTCGTCATCGTCCCAACGAAGTTGTACGAGTTCTCCGTGCTTTGCTGAAACACGACTGCGACGTCGGCGCGCGCTCCGGCCGTTTGCAGAAGGTCCGCCAGCTGAGTTCGCGTCGCATCGCGGCTTGAGTCTTGGGCCCCGGCGGTTAACGGCGCGATGAGCAAGAAGCAAAGAACTGCGACGCTTTTCAGATGCATGAACGTCCCTTCGGCGGTTCTCGATTTAAAGCCCTGGGCGTGGTAGGATAACTTTGCATGACAAAGTTATCTGCGGCGGCGGGGATCACGCTCGCCGCATGCTTACTGGGGTTGGCGGTGTACGCCGTTTCGATCTTCGGCCGCCCGCCGATGCCGGTGCCTCTGGGCGCGGTGCTGTGGGTCGACGAAACCGGTTTCACGGTGAGCAAAGTGGCGCATCACCCGGTTTCGGCCGGGACGAGCGCCTACGAAGTCGCGGTTCGGGTGTACTGTCCGTTCGGTGAGCGTTACAGGTGGACGCTTCGCAGCGCGCACGCCTTCGACAATAGCGGCCGCACGTACTACGCGAGCGCGGGCACTCCTGCACACCGGATACTGGGGGCTGCCGAGACGGAACATTTGATGTTCTTGCTTCCGGCCAATGTCGAACAGCCGGCTCTTGTATTTGACGATACACTTGGTTTGTGGGCTGTAGCCGGTGCGTTACGCGCGGGTCCTCCGGAACTCTACGAGCCCCACCGCTTTAACCTGCGTTACGACTAAAGCGCGACGATATGAAAGAGCCAGAAGAAGACGCCGACGCTGAACGTCGCGAGGCACGCGCCGGCCACGACTTGGGCGATGGTGTGCGCGCGCAAATAGACGCGCGCCCAGCAGACCATCGGAATGAGCACGAGAAACGGAAGCGGCTGGCGGCCGTAGAGCAGACTCAGCGCTACCAGCGGCGCGGTAATCCCGACGGCGTGCGTGCTGATCTTCCAATAGCGCGTGATGTACTGCACCACGGCGGTCGCCAGCGTATACCCGGCCATGGACGCGACCAGCAGTTTCGGTGCGTGGGTCAGCCATAACGTGGCGGTGCCGGCCAAATAGAACATGACGAATACAAAAAACACCTTCTCGCGTTCTTCGCGGATCGACATGTCGAGATCGGATATGCGGTCCGTCGCATAGAGCCAGAAGATGAAGAGCATCGGTCCGATCGACGTGAAGAACGTGCTGAGGAAGAGCAGGCGCCAAAAGTCGTCCGTGCCGGCGGCGCGCACGTGGGACAATATAACGAAGAGCGCCAGCGCCGTGAGGAATGGATTGAAGATCGTCGAGAGGATACGTGCCAAGTCGTACCAGACGCGCCGGTTCTTGATGGGGATCGGAGTCAGCAATGGGTGCAGATGGGCCACGATCCATACTAGGCTGGCCTGCCTGCCTCGCTCCTGCCGCAGTGAGGGGCTCCGCCCAGGAGCCTGTCGAAACGGAGGCCCTTCATGGTGCTAGAGCGGATCGACACGCCCGCCGACGTCAAAGCCCTGTCCCGCCCGGAGATCGACCTGCTGGCTCGTGAGATCCGCGAGCAACTGGTTGAAGTCTGCGCGCAAAACGGCGGCCATTTGGCTCCCAATCTCGGCGTGGTCGAACTGACCCTCGCGTTGCACCGCACGCTCGATCTTCCTAAAGATCGCATCGTGTGGGACGTGAGCCACCAAACCTACGTGCACAAGCTCTTGACCGGACGGCGCGACCGTTTCGCGACGCTGCGCAAAGGCGGCGGCATCTCCGGTTTCGCGATGCGCAGCGAGTCGGAATATGATTGCTTCGGCGCCGGACACGCGAGTACGGGTGTGTCGGCCGCGCTCGGGATGGCGCAAGCGCGCGATCTCACGGGCGGCAACGAAACGATCGTCGCAGTCATCGGTGACGGAGCCCTGACGGGCGGTCTCGCTTACGAAGCGCTCAACAACGCGGGTCAGCTCCGCACGAATTTTATCGTCATCCTCAACGACAACGAGATGTCGATTGCGCCCAACGTTGGGTCGATGGCGTCATATCTCTCCCTGTTGCGCAGCAAGCCGTTCGCCAACCAAGTGCGTGCGACCGGAAAGCATGTGCTAGACCACTTGCCGCTGGGCGGCATGGCCAAGAAAGCTTTCGAGTCGGCCGAGCTTGGCGCGATGCGTTTTATCGCACCGTCCGAAAAAGCTGCGGTGATTTTCGAAGAACTCGGTTTTCGCTATATCGGCGCGATTGACGGCCATAACTACGACGCGCTGGTTGACGCCCTCGAAACGGCCAAGGCTATTCCGCGCGCCGTGCTGCTGCACGTGCGCACGGTTAAAGGCAAGGGATACGAACCGGCGGAGCGCGACTCGCGCACGTTCCACGGTATCGGAGCCAATGCGTTCGAACCGCGCAACGGCAGCAAGAAAGCCGCGGCGCCTGCGGCTCCTAAATTCCAGGACGTGTTCGCCGACGCGATGATCGCGCTGGCGGAAAAAGATTCGCGCATTATCGGCATAACGGCAGCGATGCCCGACGGAACCGGGCTTTCAAAATTTGCCAAAGCTTTTCCCGACCGGTATTTCGACGTCGGGATCGCCGAGGCGCACGCTGTCTGCTTTGCGGCCGGCGCAGCAACCAACGGTTTGAAGCCGGTCTGCGCGATCTACTCGACGTTCTTGCAGCGCGCGTACGATCAAGTCGTGCACGACGTCTGCGTTCAGAATCTGCCCGTGGTGTTTTGCATGGATCGCGCGGGCGTCGTAGGGGACGACGGGCCGACGCATATGGGCCTGTACGACATCGCCTACATGCGCACGCTGCCCAACATGACGTGCATGGCTCCGCGGAACGAAGCAGAGCTCTTTCCGATGCTCCAACACGCGCTCTCCCTCGACGGTCCGGCGGCGATCCGCTACCCGCGCGGTTCGACCAGCGGAAAGCACCGCGACCCGGTCGCGCCGATCGTGCATGGACGCGGCGAAGTCTTGCGCAGGGCGTCCGGGGTAGCGATTCTTGCCTACGGAAACACCGTCGACATCGCGCTCGATGCCTACGATCTCATTCCCGCGGCAACCGTCGTCAACATGCGTTTCGTAAAGCCGCTCGACGAAGCGCTGCTGTTGGAGCTGGCGGCAAACCACTCGCACTTCATTACGCTCGAAGAGCATTCTCTCGCCGGCGGATTCGGCTCGGCGGTCGTGGAGTTCGTCGCGGACAGCGCGTTGAAAGTTACTGTCGAGCGCATCGGCATTCCTAACGTGCTCGTACAGCACGATTCACAGCCCAAACAGCGCGCACTGTTCGGACTTACGGCAGAAGAAGTAGCGGCCCGCGTTCGTCGCGCATCTGAATCCGCGCCACAGCGCAACCGCGA
Organism: Vulcanimicrobiales bacterium; assembly: GCA_038215615.1. GTDB lineage: Bacteria > Vulcanimicrobiota > Vulcanimicrobiia > Vulcanimicrobiales > Vulcanimicrobiaceae > Rubrimentiphilum. Next base: position 75,181 of record JBBQQR010000008.1, on the reverse strand, counting down.
ACTGATCGAGGAACCCGTATGATTTGGCTTCTTGCCGCAGCGGCGGCCGCAAAACCCGCCGTCCTACCGACGGCGAATCCGCTGCAGATCCAGCAGCCTCAACCGGCGCCGCAAGGGATTCCCGCGCCGCCGGCGGAAACGTGGTTTCAGCTTCATGCGAGCTGGCTGACGCACGGACTGGCCGGTCTCTTCATTATCGCGGCGGTCGGGCTCGTCGTTATGCTCGCGATTCAAACAACGAAGCAGGAAGGGCTCTCGGGAACGATCGGAGGGCGTGTCGAGTCCGCATACAGCCGCATGGGCGCTGAAGAACAGCTCAAGCGCATCACCGGCGTCTTCGCGGTCATGTTCGTTGTGCTCGGCACAATTCTGTCGCTGACCGGAATATAGCCGCCTTGCCGCTGCTCGAAGTCAAGAACCTCAGGACGACGTTCAACACCGAGGACGGCCTGGTTACTGCCGTCAACGGCCTCTCATATTCGCTCGAAGCGGGTTCGACGCTGGGCATCGTCGGCGAGTCAGGTTCCGGTAAATCCGTCAATGCGCTCTCGATCATGCGTTTGATCCAGCGCCCCGGAAAGATCGATTCGCACAGCGAGGTGTTTTTCGAGGGCGCCGATCTGCTCGAAAAATCCGAATCCGAGATGCGCAAGATACGCGGCCGCAAGATCGCGATGATCTTTCAGGATCCGATGACCTCGCTCAATCCGGTTCTGACGATTGGCGAACAGATCTCCGAAGCCGTCCAGCTGCACTTGGGCTTAAACAAGAAAGAAGCGTTCGATAAGACGGTCGAGATGCTGAAGAAAGTCCGCATCCCGCTGCCCGAGAAACGATTCTACGATTATCCCCACCAATTTTCGGGCGGAATGCGCCAGCGCGTCATGATTGCGATGGCTCTTTCGTGCGACCCGAAGCTGCTGATTGCCGACGAGCCCACCACCGCGCTCGACGTGACCATCCAAGCGCAGATCCTCGAACTGATGAACGAAATGCAGCGCGAAACGGGCGCTGCTATTATTTTGATCACACATGACCTGGGCGTTGTTGCCGAGGTTTGCGAAAACGTGCTCGTTATGTACGGCGGAAACATGGTGGAATACGGCGACGCGCCACAGATTTTCGACACGCCGAAAATGCCATACACGCAAGGACTGCTTGCGTCCCTGCCGCGCTTGGACGTGCGCGAGCGCCAACGCCTCGAGCCGATTCCCGGACAGCCGCCTAACCTGCTGCGCCTGCCGCCGGGTTGCGCCTTTGCGCCGCGCTGCCGCTATCGCATGCCGATCTGCGCGGAACCGGTTCCGGTTTACGATTTTGGCGCCGGTCACGTCGCGCGCTGCTTCTTGTACGACGAGCGAGCGAAAGATCAGCGGCCGATCGAGGTTGAAACGGCTCCTATCGTGAGCGCTCCCCCTGAGGCTGCACGAGCATGAGCGCTCAAGAAAGCGCGACGGAAGTCAAAACTGATAACCTGCTTGAGGTTACCGGTCTCTACAAGTATTTTCCGATCCATGCGGGGCTGATGTCGCGCCACGTCGGCGACGTCAAGGCGGTCGACGGCGTCGATTTCACGATCGCGCGCGGTGAAACGCTAGGGCTCGTCGGCGAATCGGGTTCCGGGAAAACAACCGTCGGCCGAGTCATCTTGCGTCTGCTGCCGGCCACCAAAGGCGAAGTGTGTTTCGACGGGCAGCCGATTCTCGAGCTCTCGCGCGGCGACATCCGCCGGCTGCGCCGCGAGATGCAGATCATCTTCCAAGATCCGTTCGCGTCGCTCAATCCACGCATGACTGTCGGCGACATCGTCGCCGAGCCGCTGAAGATCCATCATTTGGCCGCCGGGAAAGAAGTGGACGAGCGCGTGCAAGAGCTGCTGCGCCTGGTCGGCCTGCAGCCGTACCACTCGAACCGCTACCCGCACGAGTTTTCCGGTGGCCAGCGTCAGCGCATCGGCATTGCGCGCGCGCTCGCGGTCGACCCCAAGTTCATCGTCTGCGACGAGCCGGTTTCCGCGCTCGATGTTTCTATTCAAGCGCAGGTGATCAACCTGCTCGAAGATCTGCAGGCGAAGCTCGGCCTGACGTATCTTTTTATCGCACACGATCTGTCGGTCGTGCGGCACATCTCGACGCGGGTAGCGGTTATGTATGTCGGAAAGTTGATGGAGATGGCACCGCGCGACGCGCTCTATGAAGAGCCGCTTCACCCGTACACGATTTCGCTGCTCTCGGCTATTCCGATTCCCGATCCGCACGTCGAGCAGCGGCGCAAACGCATCGTTCTGACGGGCGACATTCCGTCGCCCGTCAATCCGCCCTCAGGCTGCCGCTTTCATACGCGCTGCCCGATCGCATTCGAGCGCTGCAAGACCGAAGTGCCGGCGTTTAACGAATATCGCCCCGGACACTTCGCAGCATGCCACTGGGTGGAAGAACACGACGGCAAGCAGCCCGATATTACAGCGGCAATTGCGGCAAAGAGTTCGGCGAGTGGTGCGGTTGTCGTCGCACCGGGCTCCCTAACCGGCGTAGTTCCGCCGGCTTAGCCGAAGCGCCCGCACGCTCGCAGGACTAAACGAGCTGCAACCCAAGGGATTTCTCAGCCAGCCCCTGTAGCTTGATAGAATGCGTATTATTCTTTTCGCCCTTTCTTTGGCGCTTTTCGCGGCGCCCGTTGCGGCTGCGGCTCAAGGCTTCCCGGGCATGACGCCGGACCAAATGGCTCAGGTGCAAAAGCTCCGCGACACGGCAAGAGCCACGAGTTTCAAGGCCCTGAGTGCGGATCACGCCACCAAAGTGCAAGCCATCGTCACCACGTTCAATAGCGGATCCGTGTCGATTCCCGACGCGATCGCGCAAATCGATGCCGTCCTGACGCCCGACGAAGATAAAGCGGTTCTCGCCGCCGGCCAGACGATGCGGGATGGGATGTTTGCGTTGTACGCGGCCGCGCACAACGGCGCGTCACCGCCGCCGCGCCCCGCGGGCCCGCCCGGAGGTGGACCGCCTGGGGGCGGACAGCGCCGTGCGCCCGATGCTGGACGAATTCTGTTGCAACTCTCCGCCTCGCCGGACGCGCTGCGTGCGGCAATGCAGCCCTAAGTAGCGCGATACTCTAGGAGTTAACGGGCCGGCCGGGCAGCTCTGCTCCGGCCGGCCGTACCGTTTTCAGCGCACCCAAGCCGTAGCCGAACTTCAGCGCTGGGGGAATCCCGAGCCACCGCATTCCCGAAGCGATACGCGGAGTCAGCGTGCCGATCGCGCGCGCTTTGACGGCGCCGTACATCCACACGCGTTCGAAGACATACCAGAAGAGCAAGCCCGCTATAACGGCCGTTCCGTAGGCGCCGATCAGCCGCCCCGGCCCCGGCCACAAGACATGTTCTTGAAAGAACGACGCGACCGGTTCGTGCACGAGGTAAATGCTGTACGACGCGGTGCCGATCGCAACTAACGGCCGCACCGAAAGCGCGTTGCGCAGCCAACCGCTATTTCCGGCCAGGACGACGAAGGCAAACATCGCGATCTGCCAAGCCGGATTGGTCTGCACGAAGGTCGCGTTCTCGATGCCGTAGGGGCTGGGCATCCATACCAGCGGCTCGGCCAGTACGCCGACGATAATGAAGGCGGGAATCAGCAGCCAAAAGCCGCGTTCGAGTTTTCGTCCGCGCGCGTAAAAGTCGGCCGCCACGATTCCCAAAAGGAACGGCAGCAGAACGCCGACGTCGGGCTCGTGCACGCGCGTGAAGGCGTACAGAATTGACGATCCCGCCGCAAGTGCGAGAAAAACGCGCGGCGCGCGAATCCACAGCAGCAGGGCGAGCGGAAAGATGAAGTACCACCGAAACTCGACGGCCAGCGTCCAAAACGACGCGTTCAAAAAGTTGGTGTGCCAATCCAAGAACAGCGCTTGCTTTAAGACGTCCCACCCGCTGAGCGGAAGCGTCGCCATGCCGCCGGGCAGCGGAATGTGCGCAGACGTCAGCGCGACGGCGGCGATCAAGAAGACAACGAGCGCCACGTAATACGGCGGCACGATGCGCACGATGCGTTTGGCGGCGTAACGTGGCAACTCGAATGCGCCGATGCCGTCCTGGCGCAGACGGTGCAAAAGCGGATACGACAGACAGAAGCCCGAGAGGACGAAAAAGAGATCGACGCCGTGCGCGCCTTCACGCAGAGCGTGGGCACCAGCGGTCCACCCCGCGGTCGCGAGGGTCGTGCGGCCGACGGCATGATCTGCCAGGACCAGCAACACCGCTACGGCGCGGAGGCCATCCAGATACGCGACGCGGCCAAGCAGGCCGGACTGTTCTCGATCCATCTTTTTTTGGTGTCGGCAGAAACGGCGGCTTGCTGAGCCCCCCGCCGGAGGGCGCTCCTGCCGCCGGGCGAATCATGCGCCTCGATGTTGCACGTAGTACTCGCCGCGTCACTCTTTACGATGTCACAGGTGCTCTCGGCCCCATTCGTGGATGATCTCACGGCTTCGCCCGATGGTCATTCGATCGCATTTACCGCGAACGAGCGCGGTCTGCACAACGTCTACTTTGCCGGCGGAACGACGGGCGCGAGGCGCATCACGGCCTACTCGAGCGACGACGGGCAAGTGATCGGATCGCTCGCGATCGTTCCAGGCAGCCGCGCCATTGTCTATGTGCGCGGCGAAGGCGCCAACCGGCGCAGCGAGTATCCGAATCCGCTTTCACTGCCCGTGCCGCCGAAGCAAACGATCTGGATCGTTTCCGTGTCCGGTTCGCAGCCATTTCGCATCGGGGAAGGCTATGCTCCGGTCGTTTCTCCGAAGGGCGATCGCGTTGTCTGGCTGCTGCATGGCCAACCGTTTTCAGCAGAGCTCAATACCCGTAGCGACCTTCCGCGCGCCGGAAAGCCGGCGCGACTTTTTTCGATCCGGGGCTCGCTTTCAGATCCGGTCTTTTCCCCGGACGGATCGCGCCTGGCGTTTACAGATTCGCGTGGCGATCATGGGTTCGTCGCGATTTATAATATCACGACTGCGCGGCTGTCTTATGCCGCGCCGTATTTCGCGAGCGATTTTGCGCCGGCGTGGTCCGCCGACGGAAAGCGGATCGCGTTCGTCCGCACGCCGGGCACCCTTGAAAACCAAGATCCTTACGTACATTATATAAACGAGCCGTGGTCGATCTGGACCGCCGATGCCGACGGCAACAACGGGCGCCAAATTTGGCAAGCCGATCGCGGAATGGGCAGCGACTTTTATGGAACGGACAGCGCCGCCCAATTATTTTGGTCTGGCGACGGACGAGTCGCTTTTCCTTGGGAGAAAGATGGCTGGCGTCACCTGTATTCGCTTTCTTCCCAAGGCGGAGCGGCCGGACTATTGACGCCGGGAGACTTCGAAGTGGAGAATGTCACCGTTTCGCCCGACCATTCGCAGCTCGTATTTTCGAGCAATCAAAGCGACATCGACCGTCGCCACATTTGGAGTACGCGATTCCAAGGCGGACCGCCGTCGCAATTAACCAATGGCCCGGATAGTCAGTGGAGTCCGGTGGCTTTAGTTTCCGGCGTTGTGGCCTACGTGGATGCGGGCTACAAGATTCCGCCGGCTGTCTACGCTCTGCATGGAGCGCAGGCGATGGCAATCGGAGGACCGGCCATGCCTTCGGAGTTTCCGGCCGGCGATCTCGTCGAGCCGCAACTCGTGACGTTTCATGCGCCGGATGGTCTATTGATTCACGCGCAGTTTTTCGTTCCCCGGGACGGCGCCGGCCGGCACTGCGCGATCATTTTCGATCATGGCGGATCGCGCCGCCAAATGCTTCCGGGGTTTCATTACCTCGAGTTCTATACCGATCTTTACGAGTCGAATCAGTATTACGCCAACCATGGATGCGTCGTTCTCTCGATCAACTACCGCAGCGGCATCATGTATGGTCACGATTTCCGCGAAGCAAAAAATTACGGGGCGGAAGGTGGAAGCGAATACCAGGATGTCCTCGCCGGAGCGAGTTATTTGCAGAGCCGCTCCGACGTCGATCCGGCGCACATCGGCATTTACGGGCTCTCGTACGGCGGCTATCTGACCGCGCTCGGTTTGGCGCGCAATTCCAACATTTTCAAAGCCGGCGTCGACATGGCCGGCGTGCACAACTGGGCCACGACGCGCGATGCGGATTATGGCCGCGGCGTCGGAACGGCGGCCGAACGTAAAATCGCCGTGGATTCCTCGCCCATTTCGGCGATCGACACGTGGCGTTCGCCGGTCTTTATGAGCCAGGGCGACGACGATCGCAACGTCGAGTTTTCACAAGGTGTGGATCTCGCGACGCGGCTGCGCGCCAAGGGCGTCGAAGTCGTCGAAATGGTGTTCCCCAATGAGACGCACGAAAATCTGCGTTACGCAGACGTACTGCGTCTGTACGATACCTCGGCAAACTGGCTGCTGCAGAAGTTGAAATGATCGCGGCGTTGCTCCTCGCAGCGATGCCGTCGATCGTACCATGGCCGCGATCGGTGCGAGTGGGAAGTGATGCGTTCATGTGGCTGCAGACGCCACGGCTTGCCACACACATTTACCGGCACCGCGATTCCGCGCTCGGCGACGAGGGCTACGCGTTGTCGGTAACGCCGCAGCGCGCGGAAGCGTGGGCCAACACGCATGCCGGGCTCTTCTATGCCATGCAGACATTCGCGCAGCTCGATCCGCGAAGCGGCGCGACTGCGCATACGGTGCAAATCCGCGATGTGCCGCTTTTCCTGTGGCGAGGCGTGCATCTCGACGCCGCTCGGCATTTCTTCGACGTGCGCACGGTCGAGCGGTACGTCGACGTTGCGGCGCACTACAAGCTCAACGTGTTTCATTGGCACCTCGCCGACGACCAGGCCTGGCGTCTGCCGCTTCCGGGCTATCCGGCCTTGACCGCGCGCGGTTACTCGTACAGCGACGCGCAGGTGCGCGAAGTCGTTCGTTATGCGGCGCAGCGCTACGTCACCGTGCTGCCCGAGGTCGAGATGCCCGCGCATTCGGCAGCTGCAATAGCTGCTTATCCGGCGTACGGCTGCGGGAGAAGCGACCTCTTGTGCGCGACACCGGGCACGTTCGCATTTCTTGAGGCCGCGTTGAATCACGTCTTCACGCTGTTTCCGGGCGAATACGTGCACGCCGGCGGCGACGAAGTGCCGCGAACGTTCAACGAGCCAGCGTTCTTTGCGCCCGTCGAGGCGTACGTGCGCGCGCACAACCGCAGAATGGTGGGCTGGAGCGAGATTTTGAGCCCGCGTCTTTCGAAAAGCGCGGTCGTCATGGCGTGGAACTCGATGCGGAGCGCGGCCGAAGCTGCGCGGCGCGGAAACGATACCGTCGTCACCGGGTGGCCGCTCTATTTCGATGCCGCGCAAGGCGATGCGGCGCAGGAGCCGCGCGCGACGGTGCACATGAGTACGCTGGCTGAGGTCTATTCCTGGAGCGTCATGCCGGAGGGACTAACGCCCGGACAGCGGTCGCATGTGTTGGGCGGCGAAGCCGCGCTATGGACCGAGCGGATTCGCACGCCGGCGCAGCTGTTCTACATGCTCTTGCCGCGCGAGCTCGCGCTGGCCGAGATCCTTTGGACGCCGCATGAAAATAAAAGTTGGCTCGGATTCGTGCAGCGCTTGCCGGCTCAGTTCGCGTGGCTTGACGCGCGCGGTTATCCGTTCCGCGTTCCGAACGCCGCGATCGACGCCACCGGAGGCCGTGTCGTCTTCACATCCGTGCGGGGGCAAGTCCAAAGTGTCGATGCATGGACGGACGCAGCGACCCTGACCGTGCGTCTCTCCTCGCCAATTGCGGGAATCGTGCGCTATACGCTTACCGGCACGCTTCCAAGCTCGAGGGCGCCGGCGTACGCGAAACCGCTGACGCTGGATCTTGCACCCGGCGCCACCGTCATCGTGCGCGCTGCGACGTTTTTTCACAATCGCAGCGGCGCGACGACGGAATGCCGCATCCATCGCGTTCACGCCGGGATGCTGCCTCGAACCGGAGCGCGTTCTTGGAGTGCGCTCGTCTCGCCTTAACGCCGCTTGCGGCTGCTCCCGCCTGCCATAGAGTCGACGAAGTTGGCGCTCTCATCGAGCACCGCACTTGCGACTTTCAAACCGGTCGCAACCGTGCGCGCCGTCTTGGACGCAGTCTTGGCGGCCGAGCCCGTTGTTTTGCGCGCGCGCCGCACCGTCGCGCCGGACGAGCGTTTGGCAGTTTTTCGGGCGGCCTTCCGGACTGGTTTTCGGGTTGTTTTGCGTTTGCGAGCTGCCATAATTTCAGAGCTCCTTTTCGGAGCAAGGGTTCCCTCTTTGCACGAAGGCTAACCTTGCGGCGAAGCGAACGGCCGAGCAGATGACGGACGAAAACGAGGATCTTCGGCAGCAAATTCTGGAAGGCCGGACCGCGGTTTCCGAACTGGGGTCGGCAATCATCGAGTATTTAGCGACGGTCGAACGGGTAACCGAGAGCGCGTCCGTAGCCAGCAGTAAGTATCAAGACCTGATCGGACTCGCCGATGTGCCGCTCTCGGAAGAATTGGGAGGAAAGTTACGCGAATCGGTCGCGCAATTCGCGCGTGGTTCGATCGCGATGGCCACAACGTTTTCTCAGATCATGCGCACGATGCAAGAAGCGTACGAAAAGCTCGAAACCCAAACGAAGGACGGCTAGTCCGTCAATCTCCGGCGCCGAAAAGCCGGTAGCGCGCCAGCGCGAGTTCCCGTTTTTCAACGCGCGCGGCGATCGCTTCGGCGAGATCGGTCAGAAAATTTTCGAGCGTTTTGGCGGCGGCGTTGCGCGCGACGGCTTTATCGAAAAAGGCGCCTAGCCCGCTCATCGGCAGTTCGTACTCGCCCGCAAGCCACACTTGAGAGCTGGAGGGCCCCGAACTGTCCACGCCGAGCGCGCCGTGAAAGACCGGAAAGACTTCCGCACTTCGGCGTGCGTGAATCGTGATTTTCATCTGGTGACGCGGCTCGGACTCTTCGCCGGCGATCTCCAAGCGAACCGGTATCGCGACATAACCGACATCGGGCAGTCCGAGCTCGCCTAAATTGAGATGCAGCGCAAAACCTTGCCACTCGTTGGCGTTCGCCGCAATGTCCCTCAGTATGGACGATGCGGCTTCGCGCGCGGGAACGGGGGGTTCGTTCAGCGGCCTTTCCAGATCGATTTTCGGCATGCCTCAATCGTACATCATTTCTTTGTATTCTAGGTTTTCTTAGGCAACAGTTCCATCCGCTCTCGAGCGTAGTCCAGCAATACCAAGAAATTCGACAGAAAACCGGCTCCTAAGTGCCCGTTGGCCGTGCCCCGGAGAGTCTTAGTCGTACCGATAGCCTGAGGGCCCGTAGCGAGCGGTCCGATTTGCAGCGTCGGAATGGTGCCCATCATCTCGATGCTGTCGCCGCCGATTCCGCCCACGTTTTGCGTGTGGGTCGGCTTGAATATATCCGGATGCAAGGCGTAAAATTCATCGGCAAGATTGACCGTCGATTGGTCGCCCGTATCGACGGCCAAACGCGCGGGCTCGCCGGCCAGCAGCACGTCCACGACGGGCACGAAGTTATCAAACGCGAGCGCGATTGCCGGCGCCGTCCGTTTTTCGTCAACTCCGAATGAAAGAACATGATGCTCGTAATCGACCGTTAGCGGCGCAGCTGCCGCAAAAACGTCGGCGCCGAGCACGAGATCGTATCCGTAGCGGTGGATGTCGCTCAGCACGACGTATTCCGCGTCGCCGAAACGCGCGCCGCCGATCTCCAGCGGGCCGGTCCGCACGACCTCCGTCGCGTACGATCCGAGCCCGCGCACGCTAAAGACGCCGACCGGATTCAGATTCAGCTCCTCCGCCAATTCCAAACTCATAGCGACGCCGGAGTTGCCGGTATCGAAAAGACAATGGACGGTTATTCCGCCGAGCGTGCACATGGCGCCGGGTGTCGTGCTGTCGAGATCGAGCGCGACGGTGGCGGGTTTCGATGCGAACTGGACGATCAGTCCCTGTGGAGGCTGCAGGGTGGTGGCCACGACGCTGCGCGTCGTGTACTGTTCGATCGGCACGCGGCCGCGATCGATCCGGAACGGCAACATATACGAACCGACGCGGCGATAATCGTGCATCGTGTAGAACGCGCCGCCGGCGCTGCGCGCTGCTGCGAGCAGCCACGTGCGCGGATCGACGTAAACCTCCATCGGTACCGCGTCGGGGTCGGTGACCAAGAGCCGCCGGCATGTGCAATCCCCTACGATCATCGTGCCGGCGTCAAGAATGTGGCCGCCTTGCTGCGCAAAATCAGGAGCCAAGAATTCGAGCGAACCGACGATGCGCAGTGCGCGCAAGTAAGCATCGGCCGGTTCGATGCGCGGGAGCGCGGTGCTATTGATCGTTACGCCGAAAAGACGGTGGCCGTCGAAATAGGTTCCCGGGCAAACTGCGCCGCTGCACTGGCGCAAGAGAAATCGAACGCCCTGGCTGTCGGTTTGCTGCGTGGCCGCTTGGCCTTCGACCGTCACCGCCGCCGTGCTGGCGATGTGCGCGGAATAGATGTCGCCGTTGGCTTGCCGCATGTGGGCGAGGACAGAGAAGAGCGCGATTGCGACGGCGAACTTCATCCCGGTGGACTTCCCTCTGCTCGACCGCTACCTTCTCGAAGGCAAACCGCCGAAGGAAGAAGTCGTTGTGGCCCTCCTCCGGGAACGGCCGGAGGCCCTGGGCGCAGCGCCCTTTTATGAGGGCCTAAAGATACTCGGGTCGCGGACGCCGGATCTTTCGCTCATGGCCCTGCGCCTCGTGCTGGCGGGCAAGAAGGCTGATGACGACGCGGTGAAGCGTTTCCGGGCCATCATCGAGGGCGTCCGGAAGGGAGGCGACGGCGCGGCCGGCGCTCGCGCTTCATATAAGGAAGCGCTGGAGTGAGAGAGCAAGCGAGCTTTCGGCGGGATGCCGGCCGTGCCGGCTCGTCGAAAGGGGAACGCCGACTTGGGCTCATCCGTTGACATAGCGATATGGCTTGGCTGCGAATTTTCGTATCGGCAATACTGGCCGCGGTTCTGGGAGCCGCCGGTACGGGATTTGCCGTTGCAGACCCGCCGCCTTGGGCACATGCCTTACCGCTCGCGGACGGAACGGCGCGCTCGCATGCAGTCGTTTCCGGTCGCATCGTCGGCATCGATTTTGCCAGCGCTAGCATTTTGGTCGAAACATCGCACGGACGCGTACCGATTGCGGTCACGCCGAGCACGAGTATTTTTCGCGGCGAAGACTTTGCATCGTTCGCCGAATTGTCGCGCGGGTCGCGCGTCGACATCGATGTCAGCGACGTTGCCGGACGGCTCGTCGCGCAAATCATCCGCATCCGCTAGGAAAACCTAGGGCGCCGTGGCGGTTGCCGCACGCGATCTCACCAAACATTTTCACCGTAATGGAGTTCGCCGGACCGCACTGGACCGCGTTTCTTTTTCTGTGCGCGATCGCGAGCGGCTCGTCATTTTGGGACCGAGCGGCGCGGGGAAAACGACGCTATTACGCGTTATCGCCGGATTGGAACGCCCCGATGCAGGTTCTGTTCTCGTCGACGACCGTGAGGCCGCCAGCCGGCCGGCGGAAGAACGCCGGGTCGCGATTGTCTTCGATCGCGACGCTCTTTTCCCGCACTTGACGCTGCGCCAAAATCTCGTCTTCGCTTTGCGCGGCGAGCGCGGCGGGGACGATCGCGTCGAAGCCGCTGCGCACGATCTCGGTATTGCCGCGCATCTGCAAAAACGTCCCCGCGAACTCTCCGCCGGCGAACGCCAGCGGGCTTCGCTCGCCCGTGCAATGCTGAGCGATCCGCGTGTTCTCTTGCTGGACGAACCGCTTTCGCATTTGGAACCGTCGCTGCGCGCGCAAGTGCGGCGCTCGTTTTTGGCGTTTTCGAGGTCGTTCAATGGAGCTGTGATTCACGTGACGCACGATCACGCCGAGGCGCTGACGGCAGGCGATCGGCTCGCGGTTATGATCGACGGCGCGATCTTGCAGTGCGATGCGCCGCAGCGCGTCTACGATTATCCGGCGAACACGCGCGTGGCGAGATTTTTCGGAACACCGCCGATGAATCTGATCGACGATGGAATGGAAACGCTTGGCATTCGCCCCGAAAACGTTCGGCTGCAAAACGGCGGCCCGCTTCGCGGGCGAGTTGTGACGGTCGAATCGACGGGGGCCGACGCGTTCGTCCGCATGCAGACCGCAAAGGGCGAGCTGATCGCGCGGGTCCCGGTTGCCGCGGTTCCGGATGTCGGAGAAGAAGTCGCCGTGACGCTGCCGCAAGAGCACGTGCGCCGCTTCGATCGCGCCGGCGGAGCGGCAATTCAGTGAGCGACGTTCGAAAACTGGCAGCCGGCGTCGTGTGTGCGGGTTTCGAAGGCACCACCGTGAGCGCGGAGTTGCAAACATTTCTGCGCGACGTTCCGCTGGCGGGTGTCGTGCTCTTCGGCGGCAATGTGGAGTCGGTGGCGCAGGTTCGTGCGCTCACCGATGAGCTGCGTGAACTACTGCCGGCGCCGATTCTCGCGATCGATCAAGAGGGCGGACGCGTGGCGCGCATTCGCGCAGGCGTCGAGGAGATTCCGTCGGCCCTTGCGATCGCGGCGGCCTGTGCGGGCGCCGCAAGCGACCAACTCGCACGAGACGCCGGCGAGCAGGTCGCATTCGATCTTCGCCGCGCCGGAGCAAATGTCAATTTCGCTCCGGTTGCCGACCTTGCGCTCACGCGTATGAACACCGTGATCGGCACGCGGGCGTTTGGCGACGATCCTCACCGTGTCGCGCTGCTCGCCGGAGCATTCGCGGCCGGCTTGGAAGGTGGCGGCGTTACGGCAACGTTCAAGCACTTCCCCGGGCACGGCTCGACGCCGGCCGACTCGCATGTGGAGCTGCCGGTCATCGAGGCGGACGAAGCGACGCTGCGCGCGCGCGATCTCATTCCGTTCGCGGAGTTGCTGCCGGCGGCGCGCGCTGTCATGACGGCGCACGTCATCGTGCGTGCATTCGAAGAGGGCCGGCCGGCAACGGTTTCGCGCCGCACCCTCACGGAATTGCTGAGAGGCGAGCTGCACTTCAAAGGCGTCTGCTTCACCGACTGCCTGCAGATGGACGCGATTACCAAAGGAATCGGCACCCAACGGGCGGCCATCGAGGCGCTCGCCGCGGGCGCCGACTGTGTCTTGTTGAGTCACGATCTCGACTTGGCGGCGCGCACGGTCGACGGTATCGCGCGAGCCGCCGAAGATGGGGATCTTTCGCTCGAGCGGCTTGAAGAAGCCGCTTCCCGGGTTGGGGCTCTGCGCTCCGCGCTGCAGTCGCCTCTTCCTTTAGAAGCTGCCGCGCCGTTCCCCGGAATCGGTTCGCGCATCGGGCTCGGTGCGGTCACCGTCATGCGCGGCGAAGTGCGGGGCGGTCCGGACGACATCGCCGTCAGCTTTGAAAGTGCGACCTCCGAAGGCGCGCAGGGCGCGCACGACCGGCACGCCGCGCTCTCCGATTATGCGGACGCGCGCCAAATCCGCGCACCACTGGATCCGCAAGAAGAAGACATCGATCGAATGCTCGCGGAGATCGGCGGAGGCCGCCCGATCGTCCTGATGCGGCGCGCGCACGTGTACGCCGGACAGAGGTCCGCGGTCGATCGCATACTTTCCGCGCATCCGGATGCGCTGCTTGTTTCATTGCGCGAACCGTTCGACGCGTTCGAATTTCCGCAAGCTCGTCATGTCGCGTGCACTTTTGGCGACGATGCCCCCAGCATCGCCGGTCTGGCAGCCGTGCTGTTCGGCGGGAAACCCGCGCGCGGATCTTTTCCATTGAACGGTGCTGCGCTTGCTCGCGGTTGATCGAGCCTTCGCAGGCGCCGACGCCGTTTTGCGCGAGGCGTGTGGTAAGCAATTTACCGGGGCCGTGGCGCGCATCGAGCAGGGCGGCCAGCTTCGTTTTGAGCGCGCATACGGCGTGACGCGTCTGGGCGCGCAAGGACGCCCAGTTTTGGTGGATACGCTCTTCGACTTGGCTTCCATCACGAAACCGTTCGTAGCGACGCTGGCTCTTCGAGCCGTCGCGCAAGGCCGGCTCGACCTCGACGGATCGCTGAAGGATGTTTTTCCCGAGTGGAGCGGCAAGCCGCATGCGGCGATCACTTTGCGCATGCTGCTGGCTCACACATCGGGGATGAATTCGGGCGCGGACTATCGCGAATTGCGCGATCGCAACGTCGTGCAGTTTTCGCTGGAGCGCGACCTGGTGGCCGCCCCTGGCGAGCGCGTCATCTATAGCGATCTCGGTTTTATCGCCGTGGGCGAACTTTTGCGCCGCCGCGCACAACGGAGTCTAAGGGCGCTGGCACGTCCGGCGATCTACGTTCCGCCGACTCGTTGGCGAGATTCGATTCCGGCGACGGAAGATGACGGCTGGCGCGGACGCGTCCAAGGCTTCGTGCACGACGAGAAAGCTTATCTGATGGGCGGCACGGCCGGACATGCGGGAATTTTCGGCAGCGCATCGGATGTCGCGGCGCTGGCCGAAGAGTATCTGTCGGCTGCGGCAGAACGCCCGGCCAAAGCTCTGCCGCCGCAACTCGCGCGCGAAGCGCTCGCGGAGCAGGCGTTCGATCCGGTTCTGCGCCGCGGCTTGGGCTGGGCTTTGAAGACGAACGATGAGAACTCTTGCGGACGCTATCTTTCGCGCGAAACTTTCGGGCATACGGGTTTCGTCGGCACGTGCGTTTGGGCGGATCCGCAGCGCGACTGCAGCGGCGTCTTACTGACGAACTCGGTCTATTTCGGTCGAAACGACACGCGCGATTTGCGCGCGGCCTTTTACGAATCGATGGTGGAAGACTTGGGTCTTCGATGATCGCGGTGGGATTGATGAGCGGCACGTCGCTGGATGGCGTGGATGCGGCGCTGGTCAGACTCGTGCCGCGCGGACGTTCGTACGAAGTCGACGTGCTCGATTTTCAGACGACGCCGTACGCGCAAGACGAACGCGCGGCGCTGCGTGAGGCGCTGCCGCCCAATGCCGGCACGACGCGCGCCGTTGCGCGGCTGCATCGCATGCTCGGCCAAACGTTCGCCAAAGCTGCGCTTTATGTGGCGGGAAAGGCCGCCGTCGATTTCGTTGCTTCACACGGCCAAACGATCTATCACGACGGCGACGCGCACACGACGCTGCAGGTCGGCGATCCGTTCGTCATCCGGCAAGCCGTCGGGCGGACCGTCTGTTACGATTTTCGCAGCGCCGATTGCGCGGCCGGGGGTCAGGGAGCTCCGCTCGTGCCTTACGTGGATGCGCTCTTGCTGGCCAGCGACGCAGAAGATCGCGTCGCCGTAAATATCGGAGGTATCGCGAACTTCACGGTCATTCCGCGCCGTTCGGCGCCGCAAGATGTGATCGGCTACGATAGCGGACCCGGAAATATGTTGATAGACACGTTCGTGTTCCGCCGTACGAATGGAGCCCAACGCTTCGATCGCGACGGCAAAACGGCGCTTGGGGGATCCGTGAATCAACCCGTGCTCGAAGCGATGCTGGCCGATCCGTATTTCGCGATCGCGCCTCCCAAAACGACCGGGCGTGAACGCTTTGGCGCGCAATTTTTGGACGAGCACAAGACCCGGCTCGACGCGCTTTCACTCGAAGACGGGGCGGCGACTCTTGCCGCACTGACGGCGGCGTCACTTGCAGCGGCTATCGATGCCTCCGCGGCCCGGGGAGCACACGTATTGGTCAGTGGCGGGGGCGCGAAAAATCCGGCCATCTTACGCGAGCTCCAGCAGCGTCTGCCCGATCGCCGCGTCGAATCGTCCGAGGTCATGAACCTGCGAGCGGATGCAAAAGAAGCGGTGGCATTTGCGATTCTCGGATACGAGACTCTGCGGGGACGCGCGGCAAACGTGCCGCGCTCGACCGGCGCGGGCGGCCCCGTGGTATTGGGCGCAATCGCGCCGCATGATTTGGATGCCCTCCTTGATAAGATGCGGACTGAATGTCGCGAATAGCGGTCGGCGTCGACGCCGGCGGATCGAAAACCGCCGTTACCTACTCGATGGACGGACATTGTAAGGGCGTGTGGTACGGCGGCTCGGCAAATCCAACGGTGCTGGGCGCCGAGCGGGCCGGCGACAGCATTGCGAAAACGATCGAACTTGCGCTCGGCGGCGCTCTTCCGGGCGCTATTTTCGTCGGCGCGGCCGGCGCGGGACGTGAAGGCGTTGCGGGCGAGCTAAAAAACGCGCTTGAGTCCCGCTTCGAAGGCGCGAACGTGGAAGTACGTGACGATGCGTACATCGCGCTGCGCGCGGCGGTGCCGGAGGGCGACGGAACGGTGGTCATTGCCGGAACCGGCGCGATCGCGTACGCGCAGCGAGCCGGCGCGGGATTCCGCAGCGGCGGCTACGGGTATTTGTTCGGCGACGCCGGATCGGGATTCGGTATCGGCGCGGCGGCCGTCGATCGATTATTGCGGGCCTACGACGGACGTGCGCCGCGCGATGCTTTTGCGCAAGAACTAGAAGCGGCGCTTGAAGTCAGCTCACTCAACGAAACGTTGCAAAAAGTCTATTCCGCCCAAGAGCCGGCACGCGCTCTTGCAGCGCTCGCTCCAATCGTCATCGAATCCGCCGGTCGCGGCGACCGCTCGGCTTCCAAGATCGTGCAGCAGGCGGCCGCGGAACTGAACAGCTTGGTGAAGGCGGCGATTACATCTGCCGGGTTGACAGGTTCCAATGCGCCGATTGCGTTTTCGGGCGGCCTCCTCTCGGCCAGCAGTTTGCTGACCTTTCTGCTCGAAACGCGTTTGCTCAACGACTTTCCCGAGATGCCTATTCGCAAAGATAATCCCGCTCCGGCTGCGGGCGCACTCCGCGCCGCGGAGCATTTGTTATGAATGACCTGCCCCAGACTGAAGGGCGCAACCCGCGCACAACTTCGCTCGACCGTATGCCGGTGGACGAGCTCGTCGCGGTGCTCGCTCTCGAGCAACGCGAGGCCGTCGCTGCGGTCGTGGCAGTGGGCGGCGTCATCGCGCAAGCCGTGGATGAAATAGCGATGCGTTTGGCGTCGGGCGGAAAGATGCACTATGTCGGGGCCGGAAGCAGTGGACGTATCGCGTTTCTCGATGCGTCGGAGATGCCGCCGACGTTCGGAACGGATCCGGCGCTGGTCTGCGCGCATATCGCCGGCGGGCGCGACGCGCTAACACACGCGATCGAGGGCGCCGAAGATGACGGCGATGCCGGCGAACGCGAAATGCATGGGCACGTGCAAACCGGCGACGCGGTGATCGGCCTGAGCGCGAGCGGAGGCGCGGCGTTTGTCATCCGCGCGCTGCTGGCTGCGCGCGAGACCGGAGCATGGACGCTCGGCGTGACGAATAATTCCCCAACCGAACTCGGCGCCGCGGCAGACTTGACGATCGTCTTGGACACGGGGCCCGAACCGGTCGCGGGTTCGACGCGGTTGAAAGCGGGCACCGCGCAGAAAGTGCTGCTCAACACGCTTTCGACCGCGACGATGGTCAGACTCGATAAGGTCTACGACAATCTCATGGTCGACGTCGTCGCGAGCAATAGCAAATTGCGCAAGCGCGCGCTGCGTCTGGTGATGCAGCTGGTCGCAACCGATGAAGCGACTGCTGCGCAGTTGCTGGAATCCGCGGGCGGCCGGGTGAAAGTTGCGGTCGTCATGGGGCAGGGCGCGCTAACGGCTCAGGAGGCACGCGCGCAGCTCGACGCGCACGGCGGCTCGCTTCGCCGCGCACTGCAGCAGTTATAATGTTGGCGGCGTTCGTGCTGGCGGCGATCGCGTTCGTTCCGCTGGACGATCGCCCGGTCACGCGACAGCTCCCCCAACTTTTGGGGCGCATTGCAGGCGTGCCGGTAGCCGAGCCCCCGCTGCCGCTGCTCGGCAATTATTTGGACTTTGGGAAGCCTGACGCGATCATCGCGTGGCTCAACGGCTCGCAGGCAGCGCGCACCGGTCAGTTCGTCGTGAGCGCGGACATGCTGGCCTACGGCGGATTGATCGCTTCACGCGTTCCCGAAACGGCCTACAGTGACGCGTATTTTCGCCTACGCTCGCTGCAGCAATTGCGCCGCCGGTATCCCACCGCCTGGATCGGCGCGTTTGGAACCGTCATGCGCCTTGCGCCGACCGGCATTCCCGCCGTCGGACGCGCACAGTCATTTTTCGCGCCTTATCCGGTTTGGACATACATACAGGAATTCGCCAACCTGCACGATCCAATTCTGCCGGCGCAAGAAGCCCGGGCGGCGCAATTGCGTGCCTTGATTGGCGACCAGACGCTGCAAGGCTATTTGAACGCGCGTTACCGCGACTACGCAGTCGACGATCTCCTGATAAAACTGGTGGCCGCCGGCACGATCGATCGTCTCGCGCTCGGGCAAGATGACGCCGGCCCGGTTGGCCTTCACGTCAAAGACGTACGCGCGCTGCAAGCGTCGGTCGCGCAAGCCGGCTTGGAAGATCGCGTTGCGATCGAACCGGGCGCCGACGAACTGGGGATGGCGATGGTCGCGCAAGCGATCGCGCGCAACTCCGGATGGACGCCGCGAGTCGCCGTGACCTACTCGATGCCGGGCGGCGCCGGGCTCAACGATCCGCTGGAGTTCGCGCCGATCGAAACTGCGATAGACGGACTCATACGTCTCTGCGGCGCCGTGCGCGACGATGCGCAGCCGGATATCACGTTGTTCGTCCGCGTTCCCAATACCGATCCCGCGCACGATGACGACTTGCTGGCATCGATGAAGGCGCACGAGCAAGCGGGACGCTCGGTGGCGTTTGCGGATTTGACGTTTCTGCGGAATACGTTCTCGGTGCAGGCGGCCTTCGCGCAACGGCTGCTCGATAGCGGGATCGCGACCAAACTGGATTCTTATGCGTCGTGGAACACGAACGCAAATACGGTCGGCACGGCGGTTGCGGAAGCGGTTGCTGCCGGCGCGGGCCGCCGCAGCGGGACCTACGACGCGCTCGCCCACGCTGAGTTTACGTTCGACCGAATCGTCGACGACTACGCCTTTCATGACTTCGTCCGGCCGCAGATCAATGCAGCGCTCACCGCGCAAGGCGTTACGGACCATACGTATTTGCTCGCCGAACAAGCCGCGCCGATTGCCGACCTCAATCGCGCTGCGCTGTGGAACCGGGCCGCGGCGATCCTCAAGCAGCTCTATCCGTCCTACCATATCGCAGCGATCCAAATCACGCTGCCGTGGAACCGGACGTTTGAGACCGGAATAGAAGTCGGGCTCGCGCCGAACCTCTAGCTAAAAAGGTGAGAGCAGTGCGAATCCGCCTTGTGCCGCGACGCGCTCGCCGGCGCGCAGCCCCCTTGCGATAAGCGCTTGCGACCCGTTCCGCTGCGCGACGACTACGTCGCGCTGCGCAAATGTTGAGGCGCCGTTTTTGCCCGTCGTTTGTACGAATACGAGCGTTTTGCCGGTTTGCGGATCCTCCACGATGGCGCTTTGCGGGATGATGATTCCGCGATCGCGTGCGACTTCTATGATTGCTTGAACGGCGCTTCCGCCCGGCGCGCCGCTCGGGATTCCGCTCACAACAACGGTCGCTGCTTCCGTCGTCGGATCGAGAGCGGGAGAAACGCCCGCAACGCGTCCCACGGTCTGCAGACCGGTTCCGGGTACGGTGACGCTCGCGCGGTCGCCCGGACGTACGCGCGCCGCATCGGCGGATGTGACGTCGAGCGTCACGTCACCGGAGCTGCCCGGCGCGATGGCGATCACCGGCGTCGCCATATCCACGGACTCTCCCGGGCGTTTATAGATTGCGGTGACGACCCCATCGATGGGAGAGCGAAGCGTGCCGTTGGCAAGATCGCGCTGCGCCAATGCGGCTCGGGCCTGCGCGCTCTGCACATGCGCTCCGGACGAGTGCACTTGCGCTATTGCCGTTTGCGCTTCGGCGAAATCGGCGGCGAGCTGCGCGCGCGCACTCTGTACGTCCTTGAGCGGCGCCACGCCGGCAGCGTACAACGATTGCGCGCGCTGCACGGCGGCGCGGTCGACGGCGATCTTAGCGCTCGTGCGGTCGACCGCCGATTGCTGTGCGTTGGCAGCTGCGACATTCGCGTCGGCTTGTGTCTGGGAGGCCGTGAGGGAAAGACCGCTGACGTCGAGTTGCGCCAACGCTTGGCCTGCGCCGACGTGCTGGCCGATTGCGACGACCGTACTCGTCAAAATGCCCGGTACGGCGAATGAGAGTTTCGTTACCGCACCCGCAGGCGCGCCGATCCGGCCGGTCGCCGAAAGCGTTTCTACGAACGTGCCGATTCGGGCGGTCGCAAGCGCGACCGCCGACGCCGATTTCGACGGTGCGTTCGTGCCGCGCGCGCAAGCGGCACCTGCGAGCAAAAGGCAGACGGCAGCCGGCAGTGACAGCCTTTTCATGGTCCTAGCAACTCTTCCAGCGCTGCCGCCGCGTGGGCCCGCGCGTACATGGCGGTCAGTTCGTCGAGCGCGGCCTGGACATATGTCCGCCTGGCGTCGGCCACGTCTAAACTTGAACTCGCTCCGCTGCGGTATCCCGTTTGAGTCGCGGCCAGTTCTTGCTGCGCTGCGATGCGTGCGCGTGTTGCGATGTGCGTTGCGCGGACAGTTTCGGTGTACGTGCGCGCGGCGTTCCCCACCTCAACGGAGATCGTCTTGCGGAGCGATTGCACTCGCGCTTGCGCTTGGGCGAGACGCGCGCGTTCGGCGTCGGCCCGGCTTGCGGCCGCGCGCGACACCGGGAACGTTAGCTGTACGTTCGCAGATGGACCGCGGACGAATATTCCCGTGTCCGTCCCGGCGGTATAGCCGGCATTAATCACGATCGCCGGCATGTTTGCGCGCTGTGCGACTCCGACGGCCGCCGACTCCGCCGCAACGGCGCGCTCCGCGGAAGCGAGATCGCTGCGTTGAGCGAGCGCCCGCAAGACGAAAGTTTGCGGATCGGCAGATGCCATGGCTGCGGAGAACGTTGAGGCAAGATCGATTTTCCCCGGCTCGTCCAGCTCGATAGCCAACGCCGTCTGCGCGTTGAGCAAGCCGGTTGCAGCCGCGTTGCGGTCCCCTTGGGCGCGCGCCAGCGAAACTTGCGCCCGCACGATGTCGAGGCGCGGCGCGTCGCCGGCGTGGTAACGCAGTTCGGCGGCGCGAAGGTCGCTTTGCGCTCCGGCCACGAGCTGGTCGCGCAGAGTCAGCTCGGCTCCCGCCCTTAGGGTGGAAAAATAGAGTCCGCTGGTTTTGACTCGCTCTGTGCGTTGCGACTCCAGCAGATCGAACTGCGCCGCTTCGAGGTTTGCTTGCGCTTGCCGCACGACCGGTGAGTACGTAAAGTAGTCGCCCAGCGTAACCTGGCCGCCGACCGTGAGCAAGCGCTGAGCGATCGTTTCGTTGTTGTTTCCGGCTTGCGGCGACTGGGCGTAGTTTGCCGTGATCGCGGGCGAGGCGGATGCATGTGCGGCGGCGAGCAGTGCGGCCTGCTCGTTGACCCGTTCGCGCGCTTGTGTGACGTCGGGCGAGACCGTTACGGCGCGGTCGAGTACCGTACTGAGTGAAAGAGCCGCGAGGACGACCGCTGCAATCATTCGAGCGCGCTCTTTCCCGCAAATCCGGCGTACAGCACGGGAATCACGATCAGTGTAAACGCGGTGGCGGTCGAAAGGCCGCCGATGACGGCAATAGCCAAGGGTTGTTCCATCGCCGAACCGGATCCGATGCCGAATGCGAGCGGCAGCAAACCGCCGATCGCAGCGAAGGTCGTCATCACGATCGGCCGCAGGCGCGTTCGTCCCGCAGCCACGAGCGCGTCGTGCACGTTGGCGCCCTCCAGGCGGCGTTTGTTGGCTACGTCGATCAGTAAGATGCCGTTTTTTACGACGATACCGACGAGCAGCAGTATTCCCATGAAGGACGAGACATTGAACGGCGTCCCCGTGACGAACAGCGCGATAGCAACGCCGATAATCGCGAGCGGGATAGCGGTGAGGATAACCATCGGGAGCCGGTACGATCTGAATGCCGCCAGCATCACGAAGTAGACCAGTGCGATCGCCATGAGTACGACCTGCGCGAACTCGCGAAACGATTGCTGCTGCGCTTCGTACGCGCCCCCAATGCTGGCCGAATAACCGGGCGGTAACGACATGCTTTGGAGGGTTCTTTGGACGCCGCCGATCACCGACGAAAGTGTGACGCCGGCATAATTTGCCGTGATCGTAATCACGCGTGCGCCATTGATTTCGCTGATGTCGGTCGAGAGCCGGCTCGGAGCGACCTGCGCGACGGAGTTCAGCGCCACGACGCCGGACGGCGTCGAGATCAGGCCCGCGGCCGCGCCACCTGGTGGCCTCACCATACTCACGCGCACCGGGACGCGGTCCAGCGTGCCCGCCACGTTCGTGGCGATACCGCCCTGGGCGGAAGCCTGCAGCGCGTTTCCTAAGTCGGCGGCTGTAAGATTCAAAGCTGCCAGACGTCCTCCGTAAGGTGAGATGCGCATAGTCGGATCGTCGTAGCTGACGCCCGAAAACGCGTCGGCAAGTCCCGGCACGCCGGCGATCCTATCGGTGATCCGGTTCGCCAGCGAGATCAGCAGGTCTTGATCCGGGCCGCGCACCGTGATTTGAATCGGCGAAGGCGCGCCGGACATGTCGTTGATCATGTCCTCGAGTATT
Organism: Vulcanimicrobiales bacterium; assembly: GCA_038215615.1. GTDB lineage: Bacteria > Vulcanimicrobiota > Vulcanimicrobiia > Vulcanimicrobiales > Vulcanimicrobiaceae > Rubrimentiphilum. The sequence continues at coordinate 52,436 of JBBQQR010000008.1, read as the reverse complement.
TGATGGAAGTTGAATTGCGCGGCCGGAATCGCGGTTGTAAACGCATCGCGCAACCGCTCGCTGACGACTTCGTAGGAGGGACGGCTACCGGTGCGCAGGCGCAGGCGGATCGTGCCTTGCCGCACTTGCGTGGGTGAAAATCCATTGGTATCGATCCCGGTAAAACGGCCGACGGACTCGATCGCCGGATCGCGCAGCGCGATGCGTTCCATTGTGGTGGCAGCTGTGTCGCTTGCCTCGAGCGTCGTGCCGACCGGCATAGCATATCTAATTTCGAACTGGCCTTCGTCGAGGTGCGGAAGAAAGTCGCTCGGTAGTTTCGCGAGCAGCAGCCCGGTAACGATCAGCACGGCAACCGATCCGCCGTACATCGCCGCGCGGTGGCTCAATGCCCAGCGCAGCAGTGGCTCGTATCGCGCGAGCAGCCTGGCAATGAAGCCGGTATCTTCGGTATGCTGCGTATTCTCCGGTATGAGGTTCGCGGCCAAAATGGGTGCGACGAACAGCGCTAGGCACAGTGAGACGATGAGCGAAGCCGCCAGCGTCAGCGCGAGCGCGCGGAAGAAGAAGCCGCTTACGCCCGTGAGCAGCAGCAGCGGGACAAACACGACGACGGTTGTGAATGTCGAGGCCGCCATCGGCGCCGCCAATTCGCCCATGGAGATCGTGATAACGTCGGCTTTGCGCATCTCCGGATAGGCGCGAAAATTTCGTGAAATGTTTTCGACGACGACGATAGCGTCGTCGATGATTAAACCGACGGCAACCGCCAGGCCACCCACGCTCATCAAATTCAGGGTTTGGCCGAAGCGGTTCATCACGAAAACCGTAATAGTCATAGCGATCGGAATAACGATTGCGGCGACGAGCGTCATCCGAAGATTGCGAAGAAAGACCAGGATGACCAGAATTGCCAGAAACGCACCGGCGAGAATTGCGTCGCGGAGGCTGCGTTGAGATTCGACGACGAGATCGGTCTGATCCCAGAAGCGTGAGACGGTGATGTCTCCCGGCAAGTGCGCTAAAAGCGCGGACATCTTGGCTTTAATGCCAGCCGCCATTTTCACCGCGTCCGCACCCGGCAACCCGAAGAAATTGAGCGCGACCGCATGTTGCGCATCGTAACTCACCTGCGTCGTTGACGGCGCAACACCCAGCGTTACGGAGCCCAATTGTCCCACCGCCACCGGGGCGGCCCGTCCGCCCGCCGGAACGACGATAGAAGCGATCGCAGCCGCGTTCTTGACGCCGGCGTCGAGCACGAGGACATTGCGCCGGTAATACTGCTGAGCGACTCCGAGCGAGCTGACGTTGTTCGCCCCGGCTACCGCATTTGCGACGTCTTGCGCGGTGAGTCCGCGCGACGCCAGCGCCGCCGGATCGAGCGTGACGTGATATTCGCGCTGCGGGCCGCCGACCATGAGGATGCGCGCCAGTCCGGGTGTGCCGTAGAACTCCGGAAGGAGTGACTGCTGCGCGAGCTCGCGCAGCATCGTTTGCGACATCGAGTGAGAGACCAAGGCGTACGAAACGACCGGCTCACTGTTTGGATTTACGATGACGGCTTCGACGTTCGTGAGCGCCGGTATCGACGCGCGCACTTGCGCCACGGCCTGGTTCACGTACTGCAGGTCGAAGCGCGCATCGGTCTTGGGATCGAACGTCACCAAAAATTCGGCGCTGCCTTGCGCCGAATTCGCCGTGACCCGCGAGACCGACGGCAATCCCAGAAACGCGTTCTCTAAAGGAACCGCGACTGCCGTGCGCACCTGATCGGGCGGAAGGTCGCCCGCTTCCACGACGACGTCGATTCGCGCGAAAGACATGTCGGGGAAAATGCTCGCGGGCGTGACGGCGTAGGCCCACACGCCGACGACGGCGAGCATCGCCACGAGGAACGCAATCGTTTTACTGTGACGCAGGCCGAACGAGGAAATCTGCAACGCTTAGTCCGGGTTCTTGCCCTCGACGATATTCTCGAGGATCTTTCCGGTCTTTGCATCGACGCCGACTTCGCGCGTCTTACCGCCGAGCTTCACATCGAAGCTGTAGCGCAGGCGGCTGCCGCCGGACTCTTTTTCAAGTTCCTGTGCGACGATCTTGCCATTGGGAACCGCGCGGAGCGCGATCGCCCGCGCCTGACTGATGGTAATGGTCGCCTGTTTGGCGTACATCTGACCGGGATAAGCGGCCGCGGTTCCGTCGCCGAGGGTGAATGCGAAGACTAAGGCCGGCGCCGTGATTAGGGCGTTTTTCATGGGCCTCAGCATACCCGCCGAATGTTACTACAGCATGAACGGTCTATGACGCCGGGAAGCTCAGCCGTGTTTCCGCCAGCCCTCCCGCGTTCGAGAGCCCGACTTTCCCGCCGAAGGCGTGCGCGATCGAGTCCGCGACCGCCAGCCCTAAGCCGCTGCCGGCTCCCGAAGCGTCGCCACGCCAAAACCTTTCGAGGCCATGCTCCAGCGCCTCGGGCGAAAACCCCGGCCCGTTATCGCGGACGCTCACCTCGACCGTGCCGCCCGAGCCTGCGGCGCGAACTTCGATCCGGCCGCCGGCCGGAGCGTGTTTCAGGGCGTTATGCAGAACGGCGAGCACGGCTCGCTCCAATTCCGCGGCGTTACCGGCCACTCGCGTGACTCCCGAAGCTGAGAAATCAATTTCCACCATTTTTGCGGCCGCTGCGCCGGCGATGCGCGTGCAGGCTTCGCGCGTTATTTCGCTCAGATCGACGCGCGCAATCTCGAGGGCACCCGCGTCCGCCCGCGCCATCGAGAGAAGATCGCCGATCAGCGATTCCATCCGGTCGGCTTCCTGAGAGATCGCCGCGAGCGACTGCCGGTATGCATCGGCGTCGCGTTCCTTGGTGAGGGCGAGATCGGATTCCGCGCGAATGACGGCGAGCGGCGCGCGCAAGTCGTGCGATGCGTCGGCCGTAAAACGGCGCTGGCGCGCGACGACTTCGTCGAGTGCGCGGTGCGTCACGGCGTTGCCCGCAAACCACGCGAGCGCCGCAATAACGAGCGCCGCGAGTAAAAAAGCGATGGCCGCTTCCCGATCCGTCTCGTCGATCCAATCGTTCGGCCGCCAGACGACGATCTTGCCGACCCGCCTTCCGTTGTTGGTGATGGGGAGAACGAACGCGCGCAGCGCAGCCTCACCGGTTCCCGTTGTGATGAATGAGGCGGTGGCAGCCGGTGCGTCCATCAAGGCGGCCGGGGGAACCGAGACGTTCGACAGAACGAGTTTGCGCGAACCGTTGACTACAACCCCGCTGGTTTGCGCGCCCAGCACCGTTACGAACTGGCGCCGATCGTCGCGGTCGATCGCCGGCTGTCCGCTGCGCAGGTCCAAGAGAGCGCTCACCGCCCGCGCCGCGGCGCTCAAGTGCGAATCGAGCGCCCCGCGTTCGCTGCGGTCGATTCCGAAAACGGCAGCGGCGGCGAAACAGAGGAGGCCCGCAAAAAGTACTCCGACGTAGACGGCGATCAAACGCAGGCGCAGCGCACGTGTGTGCGTCATTGGGCACCGAACCGGTAGCCCGCGCCGCGCACGGTCTGCAGCACCGGTGATTCGCCGTCGATTGCGAGTTTCGAACGCAACCGGCTGACGTAGACGTCCACCACATTCGATGTCGCCTCGCTTGCGCGATCGAACATGGCGTCCTCGATCGCGTGCCGAGTTACGACGATGCCGGCATTGCGCAGAAAATACTCCAAGAACGCGCTCTCACGAGCTGTTAGATCAATGCGCCGCTCGCCTCGCCGTGCAACGCGAGTTCGCAAGTCGAGAACCACGTCGCCCGAGCGGAGTTCGGCATTGGTCGTTTCGACCGGCAGACGGCGGCGCGTGATCGAGCGAAGGCGCGCTTCCAGTTCGCCGAAGACGAACGGTTTGCGCAGGTAATCGTCGGCGCCGGCATCGAGGCCTTCAATGATATCTTCGGCGGTGTCGCGCGAGGTCAGCACGAGTACCGGCGTCTGAAATTGTTGCCGACGCAGCGAGCGCAGCACGTCGAGGCCGCTCCGTTTGGGAAGGTTGACGTCCAGAAGAATTGCGTCATAAATGGGCGACGAAGCCACCTGCTCGGCGTCGTCACCGTCGGGGCTTTCGTCGACGATGTGTCCTTGCTCCGTGAGGCCGCGCCGCAACACGTCACGGAGGCGCGGATCGTCCTCGACTACTAAGAGACGCATCGCAGCGCCGTTCTTTGGCGGGGCCGCCAGGCCCCGCAGCCGAAGGACCACGCCAACCGACAGAGCTGCTTTAGGAGACGGTCTCATGATGTTTTTCCGCCGTACTTTGATCGCCTCGGCCGCGTTCGCGATGCTCGCCGCAGCGCCCGCGCTCGCGGTGGATTACGGCAGATGGTTTTTCTCAACGGCCAACGATCCCAAGCCGACGCCTTTTAGCGATTGCGTAAAACGCGCGCAAGCCGCGATGGCAACTCAAGGCTTCGGAGCGCACGTCGGCGGAACGAACCCGGCCTACCTGGACGCCACTTTCGGATCGGTGTCGGTCACGGCGTTTTGCGTCGGACAGCCCAAGGGATTTTATTACATACTGGTTGTGATGAGCGACGACGGCTCTAAGAGTGCTCTGAGCGTCGGCAATGCGATCAACGCGGCCTTCTTTGCATCCAGCCCGAGTGCCGGAGGAGGTGGCGCGACCGCGACTGGGGCGGGCGGCACCTGGCAGCTCACATCGGACTGCAAGTTCGTTGGGAGCGGCTGGCAGAGTACGCTCGATTTGATGCAAGGCGCCAACGGCGCGCTAACGGGCATGGTGCGAAACGATCCGCTGACCCCGGTGGTCGTCGGCGGTCAATTCAGCGGCACGACGATGACGCTGACGCTCCGCCCCGCCGACTGGGCTGATAATATGCAGATGACCGGTGACCTAAGCGACGGAAAAATAGCCGGCAAGGTGCACCATCTCGGAGCCGACGACTGCACGTTCACGATGGTGCGCACCGCGAGTTCGAGCGCCTAACTAGCGCGCCAATTCAGAAGCGAGTACGAACCGCACGCCTTCGGCTTGCATTTTCGGATAGAACGCGGCGAGCGCGGCGAGCGTCGTGGGTCGAGGATGGCCGATCGCTATCGCGGAGCCGACGCGTTTTGCGAACTCGACAGTTTGCTCAAGCATCTGCTCGGTGTGGGCTTCATCCGCACGATTGTCCAGGAACACGTCTCGCGACGCCTCCGCAACGCCGGCGTCCCGAGCCGTTTGCGCAGCGACGCTCTGTGCGTTGGTCCTTGAGTCAATGAAGAAGAGTCCGTGGTCTTTGACCACTGCGATCACGTCTTTCATCACGCGGCTGTCGGCGCTCGCTTTGCTGCCTTCGTGATTATTGAGCCCGCGGGCCGCGGGAACTTGCGCGATGTCGTCCTGCGTCGTTGAGGTGATCTGCGCGTCGTTCATTGCGGCCGTGATCTCGCCGGGGCCGGCCGTGTCGCGTCCGAGCGGCTCCATCGGCAGATGCAGCATGATGCCTTTGCCGGCCGCAACCGCGTCGTTTGCGATCTGTGCTGTGTAAGGAACGTGCGGCAGAATCGAAAGCGTCAGTGGAATCGGCAGCGCCAGAAAACCACGCTCGGTGACGGGCCACTGGCCGCAGTCGTCGATGATAATCGCGACCGTTACGGTTCCGGCCGGCGTCGCGGGCGCCGCGGGCGCCGCGGGCGCTGTGGTTGCTCCGGGCGTCTGGGTTGACGGCGAAAGCGTTGCGGACGGCGGCTCGATCGGCGCCGTGGTCCTGACGGCGTCGCGCAAGACCACCGGGCGGCGTGGCATGCGGTACATTTGACCGAACAGGGCCCACGCGACGAACAGCGCCAACAACAACGCGATCGTAAGGAATAGAAGCCTGCGGCCCATTGCGGCGGGCATTCTTCGGCCAACTGTCGGATACCTGAGCGGTGGCGCTGAAAGTTCCCGTGCTGTTCGGATCCGTGCGAACGGAACGTCAAGGCATTAAAGCCGCACGTTTTGTGGCCAACGAACTCAAGAACTACGGTTGCGAGCCCGTTCTGATCGATGCCAAAGAGTACGATCTGCCGATGCTCGACAAAATGTTTAAGGAATTTGAGTCCGGTACTGCGCCGCGCAAACTCCGGGAACTCGCGGAGCTCTATCGCTCCGCCGACGGCTTTGCAATCGTCACGGGCGAATACAATCACGGCGTGCAGCCGGGGCTGAAGAACTTGCTCGACTACTTCCTGGAAGAGTATTTTTGGCGGCCTTCGGCTATCATCTCGTACTCCGGCGGATATTTCAGCGGCGCGCGCGCGGCAATTCAACTGCGCGAAATCGTCGCCGAGCTGGGAATGCCCGCGATTCCGTCGGCCTTGCCGATCGCGCGCGTCGGGAGCGCGTTCGATGACCAGGGCGAACCCACCGATCCGAAATTCCGCGCGCGCAACGTGGAGTTTTTCAAGGAGTTCGTTTGGTTTATGGAAGCGCTGCGCGCGCAGCGAGCTAAGGGCGTTCCTTACTAGGCTGGCAGAGCTCGATCAATACGCCCTGAGCGCTCGCCGGATGCAAGAACGCAATGAGGTTGCCGTGCGCGCCGCGCCGCGGCGTATCATTGATGAGCCGAACGCCGCCCGCTTTCAGCCGGTCCAGTTCGGCCTGTAAATCGGCAACCCGATACGCCGTGTGATGCAGCCTCGTTTCGGCTTCGCCGCGGTAACGCGCGACCGGCGAATCCTCCTTGAGCGGACGGAGCAGTTCGAGGATGCAGCCGCCGGCATCTAGCCCCACAGCTTCTATCCCTTGCTCGGCGAGCGTCTCGCGATACACTTCCTTGAAACCCAGCGTTCCCGTATAGAGTGCGAGCGTCGCGTTCAGATCCTTGACGACAATCGCGACATGATCTATTTCCATTAAACTACCACCTCTTTGGCATGGTATACGCCGAAGACCTCGCGCAGCACGTTGCAGATCTCGCCGAGAGTTGCGCCGGCATCGACGGCTGTAATGAATACCGGCATCAAGTTTTCCGAACCGTGTGCCGCCTGGCGAACCGCGGCAAGCGCGTTCTCAACGCTCGTGGCATCGCGGCTTTCGCGCACGTGCTGCAAACGTTGGGCCTGCGCGCGTTCAATTCCGGGATCGTGACGTTGCAGCGGGATCGTCGTTTGCGCCGCTCCTTCGGCGAACGTGTTTACGCCGACGACGACCTGTTCGCCCTTTTCGATCGCCTGCTGCGCGCGGTAGGCCGAGTCTGCGATGCGTGCCTGCATCCAGCCGCTCTCGATCGCGGCGACGCTGCCGCCGAGTTCGTCTACTTCGCGAATCAGTCTTTGCGCGCGTTCGATCAATTCGTTGGTGAGCGACTCGACGTAGTACGAACCGGCCAGCGGATCCACGACAGCGGGAACGCCGCTTTCGTAGGCGATGATCTGCTGCGTGCGCAGAGCCACCTTCGCCGATTCTTCGGTCGGGAGCGCCAGCGCCTCGTCCTTACCGTTGGTGTGAAGCGACTGCGAACCGCCCAGTACCGCGGCCAGCGCTTGCAGCGCGACCCGTACGACGTTGTTCTCCGGCTCTTGTGCCGTGAGGGTTGAGCCGCCGGTTTGCGCATGAAAACGCAGCATGTGCGATCGAGGGTCTTTACAGCCGAAATCATCGCGCGTGACGTGCGCCCACAAGTAACGTGCCGCCCGGAACTTGGCAACCTCTTCGAAAAAATCGTTGTGCGCGTTCCAGAAGAACGAAATGCGCGGCGCGATCTCGTCGAGATCGAGTCCCGCGTCGCGAGCCGCCTGCAGATATGCTTTGCCGTTGGCGAGCGTGAACGCGATTTCTTCGAGCGCCGTCGAGCCGGCTTCCCGAATGTGGTAGCCTGACACGGAGATGGCGTTCCAGCCCGGTACGTGCTGGGCGCAGTAACCCATCACGTCGGTCACGAGCCGCATGGAGTGCGCCGGCGGATAAATGTAGGTTCCCCGCGCCACATACTCTTTGAGGACATCGTTTTGCACGGTCCCACCGAGCTTCTCGAAGGGAATGCCGCGACGCCGCGCCACCGCGAGCAGCATCGCGAATATAATTGAAGCGGGCGCGTTAATGGTCATCGAAATTGTGACGCGCTCGAGCGGAATCCCATCGAGCAGCGTTTCCATGTCGGCCACGCTGTCGATCGCGACGCCGACTTTTCCGACCTCGCCGCGCGCTTGCGGTGCATCGGAGTCATACCCGAGCTGCGTCGGCAGATCGAACGCGACCGAAAGTCCGGTCGTTCCATGCGCGAGCAGATAGCGGTAGCGCGCGTTCGATTCGGCCGCGCTGCCGAATCCCGCATACTGGCGCATGGTCCAGAGGCGCCCACGATACATATCTTTACGCACGCCGCGCGCGAATGGAAAGTCGCCGGGCGCGCCCAGGTCGTGCGCCGGCCCTTCAATGCGCTCATACACCGGCTTCAACGGGATGCCGCTGCCGTTTTCATCGCGGGACATGCTGGCGGTATTCTCTGCCCGCCGCGGTTAGTCCGCGATTGTTACGAGCGTTCCGTTGGACTCGACTGTCTCGCCGGGCTGCGCGTGTATTTTCGAAACCGTGCCGGATTTGTGGGCCCGGATCTCGTTCATCATTTTCATCGCCTCGACCACGGCGACGACCTGCCCCTCCGTGACCGTAGCTCCTTCGCTCACCGGCATCTCAACAACAGCGCCGTGCATCGGCGAAACGACGTCGTTTCCGCTCGCCGCAGCCGCGCGTTCGTTACGAGCTCCGCGCCGAGGTTTGCGGATCGCACCCTTCGAGGGTCGATCGAAAACGCGCACGTGGTAGAGCTTGCCGTTAACTTCGACGGGGATTTGTTCGGAATGCCCTTCGACAGGCGTGCCTACGGCACGCCGCTCAGGGTGGTTCGACAAGCTCACCATGACACCGGAGGCGGCGAACGTTTCGAGCGTCGATGTTGTGTACGTCGCGTCCACGACCGGTGCATGATCGCACAGCTGCCGCAGAAGATGAACGGTCGTCGGCACGCCTTCGATGACGTACTCGTCGAGGGCGCGGCGAAAACGCCCGAGCGCCTGCGTTCTATCGGGCGCCCAGACGACGAGTTTGGCGATCATCGAATCGTAGTCGGAGCCGATCGTGAAGCCGGGGAAAGCGGCCGAATCGATGCGTACGCCCAGACCTCCGGGCTCGCGGTAGGTGGTGACGGTCCCCGGCGCCGGCCGGAAATCGTTGGCCGGATCTTCGGCGTTGATGCGACCTTCGATGGAGTGCCCGCGGAATGCGATCGCGCCTTGATCGTAACCGAGCGGCTCGCCCGCCGCAGAGCGGATCTGTTCCCGCACCAAATCGAGGCCGCTCACCATTTCGGTGACCGTGTGCTCGACCTGAATGCGCGTGTTCATCTCGAGAAAAAAGAACTCTTCCCCGCTCACAAGCCATTCGATCGTGCCCGCACTGTCATAACCGATCGCTTTGGCCGCGCGAATGCCCGCTTCACGAATGCCTTCGCGCACGCGGGATGAAACTGCCGGCGGCGTTTCTTCCCACAATTTCTGGTGGCGCCGCTGCAGCGAACAATCGCGCTCGCCGACGTGCAGAACCGTACCGTGTTTGTCGGCCAAAATTTGCAGCTCGATGTGCTTGGGGTTCTCGAGGTACCGCTCGGCATAGATGGCGCCGTTCTTAAAATACGCTTCGGCTTCGCGTTTTGCAGTGGAGAACGCGGCGCCGATCTCCTCGATCGAATGCGCGACCTTCAGGCCTTTGCCGCCGCCCCCGCCCGAGGCTTTAAGCGCTAACGGTAATCCATATGTTTTTGCCGCGGATTCCGCGGCTTCAACGTCCAGTATTTCTTCGGTTCCACCCGGTACGACCGGAACGCCGGCCGCGATCATCGCCCGCCGCGCGCGCATCTTGTCGCCCATTGCATCGATGGCGTCGGCGTGCGGACCGACCCAGATAAACCCCACTTGCGAAACCGCGCGCGCGAAGGCGGCGTTTTCGGCGAGAAAGCCATATCCGGGGTGGATGTAGCGGGCCTGCGCCCGGTGAGCGGTCTCTAAGATGCGCTCGACGTTGAGATAACTTTGCGATGGACTGGCCGGCCCGAGCAGATACGCTTCGTCCGCGAAACGCACGTGCATCGCATCACGATCGATCTCGGAATACACGGCGACGGTGTTCAATCCCATTTCGCGGGCCGTGCGCATGATGCGCACCGCAATCTCCCCGCGATTAGCGACTAAGAGTTTTTCCACGTACGCTTACGCTCGGGCCTCGACAAGCTCGGCCATGGTTCGACAGGCTCACCATGACACCAAGTGATGCGCCCCGACGTCTTCCACCGCGACTGCGAATCCGGTGCGGTCTGACCTGAGCCTGTCGAATGACGCGCTTCCAAGAACTCCAGCGCGGTGACGATCGCGAGGATGTCTTCCTCGTCGCTCATTGCGGTGGCGGGTACATTCCCATGGCGTGGAATCCACCGTCGACGAAATGCACGTCGCCTGTGACGGCAGCGGACAGATCGGAGGCCAGGAAAACCGCCATTTTACCGACATCGTCGATGGTCATGTTGCGCCGCAAGGGCGCAGTCGCTGCAACGACTTCCAGCATTTTCGACAGCCCCGCGACTTGCCGGGCGCTTGCGGTCTTGATCGGGCCCGCCGAGATCGCGTTCACGCGAATTCCGCGATCGCCCAAATCGAACGCCAGATAACGCACGGCCGATTCTAGCGCAGCTTTCGCGATACCCATCAGATTATAGTTGGGGACGATGGCCGTCGCACCAAGGTACGTCAGCGCCATAATTGAGGCGCCGTCCGCCAGTTCTTCCTGCAGAGCTTGCACGAGCGCGATCAGCGAATATGCCGAGACATCGAGCGAGAGATTGAAGTCGGCGCGTGATGTCGCGTGGACTTTTCCGGTTAAGACCTCTTTGTTGGCAAACGCTATCGAATGCACGACCGCATCGAGTTTGCCGAACGGTGCCAGCGCCGGCCGCAAGCGTGCCAGCGATTCATCGGAAGAGACGTCGCACTCGATGACCGGACCGCCGCCCAGTTCGGCCGCAAGTTTGGCCACCTCATCTTTGACGCGTTCGCCTTGGTAGGTGAAGGCCAGCTCGGCGCCGTGCTCGTGCATCTGCCGTGCGATGCCGGTCGCGATGGACCAGCGGTTGGCTACGCCCGTGACGAGCGCGCGCTTTCCTTTTAATAAGGTCAATCTCTCTCCCTCGCCTACAGTGGAATGTTGCCGTGTTTGCGCTTGGGGCGTTCGACTCGCTTATTTGCGAGCATCTCCAGCGACTTTGCTATGACGCGGCGTGTCATGTGCGCCTCCACGACGTCGTCGACGTAGCCGCGCTCGGCTGCGATGAACGGGTTGTCGAAACGCTCCCGGTAATCTTCCACGAGCTCTTGCATTTTGGCGTCCTTATCTTTAGCCGCCGCAAGTTCGCGCTTGAAAATCGTTTTGACGGCGCTTTCCGCTCCCATAACGGCAATTTCAGCCGTCGGCCACGCAACGTTGACGTCCGCGCGAATATGTTTGCTCGCCATAACATCGTACGCCCCGCCGTACGCTTTGCGGGTGATGATGGTGATCTTCGGAACGGTCGCTTCGGCAAATGCGTACAGCAGTTTCGCGCCATGTGTGATGATGCCGCCGTACTCCTGAGCGGTGCCCGGCAAAAAACCAGGGACGTCGACGAACGTCACGAGCGGAATATTGAAGGCATCGCAAAAACGCACGAAGCGCGCCGCCTTAACGGAGCTCTTGATATCGAGCACGCCTGCCAGCACGTTGGGCTGGTTGGCGACGACGCCGACACTCTGTCCGTTCACGCGGCCAAAACCCGTAATGATATTGGGCGCATAGAGCGGCTGGATTTCGAAAAAGTCGCCGTCGTCGAGCACCGGGCCGATGACCGCGTGCATGTCGTACGGCTTGTTGGGCGATTCGGGAATGACACCGTCGAGTTCGCTGACCAAGCGCTCGGGGTCGTCGTCGCACGCAAAGCGCGGCGGATCGTCCATGTTATTTTGCGGCAAGTACGAAAGAAGCGTCTTGGCCAATTCGCTCATGTCGTCTTCGTCCGAGGCGACCAGATGCGCGACGCCGCTCTTGGTAGCATGCGTCGTCGCGCCCCCGAGTTCTTCGAACGTCACCTCTTCGCCGGTTACGGTCTTGATGATCTCCGGACCGGTGATGAACATCTGACCGATGCCTTCGGTCATGATGATGAAATCCGTAATCGCCGGTGAATAGACCGCGCCGCCCGCGCATGGTCCGGCGACCAGGCTGATCTGCGGAATCACGCCGCTTGCCTGGACGTTGCGCCAGAATATCTCGGCATAGCCGCCCAAACTGACGACGCCTTCTTGGATGCGCGCGCCGCCGGAATCGTTGATACCTACGATTGGTGAGCCCGTGCGCAGAGCCAGGTCCATGACCTTACAAATCTTCTCTGCGAAAACTTCACCCAGGGAACCGCCGAGAACGGTAAAATCCTGCGAGAAGAGGAAGACTTGGCGGCCGTCTATGGTGGCGCGGCCCGTTATGACACCATCGCCTAAGAATTCCCGTTCGCCCAGCCCAAACGCGATTGTGCGGTGCACTGCGAAACGATCCAGTTCGATGAACGACTTCTCGTCAACGAGAGCGTCGACACGCTCCCGCGCCGTTCGCTTGCCGCGACGGTGCTGGGCTTCTATTGCCTGCGCGCCGGCAGGCGCTTGCGAGAGCTCGCGTTTGCGCTTCAGCTCGGCGTACTTTGCTTGGTTGCTCCTCACCGATTCTGGGCTTGAACGGATGGGCGTTTTCTCCTATAAGGCGGCTTTCCCGAGATGATCGAACTCGGCGCGCAAAGCCTCCTGCAGCTGATCCTCACTATCGAGAGCGTGGCGATGGCAATCATCGCCGGGTTCTTCCTGCTGCTCATGGGCGCCACCAAGGACGAGCGCGGCCGCTGGTGGTTCCGGGGATGGACGCTTTTTGCGTTTGCTCTTGCTGCCGAAGCCATCGGCCAACACAATGCGGGCGTCGAGAGCGCGATGGCATACGTTGGCACCCTGCTGTGTATTGCGGCGGGTTACGGCGCGGTCGCCGGCTGTTACGAGTTCGCGAAGGCCAAAGGTGTATCGCTGTGGGCCAATAGCATGGTGGTCTTCGGCGCAATTGCTGCACTCCTGGTAACCTCGCGCACTGATCTCACCGCCGACTTGATCGGTCCAGAAGTGGCGCTCTTCGTCTCGATGATCTGCGTCTGCATTGCGATTTATCCGTTTCTTGGTGAGCGGCGCCTCAGCGGCGTGCGCCCGATATTCATCTCCGCCCTGCTGCTCGCGCTCATGATGGGACGCACGCTCTTCGCGTCGGCCGTCTTGGGTTTTCAGCACGCCGAACTGAACGCGCTTTATTGGTCGGCCGAAGTGGTCGGCGGCGGCATCTTGGCGACGATGCTCGCAATGGGGCAGCTGATCACGCTGCTCGACGAGTTGCGCATAGAAGTTGAAGACGGAAACGCGGCCCTGAATCGCGCGCTTAGCAGTCTAGAAGTTGCCGCGAAGGTCGACGCGCTTACCGGATTGCACAACCGCTATGCATTTTACACACTGACCGACGGCTTGCGCACCCGCGGCGATCGGGGCAACGTCGTTATTCTCGACTTGAATAATCTCAAGCGCATTAACGATACCTACGGCCACCATAACGGGGATCGCGCGCTTTTGAGCGTCGCGCAACGCTTGCGCGAGGTCGTCGGCGCGCAAGATTACGTGTTCCGTTGGGGTGGCGACGAATTCGTTTTACTCCTCTTCGGGTTGACCGCGGAGCAAACGCGCGACCGCGTCACGCGTATGGAGCCGCCAAAGTCGCTTGACATTATCGAAGCGCACGAACCCGTTCAGCTCTCGGTGTCGTGGGGAATTGCCCCGTTTAATCCGCTCGACGTGGATGGATCGCTGCGTCAAGCCGACGCGCAGCTCTACGCGCAAAAACGCCTGCTCGGCAGCGCCGCGAAGTTTCCGCGATGATTCACGCGCTGACGTGCCTGCTGTTCCCGCTTTTCGGCGGCTGTGCTCCATTTGTCGAATACGCGGCCACACCAAGCGCGCTGATCGCCGACCCGCCCTATTATTCCGGCCGTCCGGTCATCGTTACCGGCAGCGTAGCGCGCGTACGGCAGCTCCGCGGCGCGTCGTTTGGAACGCTCGCCGAAACGTTTTATTTATGTAACGGTCGATGCGTACAGGTTTTCATGCGCGAGCACACGTCGATGTACGAAGGCGAGCGCATCTCGGTGCGCGGATTTTTCTCGGTAAGACAGCGGGTCGGCAAACTGCTGCTCCACGACGATATCGACGCGGCCGAAATCTTCCCGCGCATGTAATGGGGCACACGCTCTTCGTGGTTGTCATCAGCGTCGTGCTGGCGGCGCCGATGGTTGCCGCAATCGAGACCGGCTTTAGCGTTACGCAATCGGATGGAACGCGTCGCGCGCTCTATGCGATCGCCGCGGTTTGGTATGCTATTTTCCTGGTCTTGTTTTGGCATGGGTCGCCGGCCGCTGGATGGGTTTACGCGATCCCGCAATTGTTGGTGGGATTCGCCTACGCGGCTACCAAATTCCGAGCAGCGCCTTCACGTCGTCGCTAGCCATTTCTTTGGGATCCCATGGCGGCGTGAATGTGATGTCAACGACGACGTCTTTGACTCCGTCAACCGCTTTGACGCGATCTTCCACGGATTGCTTGAACATCGGGCCGACCGGGCACATCGGCGAAGTGAGTGTCATCGTCACGACGACATGCTCGCCACCATCGCCCGCGACGGCAACATCGTAGACGAGTCCCAGCTCCAAAATGCCGAGCTGCAGCTCGGGATCTTTGACTTCCGCTAGTGCTTCGCGAACCTGATCGACCGTTGGCATCGTGTGACCCTTTCTTGCCTCCTGCGAGGCCCTCGCCTTCGAGTGGCAAAAACTCCGCCCATGCGTCCTACACTGTTACTGGCTGCAACCCTCGCGGTGCTCGGGGCGTTGCCGCTGCGTGCCTCGGCCTCGGTTTCCGTGGCGGCCGGCGGCTTTACGACGAATGCGCCCTCCTCGACCGGCGGCGCCGTCATTGTGAGCAGCGGCGCTTCGATCCCAGCCGTCCCGCTCGAAGTGCAGGCCTCGCTCCTGACCGCGATTGGCGGAGGCGGGGGCTATGCCCTAACGGGCGAGATTCGCGGTTTTACCGGCGGCGGCTTCGGCGGCGCCTATATCGGGGCGGGCGGCGGAATCGCCAATCTCTCGCGCAACCGGGCTACCGGGGCCGTCTTTACGGTCTTTGCCGGCAAGTCGGTGGCCCCGTTTACCTCGATCGAACTCCGGCTCTACCGGCAGACTACCGACTTTGGTGCCACGGCCGGTTTTGCCGGCCTGCGCTTCAGCTTCTAAGCAGAGTGAGTGCAGCTGGTAACAGCGGGGCGGGGTTAATAGTTCAACCTCTAGGAGCCCGGACGGGTATAGGAGAGTAGGAGAGATAGAACATGTCGATGTGGGAACCGTTCACCGAGCGCGCGCGGCGCAGCATTGTGCTGGCTCAGGAAGAGGCCCAGCGGCTTGGTAACAATTACATCGGCACCGAGCACATTTTGCTCGGCATCATCTCCGAGGGTGAGAGCCTGGCGGCCAAAGTGCTCGAAACGCTGGGCGTCAATCTTGCCAAGGTTCGCCAAGAAGTAGAAGCGATCGTCGGCCGCGGCGGCCAGACCGTTCAGCAAGAAATGGTTTTCACGCCGCGAGCCAAGCGCGTCATCGAACTGGCGTTTGAAGAAGCGCGGCAGCTTAATCACAACTACATCGGGACCGAGCATCTCCTTTTAGGATTGATCCGCGAAGGCGAAGGCGTCGCCGCGCGCGTGCTCACGAACCTCGGCGTCGATCCTGCGAAGGTTCGCGTGCAAACGACCTCCCTGCTCGGCGCCGAAGGCCAGCCGTCGCCGCCCAAAGGGAAGAGCAAAACGCCGACGCTCGACGCGTACGGACGCGATCTCACGCAGCTGGCGCGCGACAACAAACTCGATCCGGTCATAGGACGGGCCAGCGAAATCGAGCGCGTGATCCAGATTCTGTCTCGCCGCACGAAAAATAACCCCGCGCTGATCGGCGAACCCGGCGTCGGCAAGACCGCGATCGCTGAAGGGTTAGCGCAGCGCGTGATCAAGGGCGATATCCCTGAACCGCTGCGCGACAAGCGCGTCATTACGCTCGATCTCGCCGGCTTGGTCGCCGGAACGAAATATCGCGGCGAATTCGAAGAGCGCATGAAACGCGTCATGGACGAGATCCGCGGCGCCGCCGGCGAGATCATCCTGTTCATCGACGAACTGCACACGCTGGTTGGCGCGGGCGCCGCGGAAGGCGCGATCGATGCGAGCAATATCATCAAGCCCGCACTCGCGCGCGGCGAGCTGCAATGCATCGGCGCGACGACGCTCAACGAATTTCGCAAACACATCGAGAAAGACTCGGCCCTCGAACGCCGATTCCAGCCCGTTATGGTCGGAGAGCCCAGCGTTGAGGAAACCGTGGAGATTCTCAAAGGTTTGCGCGATCGCTACGAAGCGCACCACAAAGTGGAGATCACCGACGAGGCCTTAGCCGCCGCCGCGCGCTTGGGCGATCGCTATATCACCGATCGCTTCTTGCCGGACAAGGCCGTCGATTTAATTGATGAAGCCGCTTCGCGCGTGCGCCTGCAGGCGGGTATGCCGCCGCAAGAAATCCGCGACGTCGAGACGCAGCTGCGCAAACTGGTCGCCGAAAAAGAGGCCGTCGTCAAGGCGCAGGAGTTCGACAAGGCCGCCGAGCTGCGCGACCGTGAAGAAAAATTGCGGCTCGAAAAAGCGCGCCTCGAGCAAGAATGGCAAGAGAAGCGCGCGCAAAGCGATACGATTTCCAAAGTTACCGAAGAAGATATCGCGCACATCGTCTCTTCATGGACGAAGATTCCGGTCAGCCGCCTGGCGCAGGCCGAGACCGAGAAACTTCTCAACATGCAGGCGTCGCTGCACAAGCGCGTGGTCGGCCAAAATGAATCGATCGAGGTCATTACGCGCGCCATCCGGCGCTCTCGCGCGGGGTTAAAAAATCCGAATCGCCCGATCGGCAGCTTCTTGTTCCTCGGCCCAACCGGCGTCGGCAAGACCGAGGTCGCCCGCAGCGTGGCCGAGTTCTTATTCGACGATCAGGAATCGATGATCCGCATCGACATGTCCGAGTACATGGAGAAATACGCGGTCTCGCGACTCGTCGGCGCACCGCCCGGATATGTCGGTTATGAAGAAGGCGGTCAACTGACTGAGGCAGTGCGGCGCCGTCCGTACGCGGTCGTTCTGCTCGACGAAGTTGAAAAAGCGCATCCCGACGTTTTCAATCTACTGCTGCAAGTGCTCGACGACGGCCGCTTAACGGATTCGCAAGGCCGCCAAGTGGATTTCAAAAACACGGTCATCGTGATGACGTCGAACATCGGCGCCACCGGGATGCAAACGACGACCGATATCGGTTTCCGCACGCAGAAGAACACGGAAGAAGACGAACTGCGCGCGTACGAGCGCATGAAGAACAAAGTGCTGGAAGAAGTGAAGCACACATTCCGGCCTGAGTTTCTCAACCGTCTCGACGAAACGGTCGTTTTCCATCAACTGACGCGTCCGCAGATCGAGGAGATCGTCGGACTCGAACTCGAAAAAGTCATGCGCGAAGTCAAGGCCCAGGGCATGGAACTCGAAGTCGCGGAGGAAGCGAAGGGGCTGCTCGCGCGCAAAGGCTGGGATCCGCAATTCGGCGCGCGTCCGCTGCGCCGCGCGATCCAACGCGAAGTCGAAGACGAACTCGCCGAAGAGATGCTGCGCGGACGTTTTGGCGCAGGCGATCGCATTCTCGCCGAAGTCGATGCCGACAATCCCGAGAAACTGCGGTTCAGCAAAATTCCGGGCATCGAACCGCCGCCGCCGCGCGAGCCGGAGCACGCGACGACCTGACCGCGCTTGCGCTTTTCCTCGGCTTAACCGCTTCCGTGCCGGCAGGCGAAACCTATCGCGCGCTGTACAGCATCGTGCGATACGATCGTGTTTCCTAGCGTTTCTAGGATATGGTGCAGACACTCGTAGCGAGCTTGCTTGCGGCATTGCTGCAAGTGCCGCCTTCGCCGGTACCATCGCCGACCTCGTCACCCTCGCCAATCGCTTCGCAGGCTCCCTCGGCGCAGTTGAGCGCGCAGCCGTTTGCGGCCGACCACTTATATCCGGGCGGCGTGCTTCCGGTAGCGGTTGCTAATTCGCTGGGGTCGATCGGCGTGTCGATCGATAATCCGATCATCACCTGGAACATCGACCAAAACGCGCACGTCGTTACGCTAACCGCCGGGCAAACGCTCGGCCGCGGCGTGCTCACGATTTCCGATGGAAGTGCGCAGCGCATTTTGATTCCGGTCCGCGTGGCCGTCGATGCGGCCAAACTTCTTTCGCAAACACTGTCGGTACAGTACACGGGAAATCCCGTCGATCTATCGTGGCTGCAGCAGACGGTACAGCGGTCGATACTGCGCAACGTACAGTTGCAGCCCGGAGTCCAAGCGCAAACGAGTTTCAATCTTCCGGCCGCACTCGCGCCCGGAAGCATCGGCGCGTTTGACGCTCAGGTGCAAGTGGCGGGCAGCGATAACTACTATCCCATGAGTGGGCTCGTCAACGTCAACCTTCAGAACGTGGCCGCGCAAACGTTTGCGGCGCCCGTCCTTTTCTACGACGACGATCCCGAGCACATAAGGATGGAAGGCGTGCTCTATCGCGGGCATATCGACCCCGCAACGCCGGCGCGGCTCTACTATTACCACGACGACAACGCGCAGCCGCGCGACCTGGCCGTCGTGTTTTCAGCGCCTTCCGGCGCATCGACCGTGCAGCTGATCGATGCGTCGGCCGGCCCGAACATCGACGTCATGCAGGTCGGTCACGCAGTCACGCGCGACTTCCTGAGCCGCAAGCCGATCAACGAGGGGCTCGTTATCACGGTCGCCCCGGAATCTCCCTATATCGCACAGAGATTTGCGATGCAGCCTCTAAACGGAGTCGCCGGCAATATCGACGTGCGCATTCTTTCCGGCGGCGCGCTCGACGTGACGGTTCTGGCCGTCGCGCAGAATACGCCGGACTCTGCGATTCCGGGATTATTGACGCAACCAAAGCTTCCGGGCGACGGCCATCACCGTACGGGCGTCTTCAATATCGACGGATACGCCCGGGACACGCTTGCGTACCGGGTCGGCGGCGACGACGTTTCGCTCGACTACGGTTTGCACAGTCCGCCGACCCTCGAACCGCCTGATGGCCGTGACTTCGGCGAGTACGGCGTCTGGCGCACGCTGAATTTCTCCGTCACGAATCCGACCGGGCGGACTGCGGCACTTTATCTCTACGAGCAGCCGATGGGCGGCCCGGTGCGCAGCAATTTCCTGGTAACCGCCTTTGGCGCGACTCGAGCAATCGAGATACAATGCGCGCGGGCCGCCGAGCATTATCAGATCGGTGACGCGATACAGACGCCACCGGGTGCGAGTTCGATTCAGATCCAGACCATGACGGACGGCGGCTCGTTCTATCCGCTCGAGGTCGGCTTGACGGCGGCGCCGCCGTCGCCAAACCCGCCGCCCATCACGGCGCCGAACGGCTGTTTCCCGAAGCCGCAGGCCTCGCCGCAATCATCGCCGCCGCCGCAGGCTTCGCCGCTACCCGAGCCGACCGCCCGCTGACAGAGCGCCAGAAAAATGGCACAATGAAGACGTGGAACGGCCTAGTGAGCCGAAAACCGTTTTGCTCGTGCGGCTCCTCAACGCTATCGATGAGGGGCGTTTTTCATTTGAGGATCTGAAAGACCGTATCGCGGAAGGCGAGCGGCGTCCCAGCACGCGCAGCCTTCGGCGCTATCTCGCCATCTTGGCCGAAGCGGGGTTTCCGTGGTACTGCGATCGCGCGGCCAACGTCTACCGCTTCGCGGGCGGCTATAGCCTCAAACGGCTCGAGCTGAACAGCAACGAACTCTTCGGGCTGGTGGCGCTGCGCTCGATCGGCGCGACGCTGGGCGGCACGATCGGCTCCTACGTGGACGAAGTCACCGCAAAAATCGTGGGCTCGACCGGCACGGGCGTAAAAGAGCGACTCGAAACGCCTTCGTCCATGACATTTAGACTCAGCGAGATCAGGCTCGACGAACAAGGCGAACGTATCTTCGGACTGCTATCGTCGGCGGAGCGCAGCTCGCGCAGCGTCCGCTTCACCTACCGCGATAAGGAAGGCGTCCGCTCGAAGCGGCAGGCCGACCCCTATGGCTTCATCGTGAGCGCGGGGCGCGTCTACTGTGTCGCCTACGATCGCGCCCGCAAAGACAAGCGCACCTTTGCCGTCGACAGCATCTCGGACCTTAAGGTGACCGCGCAGACGTTCGTGAAGCCGGCTTCGTTCAATGTCGAGGCGTTTGCAGCCAGCTCGATCAGCGGGGTGCTTCACAGCGATGAAACGACCGACGTTCGCGTGCGCTTCGCTCCGCGGGTAGCGAAGGCCGCAATCGCGGCGCGCATCGTCGCGGATCGCGCCGTTTCCCAAGACGGCGACGGGCCGGTCGAGATAACGTACAGCGTGGCCGATGTTGACGAGCTGGCGCGGTGGGTCTTGAGTTGGGGCGCCCAAGCCGAAATCGTATCTCCGGCGCTCGCGCGCGATCGCATTGCCGAACTGGCCGGTGAGATCGCCGGAATGTACGGCGGAAAATGACGAAGCCCCAGATTTCTCCGGGGCCCCGACGTATTCACTCACCGGTCTTCGCCTGTTTGACTCCCGTGACGGAGCCCCACTGACGCCGTACCCGGCGGTTTAACTGAGTCACTCAGATTGCCGGTCATCCCGGCCTTCGTCAACATGTTCCAGTCGCGACCGATACGTTCATCGCCCTCCGTTTTATCGAAGTGAATGGATGGTATCACGGCTCAAAAGTCGTATGCAATAGGCTGCTCGATGTACTCACAACGTTTCCACAACAAAGTTTAGTTATGCACAGACGTTCCACGGTTAGCCTCGCGCTAATGCTGGTATTACTTACGGTTTCGGGCCGCGCACAGAGCATGCTGGGCGGCCTTCCCGTCGACGGCATTCGCTGCGAATCCGGAGAAGGCGCCGCGCTGCACATCCATGCCAACCTCCAAATGTACGACCGCGGCCGAAAGAAGACGGTCCCTTCGAATATCGGGATTCCGATCGGCGCCGGCTGCCTATACTGGATGCACACGCATTCCAACAACGGCATGATTCATATCGAATCGCCCGTGAATCAACTCTTTACGCTGGGTCAGTTCTTTGATATTTGGGCGGTGAACTTGAGCCGCTCGCAAGCCGGCGGGCTTAGCGCGGGCCGAGGCACGAGCCTGCGATTCCTCGTGAATGGCCGCGTGTGGACGCGAGATCCCAAACGTATCCCGCTGCAAAACCATGAAACGATCGTCATCGAATCCGGACCGCCCTTCGCGGTCTCGCGCAAACCCAATTGGGGCCTTCTGTAAGCCACAAGGAGCATAAGTGAAAATATATCGTGTGATGGCGGCGGTCGCCGCCGTTTGGGCACTGGCTGTCCTTCAGGTACAAGCCGCCGAATCGCTCCAAGCGAAAATAGCGCGCGGAAAGACCGCCGCACCTCCGGCAGTCGCCGCTGTCGCGACTTTCATTGACGTGAGCGACGCCACCGGCAAGGTGACGGTTCTAAAACAGGGCGGGAACGGGTTCACCTGTTTCGTAGGTCACCCCGGTGCCGTCGGCGGCGACCCGTTTTGCGCGGACGCGGCCGGCATGCAATGGGTCGGCTCGTGGATGGCGCACAAGAGGCATCCGGCCAACGCGAAGCCCGGAATCATCTACATGCTGGCGGGCGGCACTGATTGGAGCGCGAGCAACCCCTGGGCCACCAAGGGAAACCCGATTCACGAGCCGCCGCACTGGATGGTGATGTGGCCCGTAACGGCGGCCAGCGGTCTCGCTACGGTTCCGAAAGACTCGGGGACCTGGATCATGTGGGCCGGCACGCCTTACGCGCACCTCATGGTCAACCAAAAACCGTAACGTCATGGAGTCCGTTCCTCCGCCCGTCGAACTCGACGGGCGGCACCTGCCCCTCGAAGCGATTCACGCGGTTGCCGTTAACGGGGCGCAGGTGGCGATCTCGTCCGGTGCGCGGCGCCGGGTTGCGGCCGCCCGTAGCCTGGTCGACGAAAAAATAGCGCAGGGCGAAGCGATCTATGGCGTCACGACCGGTTTCGGGCGCCTGGCCCAGGTTCCGATCGCGCGCGCCGACGCCGAGCAATTGCAGCTGAACTTAGTACGCAGCCACGCGGCCGGCACGGGGCTGCCACTTTCGGATCGCTTCGTGCGCGCCGCCGGGGTGTTGCGCGTGAGTTCGCTTGCCGCGGGCCATTCAGGCATCCGCGAAGAGACGCTCGATCTTTTGGCAGCGCTGCTCAACCGCGGAGTTACGCCTTACGTGCCGTCGCAAGGTTCAGTTGGAGCCAGCGGCGATCTCGCTCCGCTCGCACACATGACGCTGACGCTCATAGGCGAAGGCGAGGCGTATTTCGGCGGTGAGAAGATGCCGAGCGCGCGAGCTCTGCAGCTCGCTGGCCTAAATCCGATAAAACTCGCTCCAAAAGAGGGACTTTCGCTGGTCAACGGCACCGAAGCGATGACGGGCATCGCCGCGCTCTCGCTGTTGCGCGCCGAATCCTTATTGGACGCCGCCGACGTTATCGGCGCGATGTCGCTTGAAGCGTTTCTCGGTACGGATCGCGTCTTCGACCGCCGCATCAACGCGCTGCGTCCCCATCCCGGACAGGCGGCCGTGGCCGAGCACTTGCGGACCCTTCTGCGCGGCTCGGAGATCATCGAATCGCATCGCGAATGCGGCCGCGTTCAAGATCCGTACTCGTACCGCTGCATCCCGGTCGTGCACGGCGCCGTGCGTGATGCTTCCGCCTACGCGCGTACCGCGATCGAAACGGAAGCGATTTCCGTTACCGATAATCCTTTGGTCTTTCCTGACGACGGTGAATTCCTGAGCGGCGGAAACTTCCACGGCCAACCGGTGGCCCTCGCCTGCGACGTGCTGAAGATTGCTCTTGCAGAATTGGCCTCGATCAGCGAGCGCCGGCTCTACCTGTTACTGAATGCCGAAGAGCGCGGCTTGCCGCTTTTCCTCACGGGCCGCTCGGGATTACAGTCGGGTCTGATGATCGTGCAGTACACGTCGGCTGCGCTCGTTTCGGAGAACAAGGGATTGGCGTGGCCGAACAGCGTCGATTCGATTCCGACGTCGGCCGGGCAAGAAGACCACGTCAGCATGGGCATGACCGCGGCGCTCAATCTCGACCGAGTTCTCGACAACGTCGAAGGGTCGCTGGCCTGCGAGTTGCTTGCAGCGCTCGCGGCCACGGATTTCCGGCGTCCGCTGCGTTCTGGGGTTGGCACGCAAGCCGCGTACGACGCGGCACGCAAGAGCATCACGGCATGGCGCGAGGACCGCTCTCCCGCTCCCGACATCACCGCTGCCCGCGCGTTGATCGCGAGCGGCGAAATCGTGAACGCTGCCGAAAATGCCGCTACAAAATGAAACGCATCGCTGGAGTCGGCGGAATATTCTTTACGGCCAAGGACCCGGAAGCGCTCAATGAATGTAATCGCATCGAGCTGTGGGAGCCACGGTCAACGTGAAGACGTTTTCGCGAACCGTGCGCGCACCGCGGGGATCGGAGCTTTCTTGCAAAGCTTGGCCGCAGGAAGCCGCGCTGCGCATGCTCATGAACAATCTCGATCCCGACGTTGCCGAACGGCCGGAGGAACTGATCGTTTATGGCGGCAACGGCCGCGCGGCGCGTTCGTGGGAAGCCTTCGAAGAGATCGTGCGCGCGCTCAAGCGCTTGGCAAACGACGAGACGCTGCTGGTGCAAAGCGGCAAAGCGGTCGCGATCTTCAAGACGCATGCGCGCGCTCCGCGCGTTCTGATCGCCAATGCCAACATCGTGCCGAAGTGGGCCGATCTCCAAACCTTCCGCGAGCTCGAGGCGCAAGGGTTAACGATGTACGGCCAAATGACGGCGGGCTCTTGGATGTACATCGGCTCGCAAGGCATCGTGCAAGGCACCTACGAGACGTTTGCCGAGCTTGCGCGCAGGCATTTCGGCGGTAGTCTTCGTGGACGCGTCTGTTTGACCGCCGGCGCCGGCGGCATGGGCGGCGCGCAGCCGCTGGCGATTACGATGAACGAAGGCATCGCGCTGATCGTGGACGTCGACCCGCAGCGGCTCGAACGCCGGCGCGTACTAAAGTATCTCGATCGCGTGGTCGCGTCGCGGGCGCAAGCGCTTCGCGAAATTGAAGCCGCGCGGCGCGAAGGCCGCGCCGTGTCGATCGGCTACGCCGGAAATGCGGGCTCGGAGTTTCCCGCACTGCTGGCGGAGGGCTTGCAGCCGGACGTCGTTACCGATCAGACTCCCGCCCACGACATGATCGGGGCTTATATTCCAGCCGGCCTTTCGGTTGAAGAAGCAGCCGAGCTTCGTGCGCGCGATGCAAAAGAATATGAGAAGCGGGCGTTTGCGACGGTCGCCGATCACGTCCGGGCAATGCTCGGTTTCCAGAGAGACGGCGCAGTCGTTTTCGATTACGGCAACAATCTGCGCGCGATGGCACAGCGCGCCGGCGTCGAGCGCGCGTTTGATTTCCCCGGCTTTGTCCCGGCTTTTATCCGGCCGCTTTTCTGTCGCGGAAGCGGACCGTTCCGGTTTGCGGCGCTTTCGGGCGACGCGCTAGACATTGCGCGCTGCGACGAAGAGTTGCTGCGGCTTTTCCCGGAAGATGAAGCGCTGCGGCGGTGGATTACGCTCGCGCGCGATCGCGTCGCCTTCCAAGGTCTGCCGGCGCGAATTTGCTGGCTGGCGTACGGCGAGCGCGCGACCGCCGGCGTCCGTTTCAACGAACTCGTGCGTTCCGGCGAGCTGCGGGCGCCGATCGTGATCGGCCGCGACCACTTGGACGCGGGTAGCGTCGCTTCGCCCTATCGCGAAACCGAAGCAATGCGCGACGGCAGCGACGCAATTGCGGATTGGCCCATTCTCAACGCGTTGCTGAACACGGCTGCGGGCGCGCACTGGGTTTCGTTTCATCACGGCGGCGGAGTCGGAATCGGCTACAGTTTGCACGCGGGCATGGTCGTCGTCGCCGACGGAACCGACGACGCGCGCGACCGCCTGCAGTGCGTGCTGACGACGGATCCGGGACTCGGCGTCGTGCGTCATGCCGACGCCGGATATGAGTCCGCGATCGAAACGGCCGACGCAAAAGGCATCGATTGGCGCTTTTAGTCCGCGCGGGGGCGATCGTTACCTGCGATACGGACGCGCCACAAAACGGAATCACTTTCGAACAACTGGGGCTGATTCGCGACGGCTCAATTCTGATCGACGACGCTCGCGGTGTCATCCTGAGCTTGTCGAAGGATCCCGAGCAGCGCGACGCAGTTGCGCAGGTCGAGGGGCGCACGCAGTCATTCGACTTGCCCGATTGCGTGGTCGTGCCCGGATTTGTCGATGCGCATACGCACCCGCTCTTTGCCGGGATGCGCGAACCCGGCGAAACGATGCTGCACACGGTGCAAAGGACGCGCGAGGCGCTTTTGGACCCGGCCGCATTTTGGAGCACGGTCGAAGGCCGTCTGAGATTAATGCTCGCGCACGGCACAACGACGGCCGAAGTGAAAACCGGTTACGCGTTGACGAAGGCCGGCGAACTGCACATGCTCGACCTGATCGATGCGCACAAAGATCAGCCCGGATTGCCGCACCTGATCGCAACGTTCTTGGGTGCACATGCCGTGCCGTCCGAATTTCCCGACGCGGACGCGTATACCGACTACTTAATCGGGGAAGTGTTGCCGGAAGCCCGGGCACACGGTGCGGTATACGCGGATGTGTTTTGCGAGCCCGGTTTCTTTTCGCCTGCGCAAACGCAGATCTACCTCACGGCTGCGCGCTCGCACGATCTCGGGCTGCGCGCACATTGCGACGAGCTGTCTTACAGCGGGGCGGCAGCGGCGGCAGTGCAGGCCGGAGCCGACACCGTCGACCATTGCAATTTCGTCCGCAAAGACGACATCGAAGCGCTCGTTGCCGCCCGTATCGTGACCGTCGCGTGTCCCGCTACGACCGTATATCTCGGGCTCCCGCCATGCCCGGTGCGCGAGATTCTCGTGCGTGGCGGATCCGTTGCCCTGGCTAGCGATTACAATCCCGGAACCTCGCCGTGTTTTAATTTGCAAACGGTCGCGAACTATGGCCGCAGGCTCTACGGTTTAAGCGCAGCTGAAGCGCTGTACGGAATGACGCTTGCGGCAGCTAAATCGCTGCGGGCAGAGGCGGGGCGCATTCGCGTCGGACAGCCCGCGGACTTCGTGGCGCTGACACTGGGATCGCCCGACGAGTTCGGATTTCAATTTGGAGGCAATTTGGCCGCGGCGGTCTTCCGCGGCGGCGTGCGGTTCTCGTGAGTGCGGTCATCGTTCGCGCCGATCTGGCGCTCGTTAAAGCCGAGGAACGCAGCAACTTTTGTTTTGCGGTTCAAAACGAACGCATTGCGGCGATCGCGCCGTTCGAGGAATTGCGCAAACGTTTTCCGGATGCGGCCTTTCGCGAGCACGGCGCCGCCGTTGCCCTCATCCCTGGTTTCATAAACTGTCACAGCCACGCTTATCAGATACTGCTGCGTGGCATCGGTGACGATTTGCCGTTTGCGCGCTGGCGCGATGAGGCGCTGTATAGGATCGTCCCCGGACTTTCGCCCGAAGAAGTGCGCCGGACGTTTGCGACGGCATTCCGCGAAATGCTGGCTGGCGGTATCACGACCGTTGCAGAGTTTTTCTACCTCAACGGGGGCGGCAACTCGCACGCCGAGGCGGTCGTTCAAGCGGCCCGCGAGACGGGCATTCGGCTGGTGCTGGCGCGCTGCTGGATGGATGCGCCGACCGCTCCGGCGGCGTTTCGCGAGCCGATCGATATGGCGGCGGCGCGCACGCGCGAGCTGATGACGCGTTTCCCCGAGGCAAATGTTTGCGTCGCTCCGCACTCCGTACACGCCGCTTCGCCTGAGATGATCCGCGCGGCCGGCGAGTTTGCGCGCGAGGCGAACTGCCGCCTGCACATCCACGTTGCCGAAGCTGCATACGAAGGCGAACAAACCGCAAAACAATTCGGCATGGCGCCGATGCGCCTGCTCGAGAGTCTCGGCGTCGTGGACGAACGGCTAGTCGCCGTTCACGCAATTTATTTGGAGGCGGACGAGAAGAAGATGCTGGCGAGCGCGCGGGCATCCGTGGTTCACAATCCCGTGACCAACCAGTACTTGGGAGACGGAATATCCGACGTTGCGGGCTTGCTCGAACTCGGAGTACCTGTCGGATTGGGAACAGACGCCAACGTCAATGCATCGATTCTGGATGAAATGCGTGCCGCTTCGTTTCTCCAGAAACTGGCGCGCCGCGATGCGGGAGCGTTCGATGCGGCACGCGCCTTCCGGCTCGCTACGTCGCTGGGTGCGCAAGCGCTCGGCGTCGACGCGGGCGATTTTCGGGTAGGCGCATTTGCGGATTACGCTGTCGTTGATCTTGATCGCCTCGCTGCGCCCGAGTCCCCACTGGTCAACGCGCTTGTTTACCGCGCACAGCCAGGAGCGGTTCGCGAGACGTTCGTCGGCGGAGCACTTAAAGCAGCGAGCGGATCGAACTCATAAAGGGACCGAACTTCGCGTTGTTCGCGTCGTTCGAATGCATGCCGGCATACACGACTACGACGTAAGACGCGCCTTCTTGCGTATCCAAAATCCCGCCGTCATGGGTGACTTCATCGGTGTCGCCCGTTTTATGCGCGAATCGATCTCCGGGATACAGGCCCGCCGGCAATTTATTGTTCCACTGCTGGCGGTCTAAGATTCCGCGGAACAACCGTGCAAATGGAACTTCATCGCGCGCGATGAGTTCGAAGAGGCGGGCGGCGTCGGCGGCGGAGTGCGAGTTCCGGTGCGCCTTGTCCCAGCCGGGGTCGACGATGAGCGGTTCGCTGCCGGAGAGCTTTCTATAGAAGGCGGTATTCTCCAGACCGTAGTGCTGCTGCACGATCTGCGTCGCGCGCTCGCGTCCGAGCGCATCGAAGAGCACGTTCGTCGCCACGTTGTCGGAGATCGTCAGCATCAGTTCGATGAGCTGGTGCAATGGTGCAGTGTAGCCCGGGACCAGCGGCGAGTCCTTATCGTTGGCCGTCATATTCGCTTGCGTGACCGGGTAGGTCTCGTCGAGGTTGATGACGCCGTCTTGCACGAGCGTGAAGGCCGCTAACGCGAGCGGCGTCTTGATCATGCTTGCGGGATAGAAGTAATGGCCGGCGTCGATGGCGATGCGTTCGCTCTCCCTGTCGAGCCGGGCGATAACGAAGGCTGCGGGCGACAATCCAACGCGCGCCGCGCTTTCCAGGACCGCCTCGGGGGTCAGCATCGGCCACTCTTTTCCCGTGGGGGCCTCCCGGACCGCCCGGCTGGAACCCAGCAGGGCAAATGAGCGTTATGCAAGTAAGTACTTGCACTTAAACCCCTGAGAGATGACGATGAGCATTCTGACCTTCAAGCGCCCTGCCGCTTTCTTGCTTGCCGGGGCTATAACCGCAGTGCCGGCATTTGCGCAGAGTTCCACGGCGCCGCGTACCGCAGCCGAGGTTATCAAGCGGATCAACGCGCGCAATCCGTCGCTTCACTCTTTCCAAACCGGGATTCACGTACAGGTGCGGATGACGAGCTTTCCGTTCCTGTCGCCGCGTCTCGACGGTAACGCGTATTACAAACGTCCCGGAAAGTATGAGGTCGTTTTCACCAACGCGCCGTCGTACGCAAAGGGCTTTAACAAGCTCTTTGCCGACATCGCCGATCCGAACGGCTGGATAGCAGATTCGAATATCGCGTTCCGCGGCGTTCAGAACGTTGCCGGCCACCAGTATCTCGTGCTGATCATGACTAAGAAAATTTACAGCGACCAGATTAAGGATACTGTTGCGTACGTCGATCCGTCGACCTATCAGGTCGCGCGCATGGAATGGCATTATACGAACGGCGGTTCGATTTCTATGACGCAGTCTTACCGGAACGAATCGGGCTTCAGCGTCGTGGCGTCACAGCACGTCGACGTACACTACCGCGTGCGCGCGGTCGCAGAGTCGTCGTTCGATCCGTATAAGACCAACGTTCCTGTCGCCGACTCCGTCTTCACGGGCAAGAACTAAGTGGCGATACCGCAGCTGCAAACAAACCGGATGCCGGGGGAAACCCGTCTGCGGTTATTGGCGGCTACGAGGAGTTTGCTGGCGGCAAAAGGCCGGCGAGGAACGACCACCCGCGAGATTGCCGATCGGGCCGGCGTGAACGAGGCCACGCTCTTCCGGCACTTCGGCAGCAAAGACGCGCTCGTCGAAGCGTGTGTCGAGCATTATTGCCGGACGGTCGAGCTCGAAGAATTGCTTGCGAGCCTCGACGGGGATCTCGAACGCGACCTGCGGCGCATCGCTTCGGCGCTGATGCAGCGCATGGAAAGCGTTCGCGACCTGATCGTCATGTCGCTGGCGGAAGAAGACGGCGACGGCAGCGTGGGTGAAGCGGCCTGGCGTACGCCGACGGCCATCAAGAAGATCGTGGCCGATTACATGGCCAAACGCATTGCCAAGGGCGAACTCTACGGGAAACCTTTGTTCTTAGCGCGGTTCTTTATGGGCATGGTTTTCTCGTACGTCATGGGGCGCAAGCGTTTTCCCGAAGAGTATGCCACCGAGCCCGATCAGGTAGTCGAATTTCAGGTAGATCTCTTCCTGAACGGGGCAAGGAAGGGTTAGTGGAGACTCGCGAGCAGGCTCCCGTGACACGCGGTGACGTTCCGGTTGAAGAGAGCGTCGAAGTCACCGCATCGAAAAGGAATCTACGGCCATTCTTTATTGCGGCGGGCGTCGCCATTGCGATTCTGATCGTCGTGTTCGGGTTGCGCTGGTACAGCTACGCTCGAGTGCATCAGTCCACCGACGATGCGCGGATAGATGCAAATACGGTCAGTATCACGAGCAAGATCAGCGAACGCGTGGACAAAATTGTGCTAGACACCGATCAGCGCACCCGCAAAGGACAGCTGCTCGTCGTGCTGGATAGCGCATCCGAGCGCGCCGCGCTCGATCAAGCGCGCGCCAATTTGGAACTGGCGATGCAAAACCGGGTAGCCGGCGTGGAGCAAGGCTCGGGCGCCGTGAATCAAGCCCAAGCCGAGGTCCAGGGCGCAGCGGCGCAAGTTCCGCTGGCGGAGGCCGGCGTTTCGGCGGCCCAGGCGCAAGTGCAGGCTGCGCAGGCCGCGCTGCCGGGCGCCGCACAGGGTCTCGCTCGCGCGCGCGCCGACTATTCGCGCACGCTCTCGCTCGTCAACAGCGGCGATCTTCCCCGCCAGCAACTCGACGCGGCACGCGCTGCGTTGGCCGCTGCGCAATCACAATATGCGGCCACGCAAGATAACGTCAACGTTGCCATCGCGAATGTGAATGCCGCGCAGCAACGCATCAGTTCGGCGCAGGCCGGCGTCGGCGCCGCCCAGGGCGGTGTCCAAACGGCGCAGGGAAAGCTTTCGGCGGTGCAGAGTCCGGCATCGGTTGCTGCGGCGCAGGCCGCGGTGTCGATTGCGCTGCAAAATCTCACGAACACGCGCATCTCCTCGCCGATCGACGGATATGTCGGTGAGAAACACGTCGCGGTTGGACAAACCGTCAGCGCGGGAATGCCGCTCTTGACGCTCATTCCGGATCGTGTTTTCGTCACGGCGAACTATAAAGAAACGCAAGTCGGGGATATGCATCCGGGACAACCTGTAGACCTACACGTCGACGCTTACAAAGGCGTGACGTTCCACGGCCGCGTCATCGCCATTAACCCCGCTTCGCAGAACACGTACGCATTGGTGCCCTCGCAAAATTCTACGGGCAACTTCGTGAAAGTAACGCAGCGCATTCCGGTCAAGATATCGATCGACGACGCCGATCCGCAAAAGTATCCGATGCGCCCTGGCATGTCGGTCGAAGCCGCGGTTGCGGTCCACTAAGTGCTGCTAGCTCTGCTGCTCGCGGTGGCCGCCGTCCCGACGCCTGCGCCCGCTCCGGTTCTTCCGCGCATTCCAACCGTTGCACCAGGGTACGCGGCGCCGCCCCTGCCAGCCGCTTCGCCTAACGTCATCGGCGTGACGCAGCAGGAATTCGTCGGAATATCGCTCCCCGACGCCGTCGGGATGGCGCTGTCGAAAAATCCCGACCTCGAAATCGCGCAAGCAAACCGGCGCATCGCACACTATCAGATCGTGGCGGCGCAGGGCGCATACGACATCCGCTTTATGCTGCAGCCGCAATATCAGTATGTGACTGCGGCACCGCAAAACGCGTTTTTCGCCGGACCCGACTTTGGATCGATCATACAGCGCACAACCTCGGTGAGCGCGGGCGCGCAAGGCGTGACTCCCGCAGGCCAGCAGTATAGCGTCAATGCATCGGGCCGGCAAACGTACGACAACACCACGATTAACGCGTTCGATCCAGCCTACCCCACGGTGTTTTCCGTCAACTTTTCTCAGCCGTTGGGGCGCGGCCGCGGCACGAACGACTTCTCGCGCAATTTGCAGCTGGCGCAAATCAACGATCGCAGCGTCGCGCAGCGTGCGCGCAGCGCGACCGCCGATACCGTGGCTCAAGTCGAGAACGTGTATTGGGATCTGGTCGCCGCTTGGCGCAATGCTGCGATTCAAGAACAGGCCCTGCGAGAGACTGTTGCCCAGCAGCATAGCAACGTGAGGCTTGCGCAGCAAGGCGTTTCCGCACCGATAGACGTCGTGCAGGCCAATACACAGATCTCCGTGTTTCAAGAAAACATCTACGGCGCGCTTGCGCGTGTCGGCGGCCTGCAGAACCAGTTGAAGAGCCTGCTCAGCGACAATCCGGCCGATCCGATTTGGAACGCGAACCTGGTTCCGACCGGCCAAGTCTTGCAGTTACCGCAAGAGCCGTCGCTTACTGAATTGGTTTTGACGGCGCTCCGCAACCGTCCCGAGATCGAGCAGTTGCGCCAGGCGCGCGCGGCGGCCGACGTCAATCTTCGTTACGCGCAGAATCAAACGAAACCCCAAGTGGATTTGCAAGCCGGCTATGCGAGCAACGGGTTTGCCGGCATTCCAACCAATCCGGCCAACAGTCCGTTTGCGGCGAGCAGCGCACAGCAGCTGAGTGCAATAAACGCGCTGATTGCCGCAGTCAACCCCACGCTGCCCGTGAACCAGCGCATCGCGCCGATCCCGAGTTCGAATACCCCAGTGCCTTCGTATCTTTCCGGCGGACTCGCCCAGTCGATCCGCAATCTGTTGGGCAGCAGGTTTCCGGTTTACACGGCAGGGCTGCTGGTTTCGTTTCCCGTCGGCGATCACACCGCCAAAGCAAACCTAGCGATCGCGCAAGAGCAAGAGACGATCACGCAGCTGCAAGAGGCATCCACGATCCAGCGCGTGACGGTCGAAGTGCGCAATGCTCTTCAGGCCTATCAAAGCGCCCTTGCTCGCTTAGGCGCGGCACGCGCAGCGCGTCAAGCATCCGAAGCCGTGCTTGCCAGCGAACAGCGTCGCTTTCGCGCCGGAGAGTCCACGACATACCTCGTGCTGCAGCGAGAAATCGCGGTCGCCAATAATCGCGGTCTTGAATTACAGGCGCAGACCGACCTCAATAAAGCGGTCGTTGAAATTCAGCGCGCGACCGGAACGATTCTAACCCGCTAGGCCGGCGGCGGCTTTGTCCGCTAGCCATGTTAAAGTGCCGTCGACGGGCAAAACGATCTGCACGGGATACTTGACCGGATCGTAAGGTCCTTCGCGCACGGCTCGCAGGGTTGACGCTTTGCCCACGCCTTCAGCTGCGATAATGACATGCCTTGAGTTATTGATGACGAGGGGCGTCATCGTTAGGCGCTGAGGGTCGCGCGTTTCGGCGAGAACGGCACGCACGAGCTTATCCTCATCGGCCCTCGGCTCTGTTCCCGGAAAGAGCGAGGCCGTATGTCCGTCGTCGCCCATCCCTAAGAGCATCAGATCGAAACGTGGCAGCTCGCCCATCGTCTCGACAAGCACCTGCGAGTAAGCGCGCGCCGCCCGACCGGGTTCGTCCTCGCCGTGCATGCGGTGAACGTTTTGCGGTGGCACCGGAACGTGCGAAAGAAATGAATCGAACGCCATCTTGTAGTTCGATTCATCGCTCTCGGGCGGCACGCACCGTTCGTCCCCGAAATAGATAAACACGTGCGGCCAGTCGATCGCGTCGCGCCGTTGCGTTCCGGCAAGCAAGGAATACGCAGATTGCGGCGTACGCCCGCCTGCCAAAGCGACATAAAACAAACCGCGTGTTTCGATCGCCGTACGCACCTGTTCAAGAAAAAGCTCCACGAGGGCCTCGGCGACGGCTTGGGGCGTATCAAAAACTCGGAGTTCGCCCCGCTGGGGTGCCGTCACCGTTCCGAGTCGAGAATGGCGCGCGCCATCTTTAGCGCGTCGGCAAAGACCGGATCGTTGTGGGGAACGAACATCGCTTGTTCGACGAGCGAAACCAAATCGACGTCGTGCAGCGGCGCGCACCGCTTGTCCCGTTGCGGCTTTCCGGTTACGCTCAGACAAACGAGATCGCCCGCGTCTGCCTCGAGTACGGCTGAGAAGGCGCACTGCTCGCTCCGTAACGCGACACTGAGTACGCGCCTTGGCTCGCCGCGGCGTTCTATTTCGACTTTGATGATGTCGCCCGCGTCGTTGCAGAGTTCGTTCCGGCCGCAGGGCTTCCAGCGCAGACGGCTGGCCAGCCACCCGGCGAAATAGTAGGCCTCGGGCTCCGAACCGCTGACGACTTCGACGCCGGCAATACGCGGAAGCTCCTGCGCGAGCTCGGCGTCGTCAAAAAACTGTGCGACCATGTCTTGCCAGGGCAGCAGCCGGAGATACGAGAGATCGCGCACGAAGCGATCCGTGGAGGAGCTGATCTCGGCCAGTTTTTGAAGCGAAGCTTTGCCGTCGGCGGCGCGCGAGCTGTCGACGACGACCGTCGTCCCAAGCGACGCGAGCGCTTCGAACCGGGGATCGTTCAGGGTGCGCCCAGCCCAAAAGAGTGCCGAACCAACGCCTCCGATCAAAAGATCGTGGACGGTCGAGCGGAGCTCGTCGGCTGGCATGCTGGCTACGCCGAGCTCTGTCTCATTCGGGCCGTCTCCGGAGCGCGTCGCGTTCAGAAAGATCGCCCGGCACGAGTGCTTTTCAGCAAACGTAGAAAAGCGGTCGCGCAGCCGCGGAACCGTAGCCGGATCCTCGACAAATGCGATCAGATTGACGGTCGTGCTTGACGCGGTAGCCGTCGTCACAGCGTGCGCCAGCCGGAATTGAGCGCGTTCGCCGCTTCCGGGCCTTCGGTTCCCGCGGCGTAGTTGGGGAACGAGCGGTCTTTGATCGATTGCCAGACGTCGAGAATCGGCATGACGATTTCCCAGGCGCGCTGGACCGCATCCCAGCGCGTGAAGAGGGTCGCGTCGCCGCGCATCGCATCGGAGAGCAGTCGTTCGTACGCGGGCGCTGACTGGACGCCGAATCCCGTGCCGTAGTTAAAGTCCATTGTGACGCCGCGAATGTGATTTTTTGGTCCGGGGACTTTGGCGTTGAAACGGATCGAGACGCCTTCGTCGGGTTGGATTTTGATCACCAAGACGTTTTGTTCGATCGTATCGCTTTTCTCGCCAAAAAGACGGTGCGGAATCGGATTGAAGGTGATAGCGATTTCGGAAACTTTGCGCGCCAGCCGCTTCCCGCTGCGCAGAAAAAACGGAACCCCCGCCCAGCGCCAGCTGTTGATATAGAGCTTCACGGCCGCATATGTCTCGGTATTCGACGTCGGGCTGACGTCGGGTTCCGACCGGTAGCCGGCGACTTTTTCGCGGCCGATCGTGCCCGGCCCATACTGGCCGCGGACGGACATGTCGAAGACTCGTTCGTGAGCCGGTGGCTCGATCGCCGAAAAAACTTTGTACTTTTCGTTGCGGATTGCATCGGCGTCGGAACTCGCCGGCGGCTCCATTGCGACGAGCGCCAACAAGTTGAGGACATGGTTCTGAATCATATCGCGCAGAGCGCCCGCGTTGTCGTAGTACGCCCCGCGAGCCTCCACGCCGAGGGTTTCCGCCGAAGTGATCTGCACCGACTGGATATAATTGCGGCTCCAAATCGGCTCGAAAATCGTGTTGGCGAAACGCAGCGCCATGATGTCTTGGACCGTCTCTTTGCCTAGATAATGGTCGATGCGGTAGACCTGACGCTCCGTGAAAACCTTCTCAACTTCCGTTTGCAAGGCCCGCGCCGACGCGAGATCGGTCCCGAAGGGTTTCTCGACGATGATGCGCGTCCAGCCGTCGGGGTTGGCCGCCGGATCCAATCCGGCTTTTTTCAACTGATCGATGATTTTCGGAAAAACCGGTGGCGGAGTCGCCAGATAGAAGAGGCGGTTTTTTCCGGCTCCAAACTGTTTCTCGTACTCGTCAAGCCGCGTTTTAAGCGCTTCGAAGTGCGAGGTGTCGTCAAAATCGGCGGTGATGTAGCTGATGCGTTTCGCCAGGTCGTCCCAGAGCGGCTCTTTGATCGCGTCTTGACCCAAATCTTGCTGCGCCGCCTGTTTACAGTAGTCGCGAAACTGTTCGTCGGTATATGGCGTGCGCGCGAATCCGATGAGCCCGAAGTTGATCGGCAGGATGTCGTCCGCGCGCAAACTGTAAATCGCCGGGATCAGCATGCGCTTGAATAGGTCGCCGCTGGCGCCGAAGAAAACGATCGTGCACGGATCCGGTACGCGATTGCTTTCGATACCTTCGCGTAACGGGTTGGGGGCCGCGTGCGCCACCCCGGCGGTCTTGGTGGCCATCGTTTTGGCCATCAGGGCTTTTCGGATTTGATCGCGTGACCGCCAAACTGGTTGCGCAGCGCGGCGATCACTTTGGCGCTATACGATTCGTCTTGACGTGACGCGAAACGCGCGAGCAGCGAAAGCGTAATCACGGGCGCCGGCACGTTTTCGTCGATCGCAGCTTGCACCGTCCAGCGCCCTTCGCCCGTGTCGTCGACCCAGCCGCGAATATCTTTCAGATCGGGGTCGGCTTGGAATGCAAGCACGGCCAGGTCCAGCAGCCACGACCGGATGACGCTGCCGTAGCGCCATATTTCGGCCAGTTGCTTCAAATCGAACGGGAACTGCGACTTCTTGAGGATCTCGAATCCCTCGCCGTAGGCTTGCAGTAAACCGTACTCGATGCCGTTGTGCACCATCTTCGAGAAATGCCCGGCCCCCGCCGGCCCCACATGCGCGTATCCGCCTTTGGGTGCCAGCGTCAAAAAGATCGGCTCGCAATAGGTGACCGCGGCGGAATCGCCGCCGACCATGAGACAGTAACCCTCGTTTAAGCCCCACACGCCGCCGCTCGTGCCCGCATCGACCAGCGACACGCCTTTGGCCTTGCATCGCTCGTATGCGGCGAGGCCTACCTGGTAATTCGTGTTCCCGCCGTCGACGATCACATCCCCGGATGCAAGCAATCCTAACAGTTCGTCGATCGTGTCGTCTGTGGGTTTTCCCGACGGCACCATCAGCCACACGACACGGGGCGCATGCGTGAATTTCGCAACGAGCTCCGCTAACGAACCCGCGCCCGTCGCTCCGCCGCTCGCACTCGCTTTTACCGCGTCCGCACTGCGATCGTACGCGATCACCGAATGGCCGCCGGCGATGAGGCGCGTCGTCATATTCGCGCCCATGCGCCCAAGCCCGACCATCCCTAGTTGCATGTTACTCCGCGCCTCGGCCAAAGATCATGCTTTCGCCGTGAGCGAATCGCCGATGAGCGAATTTAGCGCCGCGAGGCCGCGATCGAGGTCGCCTTTCAAGTGAACGCGCATGCCGCGGCGGTCGCGCTTGTCGAGCGACTGCAGATCTCCGAGCGCTTGCGCGGCGATCAGCGTGCGGAAGGTGATGCCCATGCCCGGAATCGGCATGTCGTCGGGCGAGTCGGCCGTGATCTGTACGAATACGCCGGTGTCGGGGCCGCCCTTGTGTTCTTGCCCGGTCGAATGTAAAAACCGCGGGCCGAATCCGACCGTCGTCGCGCATTTGCGCGCGTCGCGAACCTTGACGCGCATCTCTTCGAGCAAAGCAGCGTGCTTGTCGTTGCGTGCGATGTAGGCGCAGAACGCCACGTAATCGCCCGCGCCAACTTCTCCGAAGACGCCTGCCAGCGCTGCAGCCGGATCGTGCGCGTGGACTTCTTCGCTCCCCGAAAAGAACGAGATGTCCATGACGTCACCCGTAACCGCCGGCGTGGGTTCATCGAATTTGCCCGTGCTCGCAAATTGTTTGAGGAGCGCTTTGGTATTGTCTTTGGATTCTTGCACGTTGGGCTGATCGAATGCGTCGATCTGCAAAATAGAACCGGCCGCGGCCGTCGCGACTTCCCAGGTGTAGAAAAGCTCGCCGACGTCGTATGCGTCGTTCATCGCCAGCCTGATGACGGGATGACCGGCCGTTTCGAGATCGCGCAGCTTCGCGTCGATATCTTTGGGTTGGTCCGGCAGACCCGCGCCGACGTAGACGAAGACGCGGTCGTTGCCGTAATCCGACGGCACACCGAGCGGCTCGCCCTCAACAGGCAGAATGCCCTTGCCCATTTTGCCGGTCGATTCGGCGATGAGCTGCTCCGCCCACGCGCCAAACGCGCGCACCGACGGGTGCATAACGATCGTGAGCTTGTCGCGGCCTGCGATCGCGAGCCCGCCGATCGCGGCGCCGAAGCGCGCGCCCGGCGCATCCTTCGGGGCCACGGTCTTGTCGTTTGCGTGCAGAGCGCCCAGGCTACGATCCAAAAGGAGGTTGATGTTGTAACCGGCTAGCGCAGCGGGCAGCATGCCGAAGAAGGACAGGGCGGAGTAGCGGCCGCCGATGTGCGGGTCGTTGAGGAAGCACGATCTGAAGCCTTGCGCCTTCGCTTCGGTTTCCAGTTGCGTGCCTTCGTCGGTTATGGCAACGAAATGCCGCCCGCACTTGCCTGAGCCTGCACTCTTGGTGACTCGTTCGCAGAAAAAACGGTAGAAAGCGTCGGGTTCGGTCGTCGTGCCGCTCTTGCTGGCGACGATGAACAACGTCGAACTCAGATCGATCGCGGCCTCGAGCTCGCGGATCTGCTCGGGATCGGTGGAATCGAGGACGTGCAGCGCCGGATAGCCTTCAGTTTTTCCGAACGTTTCCCGCATGATGTCGGGCGCAAGCGAACTTCCGCCCATCCCGAGCACGACGACATCGGTAAACTCTCCAGCGATCTCCTTAGCGAAGCTCTGCAAATTGGAAACGTTCTCGATCATGTGTTCGGGAACGTCGAGCCATCCCAGAGCGTGTTTGATGATTTCCGAGTGCTGCGGATCGTTCGACCACAGGGCCGGGTCTTTCGCCCAGAGTTTTTTTAGAAAGTCCCGGTCCGCGAGCATTTGTATTGCGGTGTCGTACGCGCCTTGGTTTGAGCCGAGTGACAGCGCAACCCGTTCCGAACCCGAACTCAGCTGCTTCTGCTTGTAGACGATCGCACCCAGCAGGCCGGCGAACGAATCGCTGAACGCGCTCACGCCTTCGACCTGCAGCTGATAGGTGACGTCGAAGAGCGAGATGCCGTTGGAGGCTAAACCCTTTAGGGTTTCGCGCGCATCATCGACACCTTGCAGAATCGTGTCCGGCACGATTTTGGCGTGATCCAGTACCGCATCGAGGGTTTGCGGGGGCATCGTGTTGACTGTATTGCGCGCGATCACGGGCTCTACGTACATAAGGTCGGGATACTTCGGGTTTTTCGTCGAGGTCGAAGCCCAGAGCGGACGCTGTTCCGCGCCGCCTTTGGCTCTGAGCGGCGCCCACTGTTCGGATTCGAAGATTTCCAAATATTTTTGATAGGTGAGTTTCAGATTGGCGATGCCGGTTTTGCCCAGCAGCGCCTCTAACTGCGTCTCGCCTTTGTCGATGCGCGCTTGCAGCAATTTGTCGATGAGCGTGTCTATGCGGCTCACGAAGACGCTGTTCACCGAGCGTTGCTTATCGATCGGAAGGCCCTTTTTTGCGCGGCGCTGCAGGCCGCGCACGTACGCGCGCGCAGTTTTTTCGTACATCTCGATCGCGAAGATGAGGGTCACGTTGATGTTGATGCCTTCGGCGACGCACTCTTCGATCGCGGGGACGCCTTCGTTCGTGCCCGGGATTTTTACCATCAGGTTCGGGCGGTCGATGCGCTTCCAAAGCTCTTTGGCCATCGTTACGGTGGCCTTGGTGTCGTGTGCGATCAGCGGCGAAACTTCGATGCTGACGAAGCCGTCATTTCCGCCCGAGCTGTCGTAAACGGGCCGGAAGAGATCGCACGCGCTGCAAATGTCCTCAACCGCGAGGTCCCAAAACAAGGCGCTGGCGTCGCGCTCTTTGCCGATCAAGGAGCGCAGCTGCTCGTCGTAGTCGTTGCCGCTGCCGATGGCTTTCTCAAAAATCGTCGGATTGGAAGTCATTCCGCGCAGGCCTTTGTCGATGAGGCCCTGGAGCTCGCCCGAAGCGAACATTCCGCGCCGGAGATTGTCGAGCCACACACTCTGTCCGGCGGCGAGTAGTTGTGCCAGTTGGTTGCTCATGGACTCCCTTAACCTCTTACCGGCGCGAAATGTTGCGCCGCGATTGCAGCAATATTTTCGGGCGTGAAACCGTACTCTTTTGCGATATCCCCGGCCGGCGCCGACGCGCCGAAATGATCGATGCCGAACGCAAAACCCCGGGTGCCAATCCAGCGCTCCCAGCCGAAAGTGGCTGCGGCTTCAATGGACATACGGGCCGTAATGTCGGGCGGAAGCACTTGGTCGCGATAGGCTTGGGGCTGCGCCTCAAACAGCTCCCAGCACGGCATCGAGACGACTCGCGTCGCAGTCCCGCGACCGTTGAGAAGTTTTGCAGCTTGCGCTGCGAGCGAAACCTCCGAGCCGGTCGCGATCAAAAGAAGATCAGGAGTGCAGTCCGGGTCGCTGAGAATGTAGGCTCCGCGCGAGACGGCGGCATTGCGGTCGCCCAGATACGGAAGTTTCTGGCGGCTGAGCACCAGTGCCCACGGTCCTTCGGTTGCCGCGATCATGACTTTCCACGCTTCGAGCGTCTCGAGCGAGTCCGCCGGCCGGATCATTTTCAAGTTCGGAATGGCGCGCATGTGCGCGAAGTGCTCGATCGGCTGATGCGTCGGGCCGTCCTCGCCCAAGAAAACCGAGTCGTGCGTGAAGATGTAGTAACAGCGAATTGTATTGAGCGCGGCGAGTCGGACCGCGCCCTTCATGTAATCCAAGAAGTTCAGGAATGTGGCGCCGAACGGCAGCAGGCCGCCATGCAGCGCGATCCCGTTGTTGATGGCGCCCATCGCGTGCTCGCGCACGCCGTAATGAATGTTGCGTCCCGCATATTGGGCGGGCTGGAAGTCGCCGCCGTCTTTGAGATAGGTTTTCGTGGACGGATCCAGATCGGCCGAACCGCCGATCAGTTCGGGCAGCGCAGCCGCGACTGCGTTCATCACTTGGCCGCCGGTGTCGCGCGTCGCGACGTTGTCGCCGTTGCCTTTGTCGATCGCCGGCCACGGAATCGTTTGCGGAGGATGATTTTTCAGCGTGCGCGCGAGCTGCGCCGCCAGCTCGGCGTTGGCGGATGCCCATTCGTCGAAAGTGCGCTGCCACTGTGCTTGCAGCTCGGCTCCGCGTGCGCCGGCTTCGCGGTAGAATTTCAAAACGTCGTCGGGGACGTAAAAGTCCGGTTCAACGGGCCAGCCGAGGTTTTCTTTGGTGCGCTTGAGGTCGTCGTGGCCTAGCGGCTCTCCGTGCGACTTGAACGAATCCTGTTTGGGGGAGCCGTAACCGATGTGCGTGCGGATAACGATCATCGAAGGCTTGTCCGTAACGCTTTTTGCTTCGGAGATGGCGTGATCGATAGTGGCAACGTCGTTGCCCTCGTCGAGATCGATGTACTGCGTGTGCCAGCCGTACGCCTCGAAGCGCTTGGCGACGTCTTCGGTAAAGCAGACATCCGTTGCTGCAGCCAGCGAAACTTTGTTGTCGTCGTAAAGCGCAATCAGTTTCCCGAGCTGTAAATGTCCGCCCATCGAAGCAGTTTCCGAAGCGACGCCTTCCATCATGTCGCCATCGCTGCACATCACATACGTGTAGTGATCGATGATGTGCTGATCGCGATTGTAGACCGCGCCCATATGCGCTTCGGCGATCGCAAACCCGGCTGAATTTCCGAAGCCTTGGCCCAGCGGACCGGTCGTCACCTCTACGCCCGGCGTGTGATGCGCCTCGGGGTGACCCGGTGTTTTGCTTCCCAATTGCCGGAAGTGCTTGAGGTCGTCGAGCGACAGGTCATAGCCGGTCAAATACAGCAGCGAATAGAGCAGCATCGAACCGTGCCCGGCGCTCAAAATAAAGCGGTCGCGATTGAGCCAGGACGGATCCTTTGGGTTGAACCGCAGGTGCCTGGTCCAGAGCGTAAACGCCGTGGCCGCGGCACCGAGAGGCATGCCGGGGTGACCGGAGTTTGCCTTCTGTACGGCATCGACCGATAGAAAACGGATCGCGTTGATGCGCTGCTCGTCCTGGGGCGTGTTGGGCACTTCGCTCCCTTTGTACCCCTCGCGCCCCCCACCTTCGCGGGAGCGGGCAAAGCGGGCGACGTAAGCGAGGCGCTGTGGATCCGGCCGAACTCCAGGGCGAAATCGAGGCGATCGCCGCAGAGCCCGCGCGCGCGAGAGGCCGCTGCGGGAAAGCAATCGACGCCGTCATCAAGGCGCTCGATCGCGGTGAGTTGCGGGTTTGTGAACCACATGGGACCGATTGGGTGACGCACGCTTGGGTGAAGCGGGCCATTTTGTTGTATTTCCAGCGACAGAAAAGCGAGTATACGGGCTCACGGTTCGGTCCGCAGTTTTATGACAAAGTGCCGCTCAAAAACAACTTCAAAAAGATCGGGGTACGATGCGTGCCGCCCGCCGTGGCAAGGTATGGCTGCTTTTTGGGTCGCGATGTGATCCTAATGCCGAGTTTCGTCAATATCGGCGCATATGTAGATGAAGGCACGATGGTCGACACGTGGGCGACCGTCGGTTCGTGCGCGCAAATCGGGAAGAACGTGCATCTCTCCGGTGGCGTCGGCATCGGGGGAGTCTTGGAGCCGCCGCAAGCGCAGCCGGTGATCGTTGAAGACGGCGCCTTCATCGGGTCGCGATGCATCATTGTTGAAGGCGTTCGGGTCGAACGCGAAGTCGTTCTGGGCGCCGGCGTCGTGATTACCGCGAGTACGCCAATCGTCGATGTTCGCGGCAGTACCGCGGTAACCGCCAAAGGTCGCGTGCCCGCACGCGCTGTCGTCATCCCGGGTTCGATTCCCAAAGATTTTGCGGCCGGCAGCTTCGGCGTTCCGTGCGCGCTGATCATCGGCACGCGCAGCGAGGCGACGGACCGCAAAACGTCGCTAGAGTCGGCACTTCGCGAGTACGAGGTAGCGGTCTAGCAGCCCCGCAGTTGTCCCGACGAGCGTGTCGGGATGCCATCCTGAGCTTGTTCGAAGGAACGCAGCGCGCACGGCGTGCCAGACGAGAGGCGTGGCCGGGCCTGCGAATTTCGGGCAAGCCTGTTATCGACTGCACCAACCCGTTGAAATTCGACGAAGCCAAGATGCCCGAGCTGTCGGTCGGCTTCGATAACTCTGCCGGTGAAGAGGTTCAGCGTTAGTTTCCCGATGCGAAAGTCGTCAAGGCATTCAATACTATCGGCAACCAATTCATGGTCGACCCGAAGCTTCCAAGCGGTCCTCCGACGATGTTTATCGCCGGCAACGATGACGGCGCCAAAAAGACCGTCACGCAACTGATTGAGTCGTTGGGCTGGCAAGGCGCGGTTTCGGACTTATGCGGAATCGAAGAGTCGCGATCCCTCGAACCGATGTGCATCGTCTGGGTCACTACGGCATTCGGACCGGCAGTTGGGATCATGCGTTCAAAATGCTGACGAAACAACGGTGGATGTCCGAGTTTGCACCGGCTACTCCGCCGCGGCCGCGCTCTCGTTCTTGCGTTCGGGGCCAACCCACACGGTTTGAACGTTGACGAATTCGTGGATGCCGAACTCGGATAGCTCGCGCCCGTAGCCGCTGCGTTTGACCCCGCCGAAGGGCAGGCGCGGATCGCTGGCGACCATTCCGTTGATGAAAACCATGCCCGCTTCGATCTGCGCGGCCATCTGCCTTGCGCGATCGACGTCGCGCGTCCAGATGTTGGCCCCCAAGCCGAAGGTCGAATCGTTGGCAAGTTCGATTGCGTGTGCATCGTCGCGGGATCGCGTAACCGCTGCGGCCGGGCCGAAGGTCTCTTCGTCGAACATC
Organism: Vulcanimicrobiales bacterium; assembly: GCA_038215615.1. Classification (GTDB taxonomy): domain Bacteria; phylum Vulcanimicrobiota; class Vulcanimicrobiia; order Vulcanimicrobiales; family Vulcanimicrobiaceae; genus Rubrimentiphilum. The sequence continues at coordinate 8,790 of JBBQQR010000008.1, read as the reverse complement.
GGCATGCCCGCAAGGACGTCGGCCACGATCGTCGGTTCGAAGAAAAATCCGTCGCGATCGAGTGATTTTCCGCCGGTGACGATGTGTGCTCCGGCGGCCACGCTCTGCGTGACCTGACGCTCGAGCGAATCGCGCAAATCGCGGCGCGCGCACGGACCGAGCTGCGTTTGCGGATCCATCGGATCGCCGATTCGCTGCGCCGCAGCTGCTTGGGCGAAGCCGCGCACGAACCGATCATAAAGTCCGTCTTCGACGATAAAGCGTTTCGCGGCGATGCAGCTCTGGCCGTTGTTTTGAAAGCGGGCCTTCACCGCGAATTGGACGGCCAAGCCTACATCGGCGTCGCCCCGCACGATGAACGGATCGGAACCGCCGAGTTCGAGCAAGCATTTCTTGAGGGCGGCGCCCGCGGCCGAGGCAACCGCGACGCCGGCGCGCCCGCTTCCGGTCAGCGTAACTGCGGCGATGCGCTCGTCGGAGATTCGTTCGTCCGCGATCGCGTTCTCGATCAGCAGAGTGGAAAACAGCCCTTGTGGCGCGCCGGCTTCGATGAAGATGCGCTCGATTTCGAGCGCGCAACGCGTGGTGCGGTCGGCGTGCTTTAATGCGACGGCGTTTCCGGACATTAGCGCGGGTGCAGCTGCGCGAAAGACTTGCCAATAGGGAAAATTCCAAGGCATGATCGCAAAGATCACGCCTAGCGGACGAAAGGCGATGGCGCTGCGCGAGGCGTTGCTCTCGACCGGCCGGTCGGCGAGCAGAGCGGCAGCATGTTCGGCAAAATAGTCGCAAGACCACGCGCACTTCTCAACCTCCGCAAGGGCTTGCGCGATCGGTTTCCCCATTTCGCGTACCGCGGTTTGCGCCAACGTCTGCCGTTCGGTGCGTAGACCATCGGCTAGCGCATGCAGCAGCAGCGCGCGGGCGCCAAACGATTTGGCGCGCCAAGAGCGGTATGCGGAAACGCCCGCATCTAAGCGCGTGTCGATTTCGGCCGGGGTCATGTACGGAAATCGTTCCAGGGTCTTTCCCGAGGAGGGATCGACCGTTACGATTTCAGATGGCATGCTCGGCCCACGGTCCCATGGGCCCGGCGTAGATTTGGATCAGTTGGTCCGGCTGCAAATACTTGCGCGCCACGCGCTGAATGTCGGCTGGCGTGATGTTCGCGTAGCGAGTCTGCAGCGTTGCGAAATAATCGCCCGGCAAATCGTTTTGAGCGAGGCTGAGAATCTGTGAAAGCTGGCCGCGTGCCGATGCTTCCGAAAGCAGCGCCGATGAAATCAGCCGAATTTTGGCGCTGGCGAGTTCAGATTCGGAGATCGGTTGCGTCCGCAGGCGGTCGAGCTGCTCGCGCACCAGCGCGATCGAAGGCGCGACGTTGGCCGGCGATGCGTTCAGGTCGATCTCTAAGTCGCCGCGATCTTTGTCGCTTTTCATTTCGCTCGAGACATTGTAGACCAGTCCGCGCTTCTGACGCAGTTCCTGCCACAAGCGCGATTCGAAATAGCCCGGGCCACCGATGATCTCCGTCAGCAGTTCAAAGGCGTCGTAGTCCGGACTCGTGCGCGCGACCGCGGGTTGCCCCAGCTGGATGAAGACTTGGTTGGCGTCCGTGCCGATGTAATCGTGCCCGGAATGCGCCGGCGGAATGGCGGGAAGCGTAACCCCCGGCGTAGGCCCGGCGTTCGTCCACGTGCCGAAGGCTGCTTCGACGGCTTTGCGCGCGCGCGCCGGCGTAATATCGCCGACGATGGCGATCGTCGTGAGGTCGGGGCGCCAATATTTTTGTGCGTATGCCAGTAAGTCCGCGCGCGTGATGGCCGCAACGGAAAGCGGCGTCGCAAAACGCAGCGACGGATCGCTGGGCGCGAGCAGACTCTGCAGGTACGCGCGGGTCACCATATTGCCGGAAACGTTTTCTTCCATCTGCACGGTATTGGAAAGTTGTCCGCGTTCTAAGGAAAGCCAGTGCTCCGGGAACGCCGGATGCTCTTCACCGTCGGCCAGCACGCCCAGCAGCGTTTCGAAATCTTGCGCGTATCCTTGTGCCGAAAACGATTGTCCGAGATCGACTGATGCGCCGATGTCGTCGGTTACCTTCCGAAAGTGCGTGAAATCGTAATGCTCGCTGCCGAAAGGCGCCATCACCGACGCCAGGCGCGCGATGCCTTCCTGTCCGGAGGGCGCGAAACCCGGAGATGAGGCGATTTCACCGCGGACGTAGATCGTCGGCCTATCGTGCTTTTCCTGAACGATAACCGTCAAGCCGTTAGCCAGCGTAAACCGTACCGGCGCGAGTTTGCTGCGAGCGGTACTCGGTTGCGCAAGTGCCGTGCGAATCGCGGGCGGTTCGACCACGGGGCCGCTCGGCGTACGACCGGTGAAATTGTCGGAGTTGGCCGCATCGGTTTTTTGGGAGGTTCTGGCCGCGGGTTTTTCGTTCGGCGTGAGGTGCCCCACGACCGTCGGTTTCGCTAGATAGGTTTTCGCGGTGCTCAGCAAATCGGCCGGCGTCAGCGCGGCCAGGCGATTGTCTTCGTCGCGGTTGCGTTCACCGATGATGCCGTACGTATAGCCGGAGAGATCGCCGTATCCGCCGATCGAGTCCGCTGAAAACGTGCGTTCGGCGATCGTGGCGCGTTTGGCCGCCCCGACGAGTTCTGGATCGAAACCGCTTTGCAAGACGCGGTCCATCACGCCCTGGAAGACCTGCTCCGCCTCCGCGGCGTTGTGTCCGCCGTTCATGATCACGAAGACGTGCAGCAGGCCGCCGTGCAGTTGCGTATCGGCGTTTGCGGAAAGATCGAGGGCAATATTCGATTCGACCAGGGCCTGATAAAAGGGACCCCGTTCGTTTGGAATCAGCGAAGCCAGGGTGCTGATCGCCGGTTCGCCGGGCTCCGTGTCACCTGGAGCGGCGTAGGCGAGATCGAGGACTTCGAACGGAAACGGAAACTCCGCCTCTACGCGTTGCCCCTGGGCCGCATGCGGACGGACGGCTAGGTGCGAGGGAGCCGGCCGCGCTGGAATGCTTCCGAAGTATGTATTGGCCAGCGCGAAAATCGCGGCGTGATGGACGTCGCCGGCCACGACGAGGGCCGCATTGCCCGGTGCGTACCAGTTTTCGTAGTAGCGCCGGATGTCGGCTGCGCTCGCTCTGGCTACATCGGCTCGCAGTCCCGCCGGCGTTCTGCCGGCCGGCGATCCGGGGTATGCCGCAGCGCGAACTCGCGAGAGAAGATTGTAGAACGGCGAGCTGTCGTCGCCGTCGAGTTCGTTGAGGACTGCCCGGCGTTCGATCGCCCATTCTTGCGGCGCGATCGCGGCATGCTGCATGCGGTCCGCTTCGATTTGCATGGCGACGGCCACACGGTCTGCCGGCACGTCGAAAAGATATTGCGTGTAGTCGTAATTTGTTTGCCCGTTCATTTCCGCGCCGAGCCGTGCGACGATATCGTCGAGGCCGCCCGCCGAAATCGAACCGGTCCCGCGGAACATCATGTGTTCGAGCGCGTGCGACAGCCCCGTCTTGCCGGGCGTTTCGTCTAAGGAACCGAACCGGTACCACATCGATGTGTGCGCGACGGGCGCCGCGTGATCTTCAACCACGATCACTTTTAGGCCATTGGCGAGCCGTGTTTGGTAAATGCCGCTGTCGCCGATGCCCGCGCGGCCCGTTTGCGCCTGCGCCGCGCTCAGGCCGGTCAATGCGACCGCCAGCGCCAGAGCCGACACGAGTTTCATCATGCGGTGGCCGGACCCAGGAGCGTTTTTACCGTGCTTTCCAGATCGCTGACGTCAACGCCGGCGCGCTCGGCCAAGCGCAGCAGAATCTGATCCTGCAGCTGCTGATGGTAGAGCAGGCGCGAAATCGAGTCGTGATCGGCTTCGGCGCGAATTTCATCGTGCTGACTTTGCTGGCGCTGAGCGACCGCGATCACGAAGATTAGGATCAACTGAATGATGTTCGAGCACGTCAGCAAGAAGACGAAGGGAAAGGGATCCCATTTGGCAAGAATGCCGGTTGCGACCCACACCACCTGAACGATAATGGCGAGCATGAGTGCTGCCGGCGCGCCGGTCGCGTCGGCGATTTTTTTGCATGTGCGCTCGATCGGAGTCAACCGCTCGTGATGAAGAGCGTTGACGTCGTCAACGAGCGGATGATTTTCGACCTGCTGGGCCGTCAGCAAGGGATTTTGCGATTGGTTCACAGGCTTTCTCCGAAATCAGATGCTTCCAAATAATAGCGAGCGCTGTCTTCGACAGCGGAAAATGGCAGACACCCGATCAATTCAGAGCGCACGACCTGCGTCCCCGCTTGCCTTGCCATCGCGCGAATGGTTTCGACAATCCGGTAGAGCGGAGTAAGGCGGTAGTTCGTGACGTTCAGGGAGATTTGCACCAAATCGTCACGCAGACGCAGACCCAAAGCTTTGAGTGTGCGAAATCCGCCGTCGCGTTCCCGCAGCTGCTTAGCGATTGCCTTGGCCAAGGCCAGATCGCCCGTCGCCAGCTCCACGTTGAATGCGATCAGCACGTCGCGGGCGCCGACCGCGATTGCTCCGGCGCTTGCGTGTTTGGAAACTTCGCCGAAGTCGGGACTCCAGCCGGGCAGATCGAAGCGCGCTTCCAAGCCTTCGAACTCGCCCTCACGAACGGCGGCGAGATTCCGGCGCAGCGGCGTGCTCGCCGCTTCCCCATATAAGAAGGAAGGAACGCGCAGGCGTTGCCAGATGGCAGCCGCGGTTTCGCGCGCGAGCGCGACCGCATCTTTCATGGTCGCTCCGCGCAATGGAACGAACGGCAGGACGTCGAGCGCACCGATTCGCGGATGCACGCCGCTATGCGTGCGCAAATCGATGCGTTCGACGGTTACCGCTGCCAGCGCCACGGCGGCTTCGCGCAGCGATTCATAGGTTCCGACCGTCGTCAGCACGCTGCGGTTGTGCACGGGATCGCTCGTTTGGTGGATGACGCGAGCCCCTGCGTCTTCAACCGCCGCAACGCATGCCGCCACCGTCGCAAGTTCGCGGCCCTCAGAGATGTTCGGTACGCACTCCAGCCATCTCACGCCAATGCCGCTTCGATAGCCTGCGCGACGTCGCTGCAATTCTGCGGCGTAAAAAGTGTGCGGTAGCCGAGTTTGTTCGCTTCGGCAATCCGCCGGGCCGAAGCGGTAACGGCGCGCACTTCGCCCGATAGTCCGAGCTCGCCAAACGCCACGGCGTCAGCCGGAAGCGGGCGGTTGCGGAACGACGACGCGATTGCCAGCGCGATGCCCAGGTCGGCGGCCGGCTCGTTCACGCGCAAGCCGCCTGCGACCGACGCATACACGTCGTGCGACCCCAGTTGCAAACCGACGCGGCGTTCGAGGACCGCGATGATCATCGCGAGCCGTCCCTGATCGACGTTGTTTGCAAGACGCCGCGGCGTTCCATAGCTCGTTTCCCCGACGAGCGCCTGAATTTCGATCAGCACGGGACGCGAACCGACGATCCCCGCAACGACGCACGAACCGCTGGGGCGGCCGTGGCGGCCGGAAAGAAAGAGTTCGGACGGATTGCTGACTTCGTGCAGGCCGTCGGGCTGCATCGTGAAAACGCAGATCTCGTCAACGCTGCCGAACCGGTTCTTATATGCGCGCAGAATCCGGTGGTCGCTGTTGACGTCGCCCTCGAAATAGAGAACGGTATCGACCAAGTGCTCCAGCAGCCGTGGTCCCGCGATCGCGCCGTCCTTCGTCACGTGGCCCACGACGAACGTGGCGCAGTTCGTGCGTTTTGAAAACTCCATTGCGGCCTGCGCGCAGTCGCGGACTTGCGTGACGCTGCCGGCGTAGGACTCGGCTTCAGGCAGCCAAACCGTTTGAATTGAATCGATAATCAGCGCGCGCGGCGCCAGCTTTTCCATCGCGTCGAGTACGACGCGCAGATTTGTTTCCGGATAGATCAATATCTCGCGTTCGCCGAGTTCGAGCCGCTCCGCCCGGAGACGCACTTGGGCGGCCGACTCCTCGCCGCAGACATAGACAACGGGCCCACTGTCGCCCGCCAGATTGGCTGCGATCTGCAGCAGCAGCGTAGATTTGCCCGCGCCTGGGGGGCCGCCGATCAGCGTGACGCTTCCGGGTACGATACCGCCGCCGAGGACGGCGTCGAATTCGCGCAGCCCGGTAGTCGATCGGGTTGTCGCGGAGCGGTCGACCTCGCGGAGCGGAATCGGGCCGCCCGCATCTGAGACGCGAGAAGTTGGGCGCGAGCGGGCCGGCGTGACGCGCATTGGGCGCTCGTCGAAAGAGTTCCACGCCTCGCACTGCGGGCAGCGGCCGAGCCAACGCGGCGATTCAAAACCGCACGCCGAGCAGAAGTACACGGACCGCGCCTTTGCCACGATTGCGCAGTTAGGCGCGAGGCGCGCTCCGGCCTCGCGCAAAAGAGGGGTTACGTGCCCGCATCTCTGCAGATCGCGATCGACGGTCCCGCTGCGTCCGGAAAGACGACGGTTGCGCGTCTCCTCGCTCAGCGTTTGGGCGTGGCGTACGTGGATACCGGCGCGATGTACCGCGCGCTTGCCTATGCCGCTTTGCAGACACAAACGGACGTCGACAACGAGAGCGCACTCGTTCGTCTGTTCGATCGGCAGATCAGCATGAGTCTGGACGGCGAAGCGCAGCTCGGTTTTCGCGTCTTTTGGAAAGAGGCGGAGCTGACGCAGGACGAGTTGGAATCGCCGGTCGTTACCGCCGTCGTTTCGATCGTCGCCGCTCATGCGCTCGTGCGCGAAGCGATGGTGCGCGAACAGCGCCGAATCGCAGCGGAAGGCTCCGTCGTGATGGCAGGGCGTGACATCGGCACCGTGGTTCTCCCCCAAGCGCCGTGCAAGATTTTTCTGACCGCCTCGGTGGCCGCGCGCGTGCGGCGAAGGCGGGCGCAATTGGAGAGTGCGGGCATGGACGTCAGCACTCACGAGTTGACGCAAGAAATAGAAGAACGCGACCGGTTGGACGAAACGCGAAAAATCTCACCGCTGGCAAAGGCGTCCGACGCCCACGCGATCGATTCAAGCAACTTGACGGCCGATCAAGTGCTCGACGAGATCTGCGCGTTGCTCGGATGATCGATTGGCTCTACGACGCCGCCAAACTCTCGCTCGGCTTCATCTTTACGTTGTGGCGCATGCGGGTTTCCGGCGCGCAGAACGTGCCCGCCGCGGGTGCGGTGATCGTCGCCTGCAATCACATCTCGTATTTCGATCCGCCGCTGCTCGGAACGGCCTGTCCGCGGCGCATCCGGTACATGGCCAAAGCCAGTCTTTTCAAAATCCCCATACTGGGTCCACTGATAGCTGGCTTCGGCGCCTATCCGGTCGATCGGACCGGCCCGCCGATGGCGGCGGTCCGCCGCTCGGTCGACGTACTGCGTGGCGGCGGGGTCATCGGCATTTTCCCGGAGGGCACGAGAAATCTCGACGGAACCGTGCAGGCGCGTGGAGGCGTTGCACTGCTGGCTTCCTTAGGAAAGGCGGTCGTCGTGCCGGCGGCGGTCGTCGGTACGCGCAATCCCGCCCGTTTCCGCCGGTTTGAGGTGATTTTCGGCTCCCCCCTGAGCCTGCCGGCGGGCCGGAAAGCGACTCGCGAAGAGTTGGCGAACTTTACGGAACAGGTGATGCAAGCGATTCATAAGCTCCCGGAGACTACCGGTGGAGATTAAGAAGGCGAAAGTCCAGGGCTTTTGCTTCGGCGTTGCCATAACGCTGAAGAAGGCCGAAGAAGCGATCGACGCGCGCGAAACCGTGACGACGCTCGGTCATGTCGTCCACAATCCGCAGATGGTTGAATCCCTCGAGCAGCGGGGGCTGAAAAATGCCACGTCCGTTGACGAGGTCGACACGGGCGCTCTCTTCGTGCGCGCACACGGCTTGCCGGTTGAGGTTTACGAAAAAGCCAAAGAAAAAGGCCTGGAGATCATCGACGCGACGTGCCCGATGGTGACCAAGATTCACGTGCAGGCCGAAAAACTAAAAGCCGACGGCTACAAGATCATTGTCGTTGGCGATCCCAATCATCCAGAAGTCAAGGGTACGCTCAGCCACGTGCCGGGAGCCTGGTGCGTCGAAACTGTCGAAGACGTGGAGAAGCTCCCGCGCGGATCGCGCGTGGGCGTGGTCGTGCAGTCGACGTATTCGCGCGAGCGTTTCACGGACATCGTGCGCGCGCTCATCGCCAAGTACTATGAAGTCCGCGCCGTCAACACGATCTGCACCGACACAAACAACCGCCAGACCGAAGCGCTCGAGCTTTCGAAGGAAGTCGAAGTCATGGTGGTCGTCGGCGGCAAGACGTCGGCCAACACAAAGCATCTCGCCGAGCTCTCAGAGCTCCACGGCGCCAAAGCTTATCACATCGAAGGCCCGGACGAGCTGGAAGCTCGCTGGTTTAACGGCGTGCGCACTGCGGGACTCATGTCGGGCGCCTCGACTCCCGGCTGGCTCGTGGACAACGTGGCGCAGCGCATGGAGGAGCTCGCCCGTCAACCAGCCTGATCTCTTTGAAACCCATCTCGAAGATACGATCAGGGACTATCGGGGATCTCCGCAGATTTCCGATATGCTGCTCTACCATTTCGGTTTCGGAGAATACGGCCCGGCCAAACGCGGCAAGCGGCTGCGTCCGCGTCTACTGCTCTGTGTAGCCGGCGCTGAGGGCGGTGCGGTTGAAGATGCGCTCGATGCGGCCGCCGCAATTGAAATACTTCACAACTACTCGCTCGTGCACGACGATATCGA
>JBBQQR010000007.1:0-91312 GCA_038215615.1 Vulcanimicrobiales bacterium | reverse complement strand
GGGCTGCGCGTGCTGGCCCAAATCGACCGCACCTATATTCTGGCGACCGACGGCAGCGCGATCGTGCTGGTCGATCAGCACGCGGCGCACGAACGGATCGCATACGAACGCATCGTCGCTGCTGCGAACGCGGCGACCGCTCCGGCCGAGCCGCTGCTCGTGCCGTTCGCGTTCGAGCTGAGCGGCGATCGCGTGGCCGCACTCGAGCGCGTACTCGAACCGTTGCGCGAGGGCGGCCTGGAGATAGAAAATTTCGGAGATCGCAGCTACCGCATCATTGCGACGCCGGCGGGTTACGGCGCGCGCGCGTTCGACGTCACCGGTTTTTTGGACGATGTGAACGCCGGCGCCAAAGAACGTGACGTCCGCGAACGCGTCTGGGCGTCGCTGGCATGCCATTCGGTGACGCGCGCCGGCGAGCGTCTCGATCTTTCGGAGATGACGACGCTGCTGGACCGCCTGCAAGTTTGCGAGAATCCGATGCACTGCCCGCACGGGCGCCCGACCATCGTCCGCCTCGAGCCGGGCGGCATCGCGCGGCTCTTCAAACGGTGAGTCGAGTATCCGGCGTCCTGGTGATCGCCGGACCGACCGCATCGGGGAAGAGCGAGCTCGCGATCGATCTCGCGCGGGCGTTCGATGCCGAAATCGTTAACGCCGACTCGCGCCAAATCTATCGTGAGATGCCGATCGGTACGGCTGCGCCGGCACCGCAACAATTGGCCGCGGTTCCGCACCATCTTTTCGGGTTTCTCGATCCCGCGGAGCGGTATTCCGCCGCGCGTTATTCCGCCGACGCCGTCGCCGCGATCGCGCATATTCACGCGCGCGGCAAACGCGCAATCGTCGTTGGTGGAACCGGGTTTTACGTCCGCGCGCTGACGGGCGCGGTCGACCTGGCACCGCAATACGATGAGGCGGTGCGCGAACGGCTCGTGCGCGAAGCGCGCTTGCACGACGCTGAGTTCTTGCACGCTTGGCTAAGCGTACGGGATCCTGCTCGCGCGGGGGCGATTCACCCGCAAGATTCCTACCGGGTATTGCGTGCGTTGGAGATCGCGTTAGCGCCGCATTCCGGAAGCCGCGAAGGGCGGATTACGTCGCTGCGTTCGGCCGGAATTCCCTACCTTAAACTGTTTCTCACGATTGATGAGAGTGCGTTGCGGGAGCGCATTGCCCGACGGACGGATGCGATGCTGCACGACGGGTTCGTGGAAGAAGCGGAGGGAATCGGAAAAAACGCTGTGGCCGGGACAGCGGTCGGCTATCCGCAAGCGATCGCGTACGCGCGAGGATGGAGCACGCGCGGAGAACTGCGCGAATTATTGATTCGCGCGACCAGGCGCTACGCAAAACGGCAAACGACCTGGTTTCGCAGCGAGCCGGAAATCGTGCAGGCGTTGCCCGCGGACATCCAACGCCTGGCAAGGGAAAGTCTGCACTGGGTTGAAGCGTGATTTATGCCCGGTAGTCTTCAGGATACTTACCTTGCTGAAGTTCGGCGGCAGGGCGTTGCCGTGACAATCTATTTGGTCAACGGTTTTCAATTGCGCGGCGTGGTCAAAGGTTTCGACCCGTTCACTATTCTCATCGAATACGAACGTAAGACGCACTTGATTTACAAGCACGCCGTGTCGACCATTTCACCGCAAGGCCCGTTTTCGAGTCCCGGCGGCGGCGAGGCGGGTGCGGCCGCACCTGAAGCCGCCGTTGAGGTGACGACCTCGTAATGTCCGGCGTGGCCGTGACCAAGATGCACGGCGCGTTCAACGACTTCGCCGTCATCGACCGGCGCAATGCAACCGGACCGTTCGACCCGCAAAAGTTCGCGCGCCGCATCTGCGATCGCCGCGGCGGCGTCGGCTGCGACGGAACTATTCTCATCGAACCATCGAAAACCGCGGACGCGCGCATGCGTATTTTTAACGCGGACGGCAGCGAAGCGGAGATGTGCGGAAATGGATTACGCTGCGCGGCGCGCTTTCTCTCGGAGGCCGGGGAGGGAGATGCTTTCCGCATTGAGACCGCAGCGGGCGTCCTTTCGGCGGAGATTGTGAGTAAGGGAGAGGCGTACAACGTTCGTACGCAGATCGGCACGCCGCACTTCGAGCCGCGCACGCTTCCTTTTGCAAATTCGGCGTACGTTGATATTGGAAATCCGCACGTCGTTATCTTCGAAAAGTCGCTCGACGCGATCGACTTGACGCAGACGGCGTTAAGACTCCAGCCGCTCTTTCCGCAGGGCGTAAACGTACACGTTGCGGTCGCCGTCGACCGCGGCCGGTTGGACGTGCGCCACTGGGAACGCGGAGTAGGGCTGACGCAAGCGTGTGGAACGGGCGCCGCGGCTTGCGCGGCCGCGGCGATTCGTTTTGGACTGGTCGAGAGTCCCGTTGCCGTTGGAGTTCCCGGCGGCGTGCTCGCGGTTGAATGGGATGGCGCCGGTGAAGCGTTTTTGACCGGGCCGGCCGTGCGCGTGTTCGATACCAGCGTCGCGGCAATGTATGCAGCCGCCGTCTAACGACCTCGCCGTTTCGATTCGCGATGCGATGCCCGCCGATGCCGAGCGCATCGTTGCGCTCGCCCTGCAGTTGGGATATGAAACTCCGCTCGCGCATGTGGAAGCGATCGTGCATTCGCCCAGCGACGATCGCGCGATCCTGGTCGCGGTCGTTCCGCGCGCAGGCGTCGTCGGATGGACGGTTGTGGCGCGCGTGAATACGCTGATCGCGATCCGGCGGGCCGAGATTCATGGCCTGATTGTGGAGGACGAGTTTCGCAGCCACCGGATCGGCGAAATGCTCGTTGCGGCGGCAGAAGAGTGGGCGCGAAAGCAGGGCTGCGCGACGCTACGGCTCCTTTCAAACGTCGTTCGCGAGCGCGCGCACACGTTTTACTCGCGCTTGGGTTACGACGTGCTGAAGACCGAGTACGTTTTTCAAAAAACGCTGTGATTGGCCTAGCGTACTGCGACAAAGCCGGCCGCATATTTTACGACGAAAACGCGGAGCCGTTGGGTGACGGCGGTATCATCCGCGAAGTGTCGAGCGAGGATCTCGTGCCCGCACCTCCGGGCACGGTTCCGATGGTTCTCCGCGAACGTCATCCCCGCGTGACCAAAGGCGTTGAGCGCAGACGCCAGGCGCTGGCGGTCATGCTGCCGGCCGGATATACGCGGCTGCTGTTACCCGCTTACGACCGCGATGCCGGCGCTCCCGCGCTGCCGCTTTTCGGTTACACGTTTGCCTGTGCGATCGATGAAACGCTGCACGTTGCGGCGATGCGCACCGACGAAGGCGAGGATTGGCAGCCGCGCGCGTTCGCACCGGGCGAACTCGAGCAGCTGGTCGAGCGCCGTCTCAGCGCAGCGAATGGAAACCGCGTTCTGCAGCAACTTGCAAAGTGCTCGCTAGAGTACAGTTGCTTTACGGCTCAAAATGTGTTTTTGGAAAAAGGCGAGGCGGCGCTGCCCGTCTCCCCCTCGTGCAACGCGCGCTGCGTCGGCTGCATCTCCGAACAAGAACCGGAGACCGGCGTGCCTTCTCCGCAGCTTCGGATCGCCGAAGAAATGACCGCCCGCGATCTTGCAAGCATCGCAATTGCGCATCTCGAGCGGGTTCCCGACGGAATCGTGTCGTTCGGACAAGGCTGCGAAGGCGAGCCGCTGCTGCGCTCGATTGCGATCGCGCGCGCGCTCGCGATGATTCGCGCGAGCCGGTCGAACGGGGTCATCAACCTCAACACGAACGGCAGTTTGCCATCCGCGCTCCGACACTGCATTGAGGGCGGACTTCAAGCCGTGCGCGTCAGTCTCAACTCGTTTCGACCGCGCGTTTATGCCGCGTACTATCGTCCGATCGGCTATGCTCTGGACGATGTGTTCGCATCGATCCGGATGGCATGCGATGCGGGGCTCCGCGTATCGCTCAATCTGCTGACCCATCCAGGAATTACCGACGACGCCGACGAGCTAACGGCGATGCGCGAATTTTTGCGATCGGTTAAGGTCGATATGATCCAGACGCGCACGCTCAACATCGATCCCGAGTGGTACTTCGACACGGTCGGCCGGCCCGAGCAGCCTGCCGGTATGCGTGAAGCCATCGCGGAGATGCGCGCGACGGGTGTCCGCGTCGGAAATTTCACGCACACGCACTGATGCAGTTAGGATACATCGCCGCGCTCTTGATAGCCGGCATTGCCGCGGGAGTCATCTTTCCTGGACGGCTAACGGGTGTGTTTGGAGCGGCGACGCTCTACGTGTTTCTTCCGGCGCTGATTTTCGAAGGAGCGTGGCGCCTCGATGCGCAGACGATGCGGCGGATGTGCGGCCCGATTCTCATCTTAGCCGTTCCGGGCGTCATTTGCACCGCCGGAATCATCACGCTCTGCGTACACTATGCCGGGGGGATTTCCTGGACTGCGGCACTGCTACTAGGCGCGATCCTCAGCGCGACCGACCCCGTCGCGGTACTGGCGATCTTCAAGCGCCTGCGTTTGCCGGCAGCGCTGACAACAATTATTGAAAGCGAAGCGCTTCTCAACGACGCCGTTGCCGTCGTCATCTACCGCGCTGTGCTCGCTTCGTTGGTGTTGGCTTCACAGGCAGGCGTACTCCAGATAAGCGCGCAGGCCACGCTCGGTACCTTTTGTGGCATTGCTGTGGGCGCCGTTACCGGGTTTATAGCGGCGCAGATGTTAGGCCGTACGCAACAGTTCGCAGCGTATGGTTTGGTGACATTTGCGGGCGCATATGGATCTTACTACCTCGCCAACCGCTTCGACTGGTCCGGAATCTTCGCCGTTCTGGCCTTTGGCGTCACCCTTCGATTTCTGCAGCAAGGAAAAATCGGGGAAACGTGCTCGCGGTCCACGGAGAAAGTGTGGGACGGCATTGCGGCCGTTTCCAACGCGGCGCTCTTTTTTCTGATCGGAGCGGCGATCGATGTGACACAATTGGGGCGTGCGCTGCCGGTTTCATTGCTTACCGTGACGGTGGTGATGCTTGCGCGCTTTGCGATCGTCCACGGGCTGCTGGAATTCGTGCGGCCGAAATTGCACGTGGCTTGGATGTCGGTCGTTCGGCTGGCCGGAATACGCGGGGCGCTTTCCCTGGCGCTTGCTTTGTCGGTTCCGCAAGCCGTTGCGGACCACGAACTCGTCGTCAATGTGACGTTCACGGTCGTTGTCGTTACATTATTGGCCGGCTTGCTGACGCTCGAGCGTGGTGCTAAAAACCTGCCGCTGAGCGCCTGACGTATTACACAGGCGAGGTGACGTGTTTGTGAATCGCGTCCAGAATGACTTCGGTTGACGAAATGACCGTGACGGGATTCTGCTCGTCGAGCGATTCAAAGATCAGTTTATTGCGCGGGTTGTTGACGCGCGCGATGCAGCGGGCAGTGGAGTTTTTCTTGGTGATCAAGCAGACGACCAAGTTGTCTTCGTCGTCGCCGGTGTCGGCGATGACCACGTCGGCGCGTTTGAGACCGCCCTGTTCGAGCACGAGCGGGTCGCAGCCGTCACCTACCAGCGTGACGTTGCGCTGCAGGAGCTGTTCGAGCATCCGCGCCTTGCGTTCGGCTTTCTCGACGATGACGACCTCGTGGCCTTGAGTGACGAGCGCACGCGTGAGATAGGAGCCGACTTTACCGCCGCCGACGATTAGAACGAACATCAGCCGACTTTTTCCGGGATGCGCGCATCGGTGAACATTTGCGAGAACTCGCTGATCGCTTCAGGCGCGACGATCGCGTTGATTTCATCGTTCTCGGCCAGAACCGTGTCATTGGCGGCCACGCGCACGCTTTTGCCGGTGCGGACGGCGGCGATGCGGATGCGGCCGGCCCGTTCGAAGTCGGAGACGCGCTTGCCGGCGTCAGAAGCGCTGATCGTCGCGGTCAGTGACGTCACGTTGCCGAAATCGAACGACTGCAGCGTGTCCCATGGCGCCTCCATGAGAACGTCGCGAATCATTTTCGCGCCGGTTGTCGTAGGGCAGACGGTATCTATGCCGAGCTCGCGGTACATCATGCCGCGCGTTGGATCGTAGATGCGGGCCACGATTTTTTTGATGTGGAACATGCGCTGCGCGATCAAGGCCGCCATAACGTTGCGATTGTCGCCGTTCGTCACGGCGACGAAGCCGCCGGCTTGCGCGGCGCCCGCATGCTTGAGAACGTCGTAATCGATACCCGTTCCGACCACGACGTGACCCTTGAACTTTTGCCCCAAGCGCTTAAAGGCGTTGGGGTCTTCGTCAACGACGATAACTTCGTGTCCGTCCGCGTCGAGCAGCTTCGCGAGGGTGGAACCGACGCGGCCGCAGCCGACGATGAGGTATCTCATGGGTGTGGGGAAACTTTTAGCTAGCATTGAGCGTTTTCCCGTCCGGTTGCATCCGGCAGGAGGGGGAGGGACCCGACCGAACCTACGGGAGCACGAATTTCCGGGGCGTGGCTCAGCTTGGTAGAGCGCTTCGTTCGGGACGAAGAGGCCGCTGGTTCGAATCCAGTCGCCCCGAAATTATTTTAACGGCACCCGGAGCAATGCTGGTTGTTCTCAAAATTTAGTCCGGCATCGGGACGCATCTTACGCGCGGCCGAGCAAGAGTGCCGAAATCACAACCACTACTACATCGGCGTCGAGCATTTGCTGGTGGCGCTGCTCCAAGAGCCCGACGCCGCTATCGCAGAACGCCTGAACCGCGAAGGCATCGATCTGGCCGAAGTGCACTCCGAGATCCGCCGCTCGCTTGGAACCGGCGAAGATCGCGGCTGGGATGGCATCCTCGTGACGCCGCGGGTGCGCAATATCGTCGCTATCGCCGAGAAAAATGCCGAGGGTCTGATCGAACCCGTAGATTTGCTCGAAGCTATAGAACTCGAAGGCGGCAGCCGCGCCGCGGAAGTCCTCAAGCGATCACGTGCACGCGTTTAGCGAATTCTTCCTCCACCTGGTAGACCACTTAGGCTATCTCGGCTTGTACGTTGTGATGACGCTAGCCAATATCGGCATGCCCGTCGGAAGCGAACTCGTGCTGCCCGCGGCCGGGGCGCTAGCTGCGACCCGCCACCTCTCCAGCGTGTGGCTCGTCATCGCAGTGGCGCTCGCGGGCGAATTAACCGGGCAAAGCATCGGGTACGCGGTCGGGCGTTATGGCGGGCGGCCCTTCGTGGCACGGTACGGGAAATACGTGCGGTTCCATCACGCGGAGCTTGACCGCGTACACGGATTTTTCGAACGCTGGGGAAGCTTTGCCATCTTTATCTGCCGCTTCGTTCCTTTCATCAGGGGAATCATGGGCGTCCCGGCCGGCATTGCCGAGATGCCGCTAATTCCATTCTATTTCTGGACGTTTTGCGGCTCGCTTCTATTCTGCGCAGGCTTCGTGCTGCTGGGAAGCACGCTGGGTTCCCACGCTGAGGCGGTCGGCGAGGCGTTTCGTCACTACGCCTTGATTATCGCAGGCGGGGCCGTCGTCGCGGTCGCCCTGTACTTCATTGTAAGGAGCCGTTGGGGGAAGAAAACGGTTTAGCGGCCTTCGTCGAATAAGGCCGAGCTGATGACCACGCCGCTCGCGCAGACGCTCGCACAGATTCCCGATGCGCCGGGCATCTATATGATGCTCGATAAAAACGGCGATGTGCTGTACATCGGCAAAGCGGTTTCGCTGCGCAGCCGCGTGCGTTCGTATTTTCAAGAGAGCGCCGTGCATCACGTGCGCACCCAGGCGATGGTCGAGCACGTGCAAGACGTGCGTACGGTCGTTGTTACCAACGAGGTCGAGGCGCTCATCCTTGAGGCGAATCTTATCAAGCGGTACCAGCCGCCGTACAACGTACGGCTGCGTGACGACAAGCGTTATCCGTATCTCAAAGTCACGAACGAACCGTTTCCGCGCGTGCTTTTTACGCGGGTGGTGAAAACCGACGGCGCGCGCTATTTTGGTCCGTACACCAACGCGCACGGACTGCGAGAACTGATCGATCTGGTGCGCCTGGTCTTTCCGCTGCGAACATGTCCCGAACCGATCGACGGACGGCGGCGGCGTCCGTGCCTGCAGTATCATATCAAGCGCTGTTTGGCGCCGTGTGTCGGCTACCAAAGCCAAGACGAGTACGACGGCATGATCGAGGAAGTCGTGCTGTTTTTGGAGGGCAAACAAGATTCGCTACTCTCGCGCCTGCAGGGCGAGATGGTGTCGTCCGCCGCTGACTATAAGTTCGAAGCAGCCGCGCGGCTGCGCGACCGGATCGTCGCTGTACGTCGCGTCACGGAAGCGCAACAGGTTGTGTGGCGGTCGCGCATCGACATGGATTTGCTCGGGCTCGCCCGCTCCCAAGGCCAAGCGTGCGTGCAAGTTTTCATGGTACGCGCCGGAAAATTGATCGCCCAGGAGCATTTCATTCTCGACGGCGTGGCCGATCAGCCGGACTCGGAGCTGTTCAGCGAGTTTCTGAAACAGTTTTACACCGCGCGCACGGCGGGCGCACCCGAACCGGCGGGCATGTCACCGTTAGCGTCGATACGCACGGCGCGCGGGGTTGAGTCGCCGGTGCCCTTGCCGCGCGCGAACGCGCGGGCGGCACGCACGGCCGCTAGTGCGATTCCCAAGGAAATTTTGGTGCAAGCGCTCCCGGGCGATAGGTCCGTCATCGAGGCGTGGCTCACGGAATATAAGGGAACGCGCGTGCGCGTGCTACTGCCCCGGCGCGGGGAGCGGTCGCGTTATCTCAAACTCGTGCAAAAGAACGCGGAGCAGAATCTTAAGGCATTTCTGGCGCATCAGGAAGTGCAAGAGACGGCGCAGGCGCAATCGCTTACCGAACTGGCCGACGCGCTCGAGCTGCCCGAACCGCCCCACCGTATCGAGTGCTACGATATTTCCAACATCCAAGGCTCGAATGCCGTCAGCTCGATGGTCGTCTTCGTGGAGGGCCGTGCGAAGAAAAGCGACTACCGGAAATTCAAGATCCAGTACGACAAAGGGCCCAACGATTTTGCGATGATGCAAGAAACGTTGCGCCGCCGCTTACGCTATCTCCGTACAAAGACCGATATCGATGTCGCGCGCCACGAGGGTGAATATGCCAAGGAAACGACACACAGCAAACTCGTTGACGAGCTGGCGCGCAAAGAGAAGTTCAACAAGAAGCCCGATCTTTTACTGATCGACGGCGGCAAAGGCCAATTGAGCGCCGTGATGGAGGTGCTCGAAGAGATGGATATGACGGGCCTTTCCGTTGCCGGGCTCGCCAAAGAAAACGAGTGGCTGTACGTGCCGGGTCAACCGGAGCCCATCGTTCTTCCGCCAAATTCCGCGGCGCTGCACTTGGTCATGCGAGTTCGCGACGAGGCGCACCGCTTTGCGGTGACGTATCACCGCCAGCGTCGCGGCAAAGAGATGACGCGCTCCGCGGTCGATGCTCTGGCAGGGGTCGGTCCGGTTCGAAAGAAGCGCTTGCTAACTGCCTTTGGTTCCGCGGCCGGCATTCGGCGCGCAAGCGTCGATGAGATCGCGGCGGTGAAGGGCATGACCCCGGCTTTGGCTTCGCGGGTGAAAGCCGCACTGGAGAAGTCGCCTTAAAGGAGTGACGAATGCATTTCATTATCCGCCTGCTGGTTAACGCGCTGGCGCTCTGGCTGATCGCCAGATACGTCCCGGGCTTTTACATGACCGGCGGCGTTTGGACGCCGATCATCGCGGCGCTGATCTTCGGTATCGTAAACGCGCTGGTGCGCCCGCTCGTGCTGCTGCTGACGTTGCCGATTTCGATTCTCACGCTCGGCCTTTTCGTCATCATCGTCAACGCGCTCATGTTCTGGCTGGTCACATGGCTCACGCCGAACTTCAAAGTCTCCGGATTCGTTCCGGCACTGATTGGCGCGCTCATCATGATGGTCGTGTCGCTGATCGTCAATCACATCTTCAAGGCGGAAGAAGCGCCGCGAACGGCTTAGGCTCTAAACAAGCCCAAAGAAAAGGAGCCGCAGCCGCGGCTCTTTTTTTATTTGATCCGGGTCGGTCGCCCGGGCTACCTGGGGTGCATCCGTCTGTACCCACTTCGTGTTATACTCTGTGACGGTCTAACCCATGGGGCTGAAATAGGTTCGACGGGAAGATCCGCGGTCAACGTAAGCAGGCGGAGTTGCGAGCACTCCTAAAACGATCGCAAGCGTTTTACACGCAAATAACCAATACGCACTGGCTGCCTAATCTAGGTTAGCCACCGGACGTGAGGAGTCGCCCGAACTACTTCACTCTCCGGTCACAAACTCGGGCTGGCACGGTCGACCGACTCTAAGGCCGTGTAAGAAACAGAGTCTGCTGCGAACGGTAATCCACGCTTTGAGGAGTACGTTCGAGTAAGTAAAATTCGAAGCTGAGCCTGGAGAAAGCTTTGGTCCGGCTTTTCGGACTCGGGGGGCAGCACCCCGACAGCTCCACCAATTTTTCAACTTTTGAATCCCCGCTCAGGTCTGCGCGTTCTGCGGCATGGCCACAACGAAAACAATCAGCAGGGGCCGCTAGACGGAAGCTCCAGCGGAAGCGCCGCTTCGTTCAAAAATTTATGGCGGACACGGCAGCGGTGTCGCCGTCACGGTCGGCGTCGCCCTGCTGTACGTTGGAACATTCCAGATCGTGACCTGCATCGGTTGTGCGGGATTCGACGTGAACGTCGGCGCCAATCCGCCCGGCTCGTCGTACTGAAGCGTGTACGAGCGATTTCCAATCATGTTCTTGTGTACCAAATACGCGTACTGATTGAACGCCGGGTCGAGATAGAAACTGCTCAGCGGCACGGGTGTCGAAGGCGAGGTGTCCCATCCGCCGATCGGGTGCGTGCCGTTCTGCAGCGCGACGCCCCGGGCGATGTCTATCACCATGGCTTTCCAGAGATAAAACCCAGTCTGTGTGGGTAGCGGACCGCCGGCGCCACCGTACGGCATTTGGAAGATCGCACTTCCGCAGACGCCGTAGCTGTCCATCGTGCCGGTGCCCTCGAGTGTGCTTGCTATGCCCATAGAGATCGGTGTGCCGGGAAGACTGGAGCACGTGGTTGCCGATGCGACGGAATAAAACAAGACATTGTTGCTGCCGTCGAACTTCGCGCAGTAATTTCCACTGAAACCGTTGAGGCCGTTGAGCGTGTACAGCTGTGGCGCTGTTTGATACTGCGAAAGAACGTAGCCGAGGTAGCCCTTACTCAAAGCCGTGTGTCCGGAGTTGAACGCTGAGTTGTACCACCAGTCTTGCGGGAAGCCCCAATTCTCGGCGTTGGCAGGTGAGAGAATGCGTGCCAAGACGTTGCGACCGTTCAGCTGTGAGGATACCGCCAGACTGCTGTAGGTTGGATCCGCGAGGATCGCGCTCAGCAGATTTTCGTATTGACCGGAGGCAAAGCCGATGGTCGTGCTTCCCTGGCTGACTTGTAGCGGGAGTCCCACTTTATCGACTTGCGTAACGTCGGTAATGCCGTTGGGAAGCGTATACTCGACGTAATCCCAGGGCGCTGAGGCGTAAGACGGAGTGTTCCAATCGAGGGTTGGCGCCGAGTTGCCGCCTAGCGTGCCGACTCCGACGAATTTCAGCGGGTTCGGTACGCCACCGCCCGGAGGCGGCGTCGCGTAAGCAATGTACATGTTGGCGCTTTGGTTGGCATTTGTCGGCGGTGGAAGTTGGAACGTCAGACCGTTGCCTTGATGTGTGCTTCCCGGGAAGCACTCGAGCGGAAACGGCGGGGCTGTCGCACCGGGCGTGAAGTTCTGAAGCGTTCCGTTCGCCGCCAAATACTGTGTTTGCGAACCGCCCAAAGGCGGGGAACCCGTAACGACGTACAAGACGACGTGCGCGCCGGTATTGGAGTCGTCCGTGATCCACACGGGCTGCGGCGAACTGTTCGCGTTCGGCGACGGCGTTGAGTACGCGGAACAATAGGCTGGAACCCCGCTCGGAAGCGCGGCCGTATAGATCGCGTTCGACGGACTTACCACGTACAAATTCGTAGCGGCAGAAATACTGAGCAGGCCGGAGCCGCTCTCCGAGGTGTATCCGGGGTTGTCGAGATCGTAGTAGTAGACTTGATTTCCGCCCTGCGCGATCGGATAGCCCAAGACAAAGACGCCCCCATTGGTGGTTGGCGTGATCCCGGATGCGCTGCCTGGAAGCTGCGCAAAACTCTTATCTGTATTCTCGTAATAGATCGCGCCGGCGGAATTCAAAATGTAAAACCCGCCCGGGTTGATCGTGCCGCTTCCGCCCGAGCCCGGCGTGTGGCTGTTCGTATCGAAATTCCCGGCCAGCGCGGTGCCCGATCCGCTTTGCTGCGCCCATCCGGAACCGGACGTATAGTGCCAAATCGCCCTATCGTTGCCGGAACCGCTGTTCGTGAGGACGTCGATGCCACCGGATGAATCGGCCGTGATGCTGTTGCTGGCCCCGCCGCCGGGCGAACTCCAGCTGCCGCCGGAGTAATGCCAGATGCCGCCTCCGGAGTTGAGCGCCCACAAAGATCCGTCTTGCGCAACGGTTAGCCGGGAAGCGAGGCCGGAAATATTCGTCCACGATCCGCTGGCATAGTGCCAGATGTACTTGTCGGCGCCGGCGGGCTGATCGGAGAGCACCCAGAGCGACCCGTCGGGAGCCGCTGCCACGACGCTCGCCGTTCCCGGAACCTGCGACCAACTGAGTGACGAAACCGGAATGTTTGGGTGAACCGGCGATTGCATTGCGCTGGGCGGCAGGATCTCCGTCTGAGCCATCGGCGCGGGCTTGGTGAGTCCCGGCGAAACGGATTGCGGCGTCACTACACCCTGAGAAGACGCCCCCGGGGGCAGACCGGAACGGCCGCCGTGCGAACACGCGGCGACAAGTGCGGCGAGAAGCAGACCGTAAGTGGTCACCCTGCGCATGGGCAGACCGTTCCAATTTCGCAGGCGTGCTCCTTCGGGCCGCATCGAATGCGCTAGGAGCTTTTCGTACTTTTGCGCGTTACGCCGAGGGTAATTCCTCGCGGCAGCCGAGCGGAGTTCAAGTCAACGCGATTGCCGCGCAGCGGGACGCCTTCCTTACGAAGGCGCGCGAGCTGCCTGCGCCCTTGCGTTACGCCTCCGTCCGCGCGCACGACGCGATGCCATGGTATCTCGGCCTCCGTTGTCGTAAGAATATGGCCGACGAGACGCGGTGCGTGTGGGTTGATGTCACCATACGTCTGCACAAAGCCCTTCGGGATCGCACGCACGAGAGCGAGTATGCGCAAGACGCGCGCGTCGGAAGGCAGGCTATATCCGGTCACCCGCCGGGGCTTTCGACGCCGCCTTCGAGTGCGGCGCACTCGCCGCCATCTCGCTCGCAATCCTTGCAGTGATGGCCATGGTGGTTGCTCATTGCATGGCCGCAAGCCGGACAATCGGTAATTTTGATCTCTTCCATAGTTGCTCAGCCTTACACGGGGCGATGGATTCTCCTTACGCGAACCAGTGAGAATGGGCGAGCGCAAGAGCGGCGGGACACGATCGTGCTACAACAAGAACGGATCGCCAAAAAGTGCGTATCGTACAAAGAAACTCGCCGAGCGTGCGATTCCGCGCACGAGTGTGCGACTCGCACCGTACGCATGCGTTACGCATGGCTGGCATCTCGGTCACAGGGGCTAAGACGCGGCTCGCCAGGCGTTCAGCCGCCGCAAGATTTGGTCGAAATTAACGATGCGTCGGAGCTGCCGGTGAAAGCACGAATCAAGCTGGGCGCGACTGCGAGCGGTACGCCTTTGGAGTGGATGGTGCACGCGTCGGGTACGCCGCCGATAGCGCCGGTCGAGCGCCAGGTGCCCCCTTTGCGTGTGAAGACCCAGACCGCGGCCATGTCGCAAGCGCCATGCTGTTCGACGGTCGCCAGACCGTAGCTTCCGCTCACCGAGACGTGCGAAACGCGTTGCGGGCAGCGTGCGTTCGAAACAGTGGCCAATCTTCGAATCGCCGCTGTATCGGAGCTCGGACCGGTGTCGGCGCGCGCGGCGAGAGCGGGACAAAACAAAATTGCGGTAGCGCATAAGGCGGGAAAAACAATTTTCATAACGCCTCCTGCCGCGGCGATTCTCCGGTGCCCGGGAATCCCCCGTGGAATTCGTACGAGCTGACGAGCCGCTCGGTTAAGGCTATCCAGGGAGTGCCTTAACGCGAGCGGCTTCCGGAACGTCCGGGCGTTAGCCCGAGTCCTTACTTTTTCTTCCGGCCCCCGGTCCGTTTCGCGGCCCGCTGAGCGAACGAGTCCACGATGTCAGCCGTCTGCTTGATCATTTCGCCCGCGTTCACTACGGTCTCACCGACTTCATGCGCGCGCGTTGCCGTCTTATGGACGTTTTTCGCGGCTTTGCGGACCGTGCGCTTGCGGTTCTTGACGGCGCTCTTGGCGCGTTTTACCAAGCCGCCGACTTTTTTGCGCGCTTTGCGGGCGGTTTTTTTGACGGTTTTTCGGGCACCTTTGGCCCGCTTAGCGACTGTTTTTTTGACGGACGCTTTTTTGCGTCCACGTTTTTTTCTAGCCATGGTTAAGCTCTTTCCCCAACAAGGCGATACCAAACGAGCGCCGATTTGGGTAAGGTCGTGACATGGACGCAGAAAAAATGGCCGCTTCGATGAAGCAACTCTCGCAAGACATCGTCGTGCTCGTTCGCAACGAACTCGAACTGGCGCGCGAAGAGATGGCGGGGAAAGCCAAATCTGCGGGCGCCGGAGTCGGGATGCTCAGCGGTTCGGCCGTCACCGGCCTTCTGACACTCGGGTCGCTCACGGCGCTCCTGATTTTGGCGCTGTCGCTGGCGGTCGCGCCGTGGATCGCGGCGCTGATCGTAACGCTCCTGTGGGGCGGGGTCACCGCGGTGCTCGCGCTTAGCGGCAAGAAAAAAATTCAGGCGGCGGGCTCGCTGCTGCCCGAGCAGACAATCGAAAACGTCAAGGAAGACATCGCCTGGGCGAAATCCGGCATGAAAGACGACGCCCCCTCACGCTGACTTGCGGCGCGAACCGTATTTGCGGGCGTAGACGTGCGTGAACTCGGCGCCGAAGAGCATGATTTGAGCCGAGTAGTTCACCCAGACTAAGAAGACCACCAGCGAACCGAAGGCGCCGAAAGCCGTCGAGATCCCGGCGCGCCCGAGGTACCAGCCGAGCAAAAATTGGCCGATTACAAAAAGCAGTGCGGTGGCGGCGCCGCCCAGCCAAACGTCGCGCCATTCGATCTTGCTCTCGGGCAGGTAGCGAAAAAGCAATGCGAAGAGCACGCTGATGACGGCGAACGAGAGGACGAAATCTAGGATTTTTATCAGCGTTGGGAAGAGCGGAAAGACGTCTTGCATCGCGCCCGCCGCGATCGTCAGCAGAGCATTGACGCCGAGCGAAACCAGAAGTACGAACGCGATGGCCAGCACGACGCCGAACGAGGTCACGCGGTCGCGCACCAGAGCCGGGAGATTTTTCTTCTTCGGTTCGACATCCCAGACGGTGTTGAGCGCCTCTTGCAGCGATGCAAACAACCCGATGGCGCCCAGAACGAATACGGCCCATCCGATAATCTGAGCGATAATGCCGGCGCGGCGCTGACTGAACGTCGCATCCACCATCGATCGGACGCCGCCGGCCGCCGCCTTTCCGGCGGTGTGCTGCAGATAGCCCATGATGTTGTCGAGCGCGGCCCGGTGGTGTCCCAGAAAGAGGCCGGCGATTTCTACAATTACGATGATCAGCGGCGCGATTGCGAACATCGTAAAGTAAGAGATGGCCGCCGCAAGCCATTGTGCCTTGTGGCGGCTAAATTCGGCCCAGGTTTCCTTTAATAAGGGAATCACGGGTGCTACGGCTCGACGACGATCACGCCGATCTGCCCGATGCCAATGTGATAGCCGCAGGCGTAGAAGTAGTCGCCCGTGTAGGCCATGCCGGTCGCCGTATGATTTTGGTCGTCGGGATTGACGAACTGAATACGGTCGCCCATGTGCACGTGCACCTCGGCAGGGTCGTAGCCGGAAATTCTTCCGAAGCTCGAGCGCTTGTGCGGCTTGAAATCGATGTCCATGCGAACCATGACGAGCCGTGATGTGCTCGTGGGGTGCGGTTTGGGTTTCGGTGTAGCCGCGATGGAAAGGGCTGCGATCGCCGCGCCCATCAGCAGCGTGGAAATAATTTTCATGCGAACCTCCGAGGGCCCTAATACCCAGTTCCGCCGGAGAAACAGCGCAGGAGGTTTGCGCGCTTAGGGAATCTCGACCAACCCGATGACATGTTCTTCGGGGTCGGCGAATAACGCGATTTTTGGACCGCCGGGCACATCGTAAGGACCGGCTAGTTTGCGGCCGCCGAGTTCTGCGACCGTAAGGAAGGCCGCTTCAATATCGGGAACGCCGACGTAGAACGTCGCGCAGCCCTCGCCCAATTGGGCTTTGCCGATGCCGCCGGCCATTTTGCTGTCTTCTCCGGTCGTCACAATCGCGTAGTCGTTTCCGGCGTCTTTCATGCTCCAGCCGAACGCCTTGGCGTAGAAATCCTGGAGTTTCTTAGCGTCCTTGCCGGTGACTTCAAAGTGGACCACGGGATTGGGCATGGTAAACCTCCAGACGAAAGGGCTTTAGAATTTCTTCATAGTTCGCGCTTACCATTGGGGAATGATTGCGGCCGCGCCTCGCGCTGAAGGTTCATTCCCGTATGACAATCCGGTGGTTGGCATCGCCTACACGAGCTTGACTATCGAATTGGCAAATGCGCTCGACGCCATCGGAACCCCATACTTTCGGGCGCGGGCGATCGACTATATCGCGGCGCGCCGCACCTTCAAAGGCTTGTTAAAGCCGGCCGATTACCGCGGGTTTGAAACGAGCTGCCAAGAGCACGCAAGACCGTTGCAACCCGCAGCGTTTCTGGTGCGGCAGCTGCTCGGCGCTTCGTTGCGCCAGGACCGCGAATCGGCAGTCAAGATTCTCTGCGCCGGCGAAGCGCTGCTGGCCGAGCACGCGGGAGCGCTTTCACAAGCCTCTAGCGCTTAGTCGCGCCACCTTCGAGGGCTCGGATACCCCGCCTCCGTAGGTAGGCCGGGATGGCGAAACTCTATTTCCGCTACTCGGCGATGAATGCCGGCAAGTCCACGGCGCTGCTACAAGTCGCGCACAACTATGAAGAACACCGCCGCAAGGTGCGCATCTTTACGGCTGCGATCGACCGGCGCTTCGGCGACGGTTTGGTGACGTCGCGCCTAGGCCCGCAACGCGAGGTAGAGACGTTCGACGAAAAGACGAATTTTACGAATGCACTTGGGACGGACACTGCCGATCTTTCGTGCCTGCTGGTCGACGAGTCTCAGTTTCTGACGGTCGAGCAAGTCCGCGACCTCCATCGCATCGCCCACGTGACGAGCGTGCCGATCATCTGTTACGGACTGCGCAGCGATTTTTTAGGCAATCCGTTTCCGGGCGCGGCGCATTTGCTGACGCTGGCCGACAGTATCGAGGAAATAAAAACCATTTGCGCGTGCGGGCGGAAGGCCACGATGAACGTACGCATCGACGAACACGGGAAACGCATCACGCAAGGGGCGCAAATTGCGATCGAAGGCGAGACGCGCTACATCCAAACCTGCGGGCGCTGCTTTTACAGCGAAGCTTAGGTGCCGGCGAGCACCATACGCATCGCGTCAATCAATGCGGCGGCAGCGATGAACGTGCTCATCAAACGTTCGGCTTCAGATAGACGGCATGTCCCTCGTAGTCGAAATACATTGTGTAGTACTCCATGATGTTGCGCCCGATGACGCCGTCATAATCCGGGTTGTCTTCAGACGTCGTCGGCGGCAGCGCGACGCTCGCGTGTTTGAATTGCGCCGGACCCATCGCGAAATCGTCGACGGAGTAGCCCGCCATATCGACGATGCCGCCTAGCCAACGGGTCTCGAGTGTCTCTTCAAGCGGCGTCTTCGTGCGCAGCTGATCGAAATAGTGCCGGTAGAAAATTGTGGAAGCGGATCCGGTATCGAGGACAAAATACCCCTGAACACCTTCGACGGAGACCGGCGCGCGCGGCACACCGTCGTCGAGCGTTATCGGCATCGCGCTCAAGCTCGCGGCGTCGGGCGGGCTGCTGTTCGCCGGATAGAGCCTCACGGTTTTGGTTTTAAAATCGATACCGACGACGCCGCTGGACCAAAAGTCGAGCCCCAGGACGCCGACGATGTGGTTCTTGTCGTCGGGTTGATCGATCGGAATCACGCTGAAGACTGCATTGGTGAGGTGTAAGTCGCCGATGCCGAGATCGGGCACGACCGTCTGGGATACGTCGAATTCGCCTTCGATGTTCGCCTTGCTCAAACCGTAGCGTTTGTATCCGAGCTCCGCAGCGATACGCGGCGATATGCGCAGGCTATCGGAGCCGCTGTCGAGCGCGAAATTATACGTCTTTCCGGCGATCGTGACCGGCACGATGATTCCGTCCTCGTTGAAGATCGCGGGAATGTCGATGGGCTTGGTTGCCGATGCCGGCAGCAGTTTGCGCCCGGCCGGAATGCCGGCGATGGAGGCGGGCGAAGCGGCAAAGGACGTGATCTGGGTTACGCTGTCGTTGGCGGACCGGCCATCGGTGTAGCGCACCGTGTAGGGAATCAGCTCGTTGAAAACAGGACGGTAGCGGGAGAACGTCCAGACGCGCGTGCGCCCGTCGCTGCCGGTAATTTCGATGCGGTTGAGCAAATAGGTTTGCGCGTCGTAATAGCGCCTTTCGCGAGGTCCGCCGATGGGCGCGACTTCAAGAACGTACTCTTGCGGCGCATTATGGGTTACGCCCAGTACGCGCATGTCCGTCGAGCTCGCCGCATGTGAAAGCGCGTTCGCATCGGGATCGGCGGTATCGTGAAATCCTCTGAACAACGTGACGACGCCGTTTTCGTTCTGACGCCACTGCTGTCCATGAAAAATTCCGAAGGCCGTCGTGAATGGGCCGGTATGCTCGACCGTTTCGCGGTCGCTGCCAGCAATTTTCGTGACGCCGTCGGTGTGCAATCCGCCGCCATCCGACGTGTATGTGCGCACGTAGCTTCCGGGAGCAAGCGTACCGGTGGTTTTGTCTGCGCGCTCCAGCAGTTGTGTCGGTGTCATCGACGTTGTATCGAGCTGCTGCGGCGGCGCGGCCGCGGTTGTCAGCAATACAAGAAGAGCAGCCAAAGCAAAGCGAGCGTGGGTCATGATATTTTCTTTCGTTAAGGCGTAGCGTTTTGCCGTTTGCGGCCGGCGATCAGCAAGAGCGGCAGCCCACCGGCCTGCAGCACCAGTGAAAAGATGACCAGCGCGGTGAAACTGCGGTCGTAGAGCAGACCCATCACGGTGCTTCCGGCGAACCACGCGATGCCATAGATCGCGTCGAACGTCCCGAGCGCGGTAGCGCGCCGGTCCGTCGCCGCGAGCTGCACGATGGCCGCCGGAAACAGCGTATCTTGGGCGGCCATTCCAAAACCCCAAAGCAATACGCCCACGATCGCCATCCACGGCGTTCCAAGGAACGAGAGCGGCGCGAAGGCCGCGCTTGCGGCAAAGGCGATGACGAGCACGGCATTGCCATACCGGTCGTACGCTTTTCCCAGAAGCGGCGAACCGACGGCTCCCATCAACATTGCCGCCGCGTACAAGATCGGAATGAGGCCCAGCGCAAAGACGTGCGTTTTACTGAAGTGGAACGAAATGAGGGCGAAGTCTGCGAAGCCGGCACCCAGGCAAGCTCCACCGAGCGCGTAGAGCCAAAATGAGCGCTGCTGCCGGCCGCCGACTTTTAAGGGCTTCGTTTCCAAGTGTTGCGGGACGGGAAATTTCCGCCACGCGACGACCAAAGCGATCAGCGCGAGGACTGCCGGAACGAAGAGCACGCCGAACGCGCGCGAGAATCCGCCGTGATAAAAAAGAATGACGGCGATGAGGATGGGACCGATGGTTGCGCCGGTCTGGTCCATCGCTTCGCGGAATCCGAAAACCCAGCCGTGTCCCAATTCCGACCCGGCGTAGGAAATTAGGGCGCTCGAAGCAGGTTTGCGTATGCCGCGGCCGACGCGTTCCCCAACGATCAACGCGGCTGCGCCGGGTACTGCGCGCGCAAATGCCATCAGCGGTACGGCCAAGACGTTAATCGCGTAGCCCGTCAGCGCCGTTCCCCAGTATTTTCCGGTCCGATCGGCAGCGACGCCCGAAAGATAACGCAAGCCGAAACCCAAGAGCTCGCCGAACCCCGCGACAAAACCGACGACCGCTCCGCTCGCGCCGAGAAATGCGAGGAACGGTCCTGTGACCGAACGTGCGCCTTCGTACGTCATGTCGGCAAATAAGCTGACCAGGCTCATCAAGAAGACGAAGCGGAAAGCTCGTGCTTTCACGATGACACCGTGCTTGCGGCTTGACACCGAACGGGAAAATTTACCGAGCGGGCGATGAAGCACAGCTCGTGCGCGCGTTCGTGCAACCTGTCCGCTTCGGCTCCGCGATCCGGGTCGGTAATCTGCACGCGCGGACGCAACGTTACCTCGGTAAATTCGCCGCTGCCGTCGGGATTGGTGCGCATGGTGCCTTCGGCGGAGTCATCGTAGCCCGTCACGACTATTCCGGCTTCGGCGCACAGATGCAAGTATGCCAGCAAGTGACATGACGACAAGGCCGCCACCAATAACTCTTCGGGGTTGTAGCGCGTATCGTCGCCGCGATAGGTCTTCGCGCTCGATCCTGCAATGGGCGACGTTTTTAGCGGCCCGGAGAGTTCGTAGTCGCGACCGTAAGCGCGGTACGAACTCGTTCCGGTGCCGAGGTTTCCTGTCCAGCGAAGGGTGGCCTCAAAAGTGTGATTCGTCATCGCCGGATGACCCTTATTACCTAACGGTGAGCATGCCTTTCATGTTCGGATGATACGAGCAGGTCAGCGCGTATGTTCCGGCTTTTTTGAAAGTATAGCTCCAGGAAGCATGTTCATCGAGGTTGCCGGAGTCGAACGCTCCGCCGGCGGCCGTCACCGTGTGCGGGTAGGAGTCGTCATTGGTGAACTCCACCGTGTCGCCAACGCTCACCGTTGCCGATGCCGGCTTGAACGAAAAGTCGCTCAAGTGGACGACAAGCGCGGGTTTCGGTGCCGCTGCGGTTAGCAAGGCAAGCGCGACGAGTGCGGTAACGTATTTCATATTAAAACTTACTCCACGCCATTCCTAAGTATGGATTAATTTCGTTGTAGCGCGAGTTTTGACCCTTACCGATCCAGTTTTCGCCCTTGAGTCCGAGCTGATAGCTCAAGCCGCTCATTTTGTCAGGGTGGACGCTCAGACCAACCTCGAAGCGCAGAATCTGGAAACCGCCGCTTATTTGATTGTTATATCTGCCCGAGACGTTTGGATAGAAATAATCGTGCGTGTAGAGTGAATAGTACATTCTGTCGCTCGGAAACTTGTCGATGCCGAAGCCGACGCCGCCCATATTATAGGCGCCGAGCTCATAAACGGGGTGATAGTACGCGTAGCTCACGCCCAGCGCTATCCTGCAGTTACGCGACCCGATAAACCAATCGAAGTCGTCGTCCCATTCGTCGTAGTCGTCGTTTTCGTCTTGAGCTACGATGAGGCCGCCGCAGTTCGGACAATATTGGTAGATCGGAAACTCAGTATTGTACCGCGTGAAGCTCAACGTGTTTGCGAAGCGGTGGCCCGGAAGCCGAGCCGTGAAGGCAAAGGCGAGTGCGGCGCCTCTCCCTTGCGCACCGATGGTATTGGTTTGCACGGGCCCGTAGTTGGACGTAAGACGGAACCGCCACCTCATCCGGTCGCGCTCCGCCGCCTCGTCTTTCTCCGAACGCGCGATCACAACCGGGTGTGCTTTTATAGGTACGGCGAGTGCGGTGCGCGGGATCAGCACTTGGGCGCCGGCCTTAAGAGCCGTGCCTGAGAGCGAGATACATGCAAAAAGGATGAAAGCGGTTAGGATAAACCGTTTGTTCATGAGGACGTCCTCCGGCGGGAAGCCTTATGCTGCCTCGCCCCGGCACCCTTTGGAAGCGGGCGCCCCTATGGTAAAACTTTACTCAAGCTTTCAACGATGGAAAGCCGCTGGTCCAAACTCGTGATGCGGAAGATGCGGTGAATCACGCTGGCTTCCGGAACGATCACAACCAGCCGGTCGCCCTGGCGCTGGTGCGCGCGGACGACGACTTGGAGCGCTGTCGAGTCCAGAAAGGTGCAGCTTCCGAGGTCTATCACCAAGAGGCGCTCGGAGCCCAAATCCGGCTCGGCGCCCTCAACGGCGGCTTCAAAGTCTTTCGCGTTCGCGATATCGAGCTCGCCGAAGACGTGCAGAGCGATGACCGCGTCAAAATCCTCGCGTATAAAAGCCGCGCTATGATATGAAATATCGCGCCTACCTTTCGTCCCTTAGTATGGCTGGGGGGCGAGCAACATACAAGTTGGGATTCGAAACGGGACGAGGTCTGAATGCGCGGGCCGCAGCCATCAGCGGGGCTTGTATATCGGTAAGCTGGCGTTCGCGCAGCAAAAGGAGTGGCACGGCGTCGTTCAGGTGCGGATTGAGCGCTTGAAACCAAGCGCGCGCTGTGTTGCGATCGCCTTTCTCGCAGATCACCCACGCGAGCTGTAACGCAAACCGCAGAAGGTGCGGGCGTTGTGGGTCGCGGTCGGTCATCCACTGCTTAACGGCGCGCGTTTCGCTGACGCCTCCGATCGCGGCGACCATCGTTGCTCCGAGGGCGTCGACGAGTTCCCTCACCACCTCCCGGATGTCGCTGGAGATGGCGTACTCGTGGGCCCGTATTTCGACCGGGCGCTCGTCTTGGGGATCCGGGCCTATCTGCATACCGCCCTATATACCCACTTAAATCCCATCCTAAATACCAAGTAGGCGGTCTGTATGGTTGCGGACGCTCCTAGGTCACCTTGAGGGTGAAGGTGCGATTATTGCAGCGAGCCGCGTGCGGACGGCAGGCCACTCGGCGGCGGTGATGCTGTACACGACTGTGTCGCGCAGGGTGCCGTTCTTGTGCCGGGCGTGGCTGCGCAGGATGCCGTCGAGTTTGGCGCCGAGCCGTTCGATGGCGCGGCGGCTTTGCGCGTTGGCGGAAGACGTACGGAATTCCACCGCGATGCAGTCGAGCGTATCGAACGCGTGCGACAAGAGAAGAAGTTTACATTCGGTGTTCAGCGCCGTGCGCTGTACGCTTTTGCGCAACCATGTGGAACCGATCTCGACGCGGCGGTTATCCGCGTCGACGTTCATGTATGTCGTCATGCCGGCGGCGCGCCCTGTGGCGCTTTCGATTACGGCAAAGGGCAGCATCGAGCCGCACTCTTGCAGCGCCAAGCGGCGTTCGATCTCGGCCATCATTTCGCCAGGCTCGGGAACGATCGTGTACCAGAGATTCCAAAGTTCGCCGTCGCTCGCCGCAGCGACGAGTTCGTCGTGGTGCTTTCCAGCGAGCGGCTCGAGCCTGACGCTTTGGCCGTTTAAAGTGACGGGCTCGATCCAGAACACAGCAGGCCTCCGCTGCAAGCAAGTTCGCGCCGCGGCAACCAACGCCCCACTCGTGAGTTCTCGCGATCGCCGGCCGCATACGCGCGCGTTTGGCCGACGTGACCGGCAGAATACAAGACCCTGCGCGCCTTTATTCCGCGGTTGGCGGTGCTCGTTCCGGGCTTTGCCGCTGTCGGGTTCCCGGCCGTGACGATGGGCGGTCCCGTGCGCCGAGACGACCGCGACTTGCGCCCCTAATGAAACGCGCAAGTGTCGCGCGGAACGACGCAGTCGTTCAACGCCGGCAACGGAGCGCTCAAAAAAGTCGACGCAAACGTCAGGGCGGCGCTAAGAGGCCTTCCGGACATTTTCCGGAGAATGCCGCCCTATGCAGCGAACCGCTATTGTTCTTTGCGCCGCGTTCGTGATTGCGGTGCAGGCCCAGGCGCGCCCGGCGTCGCTTCAAACGCCGCTGGCAACCAAGAATAACCCGATGACCGTCGTGCTCGACGAGCGGACCGCTCCGCGTGGCTACGCTTACTCACACATGACGATCCCGGTGAACCCGGGGGCTTTCACCCTGACCTATCCTGAGTGGATTCCGGGCGAGCACGGTCCAACCGGCCCGCTCAACGATCTCGCCGAGCTCAAGATCAGCGCGGGCGGTCAATCGATCCGTTGGGAACGTGACCGCGTGGACATGTACGCGTTTCACATCAACGTTCCCAACGGCGTCACGACGGTCAACGTCGATTTCACGGTGCTGCTGAACCATCCGAACAATTTTGTCGACGGGCAACTCGCCACGCGCAACGTCATGGTCGGCAACTGGAACCGCTACATTCTCTACCAGCCCGATATCGATAACACGAAGTATTACGTGCGCGCGAGCCTTATTTTGCCGCCGGCCTGGGATTACGCGAGCGCGCTTCCGGTCGCATCGCGCAGCGGAGGGCGGATCGACTTCAAGACGGTGACGCTGGAAACGCTGGTCGACTCACCGACCGATTCGGGACGCTACTATCGCCACATCATTACATGGACCGGACAAGGCACGCATACGTATCTCGACATGTTTGCGGATCATCCCGAAGACCTCGAGATGCCTGCAAGCGAACTGGCGGCGTACAAGCGGGTGACGCCTGAGGCGATTGCGCTTTACGGCGGACGGCATTGGAACGTCTATCATTCCGAGCTCACGCTGAGCGATTTGATTCCGCCGCAGGGAATCGAACACCATCAATCGAGCGACGACCGGTTCGACGATACATACATGACCAGTCATTCCGAGCAACTCGCCGCCGGGGATTTGCTGACCCATGAGTTTTCTCATTCGTGGAACGGAAAGTACCGGCGCCCGTTCGACCTGCAGCAGCCCAATTTCAACCGCCCATTCCCCGAGCACACCGAGCTGCTTTGGGAGTACGAAGGCATGAACATGTACATAGGCGATCTACTCGCCTTCCGCAGCGGCATCAAAGGGAGGCCTTCGGACTACCCGGAGTATTTCGCTTACATTTATTCGTCGATGGCTTACGAGCCCGGACGCAAGACCACGCCGATCATCGATCTGACTACGGGCGCGCCATACTTTTACCTCGCAGACGGACCATACGGATCGCTGCGGCGTAATGCTTTTGACTTTTACACCGAAGGCGAACTGATGTGGCTGGACGCCGACACGATTATCCGTCAACGGACGAATGGAAAGAAATCGCTCGACGATTACGCTAAAGTTTATGCCGGCGGAACGTCCGGGCCGCGCGTCGTTACGTATACGCGCGCCGACTTGGAACGCTATCTGGGCGAAGTCGCGCCCTACGACTGGCACGGGTTTTTCGAAAAATACGTCTATTCACCGGCGCCGCTGCCGCCGACGGATGAAATTGCGCGCGCCGGTTATAAGCTGGTCTTTACGCCCAAGCCGAACGTGTACGATGCGAATAACGATGCGTTGAAGAAGACGATCGATTCGTGGTTCGACGCCGGCGTGCGGCTGGCAGCAGATGGAACCATCGGCGACGTTCGCCAAAGTTCGGCCGCTTGGAACGCCGGTTTGGCGCCGGGCATGCAGATCGTCGCGATCAACAGCCGCGAGTTTACACCGGATGCATGGAATGGCGCAATTGGCGCGACGACGGCCGGCTTCGGGGCGCTCATACTGTTGGTGAAACAAGGCGATTCCTACCAAAACATTACGTTGAACTATCGCGGAGGCCCCAGGCATCCGCATTTGGTCCGAATACCGGGGACCACCGATATGTTCGCGCAGATCATGCGGCCGCACGCGAAATGAGAGGGAATGAAATGAAGAAGGCCACCCTGGCCGGTGTTTCGGCACTGGCTCTTTCCCTCGCTCTTGTCGGCGCCGCAGATGCGCAAACACTCCCGGTGCCGCAGTTCGACCAGCCGCTCGCGACGCAAAGCAACCCGATGATCGTGACGCTCGACGCGCGGAAAGCGGCACTTGGGCGCGCCTACGCGCATATGACAATTCCGGTAGCGCCGGGTAGGTTCACCATCGATTATCCGCAATGGATTCCGGGCGAACATGGCCCGACCGGCCAGCTCAGCGATATTTCGGAGTTGCGCGTGAGTGCCGGCGGGAAGCAGCTGCGCTGGCAGCGGGATCAGGTCGATATGTATGCTTTCCACCTGAACGTCCCGCCGGGAACATCGACAATCAACGTCGATTTCACCGTGCTGCTCAACGGCGGCGGCGACGATATGGCAACGCGCTACATTCTGGTCGGCAATTGGAACCGCTACATTTTTTACCAGCGTAATATCGACAACACGCTGTACTTCGCGCGCGCATCGATCATCATGCCGGCCGGATGGGATTTTGCGTCCGCCTTGCCGGTCGCGTCGCATGTCGGAGATCGCGTCAATTTTGAGACGGTCTCGCTGGAGACGCTGGTCGATTCGCCGACCGACATGGGTGCGTACGTCAAACACATTACAACCTGGACCGGCGACGGTGCCGCGACGTATCTCGATCTGTTCGCGGATGCGCCCGAAGATCTGAAGATCGACGACAAAGTGATCGCTGCATATAAACAGCTGACGCCGGAAGCGATGACGGTGTACGGAGGGCGGCATTGGAACGTCTATCATGCGGAGCTCACCCTCAGCAATACGCTCGGATTTCAAGGCATCGAGCATCATCAATCGAGCGACGATCGGGCGGGCGACGATTTTCTGACGAATCCGCGCCAGCAGATGCTGAGCGGCGACCTGGTACCGCACGAGTTTTCACATTCATGGAACGGCAAGTACCGGCGTCCGTTCGATCTCCAGCAACCGGATTACAACGATCCGTATCCGGAACGGACCGAACTGCTCTGGCAATACGAAGGCATGAACCAATACATGGGCGACATGCTCTCATTCCGTGCGGGTATTCGCGACCCGAAAGATTATCCGGAGTTTTTGGCATCGCTGTATTCCAATCTCGCCTACGAACCCGGCCGGAACACGACGCCGCTCATCGACACGACTACGGGCGCGCCGTACTACTTTTGCTGCGCGCGCGGCGTCTATCCGAGTCTGCGGCGCACGGCGGGCGATTTTTACCGGGAAGGCGAGTTGGTGTGGCTCGACGCGGACACGATCATTCGCGAACAATCCCACGGCACGAAATCGCTGGATGATTACACACGGATCTTTGCGGGCGGCGTCTCCGGTCCAAAAGTCGTGACCTATACGCGTGAAGACATCGAGAACTATCTCAATCAAGTCGTTCCCTACGATTGGCACGGGTTTTTCGAAAAGTACGTTTACTCGGTGGCCCCGGTTCCACCGACCGACGAGATCGCGCGGGCGGGTTATACACTCGTCTTTAACGACACGCCCAACAAATTTGTCAACGGTCGGGCCGGACGCGGAGTCGCCGCATGGTTTGACGCCGGCCTGACGTTGGGCGGAACGGGCACGATAGGCGATGTACGCGAGAATTCGGCAGCCTGGAAAGCGGGGCTCGCGCCCGGGATGCAAGTCTCGGCCGTTAATGGCCGCGCATTCAGCGTTGATTTGTGGAATCAGGTTATCAAAGACGCCAAAGGATCAACCGCACCGGTGCATCTGCTCGTAAAGCAAGGCCATTGGTATCAACCGATCGATCTCGATTATCACGACGGCTTAAAATATCCGCATCTCGAGCGCGTTACGGGAACGCCGGATATGCTATCGGAGATTATGCGAGCGCACGCCGCCGGTCCGTAGAAGAAGGGTAGCTCGTCCCGTTACCCGCTGGAATGCCCGTGGCGGGCGGTCCGATTCAGCGCGTACTGGAGACTTACGGAGCGACGCCGTAATAGTCGCACGAAATCCATGGGCCCTGTCTGCTGTTTCCGTTAAGACACATTTGCACATAGCGATTGCCGGCAGAACCCGTAACCGATCCCTGAAAGACGCAGGATAGCGAATTAGCCGTGCAGCCGGAGATTATCTGCTGGCCCTGTTGGCCTGACCACGTCCAGGTCGGACGCTGCAGGGGCGGGATGTCTCCTCCGCAAGCTGCATCGCCGGCGTAGCTCACGGTACCGCTGATCGTCGCACCGATATGGCTCTCGTGCGGAGAAACGGCCAGGCCTGCGCATCGCGACTGGGGCAACTAACGCGCACGGTCGCCAACCTTTAGCTGAGCGGAGAGTTTTGAGCGGCTTCCTGAGTTTAATGATAAAGACCTTGCGTCTTATGATTATCGCGCTGTAAATATGCCGTAGAGATTGCGGGGCAGGACTTGTCAACACGCGGTCAACAATACGGAACAGAACTCGCACGTCATGCCTCGAAAACCGTGCCGGTTACGGAAACCATACAGCTGCGTCACTTTGCGCGAGCTCACTATAGCGAAAAGGTAACACATGAGCTTGCGTTCTTTCGTCTATTCCACCCTTGCCGTTACCGTGGCTCTGGCGGGCTGCTCGGGTCCGAACCAGGTAACTCCACAAACTGGTCTCGCGCTCGGAAAGCCGCAATCGGTTTCGCCGGCCCATATTCCGGTTGCTCCGATGGCTAAGACTGCAATTCTTCCAGCCAGCCTGATGAACGTGCGGCCGCAAAGTGCGATCCAGGGTTTGAACTGGACGCAGATTTCGGGCGTGGCCAGCTTCGTGGCCGCCGCTCCCGACGGTTCGCTTTGGGTGCTCTCGAACCAGCCGGCCGGAGCCGACAAATATATTTGGCATTACGTTAGCGGGGCATGGACAAACATCAGTGGCCTCGCGTCAAGGATCACCGTTGCGCCCGACGGCACTCTCTATGCGATCAATTCCGGCGGCGGAGCGTTTTCGTACAGCGGCGGAACGTGGACCGCGCTGGGCGGCGGGTGCAGCGATATCACCGTTGCCAAAGACGGCTCGGTCTATGTGCTTTCCAACGGCAACTCGGGCGGCAACGATCAGGCTATCTGGCACAACGTGAGCGGGACGTGGTCGCAAGGGCCCGGTTCCGGCGTTCGAATCGCAGGCTCGTGGGATCCAAATAGTTACTCGCTTTCGAACGGCACGGTCTCACCCGGCGGGTTGTACATCCTCAATGCGACCGGTAACATTTATTACGAAAACAGCAATAACAGTTTCATTCAGTTACCGGGAAATGCGACCGCGATCACGCCGACGACCATCGGCGGCGTCTTTGTTTTGGGCGGCGGCAACTCGATTTACTATTACAACCTAAACACCCCGGGATGGACTCTGCAGAGCGGAGCGGCCGCCAACATTTCCACCGACAGCTCGCATCTCTACGCGGTCGGAAGCTCGGGCGCTATTTACTCGACTCCCGTAACATCCACGACAGGGACAATCGTAGAATACCCGCTGCCTTCCACCGGGGTCTATCCGCTCGGCATCGCCGCGGGACCTGACGGCAATTTCTGGTTTACTGAATACATCGGCAACAAAATCGGCAAGATGACTCCGAGCGGGAGCGTAACTGAATATGTGATCCCAACAAATGGAGCAAGCGCTGCGAGCATTGCGGTAGGCTCCGACGGCAATCTTTGGTTCACCGAACGGTTCGGAGAGAAAATCGGGCGGATCACTACCGGCGGCGCGATCAGCGAGTTTCCGATTCCGAGCGGCGGAACTCCGGGGCCGTACTTCATCACCGCGGGCCCGGACGGCAATCTGTGGTTCACGGAATTCAATGGTGACAACGGCATAGGAAAGATTACAACCAGCGGGACGGTCACCGTGTATGCGATTCCGACGGCCGTCGCCGGCGCCGAAGGCATCGTCGCGGGGCCGGACGGCAACTTATGGTTTGCCGAAAGTGCCGGCAATAAGATCGGACGAATCAGCACAACTGGAACGTTTTCCGAATTTGGTATTCCGACGGGTAACTCGTCGCCGACAACCATCACCGTTGGCCCGGATAACAATCTCTGGTTCACGGAGCTCAACGGAGGCAAGATCGGGAAGATCACGACGAGCGGGGCGATCACCGAATACGCAATCGTCAACACCGGCACGCCGCAGCCGTGGGGCATCGTGACGGGGCCCGACGCCAATCTGTGGTTCGCCGAATCCGGCGGCAACAAAATAGGAAGGATCACGACGAGCGGCACGATCACCGAGTTTGTGTTGCCGGCGGCGTCTTCGCATCCGTCCGGGATCGTTTCGGGTCCGGACGGCAATTTGTGGTTCGCCGAATCCAACCTCAGCAAGATAGGACGCATCACGCCTTAAGAGAGACTGTGGAGCGTCACCTGAACGCGGGCGTGAAATTCACACAGACGCTTTACATTTTAAGGCGCATGCTAGGTGCGACGTACGCGGCCGCGCATGACGAGCGTTTCCCTCACGACTCTAGCGAAGGTCAAGGTTATAAAATGAGTTTGAGATTAGGTGGGCTTGTCTCGGCATTTGTATTTGGTATTTCGGCCATGCTCAGCTGCGCAACCGCGCCGGCCGGTGCGGCCGAAGGTCTTGGCGTTGGCGCTTGCGTGAAGGTCAAGCAGCAACCTGGGCCGGCCAAAATTGTGGCGCTAACCCCGGGCGGATACGTCGTGCAACCCGCGGGCAAGGCACGGAGCGAGGCCATGAACTGGGCGCGCGAAGACGTCACTTCGGGTCCTTGCCCGGGCGCACCGACGCGGGCGCAGCTCGCTTTGCCGCACACGTGCTTCGCATCGGACGCCGATGGCGCCGGCGGCGCTTCACAAGTCGGCGATCGCAATGTGATCCGGCGGACTTTCGAGCGTAAGGCCGAGCCGGGCTCGGACGGCACCGTCACCATCCATTTCCAATCGTTTAGGACCGGCGCATCGCGACGCTGGATGCGTTCGGACGGTTACAACTTCACCGCGGACCGAAGCAAACCGATTCACGAGCTGCGCGTCGTGTTCACGACGTGCACGGACTGGCGGACGGCGATCCAACTGTTACGACGCGAGCGCAATTTTGAATGTTTCACCGAACCCACCGGCGAGCACGTGTGCCAGGTTTCCGGAAGCACCGGCGGCATGCTGGCGGATAAGACGCAGTACATCCCAAAGTAGCGGAAATGATTTCACGTAAGATGCTGCTCGGCGGCGTCGCATCGATCGGCTTGGCAGCAGCCTCACCATCCGGGCGGCGAAGCTAGCGGCGTATCGGCGCCTCGCATAACAACGGCAGGCGCGAGGGGAGGGCCGTGCGAAGCGCTCGTTAGAGACAGGGGTTTCAGGAGAGACTAAGTGTACGTCATCTTCGCGCAGCTCGCTCTGTGCTGCATCGTGAGTGGTCATGTAACGGCGCCGTCCGGTGCACCGGTAGCAAATGCAGTTGTCGCCGCGACGTCGTCCACGCGATCCAGCGAACGCGCCGTGACCGGAAATGACGGAGCCTTTTCGCTCCACGTCGGCCGGGGGCGGTACACCGTGCGCGTAGCGGCGCGCGGATACGTCACCACTGAAGTCGCGTCGCTCCTTGTTACGAACGACGCGACTCTTGACATTGAAACCGAACCCGTCGACAGTCCCAGTCTGCGGATCATCGGCAGCGTGCGTGTCAACGGAGCATCGATTCCGTCACGCGCTCTGATTCCCAATATTGTAATTAGTCGAGCGGAGATGGATCGAGCTGGAAATAACCGGATCATCCAATCGCTGGCAGCCGTACCGTCGCTGACTTTTGCGCGTCCCGACGGTGGAAGCGATGCAGCAGCGTCGCTGGTTGCGTTGCGCGGCCCGGACCCCTCCGAAACACTGGTAGCCTTAGACGGACAGATTCTCAACGATGGGAACACGGGCGACCTCGACCTCTCGCGTTTCCCTGTCGCCGCTTTTTCTGACGTCTCCGTGACCGAGGGCCTAGGACCGGCTGATACCGAGGGGAGCAACACGATCGGCGGAGCCGTGAACATCATCTCCCTTCGCCCGACCCGCGATCCGCACAGCGCGTTTTCGTTTTCGACCGGCTCGTTCGGCGTGAGCGAGGGATGGTTGAACTCAACGGGTACGACCGGCCGGCTTGGTTATGCGCTAGCGTTTGACGATCAGCAAGAGCACGGTTACGTCAACCAAAACAATCTGCTGTGCATCGCCCCGACGGGCGATCCGTGCAGCCAAACGATTCCGATTCATCTCGGTTCAACTGTAAGCAGCAGGTCGGCGCTGGGCCAGCTTTCATGGAGTTTTTCGCCCAACGCCGAGTTAAGACTGCGTCTTTTTGCACTGGGTAATGCGCGCGACGAAAGTGCGTCATTTAACACTCCGGTCGATCCGAGCGCCGAAAGTTCCGGCAACTTATTCATCGGACCCGGACCCGCAACGTATGCGCAAACGATTCGTGCATATGATGCCCGCGGACGCGCCCCGCTGGGCGCTGGGTCACTCGTGTACGAATTTAGCACGTCGAACAATGACGTAAGCCTGAACGGGAGCGGCCCATCGCCGTATGATATTACGCATCGCGACAAACGCCAGAATTACGCCCTCTCTTGGGAGCGTAACTTTCCCAACGGGAGCTTCGCGCTCGGAGGATACGTTCGGCCAGAAACGCTTATGGAAGACGGCGTTGAGGGCCAACAATCGCGGATAATACATTCGTATTTCGTGCGCGGAAGCATCGAGCCGACGCCGCGCCTGCGCGTGCAGGCCGGCGTTTTTGTCTCGCGCTATTCGACGTTCGGTACGAATCTTGACGGCCGCCTTGGCGCGTCGTTCGATATCTCGCCGGACAATGTGGTGCGGGCATCGGTGGGCAGCGGATTTCGTGCGCCGCTTCTTATCGAGCGCGTAGTGTTTCCCGCCGGCGAGCTGCCGCAGGATGCCAACTGCGTCGCACTCGGCCAGGGCAATGTGGGGTTGCTTCCCGAGCACGCAACCGAATACGAGCTCGGCTACGCGCATCGTTTCAACGACCGGACGAATCTCGATGTAGCGCTCTATCGCACGAATCTGCGCGATCCGATAGAGAATTTCTACCCATTGGCTGCGAGCTGCCCCGCCTCGGCTCCGCCCGCGCAGTCGTTTCCAATCAACGTCGGAAACGTCGCCTACCAAGGGTCGGAGGTTCGCCTCACCCACCGAACCGATCATTTTTTTATTGACGCACGTTACGGCCTCAACGTGGCCTACCCGTTTAATTTTCCGGGCAGCGTATCGAATCCAACGTCGGGCGGCGATCTCGTTTCAAATCAGCAGTTCTTGAATATCCCGCAGCAACAGGGCTCGCTAAGCGTCGCTTACGATAACCGCGGCTGGCACGGAGGAATTGAAACCTACGCGCGCGGCCGCAACAACGAGCTCAATCAGGGCGCGTTTGCGGTTCTTAATGCCGCCATCGGAAAACGCAGCGGTCCCATCGACATAACGCTGGCTGGAACAAACCTCACGAATGCGGTCGCCGGGAAGTTCACTCTGCCCGGGGTGGGCACGCCTTACCGCGGATTAGTGGAACAACCGGACGGTTCGACCGCATTCGGAAATTTACCGACCGACGCGCTGTTTTTGCAACCAGCCGGTGTACGTATAATACTGACTCTTCGACGTTAGGTAATTTTTCTAGGAATTTGCGAAAAGTTATACACTTTGAATCGCGCCTTTCGGGTGAGCCCCGACTCCAAGCCCTGGACCCGAATTCTGGACCGGCGAGACTCGCGAAAAATCGGCAAAACTTCTCCTCGAGACCCGGAGGTCTTGCCCATGCGAAAATGCCACTCACCCGAGCAGTTCGCTGCGGCTTTACGGCAGGCTGAGGCCGGCGCGCCAGTTTGAACGCTTCTGATCATGAGGTTCAAGGTTTTCATGGCTTCCGAGATTCTTGCGCACAGTTTTTACGATTTGGTTAACAATAACCGATCGGGCAACATCCGTCGCGCAGCTTATATATAGGACGGGCGGAGCGGACAATGTAAGCGGTAGCAGACGGCGAAGTAAACCCGGCCAGGAATAGGAAGGCGTTTGCCAAACCGCGCTTGTCGTATTTTGCTACCGGTGCTTCTTGTATTAGTCGTAGCCGGATGTTCGCACGGTGTGCGCTCGGGATTGCCTCCGACGGGATCGTCTCCCCAGATGGTCACGCCGGAATCCGTATCACCCGGATTAAGCGCGTCTGCACCGATGGCGCGAACGGCGATTCAGCCGTCGAGCGCAATGAACTCGCCGGTGCATACGCAAAGCGCAATCCAAGGATTGAACTGGACGCAGATTGCAGGTTCGGCCAGCCAGCTTGTCATGGCGCCGGACGGCCAGCTTTGGGCGCTTTCAACGCTGCCGAGCGGACCCGATAAGTATATTTGGCAATACGACAGTGTTGACGGTGCCGCGGCGGCCTGGACGAACGTCTCTGGATTAGCGTCGCAGCTCGCGGCCGCGCCCGATGGGACGATCTACGCAGTCAATTCCAGCGGCGGCACCTATCATTACGCCGTGCCGTTCGGCGGCACCGGAGCCTGGACGGCGCTTGGTGGCGGAGCGAGTGCTGTGACGGTCGCGTGGGACGGCTCGATTTACGTTTTATCCAACGGCGGAAGCGGAACCGACAAAGCCATTTGGCATAACGTCAACGGCACGTGGTCGCAGGTTCCTGGATCCGGCATCGCGCTTGCTGCTGCGTGGGATCCTGGCGGCCCGTACAATCTCGGCGCAGGCGTTCTGCAGCCTCGCGGCTTTTATATATTAAACTCGGCCGGCCAAATCTGGTATGAAAATGGCGACGGCACGTTCGCGCGCCTTCCCGGAAGTGCGTCTTCAATTGCGCCGGCCGGCCGTGGCGTGTTTGCGCTCGGATATCCGGGTAATGCGGCAGGCAACGCGATCTATTACAACGACTTTGACTCGGCGGGCTGGACATCCCAGCCAGGCGCCGCAACCGGTATCGCAACGGCGGATACAAATATGTACGTGCTCGGTGCCTCCGGCTCGATTTACACAACGCCGATCTTACCGCAAGCTTCGTCACTTGTGGTGAGAGGATTGTGGGTTCAATTCGAGCAGCGCTCTTATCAGAACGGGTTTTACGACGGCGACCTGCTGCACCAGTTTGACGGATACCAATCCATCGTGGGCAGAAGTGTCCGCTCTGAGGTTGCGCTGCAACTGGACAAGATGCGAGCGATGGGCGTCAATACGATCGAGTTTGAATTACGGGCCGCCGACTCGGCGTATGTGCCGGGCTTCACGCCGCCGACGTGCAACGTCCCACCGGTCTTAGGGCTTCAGTATCCGCAGCCAACTTCTCCGGAGCTTTCGAGCCTTACCGCCCTCTTCGATTTGGTCCAGAGCAAGGGCATCAAGATCATTTTGAATTTGGTCAATACGCATATGGAAGAGCAGCCGCCGGCCAATAACACGGCCTGGCTGAGCGCCATTCTGCAAACGGTAAAAAATCATCCTGCGCTGTACATGGTCCTCTTCGACGGCGATGTACATGTAAATAATTTCAACAATACACCGTCGTGTGGTATTCCCGCCGAGCCGCCGCTCTGGCTTGGTTCAAACGGGCAGCCGGCGCAGTATGTTAAATGGGCCATCGGTTTCGCGAACACACTTGGAATTCCGTTCGCTAAACTTTCAGCTGAGACGATCGTCGGCAGCTATATTGATGAAAACTCGCCAAATCTAACAAGCCCGATTGTAGTCATGAAGGGCATTTTCGATGGCCTCAACGTTCCCGATGCGCAGCGCACGTATGCCGTTTCGTTCTACGAGCATAAGAAATGCCAGTACGCACAAGGCTTGGTTTGCACCGATGAAGATCCCAACGCGTGGGCGAACGAAACGATGCAGTACATATACTCGACGATCGGGCACAACGGTGCGCATGCAGTTGCGGTGGAGTTTGGCGATGCGACGCCGGTGGACCCGACTTGGCCGACCGCGACTGCAACGGACAGCCTTCTTACATTAATGGAAAAATACGGAATGGATGGCGGCTGTTTCTGGCGATGGGCGAGTTTCGACGGAAATGAGGATTTCGATCAAACGCTGGCCGACCCGGTTATCCACCGGGGCGTGAGCTTCACCTACAATCCTGTGGAAGCG
This sequence comes from Vulcanimicrobiales bacterium, assembly GCA_038215615.1. Lineage (GTDB taxonomy): Bacteria > Vulcanimicrobiota > Vulcanimicrobiia > Vulcanimicrobiales > Vulcanimicrobiaceae > Rubrimentiphilum. The sequence goes on along the minus strand of JBBQQR010000007.1, from coordinate 55,321 downwards.
GTACTAGCCAAACATTACACCGCTCCGTAAAGCCGCAAGCCAGGAAAAGCCCTTGGGCGGGATTCCCCAAGGTTGGGCTGTATCGACTTGGAGGTGAGCCATTGCATATCACCCGTTATTTAGCCATCTTGTGTGAAACTCGCGAGAATCAAGTGGTCTTACCGTTAAGGAGGTTTGACGCGGAGCCGATTGGAGATAACCTAGGTGGCTTGCTAGGCTTGCTATTTGAACGGAGGGTTGCATATGGGGATAATTCTTTGGATTATATTTGGACTCATCGCGGGCGCGATCGCGAAAACCATCGCTGGAGACGGTCCCGGCGGCATCCTAGGTGATATCGTTATCGGAATCATCGGTGCGCTAGTCGGCGGCTTTGTGTACGGTTTATTTGGCCATGTCGGCGTCACTGGATTTAACATCGGCAGCATGATCTGTGCGATCATTGGAGCGGTTATACTCATCTTCATCGTCCGGGCGCTAATGGGCCGTCGCGCCACAGTATAAAATCTGACCCTGCACCGACTAGGCAGAAGCGCTTAGAAAAAAGAAGCCTCCGTGTTGCGAAAGCATTGCATGGAGGCTTCTTGGATTCGAACACCTGCAGGCGTTGCCGGCTTCAATCTGTAGATTGATTGTTTGAACGGGAGAACCGACTACAGTTTCGTTAGAATCGCGGACAGCCCGAATGGCGAAGCTCCGTGCCTTCTGCCACTCGCCGCGCGCGGCTAGCGTCCACGCCATCGCGTCATCGGCGTAGATTTTCAGCGATCTCGAGCTGAGAATGGATGCCGCTAGCGCCGTGGCCGCCGAAAGGCGCAGGCCGCTTACACCTCGTTAAGTGATAGGCCGTCCGGTTGGGGCGATTGGGGTTGCCCTCGTCCGGGTCATCGCCGCAAATGGTGACACCGCAGTCGGTTTCGCCCGCAACCATCCCGCCGCCACGCGGAGGAACCGCACGTCTTTCGCGCGACAATCTCGTCATGGTCACTGTACGCAAAGTTGCGGCGGTTTCGCTCGGCATTTTCTTTATAGCAGCAGGTATCAATCACTATGTGCACTCAGGTTTTTACGTGCGCGCCGTTCCGCCGTGGCTTCCTCTCCATCTCTTACTTGTTCAAATTAGCGGAGCTTGTGAGATTTTTGGCGGCATCGGCGTGCTGATGCCTTTGACCCGGCGAATTTCCGGCATCGGCTTGATCGCTTTGCTTGTCGCGGTTTTTCCGGCGAACATACAGATGGCGCAGCATCCGCAGCTTTATCACGACGTCGGCAGCGCATGGATGTTTTACGTACGATTGCCGCTGCAGTTCCTGATGATAGTGTGGGTTTGGTGGACATGTTTGCGGTCACACTTGCGCTGATCGCGCTGGCGTTCTCAATCTGGATCGTCGTGCCCGGACCTATCATGCCGCTTTTCGTCCTGACAGTGGGCGGTACGGAGCTTTGGCCGGTCCTAACGATATTCGATGGAGTTGCGCTTTCGACAGCATTGCGGTTGCGCAGTGCAGCGCGACGCCCGGCAATTGCGATGGCGGGAGCAGCCATATTGTGCACGTTTGCACCGCCGCTCGCGTATCTAACGCGAGGGCCGTATATACCGGCCTCAGCATTGCTCGCATTACCGCCCATCGAGGTGCGCGCCGCTCGGTCTGGGCCAAACACTCCTGTTGTGCTAGCCATCTACGGAGGCGCCTGGGAACGCGGCTCCACCAAGAACGATGCACAGCTCAATGCGATAATTGCTTCCTGGGGCTACCGTGTCATTCCACTCGGCTATCCCCACGCACCGCAATCACGATGGCCCGCGCAAAAAGTCGCGATTCTGCGTCAGATCGATGCCATTCATGCCCCGCGCATCGCGGTACTCGGACATTCCTCCGGTGCGCAGCTCGCCATAATCGCTGGCGCGCTGCGCCCGCGCCGCATCGACGCGGTCGTGACGTACGAGAGTCCAGTGGATCTTCGGCTGGCTTACGAACATCCGCCTCATCCCGACATTATTAATATACGGCGCACTCTGAGCGACCTTTGTGGTGGCACTCCACACCAAAACGCCCCGTGCTACCGCAGCGCGTCACCGCGATACGTCGTGCGAGCAGGTATGCCGCCGGTCTTGATGATCGCAGCCGGACGAGATCATGTCGTGAGTCTCGATTTCGAGCACTTATTGCGCGACGAATTGCGCGACGATGGTGTAAGCGTTACGTATATCGAGTTGGCCTGGGCAGATCATGCCTTTGAAACGGTGCCGCTAGGCTTTCACAGCCGCATCGCTTTATGGTATCTTCGCCGTTTTTTAGACCACAATCTTAAAAATTAGTGAACTGCGAGCCATGGGCGATCAATACATCGCCATGAAAAGATTAAGCCGGCGCTCCCGTACCTCAACAGGCACACCACTAGTGTGACTGAAAGCCGCTACGGCGGGCGTAGAGTATGCTACAGCGGTATCCATCCGCGTTCTATCACGGCGGAGCCCGAGGGTTCGGGCCCCTTCAGCGTCGTGAGAATTTTAAAACCGCGATTTTCTTAGGAGATAGTATACACAGGGCGTCGGTTTACAAACTGAAATGCTACAATGGCATCGCGGTTTCCAAAGTTGGGTAGGGAGAATAAAATGTATGCGCGTTCCTGAATGGCTCCGTCGGTTCGACAACGCAGTAATCGGCTTTGTGCGCGAGCATAGCGTCACGATGCTTCGCATCACTCTTGGCATCGTCTTCGTGTGGTTCGGAGCGTTGAAGATTCTTGGTGTCAGCCCCGTCGCAGATCTGGTCGCCAAGACGCTGTACGTTTTGCCCTCTCACGTTGCGGTTGTCGGCATGGGCGTGGTAGAGGTGATCATCGGATTGGGCTTGCTCACGGGCTGGGCAATGCGGCTAACGTTGCTGCTGTTCTTAGTGCAAATGATCGGCACGTTCCTCACGATGGTCATCCGTCCCGACCTCGTCTTCACTGACGGCAATCCGCTCAAACTCTCGTCGAACGGCGAATTTATCATAAAGAACTTGGTGCTGATCAGCGCGGGTCTGGTGATTCTTGGCACAGTGCGCAAAGCGCTCCCGGCAGAGGATATTCCCGAAATGTTAGGGCAAAAGGCGCACACCGCGCCCTAAGAAGTTTAGCGATTCGCGGGTGTTTCGGCCGGAGCGCCGTTCGGCTCCGTGGCCGGTCACCGAGCCCGTAAGGTCAGCGGTAAGTAGAAGACGCCCTTCCAGCACATCGTGAGCGCGGCTCGTGCGCCATAATGCAGGCCCAGTTTGGGGCGGCCCGTATTCTTGATAGATGAGCCGGTTTTTTGGATCTGTCAGTTCGACGCTGTTTGGAAGAACGCCGATACGAAATTGGCGATGGCGGATCAATGTCGCTTGAGTTCTGGAACACCATCGGCACAATGGGAACCTTTTTCGTCATCGCTGCCACAGCGGTCGCGGCACTTATTCAGCTGCGCCATCTTCGTCAGAACAACCAACTGTCCGGCCTGCTTTCGATTCTCGAGGTGTTCCAGCAGCCTCACGTGCACGAGCTATTCGATTTCGTCCGCCACGATCTGGCAACGCGAATGGAGGACCCCGCCTTTCGCGCCGGGTTGGAAAAAATTCCCGTTGATCGAAGGGAGCATCCCGAAGTCCACCTATGTGACATGTATGAACAGATAGGTTCTTGTGTACGCAGCGGGCTCATTGATGAGACGCTCTTCCTTCAAGCGTCCTGGTATAATGTTATCCTGAACTGGAATTGTTTAGAGCCCGTTATCATGATCGCCCGTCGCACTAAACCGTTTGTTTTTGAGAATTTCGAGTATCTCGCATCGCGCGCGCAACGGTGGGCCGATCGACATCCGGGTGGCAATTATCCAGGCGGTACTCCTCGGATGCCGCGCTTGGACAAATGGCTCGAAAAAGGCCGGCGCATAGAGTCCTAGCGACGAAATGGTAGCCCCAACGGGATTCGAAATCCCTGCGCATTGCTTTTCTTTAGTCTGGGTTGATACTGGTTACTACTGGTTACTAGCCTATAAGTAGAAGACAAAGTAGAAGCAGGGGGCAAAGCGAATAGCAGCGTCATGGACGCCGTCATATTATGAAGGCGCTGCGCGCGCTTATTACGATCGGATTGGCGGCCTTTTGGTTACTGCTGGTCGCACCGCCGATGTTTGAATCTCCCCCAAGCGTTCAGAGCGGCACGGGCATAGTACTAACCGGCGCGTTTGTTCAATCGAATATCGTCCACGTTGATGCCGGTTCTCCGGCATATCGCGCGGGGCTGCGAACGGGAGAGATTCTGGGGTGTCTATCGGCGCGAGATTATGCGCTGTTGATGAACCGCGGCTTCGGCCTTCAGCAAGGATACCGCGCCGGGACTCCGATCTCGACGTGTCTCAGCAAAGGCGGCAGCGTGCGGCCGGTGCGATTCGTAGCGAATGTAGGGCCGCCGGTCGCAAACACTTACGGTTCCAACTTCCTTTCCGCATTGCGCTTGCTGACGTTCCTCGTATTTCTCGTTACGGGCATTGCCTTGGTGATGGCCAGGCCCAGTCCGACGACGTGGACGTTCTACGCATACTGCCTAGCGGCCGCCCCGTCATTCGCTGCAGGTGAGAACTGGACGATTCTTCCGGCGTGGCAGTACGTCATTGCCGGCGGGCTGCCGGGATTTAGTGCGTCGATAGCGGTAGGTTGTTTGTTATTTTTCTCTGTGCTGGTACCAGACGATCGGATTCCGAGCGGATGGAGGAGGCCCGCGTTTTACGCCGCGTGCGCGATACTGGCGGCCGACATAGCTGTTGCTGCCGTTGCCGTATTCTATACGGGCGTGACGTTTTCGCCGCAGTTAACGAATCTTATAGACGAAGTGCTTACAGTCGTAACGGTGCTCGTCGTAATCGCGCGCCTGACGACGATGGAACGAATGGAGCGCGCGCGTTTCGGCTGGGCCGCGTTTGCTATTATCTTCGGCGTAATCACGAACGATCTCAGAAACGTCCTGAGTGCTAATCCTTCGCACTTCCTGCAATCTCTGAGCATCGTAGCTGCCGATTTAACAGTGATCATGCCGTTGGCGCTCATGTACGGAATTCTCAAGCGCCACGTCATCGATGTGCGTTTTGTGATTAGCCGGACCGTCCTGTACGCGGTGGTAACCACTTTGATCGTCGGAGTTATCGGCGCCGTGGATTGGTTGACGAGCGCGTATTTGCATCAGGTGCGCGTTGCATTAGTGATCGATGCCGCGGTGACAATTGGGCTCGCTCTTGCCCTGCACCGTGCCTACGGTTGGATCGAACGCGGCGTGGATTTGCTGCTATTCCGCGACAAACACAGCGCTCAGAACTATTTGAGACGCTTGGCCAAGACGCTGTTGCGCGCCGAGCGGGAGGAAACCATCGATCGCGCGGTGGTTCACGGGCCATACGAGAGGCTCGACTTAACGATGGCTGCGCTGTTTCGCGCTCAAGGACCGACGTTTATTGTTGCGGCCGCGTCCGGGTGGGAAGCCCTTGGCGCGCCGGCGTTCGATGCGGACCACGAGTTGGTGCGGTTTTTAGTGACGGAGCGCGCCAAACTCGAGATCCGCGATGTTCGCACTCACGTTGCGGAGCAATTCGAAGGACAAGGCGCAACGCCCGCGATCGCGATTCCGATTTTTCAGAGCGACGAGCTCATTGCGTTTGCGGTATATGGAATCCACCGCGATGGTACGAAGCTCGATCCGGATGAAGCGCTGACGCTCGAGCAGCTTTGCGACACTGCAGCCCAGGCGTACGTGCGAATCGAGTTGTTACGATATCGCGCGCTCCCGCAAGCACCGCTGCCGGCTTAGAGAAAGGCAACGAACGCCGATGATTATTTGGGGACCGCCAGATCGCGGCCTGCCAAGCGGATCCGCGCCACCTAACTCCTACCCCCGATCCGTGTGCAGCCCAAATAGACCTAGAATCTCAGCCGTCCCGAGGATTTCGCCCATTCCTAGGATTTCGTGAGCAGCTCGCTAGTCATCACGGAAACCCGAAGTGCAAAAAGGCCCAGCCGTCTTCCGCTTATGACTTGTCGGGCCAGTGGATATTCACGTGGACCTGGTCGGTCACGTCTGTTAGTTTTATCGGAACCGTGTCGGGCGGGCCGCACGCGTTCACATTCCAAGGTAAAGTTCTGGGTGGCGGCAATGCCGTCTGGACTGCGAAGGAAGGCTCGGCGACCTGCTCACTCAACGCCGCGAAACCTTCCGCAGCATCCATGACGTGCACGGCGACGTTTCCCGATAGTACGTGGTCGGGCCAAACCAACGGTACATTTTCAACCATGACAACCCTCGGCCGAGGAAAGCAATTCGATTACCGCGGCCCCGGCAAGGGCACGACGTCCTCGTCTACTGCTACGCCCGGTCCGCCGGCCGGAATTGACGCGTTCGAGCTAAAGCCGAAGGGCTAAGCGAATTGCCCATGAGCGGTAGCGTCGAACGCGAGATCGTTCTTGCCACTGGCTCAGCAGGATGAAATGCGGCTTGGCGTTATCATAGCCGCTAGCGCTGGCTACGGGCTCGGTTCACGTTATCGGTTCGGCGTTTCATGCGGCTATAGAGCCTCTAACGTCGCTGGCGGAACGCTGTTTGCGGGCCGATGAAGATTCCACGCCTCGAGGGGCCTTTAGGCTGCGGCGGCTTCGCCGTTGGCGGTTAGGAACAGATTATCAACCGGTGCGCGATGGAAGAACGAGAAAGCGATTCGTGATCGTTTCCGTGACGTTTCCAGTCTGCAGGCCCTCGTAAGCACCTCATGGATTTAGAGTAACACGCTCACGTCTGCGAATATGCTCTATCGTGCGGGAAGGTTGTTAATAATACATGAACTTTATGAGGACTTTGATTGGCGCACTGGTTCTCGCTTTTACGGTCGCTGCAAGCGCCCATTCTGACCCGCTGGTCGGTATGTGGCGTGCAAATCTGGCAGCATCCCGATTTACCGCCGATTTCCCGCCGCTACGATCGCAAAACATGAAGTGTATAGCATTTCATAGCGACGGAATTGATTGCGTCATGTGGCGGATCACTGTCGCGGGCCAGCGCAGCAGTGGCCGCTTCGCGGCACGTTACGATGGACGGAAATATCGGGTCGCGGGTATGGCGGAAATGGATTCGGTCGCAATGCATCGCGATGGGCCGGCCGTCATCGCGGTCTTCAGTAAAGGCCTGCAGCCCGTTTACGGCTACCGGATGGCTGTCTCTGCGGATCGGCGCAGGCTCACCATTCGCTCGGTCAATCCGCGAACCTACCGCGTGGTGTTCAGCATCGTGGAATACGTCCGCGTTCGATGACCCAGAGATACGTCATTGTTAAGATCGAACGTCCCTTCCCTCTCCTTTTTTAATTCTATGTGACAAACGGCCCTCCAAACGGAAGGCGGTGAAGCGCAAACCCTTGTTATATAAGGAAAATATTGGTAGCCCCAACGGGAGTCGAACCCGTGTTACCGCCGTGAGAGGGCGGCGTCCTAGGCCTCTAGACGATAGGGCCGCGCTCCCGGGGATGGGCTCGAACCACCGGCATCCAGATTCAGAGTCTGGCGTTCTTCCAGCTGAACTACCCGGGATAGGCGCGCAGCCTATCGTACACAACTGCGATGGACTCGCGCAAGCGTTTTGTATTGGCGCGCTGAAGGGAAGATGCCCTGCTGGAGGTTTGAGCGTGCAAGCGGTAATTTTGGTCGGTGGTGAAGGAACGCGGCTGCGGCCGCTAACTTTAGGCACGCCCAAACCCATGGTACCGATCGTCGGCGTCCCTTTCTTGGCGCGAACGCTCGAACGGTTATACGAAGCCGGCATTCGCGACGTAATACTGCCCGCGGGCTATATGCCGCAGGCAATTACTGAATATTTCGGCGACGGCTCGCGGCTCGATATGAAGATCACGTATGTGATCGAAGACGAGCCGCTGGGGACCGCGGGCGCGATAAAAAACGTCGAGCAGCACATTACGGGTCCGTTTTTTATGATGAACGGCGACGTTCTGACAAGCCTCGATCTGCGCGCCATGATTGCCTATCATAAGGAAAAAGCCGGCCTCGGCGTTCTGCACCTTATAAAGGTAGAAGATCCATCGTCGTTCGGCTGCGTGGTGCACGACGAGTCAGGCCGGATCTCACAATTCATCGAGAAGCCGCCCAAAGGCACGGAGCCGACCAACGAGATTAACGCCGGAACGTATCTGCTCGATCCGAAGGTTTTGGATTTCATTCCGCCCGGGCGTAACGTATCGATCGAGCGCGAGACGTTTCCGAGAATTTTAGCCGAAGGGCAATCGCTCTTCGCCTATACGACGGAGGACTATTGGATCGACGTCGGACGGCCGGAACATTACCTCACGGTTCACCGCGACGTACTCAGCGGGGTCATGCCGCTCGAGATCGAGCCCGGAATTAGCGGCGCGGGCGCGGCGAACGCCGACTGCGCGAACCTCATTGCGCCGGTACACATCGGTGCGGGGACAATGATCGCACGGACTGCGCGCGTCGGCCCAAACGTCGTGCTGGGAAAGGGTTGCCGCATTGCGGCCAACGCCGCGATCGAGGATTCCGTGCTCTGGGATGACGTTGTGGTAGAAGAAGGCGCCACGATCGAAGAAACCATTATTGCCAGCCGGGCGATCATCGGCGCCGGCGCGAAAATCGGCAGGGGCTCGGTCATCGGACACGATGTGCGAGTCGACCCGGACACCGTCGCTCCCGAAGGCTCGCGCATCGGGCCATCGGCGCCCATCGGCGCGCGCTAGGCGCATGTCACCCGAAACCATTACTGCTGTCTCATCAGCCCTGACCGCCGTTGTGATCGCAGGGACGGCGGTGGCGGCCGTGATCCAGCTGCGTCACATGCGGTCGGGAAATCTGATAGAAGCGATTCTGTCGTTTCGCGCCATGCTCGAAGACGAGGAACACCGCAAGGCCAATAGGCTACTGCGAGGCGGAGATCTCGCGCGCGCACTGGACGATCCGCAATTCCGGCGCTACCTGTACCGGATTTCCAAAAGGCTTCCCGTCGAAGACGTGCCGCAAGGATATTTGGATCTGTTCGAAGCCGCCGGTGCACTCGGAAATAGTTTCGAACTCATCGGCGGAATGGTTCGTAACCGCGTCGTTGCGCCCGAAGTGTTCCTGGCAAACTATTGGTGGGTCGTCACCAGTTCTTGGTCGCGAATGCGAGAGTATATCGCCCTGTCGAGGGTGTACACGGGCACGAACAGTTTATTCGAAGATTTTGAGTACCTGACCGTCATTTCCGGCGAATGGGCGGCACGACACCCCAATAGCTACGCGCGCGGCGTCGCTCGAATGCCGCTGACTAATCCTTATCCACTCGAACGTGAAATCTGGCTCAAGGAGCCTTAAAGGAAACACATGGCTTCAAAAATTGCTGGTCTCGATTTAAGCGCCTATATGGTCAAAGATGCTGCGCGCGCGATCGCGTTTTACCGCGACACACTGGGCATGGAACCGACGACGGTTTATCCGGACAATAATGGCGCGGAGTATGAATTCTCCGACGGAACCACGTTCGGGTTATGGTCGGGTGGCGGCATGATGCCGTTTCAGCCCAGCAACGGCAACCTCTTTGCCGTGGATGATTTCGACGGCACCGTCTCGGATCTCAAGAAACGCGGGATTCCCGTCGTGATGGAGCATGAGGCCGAGAAGTGCTACATGGCGATGATTATGGATACCGAAGGCAACAGCGTCACGTTGCACAAGCTCAAGACATAGCCGAAGAAGCGCGTTAGTTTACAGGCGAAAACGAGATGCCGAGGGCCTTATGTTCGCCCTCTTCGGGAACGGTTGTGGAGCCGATAACGGCGCGCGGTTCAGAGCCGCGATCTTTCAGAAAGAGCCAAACGGTGGCGCTCCCGGTTTGACGGTCGACAACGGAGATGCCGCCGATTACGATTCCGTACGGCTTGAGCTGAACCAAATCGTAACGGCACTGATTTTTCAAGTACTCGTCGAGTTGAGTGCGCTCCGGCCCGGTGAGCTTATCGGCCGCCATATCGGCGGCTTTATCTTTTATCTTGCCGCCGGCTGCCTCGACTTGATCTTCGCCGATCGCTTTGTCCAGTTTCGCTTTGATGGTTGCGAACGGTTCGCGGTCAGCTACGTGTTCTAGCGCTTTGTCGAGCACTTGGCCGGCAACGGCTGCGGCAATATCCTTGGCTTTCAAATCACCTTGCAGGCTCTTCACGACGCCGGTTTCGATCAGTTTTTCCGCAACCTTGCCCAAGAACGTCTCAGCCGGAACCGCGCCCGTAATGGCTTTGAAGATTGGCTTAAACAACGCGACCCCGAACTCGCCGTAGACTTCCATCGCCGGGCGTTCGGTGAAATACGAATTGATTTCGGTTCCGGTATTTGATGAGCCCGTATATTGCGTTGAAACGACAGTCTTGCGCAGATCGGGCCAAGCATAGTGAATCTGTGCGAAGTCTTCGCTCACCGCCTTCGGGGGCGTGCGATCCTCGATCGTGCCGGTATCTTTGTTCCATTTGATGTGGAAGCCTTGCCAGCGCACGCTCATCGTGAGGTCGCATTCTTTCGCAAAATAATAACTCTTGCGTTTCGGCTGGCCGGTGAATCCCTCGGTTACAAGGCCGGACGCAGCTTCCACGACCGAATCCGGCGGCGGCCCGTCGGCCGGATTGTCGAGTTTCATGTTGCGGATGTCATCCGCGGTCGTCTTGCGCTCGAAACGAATACGCGCCGTGCTCGTCGCCGCATCGATTTTTAGCGGTTCCCAATCGCTGTACTGCGGCGTTTGCAATTTGAGCTCGTCACCCTCGCGCACGATTGTGACAATCTTTTTCTTATCTTTGTCACTGCGCCATCTGCCGACGAGATCGTTGATTTCCACAGGAGGCGTAGCCGCGAGCGATGCCGCGGATGAAAGAAACACGCTGGCGCAAAAGAGCGCTGCAGCGAAGTACGCGTGCATTTTCATCCTGGGATCCCTCCGCCACCGTCTTCGCCCGAGGGTTGCGTCGGTTCGGGATTGTACGTGAGCGGTTGACAGTTGGGACAACCCGGCGGATAGAGGATTTGCGATTCGAGCGGGACCGGCACGGTTTGTCCCGGCGGTCCGGTCACGCGGATGTCCATCTCGCCGACGCTGCCGAAGTCGCCCGTCGAAGGTGAACGCATGTAAATGTTCGGCGCGACTTCGCTCCAGGGGACCGATTGCATCGTGCGCCCGCCGCTGCGATCGACCGGCGCCAGCTGCGCGCTCAGCGCGTTGAAATCCGACGAGTTTGCAAGGATCTGCTGCTGCGCCGATTGGTACGTTTGAATCGTTTGTCCCAGGCCGTCCATCTGGTTAAGCGCGCTGTCAAACGATGGTAGACCCGGTATCGTAAAGTGCGACCATTGAGACCGCAGCTGATCGGTAAAGTTGCCCAATATTTTCGATCGCATAAACGGGATCAGCCGATCAAAGAGCGCGCGCGTGCCTTGCCCCATATCGCCATAGCGTGTCCCGGCTTGCAGCGTCCACGAAAGCGATTGCACGTCGTGATATGGCGCGCGTGCCGCGCCGACTTTCGAATATAGCGCGGTGAGGACGCTCGCGCGCGCACCGCGCAGCGGCCCGACCAGATAGTTTTCCGGCTGGTGCGCATGACGATGAATATCCGTGCAATAGACTCGAATGGGCAACGCGTAATCGCCGGGAGTTAAGTTTACGATCCCGTTTGGCGAGTGCGCGAGTTGCGACGCTACCCGCTGCGAAAACGCGCCACCTGCGTGGCCGGCTCCCGGCCGGAAAGCGCCGCCGGGCGGTTCCGAAACGGTCGGATAGGCGCTGCTCCAATCGAGCCTCACCGGCGTGTTGGCCTGAACGTACGGTGCAAGCTGTCTCGACGCGGCGTCGATAGCCAAGCGTTGCGCACCGGGGAGATGCGGAAGACCCGGCAACCCGGGAAAATGCAACTGCGCGAGCGCGCGCGTGCCTAAAACAGCCGCCGAGAGAAGAAGCAGAAAGATAAAGAGGGCGCCGCGTATTCGTGACATCGCCAGCCTCCGGGCAATGGCACTTTTTGGGCTCGCTTGGTTCTCCCTGCCGGGCAGGCCCGTTCAGGGAAACTTCAGGAGTTGCGTCTTACACTAGAACGATGAAGCGCATCATCACGTCGACGTTGCTACTGTCCGTCGCCTCGTTCGCGATTGCATTCGCCGCGACCGAAACGTGGAGCGTCGATCCGAACCACTCAACCGCGCAATTTACCGCGCGGCATTTCGGCATCGTTCCAGTCATCGGGACAATTCCGATAAAAAATGCCATCGTAAAGCTAACGCCGGGAAGTCAAATTCCGATCGAGGTACGCGCCGAGCTGGATCCGTCCAATGTCGATACGCATAACGGGATGCGCGATAACGATATTCGCTCAGGCCATTATTTCGACGTCGCAACATTTCCGGACATGACGTTCCAAAGCACGAATATCATGGGCACCGATCCGAAACATTTCACGATCGCCGGCAATCTCACAATGCACGGTCAAACGCACCCGGTCACGCTCAATGCGGGCGTCGTCGGCGTCGGCAAATCGCCGCGCGGCCGTTTGATTATCGCTTACGCTGCAACGGGTACCATCGAACGCTCGGATTGGGGCATGGGCTTCGGACCGCTCATCGTAGGAAATTCAGTTGACCTTTCGCTCAACATTGAGGAGGACGGCCCGTAAGCGGCGCGCGAACTCGCAATAGCTAGGAAACGGTTCGGCAACAGCCGTACTCTAGACTGGTCCGATGACTAAGAGATATTCCTCCGCGGAACTCATGGGCGCCATTCTCGATCTGAGAGATGGCGTGGGAATGCAATTTGCGTCACTCGCCAAGCGAGTGGACCGTGTCGAACGGGGCCTCGACACGCTGCGTTACGGTATGAACAAGCGGTTTGATTCGGTCGATTTGCGCTTCGATGCGTTCGAGAGGCGAGTAAACGTTTTAGATCAACGCTAGTTACCCGTCCAAACAACGCCCCCGGGAAGTACTTCGGGGCGGCGCGGAGTTTGCGTGAAGTCAAAGTCGTGGCGCAGATCGCCCAATTGAGGATAGCGTTCGCGCACGAACGGACGCGTGTCCGGGCGGCCATCGGTTTTCGGGTCGATGCGCGCCCCGTTTAAGAAGTCGTCTTCGATGAACTTGACGTACGCGTCGTGGCTGAGCGTCTGATGATCGATGAAGCCGCGGCGGGCGTACGGGCTGATCACTAAACCGGGAACGCGCAAACCGTAGCCGTCGTTGTCGACGACCGGTGGTGCCACGTGATCGTAAAAGCCGCCCCAGTCGTCCCAGCTCACAAAGATCGCGGTGCTATCCCAGTCGGGGCCTTGCATGATTGCGTTGATGACGCCGGTGACGTATGCTTGTCCGGCGCTCACCAGTCCCGGTGGATGTTCGCTATATTTTCCGGCCGGGCAGAGCCACACGACGTTCGGTAGCGTTCCGTTTTTTGCCGCTACATAAAACTTGCGCAGATCCTGCACGTTGGCCAACTCACGGTCTTGTTTCACGGTATCGAAAGACGGCAGCGGATTCCAGATTCCCGGCGTGTGCACGTTTTGCCGGCGCAATTGACAGCTTGCGGTATCGTTGCGGCAATCGGGTTCAGTACCGCTCATCACATAGTAAGCCCACGAGACGTGGTTTTTGTGAAGCAAGTACGTGAGATCGGTCCACGCGTAGTCGGGGCGGCCTGGCGCTCGCGCGCCCGGATTGCGTCCGAAATCAGGCGGAAGATCGGGATTCTGCACTTCGTCCGTGCAGCTCATGGGATCGCCAAGTTGAGAGCAGCGGGCAGACCATTCTGAGACCATGTACAGATGCTGCGGCAGACTCCACGACGAGTTCGGCTCGAACATCCGATCCTGCAAAACGAAGTCGTGCGCATAACGCCAGTAGCCGGCTAGTTCGCCGCCGTCGTGATAGCCCATCACGTCACCGCCGCCGCAACGCGGATCGTCGGTTCCGGCGCACGCGCGGCGGCCGCGCCGGGCTTGGCGGGCGAAGCCGTCCATCTTTCCCCCGTCAATATCTGCAATTGCGTGCGAATGTCCGTGCGGACCGCCTTGGTTGAGATCGTTACTGTCGTGGTAGGGCCGGCTGCATCCGATCACCGGATTTGGGATGCACGCGGCGGGCTGGCCGTTTTTCATGACGATACCGTCGGCACCGGGATACGTTCCAAAATAAGAATCGAACGAGCGATTCTCTTGCATGATGATGACGATGTGACGGATCTTGTGAATGTTCCCGGCGTTTTGCGCCGGCGCGCGCGTTACGGCGAAAGTGACGATTGCCGCCGCGATCAGCGCTACGGGCAGAAAGTAGGATTTCACTCGAGCAGGCTTTACGTGCCGGCTTCGGCGGGCCCCCCGGGGCGACGTTTCCCTCCTTCGTCCTCCGGCAAAGCGAACGAGCCTTTGTAACCTTTGGTGCTTTTACACGGTTAAGAAGCGAGAATCCACGGGTATAAAAGGCCCACTGACAGGGGTACCCCGGCTTTCCCCCTGTGAAGTTTTGCGTTCCCCTCGAGAGCCGGTGTAAGGAGTATGGAGTGGTTCCGCGCACCCTCTTCATGGGCTCCTTCCCACCTCGCGAATGCGGTATCGCCACGTTTACGCGCGATACGGTCGAATCGTTTGACCGCGCCTACGGAACCAGCTCCGAAATCATCGCCATCGACGAGCCCGGCGGCGAAGTCCGCCATTACGGGCCCGAAGTCGTAGCGCGGCTGCGCGAAGATCGCCGCGAATCTTATAGCGATATCGCCGCGATCGTTAACGCGCATCCCGCCGGTGTTTTGAATATTCAACACGAGTACGGCCTTTTCGGAGGCGAACGCGGCGAGTGGCTGATCGACGCGCTGCGCGCCATTGAAAAACCGATCGCGCTGACGATGCATACGATTTTGCCCGAACCCGACGAAACGATGCTGCGCGTCACGCGAGAGCTTTGCAGCTACGCAAGTGCTGTCGTCGCGCTTTCCGTAACGGGCCGCGACCTACTAGAGCGTGTCTACGACGTCGATCCGAAACGGCTGCGCGTCATCCATCACGGCGTGCCCGACGTACCGTTCCGCGACACGGACGCCGCCAAAGCGTCGTTCGGCGTGGGTCAGCGCATGGTCGTTTCCACATTCGGCTTAATCAATCGCGGTAAAGGTCTGGAGTACGCCATCGGAGCGATGCGCGAAGTGGTCAAGCGCCACCCCGAGGTGCTCTACCTCATATTGGGCGAGACTCACCCAGTCGTGCGCCGTCACGAAGGCGAGTCGTATCGCGAATCGCTGCAGGCGTTGGTCGCCGAATATGGACTGCAGTACAACGTAAAATTGATCGACAAGTATTTGGAGTTCGACGAATTGGTCGGCTATTTGGAAGCGACCGACATTTACTTGACGCCGTACTTAAATCCGACGCAGATCGTCAGCGGCACGCTGGCGTACGCCGTCGGCTGCGGGAAAGCGATCGTTTCCACGCCCTATCTTTACGCACAAGAACTGCTTGCGCACAACCGCGGCTTTCTGTGCATGTTCCGTGACGCCAAGTCGATCGCCGATCTGGCCGGCGCGCTACTCGACGACGACGCGCTACGCCGGGCGACCGAACGGCGCGCGTATCGGTTCGGCCGTCAAATGACCTGGCCACACGTCGCCGTCGAATACGGCCGCCTTTTTGCCGAATTGGCTCCGCCCGAGTTGGAGCTCGTTCATTCAGCCTAGTCTCGAACACCTCATTACGCTCAGCGACGACGTGGGCGTTATTCAGCACGCGATGGAAGATATTCCGAATCGCGCAACGGGGTACTGTACCGACGACGTCGCGCGCGCGCTGATCGTCGTCTATCAAAAACTCTTGCTCGAGCCGCGCGATGCCGATGCGCTGCGGCTGGCGCCGGTATACCTCGCGTTTTTGCAAGACGCGCAATTGCCTGACGGCCGCTTCCATAATTTCATGGGCTACGATAGGCAGTGGCTCGATTGTGTGGGCACGCACGATTCAGTCGGTCGCGCGCTTTGGGCGCTGGGCTTCGGGATGCGTTACGCGCCTCGGGCCACCTGGCGCCGGCTGTGCAAGCGGCTCTTCAATAAAGGACTGAACTCGATCGACTGGCTGCAGTACGCCCGGGCGCAGTCCTACGCTATTATCGGGTTGTCGCATGCATGTCACGCGAGCATCGCCGACATCGAATTGCCGGCCTACAGCGAGGCGCTGCGCAAACTCGCCGGCGCGCTGAAACAGCGTTTCGAAACGACGTGCGCTCCCGATTGGGAATGGTTCGAGGGCGTCATGACCTATGATAATGCGCGCTTGCCCGAAGCAATGGTGCGCGCGGGGGCGGCGCTGGGCGACGAAAATCTCAAAGCGATCGGATTGCGCAGTCTAGCATTTTATCAACGAGTGACGATAGAAGACGGCGTCTTCGTGCCAATCGGCAACGAAGGCTGGTATCACCGCGGCGGGCCGCGGGCGCGCTACTCGCAGCAGCCGTTGGAAGCCGTCTCGCTCGTGGACGCAGCGCTGGCCGCATACGACGCGACCGGGGATGCCGCTTTTCGCGCTACCGCTCAACAGGGGTTAGACTGGTACCTGGGCGGGAACTCACGCGCAATCGCCATGGCCAACGGCGGCGGCTGCCTCGATGGACTCAATGAGAACTCCGTCAACCTTAATATGGGGGCTGAATCGACGCTGGCGTATTTGTCCGCTGCGTATTCGCTGGCCGCAATACCGGGCGCTAAAGAAGGGACCGGACGCGCGATTATAGGCGCTTTATCCACAGGCGGCGAATAAACACTCAATGATCCTGGAAACCGATGTTCTCAACGGCGTCCAGTCGGCCGCCGTCCGACATACCAATGGCCCGTGTTTGATTTTTGCCGGTGCAGGCAGCGGAAAAACCCGCGTCCTGACGCACCGCATCGCGTATCTGCTCGACGAGCTCGAGGTTTCGCCGGATCAAATTCTCGCGGTGACCTTTACGAACAAAGCCGCCGGCGAAATGAAGACGCGCTTGGAACGCATGGTCGGCGCGCCCGCGCGCGACCTGTGGGTCGGTACGTTTCACTCGATGTGCGTGCGCATCTTGCGCCGCGAAGGTTCGCGCGCGGGAATCGCATCGAACTTTGCGATCATCGATGACGCCGATCAACGCACAGTCGTCCGAGAGATCTTAACCGACCTCGACTACGACGAACGCCAGACCACGCCGGGCGCATGCCTGGCGGAGATCAGCAAGGCAAAGAACGCGTTGGTCTGGCCGAAAGAATACCACGAGCGCAACACGTCGTTTTTGGGCGAGCGCTACGCGAACGTCTACCAAGAGTATCAGCGCAGGCTCTCGGAATCGAACAGTCTGGATTTCGACGATCTGATCGTTCGCACGATCGACCTTTTCGAAAAAGACGAAACCGCGCGCACGAAATGGCAGAACCGTTTTCGCTACGTCATGGTCGACGAATACCAAGACGTCAACTTCGCGCAATACAAACTGATCGCGATTTTGGGCGAAAAGCACCGCAACGTGACGGTCGTCGGCGACGACGACCAGTCGATCTATTCTTGGCGCGGCAGCGACTACAAAATGATCCTGCGGTTCGAAGACGATTTTCCGGGCGCCAAAGTCTTCACGCTGGAAGAAAATTACCGAAGCACGCAGACGATTCTCGACGCGGCCAATGCGCTGGTTGCCAACAACAAGACCCGTGCTCCGAAAAAGCTCTTCACGAGCCGCGACGCGGGCGAGCCGATTACCGCGTTCGCCGCAGACACGGAGCGCTCTGAAGCGCGGTACGTTGTTGAGAAAGTTAAAGAGCTCGTTCGCGAAGGCGCTTCGTACAGCGACTTTTTGGCGCTCTATCGGACCAACGCCCAGTCACGCGTGTTCGAAGAAGCGTTTATCGCCGAAGGCATTCCGTACCGCGTCATCGGCGGCGTTGGATACTACGCGCGCACCGAGATCAAAGACGTTATCGCCTATCTGCGTTACATCGATAATCCCTCGGATGCGATTGCGTTCAAGCGGATCGTCAACGTGCCGCGCCGCAGTATCGGGTCACAAACTCTAGCCAGCCTCGTCACCGCCGCCGACGCCGCGAAAGTCCCCGTCGGTCAGGCGATTTTCGATAAAGAGCTGCTGAAGAAGGCCGTTCCTAAGAAGACGCGCGAGCTCGAGCGCTTCGCGGAGCTGATCGAGTCGCTGCGTTCGCGACTGGGTGAATTTACAATTTCCGACCTGCTGGTCGCGGTCATGGAAGAGTCGGGCTACTTGCGCGAGCTGCGCAACGAGGATACTCCCGATTCGCGCACGCGCATGGAAAATCTCGAAGAACTGGTGGGCGTTGCCCGCGAGTATGAGTCGAACGAACCGGAAGCGACGCTGGCGGGTTTTCTTGCGAACGTCGCTTTGATCAGCGACCTCGACACGCTCGACGATTCGGCATCATACATCACCATGATGACGATGCACTCCGCCAAGGGCTTGGAGTTTCCGAACGTCTTCTTGACCGGCTTGGAAGAGGGCGTCTTCCCGCACTCGCGCGCCCTGGTCGATATGACCGAGCTCGAAGAAGAGCGCCGTCTGGCCTACGTCGGCGTGACGCGCGCCATGAACCGGCTCTTTCTGTCATATGCGGAACGCCGCACGCTGTACGGCAATACGTTCGCGCATCCGAAGTCGCGTTTTCTCGAAGAGATGCCCAACATTGAAATGCTCGGCAGCATCGCCCTGCCCCGGCCTTCGGGTGGGCGCTGGCGCGAGGTCGCGATTCACGAATCGGCGGGCGCCGGCATCAAGATGAATCTGCAATCGGGCGATCGGGTCCGCCATCCCAAATGGGGCGAGGGCAAGATCTCCGGTGTCATCGGCGCGGGCGGAGACGGTCTGGTCACGATCGACTTTCCCAACGTCGGGCAGAAAATGGTTATGCTGAAATACGCTCCGTTGGAGAAGCTCTAAGTCCAAGTTGTCATCCTGAGCTTGCCGAAGGATGGCTAAAGCATGACCTGGGAGGCCGTAACCGCTCTCGCGACACTGTTTACCGGCGTCGTTATCTTGGCGACTGTCGGCGTTGGCCTCGTTCAGCTTTCAGAACTCAGGCGGGCGACGCAGCTCGAAGGCGTGATGGCAGTCGCCGAAATGTTCGGGGAAGCCGAGCTTCTCGAAGGCCTTCGTTTTGTGCGGTACGAGTTCGAGGATCGTTTGAAAAACGACGGACCTTTTCGTGATGAGTTCTTTTCGCCGCAGCGGACAACCGGTTCTCATCCCGAGCACAAAGTGCTCATGGTTTTTGAGCTGGTCGGCACCTATATTAAGCACAGGCTCGTCAATGGTGACGCCATCTTCGATCTCGCTTCGCTGCGAATTTTGCGGGCGTGGGAGCGTTTGGCCCCCGCCGTTTCCGCGCTTCGCGAGATGCGGCATGACCCGTTGGCGTGGGAGAATGCGGAGTTTCTCGCGGGGGAAGCGTCGAAGTGGCTGGAGCGACACACACCGAAGAACGCCGAGTGAAAGTGGCGGTTGCCGGCGCCCAGGGCCGCATGGGGCGGCTTGCGGTTGAGGCGATTAAACGGGAGCCGGATTTAGAATTCGCCGGCGGTTTTGCGCGCGCGGCGGACCCGTCGCTGGGAATCTACGACAACGTCGAGCAACTGCTCGACGAGCGTAAACCCGACGTCGTTGTCGATTTTACGCCGCGTCCGGTAACCCAAGCGGTCGCGCGCTCCGCCGTCGAGCGCGGCTTTTCGCCCGTCATCGGATCGAGCGAATGGAATGCGGCTGAGCGAGCGGAGTTGGAAAAACTGTGCGAGCGACACAAAACCGGTGCGCTAATCGTTCCCAACTTTGCGATCGGCGCGATTCTCATGATGAACTTTGCCGAACAAGCCGCGCGGTTTTTTCCCTCGATCGAAATCGTCGAGATGCACCGCGCGGACAAGCGTGACAAGCCCAGTGGGACCGCTTCGGCTACCGCCGATCGCATTCACGCCGGGGGCGGACGGGCCGGCGTGCCGATTCACAGCATCCGCATGAAAGGGCTGCTCTCGCATCAAGAAGTGCTGTTCTCAAATGAAGGCGAGCTGCTCACGATCCGCCATGATTCTTTCTCGATTGAATCGTTTGCGCCGGGGATTATCGCGGCGATCCGCTCCGTGCGTTCGCTCAAGGGACTTGAAGTGGGTCTGAAGCTGTGAACGTCGCCGTGGTTGGGGCGACCGGAGCGGTAGGTGAAACGATCGTGCAGGTGCTGGCCGAGCGGAAAATTCCGGTAGAGCGCTTAGGCTTGTTTGCGTCGCGCGCGCGCAACGGCGTGCTGGCGACCTCGACCGAAGCGTTGACTCCGTTCGACACGGTATTTTTTGCGGGATCGGACGAGGCAAGTTCGGAGTTTGTGCCGCCCATTTTGGAACGCGGCGGAGTTGTCATCGACAACAGCTCCACGTACCGGATGCGCGTGGGCGTTCCGCTTGTCGTTCCTGAGATAAACGCGTCGGCGATACTTCCGGAGCATCATCTCTTTCCAGTCGGGAACTGCACGGCGATTATTTTATGCCTGGCGCTGGCACCCGTTCGGGATACCGCGGGCTTGCGGTCGGTCAATGTTGCAACGTACCAGGCCGTCAGCGGTGCGGGCCGCGGGCCGCTCGAAGAATTCGATGCCGGTGAGGGTCCGTTCGTTCGAAACGTCGTGCCGCAGGTCGGCCAGTTCGGCGACGACGGCTACAGCGGCGAAGAAACGAAAGTGCGCGAGGAGACGCGAAAGATTCTCGATCTGCCGGCGTTGCCGTTGTACGCGATGACCGTGCGTGTACCGGTGCGGACGGCGCACTCCGAGGCGGTGTTCTTCGAGACCGAACGCGAGACGACGGTCGAGCAGCTCGCGGCCAAGCTCGAACGCGCGCCGGGCGTCATTTTTCACCGCACCGGCGTCGTCACGCCACGCGACGTTGAGGGGACCGACGAAGTGCATGTTGCGCGGCTGCGTTCCGCCGGCGAGGACAAGCGGCACTTTCAAATGTGGGTCGTGGGCGATCAACTGCGCAAGGGCGCGGCTACGAATGCCGTGCAGATTCTGGAGTTGCTGCTCGAGCGAGGAATGATACCTGCTCCCTTCGGCTTGCGCCCTTTGGGCGCCGCTCAGGGTCCTTCGACAGGCTCAGGATGACACACAGTGTGCAAGGGTGACACAGTGAAGATCGCTGTGTTCAAGTTTGGCGGCACGTCGGTTGCGTCGCCCGAAACTCGCCGGATCGCAGTCGAGCGAATCCGTGAAGCATTGGAGCGCGGCGAATCGCCGGTGGCTGTCGTCTCCGCAATGGGTCGCGCGCCGGAGCCGTATGCAACGGATTCGTTACTCGCTCTGGCCGGCTCCGAGCGGTGCACGCGAAACGCCGACCTGCTGCTCTCGACGGGCGAACTTATCGCTGCTGCAGTTTTTGCCGACGAACTCGAACGCGAGCAGATTGCATCCGTCGCGCTAACGGGCGCGCAAGCTGGCATTATAACGAACGGGAACCACGGGGATGCAAGCATCGTGCGCGTCGAGCCGCAACGCCTGCGCGACGCCATCGACGCCGGCGTGGTTCCAGTTATCGCCGGCTTCCAAGGCGTCAGCGAAGACGGCGAGATCACAACGCTCGGGCGCGGCGGTACGGACCTCACGGCCATCGCGTTAGGGCATGCACTCGATGCGGAACGCATCGACGTGTACACCGACGTTGCCGGCGCGATGACCGCCGATCCGCGGCGGGTGAACGGCGCGCACACGATCGGTCGCGCGAGTCTTGAAGAAATGAACGAACTCGCGCAGCACGGCGCCAAAATCATGCATGATAAAGCGGCCGACTACGCCCAGCGCACGCGCACGCCATACGCGATCCGCAGCCTGGCCACGGGCGAAGGCACCATCGTCGATGCGCGGCTGGAACCGCGCAAGCCCGTCACCGGAGTCACGGCCTCGGGGCGGGTGACGTGGATCCGCGCGATTCGCGGCGATATTGAAGATCGGCAGCGCCGCATGCAAGTCGAGATGCAGATGTTCGAACGTCTTGCCGCGGCAAAGATATCGATCGATCAGGTGACGATCAACCAGGCGGGCGTGATGTTTGTGGTTGAAGGTGACCGCGGCGAAGATATTCGCAAGCTGCTGGGCGATCTCAATGTGGCCGTGCGGGTCCGCGAGGCATGTTCCAAGCTCTCCGTGGTCGGCGAAGGCATGCGCTACGAGCCGGGCGTCATCCATCGCATCGTCTCGGCGCTCTCGGCGGAAAATATCGAAATCATCCACTGCACCGACAGCAACATCACCGTCTCGATCCTGGTTCCGTCAGCCGACGCCGGGCGGGCCGAGCAGGCGGTGCACGATGAGTTTCATTTAGAAAACGAAAAGGTAACGACCACATGAAGAAGTTGGGCACGATCGTGACCGCGATGATCACCCCGTTCGACGGCGGCGGCGACGTTGACTACCGTGAAGCGGCGCGCATCGCCTCGTGGCTGGTCGAACGAGGAAACGACGGATTGGTCGTTGCCGGCTCGACGGGCGAAGGCCAAACGATGACGCCGGACGAGCGCGTTGCGCTGTTTTCTGCAGTAAAAGAAGAGCTCGGCGATCGCGCAGCCGTGATCGCGAACGCGGGCAGCAACGACACGCGTGATTCGGTGCGATCGGTAAAGGCTGCGGAAAAGGCGGGCGCGGACGGCATTCTTGCCGTCGTTCCATATTATAACAAGCCGCCGCAAAGCGGCATGGTCGCGCACTTCAGTGCGATCTCGCAAGCGACCGAGCTGCCGATCGTCATCTACAATATTCCGGGCCGCACCGGCATCAACATGCTCCCCGAAACGCTTCTGGACCTTGCCCGGAGTCACAAGAATATCGTGGGCGTGAAAGAGTCGAGCGGCGATCTGCGGCAAATCGGATTCATTCTGCGCGACCGCCAGCCAGGCTTCACGGTTTGGGCCGGTGACGACCATCTGTTTCTTCCATGCCTGGCCATGGGCGCGGACGGCGTCGTGGGCGTCGCTTCGCATTTGTGCTCGCGCGAGTACGTCGCAATGGTGCAGGCATACCGGAACGGCGATGCTTCGGAAGCCGCCCGCATTCATGGGTCGCTCTTACCGCTGATCGACGCGCTGTTTGCGACGACCAGCCCTATTCCGGTGAAATGGGCGATGAAGCAGTTGGGTTTCAGGGTGGGCGAATGCCGTTTGCCGCTCGATTCGATGCCCGAGCATCTCGCTCTCAACCTTCGGCCGCTGCTTTCGCAGTATGATTATTCTCGGGTGTAAGCTCGACCCAATCGATTCCGATGAAGCCACCGACGCGATCGTGCGTTATGCGCGCGAAGGAACCGGCGCGCAAGTCGTTACCCTGGGGACGGAAATGGTCGTTTACGCGCAGCGCGACGAGGATTACCGCCGCATTGTGAACGAGAGCGCGCTTTCACTTTGTGATACGGTGGGATTGCTGGGCGTCGCGCGTTCGCGCGGAGCAAAGATGCGCGACCGAGTCGCGGGCGTTGAACTCATTGAGCATGTCTGCGCGCGCGCAGCCCAGGAAGGCTTGCCGGTTTACTTGCTGGGTGCGGCGCCCGGAATTGCCCAACGCGCCGCGGAGGCTCTGCAGTCGCGGCACCCGGGGCTGCAAGTGGCGGGGACGCGTGATGGCTATTTCGGCGACGGCTCCTCGGCGGAGATCGCGGGCGCAATCCGCGCGAGCGGCGCGCGCATTCTTTTTGCGGGCATGGGTTTTCCACGTCAAGAGTTCTGGCTCTCCGAACATTTGGCGCAAACGGGCTGCGGCGTTGGAATAGGCGTCGGCGGTTCGTTCGACGTGATCAGCGGCAACGTGCGGCGCGCTCCCGATGGTTGGCGTCGGGCGCACCTGGAATGGCTCTACCGGTTGGTAACGCAGCCGCAGCGCTGGCGGCGTCAGCTCGCGCTTCCATATTTCGTGCTGCTGGTGGCGGGTGAAAACGTCCGCAACCGCCTCGTGCGCGGGAGAAGCTAGTGCGGGCGATGATTTTGGCGGGCGGTCTGAGTACGCGGCTCTATCCGCTGACCAAACAAGTTCCCAAGCCGCTGGTTCCCGTCGTGGGTTCACCCAACGCGGCTCACGTGATCCAATATCTCACGTCGTACGGATTCAACGAGATCGCGATCAACGTGCACTATTTGGCCGATATGATCGTTGAGGCGCTCGGCGACGGTTCCGCATATGGTGCGCGCATCGAATACCTGCACGAAAAAGAGTTGCTGGGCAGCGCCGGCGCCGTCAAGCAGATGCAGGAGTTCCTAGGCGGCGATTCGTTCCTGGTCATCGGATGCGATGACCTGACGGATATGCGGCTCGACCGCATCGTCGCTTTCCACAAAGAGAAGAGCGCGCTCGCCACCATCGGCCTGGTGGAGCGTCAGGAAGTCGATCAGTATGGCGTCGTGGTAACGGACGCCTCGGACAGGATCACCGGTTTTCAAGAGAAGCCCGCCCAAGGCACCGAGCGGAGCAAACTGGTGAACACCGGCATTTACGTCTTCACGCCGGAGATTTTCGAGCAGATTCCCACCGGTGCGTTTTACGATTTCGGGAAGAACGTGTTTCCGTCGCTGCAACAAGCCGGTGCGGCATTTTATGGATTCGATGCGCGCGGCGCGCAGTGGCACGATATCGGCACGCCCGCCGAATACCGCGCGGCGACTGCCGACGTGCTGACGGGAAGATTGCGCGTGCCAGGCATTTCGGTCCAGAACGCCGTTTGGGTCGGCCGCGACACGGAGGTCGCGAAGACCGCCCGCATCGTGGGGCCGAGCGTTATCGGTGATGGTGTGCGGATTGGAGACGATGCGCGCATCGAGCGCTCTATCATTTGGCAGGGGTCGCGAATCGGCAAAGGCGCGGTACTGCGAGACGCGATCGTCGGAATGAATTACGAGGTCGCTCCGGGTTCGATCCTGGAAGATGCAATCGTCGCCAACGAGTAGCGCCCGCGAGTTGCTGCGTCAATTTCGCGCGACGCACGCGGTCCTCACGCACGGAGTGGGTGGACATCTGTGGGACATCATCGCCAGCGGACAAGGCGAGCCGCCTCTGGTACTGCTGCCGGGTGGCGGCGGCAGCGCGGAATCGCAATTCCATTTGATTGATCGCTTCGAGAAGAACGTCCGAACGCTTTCGATCGGATGCCCGGCAACGATAACGAGCGTTGGCGGTGTCGTCGACGGACTCGTGCGGCTTCTCGACCAGAACCGGGCCGCGCCATGTTTCTTGCTGGGCCATTCGCTGGGCGGCGTTTTCGCGCAAGCCTTTGCGGCGGCGCATCCCGAACGCGTGCGCGGCTTAATTTTGGCAAACACCGCGGCGTACTCTGCGCGGCGGGGCCGTTTCGTAGGGGCCGCTCTGCGAGCGGCGAGATATGTGCCGAAGCGCCTTATTGCGTCGTTTCTAAAGGCGCGAGTAAGGCGGTTACTAGAAAATCATCGCGACCGCGAGTTTTGGGTGGGATATTTCACGCACGACGAGTTCGCACGCGTCGGCGCTGGGGGCGCCGCCAACCGGGGAAGGTGCATCGCCGACTCGATCGTATCGGCTGGAGGGCGCGCCTACGCCGGACCGGTTCTCATCATCGAATCGGATAACGAAACCGGTTTCACTCGCGCCGAACGGCTTACATTCAAGCGATCGTATCCGCAAGCGTTGCTGCGCACTTTTCACGGCGCCGGGCACTTGAGCAGTATCACCCGGCGCGACGACTTTGTGGCGGAGGTATTGGCGTTTATGGCACGGTCGCAATCACGACCGCTCCTATAACCACGCCTTCGGCGCCGCGGACAGCATGGGCGCACTCTTCGAGCGTTGCTCCAGTGGTTACGACGTCATCAATCAGAACGACGCGTCCTCCGTTCAGATGTGCTCCGCGCCAAACGAAGCGCCGTCGCAGTGCAAGCCGCGCTTCACGACCGCGTCCCCGCTGCGTTTCGCCGCGCGTTTGTGCTAGACCGACGCTAGTACGGGATCCAAAAGCGGCGCGCGCGATCAGTTCGCACCCATCGAAACCGCGCTGCCGGCGGCGAGCGGCGGTGGTCGGAACGGGTATTGCGATTGCGTCCGGCGGAATGCGCGAAATCATCCTTTGCGCGAATGCTTCGGCCACGTCGCGCCGGCCGCTTTTTAGCGCGAGTATCGCGCGACGAAGCGCGCCGTCATATATGCCGAGCGCGGATACATTGAGCGTCTGAATCTCGCGGGCGATCAGAGGGCCCGATGGCAGGCACGCATCGCAAAGGCCGGATCCAACGCGCTCGCATCCGCCACATTGCGGCGGGAAGACGAAGTCCAAGAGTCTCCGCATGGTCATGCGCACATTCACGCCGTGCGGTGTTTTTCGCAACCCCGCCATTTTCACCATGACCCCGGCGGGTATTCCCGAATAGGGTTGGCGTGGACAATCTCGACCGGCTGTTTCTGGATCGCGCATACGAACTCGCCGAACGCGGCATTGGGAATACGTCGCCCAACCCGCCGGTCGGCGCGGTCGTCGTGCGCGGGGAAGCGATTGTCGGCGAGGGTTACCACCATCGCGCCGGGGACTCGCACGCGGAAGTCAATGCGATCAAAAGCGCCGGCGAAGCTGCGCGCGGCGCGACGCTCTACGTATCGCTGGAACCGTGCAATCACACGGGACTCACGCCGCCATGCACCGATGCGATTGCGAAAGCGGGTTTAGCCCGCGTCGTGGCGGGCACGCACGATCCGAATCCGCAGACGAACGGCTCGGGCGTTGCGACTCTGCGCGAACGAAAGATTGTTGTCGACATACGTGATGAACCGCGCGCCGGTGCGTTGATCGAACCCTTTGCGCGCGCCATCCGTTCGCACCGCCCGTACGTTTCGCTGAAGCTAGCGGTCTCATTCGATGGGTTTATTGCGTCGAAGCCCGGCGTTCAGGAGTGGCTGACCGGAGAAGAAGCTCGCGAGTTTGTGCGGGAGCAGCGTATTGCGCACGACGCTGTGGCAGTCGGGGCGGGCACCGTGCGCGTCGACAATCCGCAGCTGACGGTGCGCCCAACGCACGGTCGTTTGCGGGAATACGCGCGCGTCGTCATCTGTGAATCTTCCCCGGTCGATCCCGCCAGCACCGTCTTTAAATCCGAAAAAGGCTACGCCAAGACGATCGTGCTTGCGCCGGCGGGAGCGCGCGACCGTTTCGCCCAGCTGGAAAAAACTGCGGATGTTCTCTATTCGGGCAAAGAAGGCTCCGATCGCCTCAATTTGGCGGCGGCTTTGCGTGGGTTGCGCGAGCGCGGAATAACGAGCCTCCTGTGCGAAGGAGGCCCCACTGTGGCAGGCCATCTTCTTACAGACGGACTCGTCGATCGTTTTCACTGGATATTTGCTCCGCGGTTTTTGCGCGGACCGTCAGCCGTTGCCGCCTTTACGACAACCGCCCTAGCAAACATGCGGCTGCAGATCGACCGGGTCGAGCAGCTCGGCGTCGACGCGCTCGTTTCGGGCATCATTCCGCACCATGTTTAGCGGGATCATTTCGTTCAGCGGCACGGTCGAAGACGTGCGGCCGGTCGCGCAAGGCGGTCTGCGCTTGCGCATCCGCTGCGAAAACGCAAACGACGAAGAAGTCGAACCCAAGGATTCAATCGCAATCAATGGCGTCTGTTTGACGGTGACCGCCATCGATCATAACGTTGTGGATTTTGACGTGGTGCCCGAAACGCTCGCGCGTTCTTCTCTTTCGGGTACGGGCAAAGGCGACCGCGTCAACGTGGAATACGCGCTGCGTTTGGGCGACCGGATGGGCGGGCATTTCGTCTACGGGCACGTGGATGCCGCCGGGAAAGTTCTGGCGCTGGCGGCCGAGGGGCAAGGCGCGCGGTTGCGCCTGGAGCTGCCGAAAAATCTCCAGCCGTTCGTGCACGAGAAAGGCTTCGTCAGCGCGGACGGCGTGAGCGTGACGGTAGCGTCTGTTGGCGACGGCTGGTTTGAGATCGCGCTCATTCCTGAAACGATGGAGCGCACGACGCTCGGCCGGCGTGCCGCCGGAGACTTGGTGAATCTCGAAGCGGATCCGATAGCTCGATACGCGGTCCGAGGATGAGTAAAATCGGAGGGCGCACGTTCGAAAGCCGCGTCCTGGTGCAATGGGCCGACGTCGACATCGCGGGCATCATGTATTTTGCCGCGTATCAGCGGGCCGTCGAGCGTGCCGAGATGGATCTTTTCCGGGAACTCGGTTTTCCGTACAGCGAAGTCTTCGAAAAATACGATATCTGGTTTCCGCGCGTGCACGTGGTGGCGGATTATTTTAAACCCGCCGCGATGGAAGACTGGCTGACGCTCAAGACGAGCATCTATCATGTCGGCACGTCATCGGTAAAATGGAAAACCGTGATGCACAACGAGCGCACAGGGGAAGCCGGCGCGCAAATGGATCTGACGGTCGTTTGCATCGACCGCACTTCGCACAAGAGCCGGCCGATTCCGCAAGAGATTCGGGACGCGTTGATGGCTTGTCTGGAAGAAATCGATTGATCGCCTCCAAAACGATGCGGGCCGCAGTGCTTTTGCGCCCGGGTACGATCGAATTGCAAGATTTGCCGGTTCCCGAACCACCTAAGGGAGGTTTAGTAGTGCGCGTTCGCACCGCGTTGACCGATGGGACCGATTTTAAGGCCTTTCGGCGCGGCCACCCACGCATGCCGATGCCGACGCCCTTCGGCCACGAGTTTTCGGGCGACGTTGCCGCCAGCGACAGCAGCTTCGCTGCCGGCGACGCCGTCATGTGCGTGCACACGGCGCCCTGCGGTGAATGCTACTGGTGTAAGCGCGCTCAGGAGGAGCTGTGCGAGACGATCATGTCGACGATGATCCTCGGCGCCTACGCTGAGTACATCGCGATTCCCGAACGCATCGTGAAACGCAACTGCTATCCAAAACCACCGGCGCTTTCGTATGCGACTGCAGCCTTTCTCGAGCCGCTCTCATGTGTGGTTCACTCGCTGGATCTTTTGAACAGCCGCCCCGACGATACGGTGCTCATTATCGGCGACGGAGGGTTTGGTTTGCTGCACGCGATGTTGCTGCGGCATAGCGGAGCAACGGTTTTGCTGGCGGGGCGCCGGGAAGCTCGTTTGAAGATCGCGCGCGCCCTCGGCATAGAGACGATCGACACGCGTAGCCAAAACATCGGCGACGAAGTACGAAAGCGCACGCGCGATCGCGGAGCCGACGTCGTCATCGAATGTACGGGCCGCCAAGAGGTGTGGGAAGCTGCACCCGACCTTGCCCGGCGCGGCGGCACGGTTTCGTTCTTCGGCGGATTACCGGCCGATGCGAAGGCGCTGTTCACCGCGTCCCGGCTGCACTACGATGAGATCCGGCTGATCAGTCCGTTTCACTTTACACCGGCGGCCGTGAAGCGCGCGCGGGACCTGCTGGTGGAGCAGAAGATCGACCCGCAGCCGCTGATCACGGAAACCGTGCCACTCGCCGAGATTGCGGGCGTCTTCGAACGTTTGAAAAACGGCGAAGGCATAAAATTTGCGGTGACGCCGTGAAACGCGGCGAAAAAATGCGCGCCGCCGTGCTGTATGACGTCGACGACATCCGCATCGAAGCGCGCGACGTGCCGGCGATAGGCGAAGGCGAAATCCTCGTGCAAACGCGTGCCGCCGGTATCTGCACGGGCGACGTGATGGGCTGGTACATCCGCCGAAAAGCGCCGTTGGTGCTTGGGCACGAGCCGGCGGGTGTGGTGGTCGAATCGGCGAGCGATGAATTTGCCCCGGGCGATCGCGTTTTCGTGCATCACCACGCGCCATGTTTTGAATGCCGCGCCTGTGCTCGCGGGGAGTACGTGCAATGCGCGACGTGGCGCGCAACCAAGATCGATCCGGGCGGCTTGGCCGAGTACTTCCGCGTGCCGCGTGAAAATCTACGCGACACCTTAAAACTGCCCGTCGATCTGCCATTTACGGATGGCGCGCTGGTGGAGCCGCTGGCCTGCGTCATGAAATCATTGCGCCGCGGAGGACTGCGGGAAGGCGATACGCTTTACGTGATCGGCCTGGGCGTGATGGGGCTCATGCACGGTTTGGCCGCGCAGGCGCAAGGCGCGCAAGTCGTCGGAAGCGATTTCATCGAATCGCGTCGCAGCTTCGCCAGTTCGCTCGGCATTCGTGCGGTGAGTCCCGAGCAGCCGTTTTCCGGCGCGGACGTCGTGATTTGCGGCCCCGGTTCGCCTGAAGCGCTGCGCAATGCATTTGCGGCCGCAGCGCCCGGGGGAACTGTGGTGATGTTCACGCCGCTCGAGCCCGGCATTCCGTTCACGTTCGATCCGAACGACTTGTATTTTCGCGATCTGCGTTTTGTTCCGAGCTACTCGTGCGGTCCGCCGGATACGCGGGCCGCGCTCGATATGATTGCGCGACACGTGGTCACGGCCGAGCGCCTGGGCGCAACCTATTATTCGCTGGAAGAGGCTCCGGCGGCGTACGCCGCTCTTCAACGCTCCGAAATTCTCAAGCCGATCGTAACGTTCGAACCTTCGCTCTTTCGCTAGTTCGCTTGGGTGTGCGGCGGGGGCGCTATCGAAGTCGCGTTACCAGAATGGTAAAGCGCCCGTCTGACAGGCCTGCGCACTACAGCGGTTGCTCACGAGCTGCTCGTGCGCAACCGCGTTATTGCGGGCTATAAAAAGCACGCTGAGCGCGCCTATAAGCACGCCCAACGCGAAAAATATGACTGCTACGTGATTGCTGCGTTGCTCCACACCGATAACCCCCGAACTTACTATCGGCAGAAAAGCAAGCGACCGTAGGTCTTCCGGCCCATGGCCCCAAGAAGACCGCGCGGGCGAGCCCTCGCGCGTGAGGTATATCGACTTGACAACTGTTAAGTCGGACCCGTACGCTGGGCTGGTGACCAACTTCGCCGATGAGCTCAACGCCGCCATGACCTCAGCAGGCCTCACCGCAGCAGAATTGGCCGACCGGAGTGGGCTGACCGAGGCGGCCATCTCTTACTTGCGGTCCGGGCAGCGCGAGCCGTCTTACCGTTCGCTGCAGCGGCTGACCCAGGTGTTGCCGGAACTCAACGGCACGCTCGAGGAGTCCTCGCCGTTCGATCCCATCGAGGGCGCCGTGCGCGACATCCGCGCCGGCAAGATGGTCATCGTGCTCGACGACGAGGACCGCGAGAACGAAGGCGACCTGGTGATGGCCGCGCAGATGGTGACGCCCGAGGCGATCAACTTCATGCGTAAACACGCGGGCGGTCTGATCTGCGTGCCGGTGATCGGCAGACGTTTGGACGAGCTACACTTACCGCAGATGGTCTCCGAAAATAGCGCGCTGCACGAAACCGCCTTTACGGTTTCGGTGGAAGCCCGCGGACGGACGACCACCGGAATATCGGCGCACGATCGCTCGGCGACGATCGCGGCGCTGCTCGATCCGGCCACGAAACCGTCGGACCTGCTGCGTCCCGGCCATTCATTTCCACTGCGGGCCCGCGACGGCGGCGTGCTGGTGCGCGCCGGGCAAACCGAGGCTGCGGTCGACCTCGCGCGCTTGGCGGGATTGTATCCGGCCGGCGTTATCTGCGAGATCATGGCCGACGACGGGAAGATGGAACGCCTTGATGGTTTGATTGCCTTCGCCAAGAAGCACGACCTGAAACTCATCACCGTCAAAGATTTAATCGCTTACCGCTGGCGCACCGAAAAACTGTTGCACCGCATCGCCGAATTCAAGCTCCCGACGCCGCTTGGCGAATGGACCGGTTACGCCTATGAAAACAGCATCGACAATAACACGCACGTTGCGCTGGTGATGGGCGAGATCGGTGACGGTAAAAATATCGCGGTGCGCGTGCATTCCGAATGCTTGACGGGCGATGCGCTCCATTCGATCCGCTGCGACTGTGCGGAGCAGCGCGACGCGGCGATGCGCATTATCGCCGGCCAAGGCCGCGGCGTCTTCTTGTACCTGCGTCAGGAAGGGCGCGGCATTGGGCTTGCCAATAAGTTGCGCGCATACGAACTGCAAGACCAAGGCGCCGATACAGTCGAAGCCAACATCGCTCTCGGCCTGCCGGTCGACAAACGCGACTACGGGATCGGCTCGCAAATTTTGGCCGATCTGGGCGTGAAAGAGATGCGCATCATCACCAACAATCCGCGCAAAATCTTCGGCCTGGAAGGCTACGGTTTAAAAATTGTCGACCGCGTGCCGCTGCAAACGGAGCGCACGCCGTTCAACAACCGCTACATGCAGACGAAGCGCAACAAAATGGGACATATGCTGGATGACAAAAAATAGCACGGCCGAGGCAATCGACTGCAGCGGGATGCGCTTCGCGATCATTACCGCGCGCTTCTATCCGCAGATCGCGCAGTGGCTCGAAGCCGGCGCGCGCCGCGCGTTGCGCGCATGCAACGTGCGTGAAGAAGATATACGCGCGTACGAAGTAGCGGGCTGTTTCGAATTACCGCTGGCCGCCAGCGCCGTGATTTCTGGAGGCGGCGCAGATGCGATCGTGGCGCTCGGCGCGGTTGTGCGCGGGGAAACGGCGCACTTCGATTACGTCGCAGGAGAGGCGGCGCGCGGCATCATGCACGTGCAACTGACCACCGGCGTCCCGGTTGGATTCGGCGTGCTCACGACCGACACGCTCGAGCAGGCTGAGTTCCGTGCGGATCCCAAGCGCGGTGACAAAGGCTACCATGCTGCAATCGCGGCTGCGACGCTATTGCGTATCACGGCGGACACAAGGGTTCCCGCGCGCTAAGGGCGGATTACCAAGCCCCTGCTACTTCGTGGAGGCCCGTCCCTTGGAAGACAAAAACATCACCTGTAAAGACTGCGGTCGGGATTTTGTTTTCTCGGCTCGCGACCAACAATTCTACGCTGAAAAAGGGTTTCAAAACGAACCCCAGCGCTGCCGCGATTGCCGTCAGTCCCGCAAAGCTCCAGGACCGGGCGGAAACCGCCCGAGTTTCGAGGCTGTTTGCGCGCAGTGCGGCACCAACACGACGGTGCCGTTCAAGCCGCGCGGGGATCGGCCGGTCTACTGCCGCACGTGCTACACGGCGCACGCGCCGGCGGCGTCCGTCTAGCGATCGAAACACCGGAAGCGGTACGCTGGTCCGGCGACGCGATCGAATATGTCGATCAGCGTTCGCTTCCGCATGAGACGATCGTACGGCGCGCGGTCTCAGCCGAAGATCTCGAAGAAGCGATAAGAACGCTCGCGGTGCGCGGTGCGCCGTGCATCGGCGTCTTCGGCGCGTACGGTGTCGCGCTGTTGCGCTCGCAGATCGCGGACGAGCTGAAGTTCCAGGCCGCGGTGGCGCGCGTCCGCGAGGCCCGTCCGACCGCCGTGAACCTGCGCTGGGCCGTGGAGCGCGTTCTGAAATCGAAGGATATGCTTGCCGAAGCGCAGGCGATACACGCCGAGCAGCGCGAGACGGACCGGCGCATCGCCGAAGCCGCGGCCGAACTCATCGAGCGCGACGCAACGATTTACACGCACTGCCATACCGGCTCGCTCGCGACCGCCGGCAGCGGCACCGCGCTGGGAACGATTCTCTTTGCGGCACGCGCCGGAAAACGGCCGCACGTTTTCGTCGGTGAAACGCGCCCGCTCTTGCAAGGCGCGCGGCTGACGTATTACGAGCTGTCGCAAGCGGGCGTGGACGCCATGCTGGTCGTCGATTCCGCCGCAGCGATTTCCATGCAGCGCAAGGAGATCGATCTCGTCATTGTCGGCGCCGACCGGATCGCGCGCAACGGCGATACCGCGAACAAAATCGGCACGTACGGGTTAGCGATTCTGGCGGCGCATCACCGCATTCCGTTTTATATCGCAGCGCCGCGTTCGACGTTCGATTTCGAGATTGCATCGGGAAGCGATATTCCGATCGAGGAGCGCGCGGCGGATGAGGTGGGAGGGTTCGGTGGAACACGCACGGCGCTTCCCGGCGCCGACGCGTACAATCCGGCGTTCGACGTTACACCCAACCATCTCATTACGGCATTCGTAACAGAGTACGGCATCCTGCGCCCGCCTTACGGCGAGTCGATTTCCGATTTGCAGATGCGTCCGACTATGAGCGCCCTGCTGTCAGGCCGCAGCGCGTGACTACTATCGTAAATGGTAATGCCGCGAATGGCAGCGCCGCTCAAGAGGCGCCGCAATGATTGTCCCTGCATCGGAGGCAGCATCGGATCGTAATCGATCCGGCTTGCGAGGTATGGGGGCGTGGCGACAATCGCGCTCTGTTTGATGCGCCGGACCGGCGACGAGAACCGCAGCGCGTCGCCGATTTTGGCGGCCATCCGGGTGGCCAGTTCGGGAACGCCGCCGTCAACGAGATGTGTTTCGGTGATCGTGCTGTCAACGTAGTACTCAAATTTGCCGTTGCTGTTGGAATGTTCCAAGACGATGCGATAAAGGCGCCAAGCGTTTGCGAGTCGAGCTCGCGCGCTCCGCGCACCTTCCATGGTTCGTTCAGCGGCATACGCTTGACGATGCGATCGAGCTGCCAAAACGCGAGACCGAGGCTCGCCAGCGAGAAGAGGCCGACGGCAGGAAGCCCTTGGTAACGGCGGTTGGAGCCGCCCAAATGCATGATCGAGTCGCCGGTATCGTACTGCGGATAGACTTCCATGCGGTACTCGCGGCACAGCTCGAACATCCGGTCTTGCCGCTTGCCCAGCCACGTACCGCCTACTGAAACAATCGAACCATCAGAAGCCTGACGGTTCCAGACGCGCCCTCCGGCGCGGTCGCGCGCTTCGAGCAGGGTAACGCTTTGTCCGCGCCCACGACGCAGTAATCAGTGCGGACATGTTCCATGGTGACTCTCCTTTAGCGATCGCACCATTTCGTGTAGAACGTTGTGACCGGCGGCCCGGCGAATGCATAGCGCAATGTCGGACCGTCATGAAGGGCCGAACACTCTTTTGCAACGGACTGCATGGCCGCGGGATCGCGGCCGGGCGGTTCGTTCAATACCACCAAATAGCGTCCCGGGCCCGAGCCCCCCTGCCACATCGCCCACTGCCGGCGGCCGATTCCCGCGATGACCGTGGACTGAAGCTCGCCCTGGTAGAGCAGTTCGGATGCAATTTCAAATTTGTCGGTCATGACGATCGCGTGTGTGTTTTTTAGCAAACCGCGAACATCGCGCGCCAGCGGCGCGTAGGCGTACACGGCGGAATAGAACACGCTCTTGGGTTTATTGTTCGAAGCGCGCAGTAACCCAGCTTGTACGGGCTGCGGTAAAGAGAGCAGCGTCACGACGACCATCGCATACGCCGCCGGAATGATCCAGGCTGCGGCAGCAAGCCGTTTCCACAGCAGCGGGAAATTCGAGTATGCAATGCCCAGCGCGACGCAAAGCGACGCAAACGGTCCCAAGAGCCAATAGGACTCCACGCCTTCGAAAAACGAGAGGACGATCAAGAGCAGCGGCAGCGGCAAAGCCGTGCAGGCCAGCAGATCGTAGCGGCGCCGGATCGTCAGAAGATAGGTGGCGATGAGGAACGCGGCGGCTTCGAGCGCGAAGCGCAGCGTCGACAGTACCAGGAGGTGCGCGACGCTGAAATGCTCGTAGGCTTCGCGATAGACGGTGAAACTAAAATTCGCCCATCCGTGCGTTGCATTCCAATAGACGAACGGCGCGTAGAGCACCGCTGCAATGGCGGGCGCGATCCAAAAACCTTTCGTCCACATGCGCCGCTGAGCCGGCAGCAAAGAGAAGATGAGCACTCCGGCCAGGAGCGAGAAACCGAAAGCGCGCGAGAGCAGGGCTCCGCCAAGCGCGATTCCCAAGAAAATCATGTCAGCGGTGCGTAAACGCACGCACGCACGCGCTGCAAAAAGCAGCGCGAGTGACCAGAACAACAGGTATGGACCGTCGGGCAGAGCTTCGCCGATGATCATGCGCGTTTGAGGAATGAGCGCAAAGATGACGGCGGCTGCACCGCCCGCGCGCGCGCTTCCGGTCAGCACGACCGCCGTATAGCCCAGCGCGATCGCCGCGAACGCCTCGCACGCGATGAACGGCAGACGAATAGATAACTCACTGGAGCCGAATGGCGCCGTAAGTGCGATGAGCCAGGCCACCATGGGCGGGTGATCGACATATCCAAGCGCCAGATGACGGCTCCACGCCCAATAGTACGATTCGTCTTCGGTGAGCGGAATATGCGACGCCACGGCAATGCGGAAGGCTGCCATTCCCGCAACGATCAGGAACGCCGCGCGGGGCAATCGGTTCATCGTGTTGGCGCGGGTTTGGCGAGGCGCGTGTTCTCGGCCTGCCGAAGACCGCCCGGCGTGAAGTTTTACGATTTCGTTGACAAGCAGCCCGCGATCGGCAATCTCGCGATCATCGAGGGCACCGAGCGCGTACTCGCGGATCGCGCGCTTGAAATCGTGATCGAACGCGTCCTTCCCGACGAGACGCGCGACCTCAATCTCGACCGCTTTCCGGCCGGCGATCTCGACGATGCGAATAGGCTGCGAGAAGCGGTGCAGGCGATGCCGTTTTTGGCTACGTCGCGCCTTATCGTCATAACCGATGCCCAAACGCTGAAAACGGCGGTTCGGCGCGACATTTGGAGCGTCGCCGAAAACGTGCCCGAAGGTAACACGCTGGTCATCTGCGATTTACTCTCACCGCGCGCGCAACGTCCGCAACCTTTCGGCGCCATGGCCGGGCGCAGCGCGCTGCGCATCGATACGACCGCGAGCGACGATGTGCGCAAGCGCTTCGCCGAAGAAACGCTGGCGGAACTCAAAGCCACGGCGGAGCCGCGCGTTATCGGCGCACTCGCCGGCAGCAGCGCGGACCTCGCCGCGATTCGCAGCGATCTGCAAAAACTCGCGTTAGCCGGCAAGAAGATCACGTTTGCGGATCTCGAGCAGGAGACGCTCTCTATCGAAGACCCTAAGGCCTACAAATATGCCGGCGCGCTGGTTGAAGGTCGCGTTGCCGAAGCGCTGGCAATCGCGCACGAAATGTTTTCGGGCGATCGGACGGCGGGCGTTCCGCTGGTCTATGCGGCCGCGACCGAATGTGGACTGCTCTGGGAGCTTGCGCGCGGAGGCCGGCTGACGGGCCGCTCGGCGTGGCGCTCGCGGGCGCTGGGACCGATCGCCGCCCGCGTGGGTGAGCAGCGTGCGCGCCGCGCATTTGAGCGCGCGATCGGCGCCTTCGACGCCATCGTCACCGGCCGTATCGACGACCCCGAGCTGGCGGTCGAACTCTTGACCGCGGAACTAGCCGGCCTGCGCGCGAAGCGTCCCAGCACCCCATGACCTACGATTCTTACGCGTCTCCGTTTTCTTGGAGATACGGGCGCGCCGAGCTGCGCGCGCTTTTTTCCGAGCACGAACGGCGCAGACTTTGGCGCCAGGTGTGGCTGGCGTTAGCCGAAGCGCAGTCGCTTCACGGTATCGTAAGCGCCGAAGAAGTAGAAGATATTCGCGCGCACGTGGACGATGTCGACGTCGATGCGGCACTAAAGATCGAAAGCGAAATTCATCACGACCTGATGGCGGAGATCCGCGTGTTTGCTTCGCAGGCAAGGATCGGTGGCGGAAAAATCCACCTCGGCTCGACTTCGATGGATATCGAAGACACGGTCGAAACGTATCGCCTGCGGCACGCGACTGCGATGATTGGAGCAGCGCTCGGCGATCTGTTGCGCGCATTTGCCAAGCGCATTCGCGAGAACTCCGGCGTGGTTTGCATAGCGTTCACGCACTTGCAGCCCGCCGAGCCGACGACGCTCGGCTATCGCTTCGCAGTCTACGCGCAAGACCTCCTCATCGACGATGCCATGCTGCGCTTCGCTTTCGTGAACCTCACGGCCAAAGGCATGCGCGGCGCCGTCGGCACGGCGGCGTCGTACGAGCAGCTGGTCAACGGGAGCGGCGGTTCGGCGGAATCCCTGGAGAAAGCGGTGCTCGACCGCTTTGGCTTGAGCGCGCGCGAGATCAGTACGCAGACGTATCCTCGCAAGCTCGACTATCTGCTGCTGAGCTCCCTGGCCGGCATCGGAGCGTCGCTTTCGAAATTTGCGGCCGACATTCGGATATTGAGCTCGCCGGAGTTTGGCGAACTGCGCGAACCGTTTGCGGAAAAGCAAGTCGGCAGTTCCGCCATGCCGTTCAAGCGAAATCCGATCTTGTGTGAGCGGATCGGCTCGCTTGCCCGCTTGTTGCCGGCGTATGCGGACGTGGCATGGCAGAACGCAGCGACCAATTATTTGGAACGCACGCTCGACGACAGCGCCAACCGGCGCACGATTTTACCGGAGGCGCTACTTTGTACCGACGAAATCGTGCAGCTGGCCATCAAGGTCGTGAACGGACTTACGATCGAAACCAAACGCATTGCGGATAACTTGCGAACGTACGGCCCGTTCGCCGGCACCGAATCGGTGCTGCTCGAGGCCGTGCGCGCCGGCGGCGATCGTCAGGCGACCCACGAACTATTGCGTACAGCCTCGATGCGAGCGTGGGAGGCCGTCGCGCAGGGCAAGGAAAACCCGCTGGGGAGTTTGTTAACGGAAAGTTCTGAGCTTACGAGCCGGCTCGATCCGGCGGAGATTCGCCGCATGCTGGAACCTTCGGCTCATACAGGGAGCGCGCCCGCGCGCGCGCTTGCACTAGCGGATCGCATTGAGAATCTCGATACGTTCCCCAGCCAGCTCAGGATGACAACAAAAGAATGAACAAAGGCATCGAGATCGCCCACGGCAAGACCAAGGTGCTCTATGAGAGCCCGGGGCAGCCGGACGTTGCGGTCGTCAAGCAAACCGATGCGATCAGCGCCGGGGACGGCGCGCGGCGCAACGAAATTGCGGGCAAAGGCCGTTTGGCTGCGCAAACAACGGCTCGCGTTTTTCGTCTGCTGAATCTCTGCGGTTTGCCGACGCATTATCTGAGCGGCGGCGAAGACGACGATCAAAACGAAATGCTGGTCAGGCGCTGCAACATGATCCCGCTGGAGGTGGTGGTGCGCGGGGTCGCGGCGGGTTCACTCGTGAAGCGCAATCCCGGCATGCAGCGCGGCGCGATCCTCGTTCCGCGCATGCTCGAGTTTTTCGTGAAAGACGACGCGAACCACGACCCGCTGATTACACCCGACGAAATCGTTTCGCGCAACATCGCGCAACCGCCCGAAATTGCGGCGATGAGTGAGATCGCCCGCATTACCTTCGAGATTCTGGCGCACGCTTGGCGCAAGCGCGACGTCATGCTGGTCGATCTGAAACTGGAGTTCGGGAGACTGGCAAGCGGTGAAAATCAGGGGCAACTCGTGATCGCCGATGTGATCGACAATGATTCGTGGCGCATTTGGCCGGGCGGGCGCGAGGACCGCATGCTCGACAAACAGATTTACCGCAATTTGGAAAAGGTCGACGATGAAGCGCTCAATTATGTGAAGAGCGCTTACGAGCAAGTAACTGAGATGACAGGAAATTTCCCGGTGATGCGTCCGGGCATGATAGCGATCTTCGCTGAGAAACCCGAGCAGACGGCCGAAGTCAACGCGCTGTCGCAAGCGCTTGGGCAGCTTGGACTGCCGATCGTGCGTCACGTCGCAAGCGCGGCAAAGACGCCGGGCTTCGTTTTACAGCTCATTCAACAGCACGACGCAAGTTTTGCGCGGTTGGTCTACGTCACCGTTTCCGGCCCTGAAGGAGCGCTGCATGCAGTCATCGAGGGCACGACGAGCGCGCCCGTTTTTGAGGCCGGCGGCAAAGAGCCGGGCGCGGTTGCGCTGCAGTGCGCCAAGGTACTAGGGCTGGAAGACACCGTGATGTTCGGCCGCACGCTGATGGTGCAGACAAATATGCGTTCCGCCGTGCTGCAAGCCGACGCCGCGCTCAATATGCAGCCCGCGCCGCCGCCGCCTAACTTTGGCTAAGCCCGCTTTGGCCTTGCGGCCCGAGGAATTGCGCCGCATTGCTCATGGTCTGGGACGCGAGCCCACGACAGTCGAGTTGTACGCGTTCGATGCGCAGTGGAGCGAGCATTGCTCCTACAAGAGCAGCCGCCAATTGCTCAAACAGTTGCCGACGACCGGCCCCAACGTCGTGCTCGGTCCGGGAGAAGATGCGGGCATCTTGCATTTAGGCGAGCACAACGGCGAGCGGTACGGCGTGGTCATCGCGCACGAATCACACAACCACCCCTCGCAGGTCGTGCCGTTCGAAGGCGCCGCAACCGGAGTCGGGGGCATCGTTCGCGACGTGCTCTGCATGGGCGCCGAAGTGATCGCGCTTGCAGATTGCCTGCGCTTCGGCAACGTTGACGATCCCCAATCGCACCAGCGCTATGTCGCGCGGCAAGTCGTCGACGGCATCGCCGCGTACGGAAATGCGATCGGCGTTCCCAACATTGCCGGCGACGTGTATTTCGACGAAGGTTTTAACGACAATTGCCTGGTTAACGTAATCGCGTTGGGTCTGGTGAAAGAAAGCGAGATCATTCATTCGCGCGCGCCCGAGAGGTCGGCGGGTTGGGACATCGTGCTGGTGGGCAAAGCCACCGATGCAAGCGGATTCGGCGGCGCATCGTTTTCGTCGCTAACATTGGAAGAGGATAACCAAGAAGCCAACAAGAGCGCCGTTCAGGTGCCCGATCCGTTTCTCAAAAATGTCATCATGCGGGCGAGTTACCGGGTCTTCGAATACTTGCGCAAGAAGAAAATCACGGCCGGGTTTAAGGATTTGGGCGCCGGCGGCATCATGGGGTGTACCGCCGAGCTCTGCGCGGCTGGAAGTTACGGCGCGATTATCGACCTCGACGAGGTCAACGTTTCGGTCGAAAATTTGCCCGCGGAAGTGCTAGCGGTGGGCGAAACGCAGGAACGACTCTGTTGGGTTCTGCCCGGCCACGCGACCGCTGATGTACTACGTATATATAATGAAGAGTTTTCGCTCCCCGAGATTGCTCGCGGCGCGCGCGCGACCGTCATTGGCGCGGTTCAGGAGGAGAAGCGTTACGTGATGCGCCGCGGCGGCGAAATCGTCATGGACGTGCCGATCGATTTTCTGACCGGCGCAATTTCAAATGAACCGACTCATCGTGAACCTTCTCGAGCGACCCCGAGCAGCTCGCGAAATGCGCACGAACCGGGGGGCCTTGCCCAAGTCCTGGGTGCCCGCAACGGGTGCTCGCGCGAGCCGCTATACAAAGAGTACGATGCAGTCGTGCGCGGCACGACCGTTATTCCGCGCGGTCACGCAGACGCCGGCGTCATAGCGCCGGTAGCGGGCGCGGCGTTCGGCGTGGCCTTGAGCGTGGGCGGCAGCGTCGCCGAAGCCGCGCGGAAGGTTGTCGCAGTCGGAGGCCGCCCTGCCGGTTTGACGGATTGCCTCAATTTTGGTAATCCGAATAACGAAGTGCATTTCGCCCAGCTTGCCGGCGCCGTTGCGACTCTTTCCGAGGACGCAAGTACGCTGGAACTCCCTTTTGTATCCGGCAATGTGAGTCTATACAACGAATCGTCGTCCGGAACGGCGATACCGTCCAGCCCAATAATCGGATGCATCGGAGTGCTCGATAATGTTTCTAAGGTAGTTTCCCCGGCGCTAAAACATCCGAATTCGCCACTATATTTTATCGGAACTCGGGGCGCCGGGCCGGCCCTAAAAACGGAAAACCAACGTATCGCAGCTCTCCTTGATGCAATCGACGGCGGGTTGATTCTCTCAGCGCGGGCAATCGGGAGTGATGGTATTTTAGCGGCGGCGGCCGAAATGGCGTTTGCCGCCCGAAATGATTTTGGCGTGGAGTTCAACGACGAAGTAATGCCGGAGACGCGCTATCACGGTTGGTTAATCGAAGCGGCTGAGGCCGCCACGTTCGAAGATTTTGCAAGCCGCAGGCTTTCGCGCGAAGATTGGCGCCGCACAGGCGTCACAACCGTCGCGGATATCGGCGGCGAAGTGGACATCGTTTCGGCCGGCCGGTCATGGGACCTGGACGAACTACACGGTGCATGGTCGACGCGGCTCGCCGAGCTCTACGCGTGAGTGCGAGGGTGGCGGTCTTGATTTTCCCCGGCACAAATAGCGAAGCCGAAACGGTCCGCATCTGTCGCGACGTCGGACTCGACGCGGAAAGTGTGCATTGGAGTCAAGGGGCGTCGCTTCCAAGATATGATGCGTATGTACTCCCGGGCGGTTTTGCTTATGAGGATCGCATACGCGCCGGCGCGATTTCGGCGCACGATCCCATGATGGATTACGTCATTGAAGCGGCCGAAAAAAACAAACTCGTACTAGGCATCTGCAATGGCGCCCAGATTCTTTTGGAAGCCGGGCTGGTTCCGGGAACCGGTGCGGTTCGTAGGCCGACCGCCGCCTTCACGCGCAACGCACCGAGCGGAAAATTTATCTGCAAGCACGTGCACATAAAGCTTTGCGCGGATCCAGCACGCTGCGCCATCACGGCGGCGCTTCCCGATGCTGCGGTCATACCGGCGTGGGCCGCGCACGGCGAAGGGCGTTTGGCGGCGACCCCCGAGCATTTGGATGAAATAACGTCGGGCGGCTATTTGGCTTTTGTGTACGCTCATTCGGACGGCACGGTCGATGATGCCGCCGTTCCGAACGGCTCAGCGTTGCGTTGCGCCGGACTGACGAACAAAAAAGGTAACGTGCTGGCGATCATGCCGCACCCGGAGCGCGACGCGTGGAACTTCAACCACCCCGACATTGCCGATCGCAAAGCTATCTTGGCGCCGTCCGGCGGTGCGACCCTATTTCGGGCGTTCGCTAAAGCGCTTGCGTAATTACGGCTGCTGGACGGTTGCTCAGAGGACACTACGACCGTGGGCGGGTATCCTCGGCCACTACCGTGCTGCACACCGTCGCCATTACCCTGAAAATTCCTGACAACATCGCGTTCAGCGCTTTGAGCGCTTTGCGCCGCCTCGGCGTGCAAGTCGAGCGCGTCGAACGGGCCGACATCTGGCAGTTCGCCGGTCCGGCTTCGGGCGATGATGTGGCGGCTA
Source organism: Vulcanimicrobiales bacterium (assembly GCA_038215615.1). Classification (GTDB taxonomy): domain Bacteria; phylum Vulcanimicrobiota; class Vulcanimicrobiia; order Vulcanimicrobiales; family Vulcanimicrobiaceae; genus Rubrimentiphilum. The sequence continues at coordinate 12,231 of JBBQQR010000007.1, read as the reverse complement.
GCGTGAAGCGCAACGAGTCGCTTTTCAATCCGAACAAGCACGCGCTAGAACTGCGCGAATCGCCAAAACCGCAAACCGGGGAAGCGTGGGTATCTACGGTAGCCGCGACGTACGCGGTTGCGCCCGGCGCCTCGGCCGCCGCGGTGCATCACGTAGGGTGGCGTCTGTTCGGCAAAGACGGGATGCCGGTTGCGCCTGCGACGCTGAAGGAAGCGATCGAGAAGCTGCTCTGTAATCCGGCCATCGAACGCGCGATCACGTAATGCCGGACCAGGCTTATACCGTAGCCACGCTGGGCTCTCACTCGGCGCTGCAAATCCTTAAGGGCGCGCACGACGAGGGATTTGCGACGCTGGCGATCGCAAACCGTGACACCGAAGCGCTGTATCGTTCATTTCGTTTTGTAGACGAGGTGATCGGCATCGAGCGGTATCAAGATTTCCCGGCGCTGATGCCGCAGCTGGAAAAACGTAAAATTATCATCGTGCCACACGGTTCGTTCGTGGCGTATCTATCGCTCGCCGAACACAAGCGCATGACGGTACCGTATTTTGGAAACAAAGCCGTGCTCGACTGGGAAGCGAGCCGTGAACTTCAGCGCCAGTGGCTGTCGCGGGCGGGGCTCACGCTGCCGCGTCAATTTCAGACCGGCAGCGACATCGACCGCCCCGTTATCGTGAAGCTTTACGGCGCGCAGGGCGGCAAGGGTTACATGTTCATCCGCGACACCGCAGACTTCGAATCCCGGGCGGCTCACCTTAAAGAAGAGCACATCATCCAAGAGTATATAGTCGGCGTTCCCCTCTACGTGCATTACTTTTACTCGCCGCTGGAAGACCGGCTCGAGATCATGAGCATGGACCGCCGGTATGAAACCAATGTCGACTCGCTGGGGCGCATCCCGGCGGCGGCGCAGGAAGGCATGGACGTCAGTCCTTCATACGTGGTCGTCGGCAACTCGCCGGTGTCGCTGCGCGAATCGATGCTGGCGGAAGCTTACCGCATGGGCGAGGCGGTCGTGCGCGTCAGCAAAGAGATTTGCGGTCCGAAGGGACTTTTCGGCGCCTTCTGCATCGAGACCATCATCACGCCGGACATGCAGTTTTTCGTGATGGAGATCTCCGCCCGCATTGTGGCCGGAACCAATCTCTTCATCGACGGTTCGCCGTACTCGTACCTGAATTACTCGGAGCCCATGTCGACCGGGCGCCGGATTGCCAGGGAACTCAAGAACGCCATTTCGAGTAATAAACTTGGAATGGTATTGGATGATGCGACATAGCCCTTGGCAGGCTCGGGCGTGGTTCCACAGGCTCACCGTGACAGCTCTGGTAGCGCTCACACTGCTGTTGCCGTTGCGTGCGAACGCGACACTCATGGCCGATCCGGCGAAGCTCTACGCGCTCATGAAAGCCTCTTTCGAAAAAGGTACGGTGCAGGGCTGGACGTTTTTCAATCAGCAAGAATATCTCTCGACAATCTTTAACGCCGGCCGTGCGTACTCGCTGCAGTTGCCGAATGACCCTGGATACGCTCATCTGGCGCAGCTGACAGTCGACATGGCGTCGGCGTTGCATTACGATCCGCTCATCAATCACGAAGCCGTACCGTGGTGGGTACGCGAGGCGGCACTGTACGTGCAGAAGAACAACCCCGATCGCGCGGAGCAAACGAAGGCCAAAGACTTGCTCACGCGCGTCGACGCGATCGAAGATCCTATCGCACTCGCGCAATTTGCCGATGAAGACGCCGCTGCGTTGTTGCAAGCGTATCCGCACGATGCGAACGCGCAGTTGGAGCGAGTCGAGGCGAACTGGCGCGGCTATCTCATCAGCGGAGACGCATCGTGGCGGAGCTTGGCGTTCGTACACGCGAACGCGTCCACGTTTCCGATTGCCAATCTGCCGTCAACCTGGGGGCCTTCCTTTCTCAATGCGCTGCAGAATGCCGCCGCCGGTGCGGAAGGCTATACGCAGGGCGACCAAGCCAACGCGCAGACTGTGCTCAACAGGCTGCGCCTCGCAAATGCGCCGCCGCTCATCGCGAGCATCAGGTCGCAGCCGCACGATGTCTATTTAACAACGCTCGCGCCGGCCGACGAATATTTCGGCCCGCTGGGCATGTCGATTCTCGGCATTCAAAACGAGCTCAAGCGCGTTAATTTCATGATCGGCTACGGCTATACGACGCAAGAAAGCGGCGCTGCGCTGCAGATCGCCACGGCGATCGACGACATGCACAAGGTCTATCCGCGCGACCGCGACTTGCCGCAGCTGCTGTTTGATATGTATACGACGCTGGGGAAAATCGGCACGGCGGACGCGAACGCCGCCCGCACGCACGTGCGCGCAATCCTTACCGTTGAATACCAGGACACGCCCCAAGCGCGAAAGTTGCTGCCCTTCTAGGGTTGGAGGAGCCCGGTCCAAGCGAGCGGTACCTTCCAGGTCCACATTGTGGAAAGGGGTCACCATGGCTCGTAAAACCATCGATTGCCGCGAATTTCCAAGCGAAAACAACTGCACCATCGCCATCGCGGCCGATACCGAAGAAGAGTTGCTCGACTCGGCGGTAACGCACGCGGTCAGAGTGCACAAACACGAAGACACGCCCGAACTGCGCAGTCAAATCCGCTCGGGCATCAAAGAAGGCGCACTTACCTAAGGCGCGCCGCAGTCAAGAAAAGGCGCTCCGGCGCCTTTTTTCTTTTTACACTCGTCGTGATAGTATCGGGTGAGATGCAGAGTATGGCGACAGCGATGCGCGACAAGCCCGAGATCGAGTACCTCGATGGCCGGTCCTATCCCAAAGTGAGCCCAAAACTGAGCCATGGCCTCGTTCAAGCTGCCATGGCAAGAGCGATCAGCGCCTGCGCGGGAGCGCAGGGGTTTGTCGTCTCGGAAGTGCGGTTCGACCCCGGTGCCATCGTAGGCGCCAAGAAGACGGAGTTCGTTCCGGACGTCGCGTTTCTCAGCCGCGAGCGCCGGCAAGCGCTCCAGGGTAAAGGTCGGGAGAAACCGCCGCTTTCGCCGGAGCTTGCGGTCGAGGTGCGCTCGCCTTCAGACGACGTGCGCTATCTGGCAAAGAAAATCTCGTGTTACCTCGCAACCGGCTCGGTGCTCGTTCTCGACGTCGATCCAAAGACGCGCCGTATTATCGCGCACGCTGCCGGTGGAATGCGCGAATATATGGCCGGAGAGCATTTCGAGCATCCGGCGCTGCCGTGGCTGCAATTTGACCTAAGCGACATTTTCGCAGAACTGGATCCGTTATGAAGCACGACGCGACCCCTAACGTCCAAAAAACTGAAGAAGAGTGGCGCAGCGAGCTCGGGTCCGAGCGCTATCATATTTTGCGCGAAGCCGGCACGGAGCGGCCGTTTACCGGGTCGCTGCTTAGCGTGGATGAAGAAGGCACGTACACGTGTGGCGCGTGCGGCGCACCGCTCTTCAAATCCGATTCAAAATTCGAATCGCATTGCGGTTGGCCAAGTTTTACGAGCCCGCAAGAGCAGCAAAACGTCAGGCTGTTGGATGATAATACACTCGGGATGCACCGGGTCGAAGTCCGGTGTAAGCGCTGCGACTCGCATCTCGGGCACGTTTTTGACGACGGGCCGGGTCCCGAGGGCACGCGCTACTGCATCAACTCGCTATCGCTGAACTTTAAACCGAAAGGTTAATGCTCCGAAACCGAAAGCGTGTTGCCGTCGGGGTCTTTGAACCAGGCGACGCTTCCGTCGGAGCTCTTCCAGATTCCAAGATCGTCCTGTTTCATCCATTCCATTTCAAAACGCTCGAACGTGACGCCGCGTTTGGTGAGCTCGGTGACGACGTCGCGAATGCCGGTGACTTCCCAGCCGACAATCGTGCGCTGCAACGGTTCTAGCGGCGCGCCCTTTTGGAGCATGATTCTGTTCGCGCCGCAGCCGTAGGTCGCCACGTATTCGTTGTCGCTAACGAGCTGAAAACCGAGGAGGCCCTCGTAAAAAGCCCGAGCTTTGGCCGGATCCTTGGTCGGTGCAAAACCATTCATTGGATAATTGCTCAGCATCTCGCTCTCCTTGCTTAGGTGCACTTCGGCCATTTCAGGGGCTTCGCAGGAGGTTTTTCGCATCAGTACCGCTTCCCCTCGGTATAGGAAAGATTGCGCTTGCGTACTAACCTACGGGTGTGGGCGACGAGCGCGCAAAGTTAGACTCGAAGAAGAGTCCCGCGTTACTCTTGGCGGCTTTCGTGCTCTTCTCGACATTTTCAATTCGGCAGGCCGTTGCTCTCAATCCGCTCTCGCATTGCGGCACCGAACGCTGGCACATCAAAACTCTCGCCGACGCCGGCGCCGGACAGATCGGCTCGGTACCGATCGTGGCGACCGTCGCCCAACTACGCGCCTTTTCCGCTCCGGCCGCGTTCAACAAGAACAACGACGCGAGCCGTTACCTCCCTGTCGAAAAAACGGAGTACGCGGTTCAGGCACTCCTTGTCGGTTTCAAGGAAGAGGCGGATCGCGACTTACATGTGGTGCTTGCCGATTCGGCGCATCCAACACATACGCTGATTGGCGAAGTTCCCGATCCGAAATGCTCGACGGTTGTAGCGAGTGGTCACGCCGCGCAGATATCGGCCGTGCGCGCCGCGTTCACCAAATGTTTCGGCGCGGCGCCGATTGGTGGCGGGCTCAAGAAATTCGCCGGCAAGGTGATCGCGAAGCTGACGGGGGTTGGATTTTTCGACGTGCTGCACGGACAGACGGGCGTGGCTCCCAACGGCATCGAGCTCCATCCCATTCTCAAAATAAAAGCGGTGAGCGGATTGTGCCCGACGGGGAATAGCCTGCCTTAGTGCGGCCCCCGTCCTTAAAGAGCGGCGAGCGATTCGCTAAACGCCTTCAAGAACTCCGTCGTGTCGTTGTCGTCAAAGATTAACGGCGGCTGAATGCGCAGCACGTTTCCAAAGCGGCCGCCTTTGCCGATCAGGACCTTTCTTTTGCGCATCTCTTCGAGCATGCGCGTTGCTTCGTTGGGCGCATAGGCTTTCGTGGTTTGATCGAGCACGAGTTCGACGCCGATCATGAGGCCGCGGCCGCGCACGTCGCCGATCAGCGGAAAGCGTTTCTGCAGGTCGCGCAGGCCGGCCATGAGTTTTTCGCCCTGGCGTTTCGCATTGGCAATCAGGTCGCGCTTTTCAATGACTTCGAGCGTAACGCGAGCCGCCGTGGTCGACAGCGCGTTGCCGCCGAACGTGTTGATGTGCGGACCTTTGAAGACGTCGGCGAGTTCGGGGCGGGTGATCGTGACGGCTATAGGCATGCCGCTGGCCAGACCTTTGGCTGATGTGATGATGTCCGGCACGACGCCGTAGGTTCCGGTGATGCCGAACATCCCGTCTCCGAGCCGTCCCCAACCCGTTTGCACTTCGTCGGCAATGAAGAGCGTGCCGAACGGTGCGAGTGTCTCTTTCAAAACTTTGAAGTACTCGTCGGGCGGCGTGATGATGCCGCCGACTCCGGCGATCGTCTCGGCGATCATGGCGGCGGGATTGCCGTTGGTCTGCGTTTCGATGACACGTTTGGCGGCCTTCGCGCAAGCGATGCCGCACGAGGGATAGGTCATGCCGAGCGGACAGCGATAGCAGTACGGACTGGGCACGAATGCCACGTGCGGAACTATCGGACCGAAGTTGCGCCAGTTGCTTTGGCCGGCGAGTGCGACCGTATAGAGCGTGCGGCCGTGGTAGGCTTGCTCGAGCGAAAGAAAGTCCGTCGAATTTTTCGCGAGGCGCGAAATGAGCGCGGCCATCTCGTTGGCTTCCGAACCCGAGTTGGAGAAGAACGTCTTGGTCATGCCCTCGGGCGAGACGTCGGAAATCTTTTCGGCCAGATCGAGCATCTCGTCGGTTAAGTAGAGCGTCGAGACGTGCATGAGTTTTTTAGCCTGCTCGCCGACGGCTTGCGCGACCTCGGTATCGCCGTAGCCGACCGTGTTGGTCGCGATGCCGGCAAACGCGTCGAGGTATTCGTTGCCCTCGTCGTCGCGTATGCGCGTCCCGTGGCCGCCGGTGAGCGTCAGCGGCTGCTCGTAATATGTCTGCTGCGCGGCGAAAATATGTTTTTTCGCGCGGTCGGCGTTCTTTTTCTTAAGCAACTGCATCAGCGTGCCTCCGTGGTGATAGCGTCAAACTGTTCTTCGGTGATGACCGAGCGGTCCCCGCGCATCAGCAGCCAGTAGGCGAGCAGCCCGCCCAACAGGCTGAATATCCAGCCCCCGCTCCACAAGAAATGCAGCGGAGTGACATAAAAGCCGACGAGCGCGACGCCCCAGCCGGCGACCAGTGCTCCGACGGCACGCAGATTGAAGCCGCCGGCGTAGCCATAGACACCGCGCGGGCTGTAGAGCTGCGCGAGATCGAGGCGGCGCTTACGGACCAGCCAGTAATCGGCGATGGCTATTCCGTCGAACGCGCCTAGCATGAGCCCGTACGTTCCGAGCCAGAGAAAAACATACGTTTGCGATGTTTCGAGCACGCGCCACGGCTGCAGCACCAAACTGAGCAGCCCGGTCAATATCGCGCCGATCGCAAAGTTGATGTATCGCGGCCAAAGATTCTCGAACGCGCGCGCCGGAGCCATGACGTTTGCGCCGACGTTGATCGTCACCGAGGAGAGGATCACGATCACGCCGGCAATGACGACGACTGCGACCGGGAATTTTTCGATCAGGTCGACCGGGTTCCACATGGCCGTCCCGAAGATCTTGACCGTGGCTGACGTTACCGCGATGCCCAGGAATGAGAAGAGGGCCATCGCGAGCGGCATCGAGAGAACCTGGCCAAGCATCTGTCCGCGTTGGGAGCGAGCGTAACGTGTATAGTCCGGAATGTTGAGCGCGAGCGTCGCCCAGAAACCGATCACGCCGACGACGGACGGCAAAAATTGGATCCAGAATTGGCCTCCGTGTATTTTTGCCGGCGCCGCCAGCATCGGACCAAAACCGCCGGCAGCGTGAGCCGCCCACGCGAGCAGGGCGATTGCGGCAATACCGACCGTGGGTGCGGCAATTTGTGCGAGCCGTCCGATCGCTTGCGCCCCGCGCATCGCGATCGCCACGTTCAACAGCCAGAAGAGCGCGAACGCCAGCCACGTGTGCTCCTGGTAATCACCCCACTGCGCGTTGAGACCGCGCCATGCCGGCAATACCGTCGTGAGAATCGCGTCGAGCGCTTGACCGCCGAACCACGAGTTTATTCCAAACCAGCCCGCCGCGATGAGCGCACGCGCCAGCGCCGGAATGTGCGCGCCGCGCGTTCCAAACCATAAGCGCGCAAAGACCGGATACGGAATGCCATACTTCGTACCGGCGTGCGCTACGAGTAGAATCGCGCTCAGTACGACGACGCTTCCCAGGAATATCGCCAGGACCGCTTCCCACCAATTCATGCCGATCGAGATCATGCTTCCGGCCAGCGTATAGGTCGGAATACACAAACACATGCCGAGCCACAGCGAAGCGAATTTGGATCCGGACCAGGAGTGTTCGGCAAGCGTGCACGGCCGCAGATCTTCATTCCACATGGAATGATTCTGCTCGGCCTCTTTGTGCGCGGCGTCGGTCAGGACGACAACGTCGCCCGCGCGCACCTGCGTTGCGGTCGCTTTCACGTTAGACCCGGACGAGATCGTCGTAGGTTTCGGGGCGGCGGTCGCGATAGAATTGCCAAGTGTTGCGTACCTCGGTTATCAGATTGCGATCCATCACGCCGATAACGACTTCGTCTTTATCGCGGCTGCCGGTGGCAACGAAGTTGCCGCGCGGGTCAACCAGGTACGACTGCCCGTAAAATTCGCCCATGTTCCAAGGCGTCTCAACGCCGACGCGGTTAATTGCCCCGACGTAATACCCGTTGGCAACGGCGTGCGCGGGCTGTTCGAGTTTCCAAAGATATTCTGAAAGACCGGCGACGGTCGCCGACGGATTGAAGACGATTTCGGCGCCGTGCAGGCCGAGCATGCGCGCGCCTTCGGGGAAATGGCGATCGTAGCAGATGTAGACGCCGACCTTCGCAAAGGCGGTATCGAAAACGGGATAGCCGAGGTTTCCGGGGCGGAAGTAGTACTTTTCCCAGAAACCGCAGCCCTGTGGACCGGCTTGCACCTGCGGAATGTGGTGTTTGCGGTATTTCCCGAGGTATTTTCCATCGGCGTCGATCACCGCCGCCGTGTTGTAGTAGACGCCCGCGAAGTCTTCCTCGTACATCGGCACCACTAGGACGATGCCGAGCTCCTTAGCGAGATCTTGCATGAGCTTCGTGGTCGGCCCGTTGGGAATCTGCTCGACGGCTTCATACCATTTCGGCGTTTGCTCGGTGCAGAAATACGGGCCGTAAAACAGCTCTTGCAGGCACACGATCTGCGCGCCCTTTTTCTTAGCCTCGCGGATCAGCTTCACGTGCTTATCGGTCGCCTCTTTCACATGTACGGCAACCGGCTCCGCGCCGTCGGTATCGTGGTGGGCTTGGATAAGCCCGATCGTCACTTTAGATTCCAATGTATTCTCCGTTTGGGCGGCCCCTCGTCATGCGTGCTTCGCACGCTGCTCGGGGTGGTTCGACAAGCTCACCATGACACACAGACGTCACCATGACACACAGACGTCACCATGACACACTCAGATCGTCACCGGATAGTAACGCGCGCTTTTTTGATGCTTGCCCGCGCCCTTCGTTCCGACGAATGTGTCGCCGTCGGCCACCATCTTGCCGCGTGAGAAGACGTAGCGTGGGCGGCCCTCCACAGTCATGCCTTCGAAGACGTTGTTGTCCACGTTCATGTGGTGATTTTTGGCCGAGATCGTGCGCTTTTTCTTCGGATCCCAGACGACGACGTCGGCGTCGCTGCCGACCGCAATCGTGCCCTTACGCGGAAAGAGCCCGAAGAACTTCGCCGGATTGGTGGAGCAGAGCGCGACGAATTGATTCGGACCGAGTACGCCGCTGTTCACGCCGACTTGCCAGAGTATTGCGAGGCGGTCTTCAGCCGTAGGCGCGCCGTTGGGGATTTTCGAGAAGTCGCTCTTGCCGAGGTCTTTCTGCCCGCAGAGGTTGAACGAGCAGTGGTCGGAGCCGAAGCTGTGCAGTTCCATGTTTTTGAGTTTGCGCAGCAAGACGTCCTGATTCCATTTTTCGCGGATAGGCGGAGAGAGTACGTATTTTGCGCCTTCAAAATTGGGGCGCTCGTAGTCGGTAAAATCGCAGACCAAATATTGCGGGCACGTTTCGCCGTAGACCGGTAAGCCGCGTTTGCGCCCGTCGCTGATCGCATCAGCCGCCATCGCGCTGCTGACGTGCACAACGTAGAGCGGCGCGCCCGCAATCTCGGCTAAGCGAATTGCGCGATGCGTGGCCTCGCCTTCGCATTCCACGGGGCGCGTGAGTGCGTGCCATTTCGGCTCGGTCTTGCCCTCGGCCAGCGCTTGTTTGGTGATGACCTCGATCACGTCGCCGTTCTCGGCGTGCACCTGCACGAGGCCTCCGGCGTCGCGGCAGGCTTGCAACGTTTTAAAGATCGTCTCGTCGTCGACGTAGAGCACATGCTTGTACGCCATGAAGACTTTGAACGAGTTGACCCCGGCCGCGATCATCTTGGGAATCTCGGCCATCGTTTCGTCGCGGCCGTCGGCGATGGTTAGATGGAAGGCATAGTCGATGACGGCCTTGCCGGCCGCCTTTTCTTTCCACGTGTCGAGCGCGTTTTGCAGCGAGTCGCCGCGCGTGTGCAGCGCGAAGTCTACGACCGTCGTCGTGCCGCCCATGGCGGCGCCGCGCGTGCCGGTCTCAAAATCATCGGCGGTCACCGTTCCGCCGAACGGCATGTCGAAGTGCGTGTGCGGATCGATTCCGCCCGGAAAGACGAACGCCTTGCTCGCGTCGATGACTTCGTGTTTGCCCTGGTCGAGATTCTTGCCGATCGTGACGATCGTCTCGCCTTCGATCAAAATATCAGCGTCGTAGGTATCGGTCGCGGTGACGATGGTACCGCCGTGGATGAGGGTCCCCATTACGTCAGCGCTTCAAGGCGCAGGCTGCGCTCTTTCCAGGATTCGGGCGGCAGGCCCGTGTCGACGTGCACCATTTCGATGCAATCCTCGACGGGGCAGACCATCTGGCACAGGTTGCAGCCAACGCACTCTTGTTCGTCGACGACGACCGTGCTCGAACCGTTGTTGATCAAGCGATCGATGCACTGATGCGCCGCATCTTCGCAGGCGACGTAGCATTTATTGCAGTGAATGCATTTGTCTTGGTCGATGCGCGCCACGATTTTATAGTTGAGGTTCAGATTTTCCCAAGTCGTGATGCGGTTAGCGGAGCCGCCGACCAGGTCTTGGACGCTCGCGAGACCGCGCTCGTCGAGATAATTATTGAGGCCGTCGATCATGTCTTCAACGATCCGGAAGCCGTGGTGCATCGCGGCCGTGCAGACTTGCACGTTGCTGGCGCCCAGAAGCAAAAACTCGACCGCGTCTTTCCACGTTTCGATCCCGCCGATGCCCGAGATGGGAATCGTGACTTGAGGATCGCGCGCGCATTCGTTGACCATGTTCAGCGCGATCGGCTTGACGGCCGGTCCGCAGTATCCGCCGTGACTGCTTTTGCCGTCGACATGCGGAACAGGGTTCCAGGTTTCCAGATCGACGCCGATCAAACTGTTGATGGTGTTGATGAGGCTGACCGCGTCGGCGCCGCCTTCCGATGCGGCGCGCGCTCCGAAACGGATATCGGTGATGTTGGGCGTGAGTTTTACGATGACCGGTACGCGCGCGACTTCTTTGGTCCATTCCGAGACTTGTTGAATGAGGTCGGGGTGTTGGCCGACCGCCGATCCCATGCCGCGCTCGCTCATGCCGTGCGGGCAGCCAAAGTTCAACTCAAAGCCGTCGATGTCGACTTCCTGGACGCGCTTCACGAGTTCGTGCCACGCTTTTTGCTCGCAGACTTCCATCAGCGAGGCGATGATCGTGCGATCCGGGAAGGCTTTTTTGCACTCAGCGATCTCTTTGAGGTTTACATCGAGCGGGCGATCTGTAATTAGCTCGATGTTGCTCAAACCGATGATTTTGTTTTGTTTGTAGTCGAGCGCTGCAAAACGGGAGGTCACGTTTGTGATCGGCGTTCCCAGCGTTTTCCATACCGCGCCGCCCCAGCCGGCCTCGAACGCGCGCATGACTTGGTAGCCGCTGTTCGTCGGCGGCGCCGAAGCGAGCCAGAACGGGTTCGGGCTTTTTATCCCGGCGAGATTACTCTGTAAGTTTGCCATAGGTTATCTCCTGCGGGCCTGGTCACCATGACATTACTGCTCACCATGACACCACTGCGCACGCTCATGCTACTGCAACTCCCGAACGGAGGTGGGCGTCGATCGATTGCGCCGCTAATTTGCCCTGCTGCGCCACCTCAACGACCATGGCCTCGCGCATGCCTTTTTCGAAGATGCAATCGCCCGCGGCCCACACGCCCGGGCGCGAGCTTTGCAGCGAGTCGTCCACTTTCACGACGCCGAAATCGTGTGCGATTCCTAAACGTTCGAATGTTTCGATCAGACGATTTTGCCCGATCGCCGAAATCAAAGTGTCGACCGGCTCCGTGAACTCGGTTCCGGCGACCGGCGTGACGACCTCACGATCGCCTTGCGTTTCGAGTTGCGTGCGCACGAAACCAATTTCTTTGACGTGCAAGTTCTGACCAATGACGCGCGTGGGCGCGCAGAAGAAGCGGAATTCGATGCCTTCTTCTTTAGCGAAGTCGTACTCGAATTGGTAGGCCGTCATGTGTTCGGCGCCCCGACGGTAGTAACAGATAACCCGCGCTTCTTTCCCGCGCGCGATCGAAAGGCGCTTGGCGCACGTGAGCGCATCTATTGCTGTGTTCCCCGCACCGATGACCGCGACGCGTTCTCCGAGGTCCGGTATCGGCAGACCAAGTTTGGCGCGTTCGATGAAGTCGAGCGCGTCCCAAACGCCTTCCAGATTTTCGCCTTCAATTCCAAGTTTCGGTACGTTGCCCATGCCGCACGCCAACACGACGGCGTCAAAATCTTTCACCAGCTGCTCGAGCGTCAGATCGAAGCCGACGCGCACGCCGGTGCGCACGTCGAGTCCCAGCCGCACGACTTGTTCGGCTTCCCACAATGCCGTTTCAACCGAAAGCCGGAACGGCACGATGCCGTAGGTGTTCAGGC
>JBBQQR010000006.1:0-124985 GCA_038215615.1 Vulcanimicrobiales bacterium | reverse complement strand
CGGCTTCGGGTACACTAAACTCAGGTGACGTGACGGGCGGTGTGTACAAGGCCCGGGAACGTATTCAACGCAGCGTAGCTGATCTGCGTTTACTAGCGATTCCGACTTCATGAAGGCGAGTTGCAGCCTTCAATCCGAACTGAGCGCGCGTTTCAGAGATTGGCTTACTTTCACAAGTTCGCTGCTCGCTGTCGCGCGCATTGTAGCACGTGTGTAGCCCGGGACGTAAGGGCCATGCTGACTTGACGTCATCCCCACCTTCCTCCGGCTTCTCACCGGCGGTCTCGTGTGAGAGATCTTGTGGACCAACACACGACAAGGGTTGCGCTCGTTGCGGGACTTAACCCAACACCTCACGGCACGAGCTGACGACAGCCATGCAGCACCTGTCTTGCGGTCGGGTTGCCCCGAAGCCCACTTTCATGGGATTTCCGCAGATGTCAAGCCCCGGTAAGGTTCTTCGCGTTGCGTCGAATTGAACCACATGCTCCACCGCTTGTGCGGGCCCCCGTCAATTCCTTTGAGTTTTAACCTTGCGGCCGTACTCCCCAGGCGGGACACTTATTGTGTTAACTACGGCACATATGGAGTTGATACCACATACACCTAGTGTCCATCGTTTACGGCTAGGACTACCGGGGTATCTAATCCCGTTTGCTCCCCTAGCTTTCGCTCCTCAGCGTCAGAACAACCCCAGATGATCGCCTTCGCCACTGGTGTTCCTCCCGATATCTACGCATTTCACCGCTACACCGGGAATTCCATCATCCTCTGATTGCCTCAAGAATTAGAGTATCCGAGCCGGTCCCTCAGTTGAGCCGAGGTCTTTCAACACGGACTTCCAATCCCGCCTACGAGCGCTTTACGCCCAATAATTCCGAACAACGCTTGCCCCCTACGTCTTACCGCGGCTGCTGGCACGTAGTTAGCCGGGGCTTCCTCCAAGGGTACCGTCATTATCGTCCCCTTCGACAGTGGTTTACGACCCGAAGGCCTTCTTCCCACACGCGGCGTCGCTCCGTCAGGCTTTCGCCCATTGCGGAAAATTCCTCACTGCTGCCTCCCGTAGGAGTCTGGGCCGTCTCTCAGTCCCAGTGTGGCTGGTCGCTCTCTCAAACCAGCTACCCATCGTTGCCATGGTAGGCCATTACCCCACCATCTAGCTAATGGGACGCGGTCCCGTCGTTGAACGAATTGCTCCTTTCATCTCTTAAAGATGCCTTCAAGAGATCGTATGCGGTATTAGCTAACCTTTCGGCTAGTTATCCCCCATTCAACGGAAGGTTGACCACGCGTTACTCACCCGTCTGCCGCTGGGTATTGCTACCCCGCTCGACTTGCATGTGTTAGGCACGCCGCCAGCGTTAGTCCTGAGCCAGGATCAAACTCTCCATAAACATTTTATGGAGCCTTTTGTTGGCTCTCTATTTTCGCTGACTAATTAATGGATCGATTGCGAAATCGATCCGCCGCCGATCGCCTTGCCGTTTCCAGCTCGTCGATCGAAGGCTAGCCATAATACTGTACGATCAGCGCGCCGAAGAACCGGTGGAACGGTACTCTTCTTTGCACTGATTAAAATTCTCGGACCCAAAATAAAAAAACGCCTTACGGCGCAATCTGCTTTGGGACGAGACCCACAGACTTATGCGCTACTGCACTGTTCAGTTTTCAAGGAACGACCCCTCAACTCCAGGCTCCGTAGGAGCCTTTCGCCGAGGATTGGGACTTGCGACACCATTGCGGCGTTTAAAGTCACGACGAGCATCATACCGCGGCTAAGTACCACAGTCAAGGCTCGGAAAGGCGACTTTTCTGCCGGCGCCGCTTGGCTTTCATGCGGTTGCCGCATATTGCCATGCTGCACCAGGCGCCCGACCCGTTTTTCGACCGGTCGTAGTACGCCCGCCGGCAGCTCGGTTTGCGGCAGGCTTTGAGGCGGGACCACGTGCCCCGCCGCATCGCATCATATACGATCGCCAGCAGAGCGGCGATCGTCCGCTCGGCGCCTTGGCCGGCGGGCTCGAGCGCAGGCGGACCCGTCGCGTCGATACGCATTCCATAACTCGCCCTCTGGGCAAACGGTTCCAACGAGGTCCAAGCCAAGGAAGTCTCCCGCATGCCCGCGTTGGCCTCAAGCACTCCTCGCAGTGCCTCCCGAAAGGCTCGAAGGCGGGAGAACTCCCCCGCAGGCGTTCCCCGGCAGCCCGACTGGGCGCACCAGCCCTCGAGGTCGTCCGGCCCTGCAAGCGGATCGGGACACTCCTCGGGGCTCACACTATTAATGAAAGTGCGAATGGGCTCGAGCTCGGCCGGAGCCCCATAGGTGGCTGAGGACATGGCCTTAACAATACCAGCATTTCAGGAAGATAACCATTAAAATAGCTTAGAGAGTTACCATTCACAAGAGCGCGGCAGCGTGCGCGTGTGCGTAGGCACAGCCGGCGCGCAGCGGACAAGCAGGACAGAACGGCACGGAGCGTTTGCACAGTTCACGACCGTGCTCACGCAGGAGCGAGAACGCTTCCACTGACTTTGCCGCAGAGCGGCTCCACGAAGTGAGTACGGCCGTGCCCGACTTATACATACGAGCGTACGAAGCGTCCGTCGCAATAAACCCTAACCGCTCGAGCACGCGTAGTCCGTTCGAATCCAAAACCGGCAAGTCTGAGAACCCGCACAAAAGAAGAATCTTATCGGCGCCTGGATCCGCAATGCCCGGAAATTGTTTCAGAAGAGCTCGCCGTTTGTTGGGCGGTAGCACGTCCAGCGCCCGTTTCAGATCTCCATCGGCGTACTGAATGGCGAGTTCGGCACATCGTCTTATTTTTGCGGCTCGACGAGCCGGCTGCATGCCGCCCTTCTTGATGGCCTCTTGTAGGATGCGGGCCGGAGCCGCCAGCAACGACGCCGGCTTTATGCCGATCGTCCTTCGCAGGTTTGCGAATACCCGTGATCGGGTGGCGTCGTCGACTAAGTATCCCGCATTTTCCCACACGATCAACGCGAAGGGCTGCCGCGGTTCGCGTAGAGTTATGGCACCGTAGGCACGCCGCAGGGTGGCAAGCGCCACAGCGATCGAAACGAGCGCGCGGTCAGTCAGCCTTGCGTTTTTCGAGATACCGTCTTCGCCTGAAGGAACAGCAGTAAGTAATCGCCGCCGCCGGCTTTGCTATCGGTTCCCGACATATTGAATCCGCCGAAAGGATGGCCGCCGACCATCGCACCTGTGCACTTCCGATTGAAGTAAAGATTACCGACGAAGAACTCGTCCTTCGCACGCTGGATCTTCTTCTCGTCTTTCGTGTAAACCGCGCCGGTTAAGCCGAACTCGGTGTTGTTTGCAATGGCGAGCGCGTCGTCAAAGTCTTTGGCCTTGATGACGGCCAGCACGGGACCAAATATCTCTTCTTGCGCGATGGTCGCATCGGGAGCGGTGTCCGCGATCACCGTCGGCTCTAAGAAATAGCCCTTGTCGCCGGCACGTTTGCCGCCATAAACCAAGCGGCCTTCCTTCGTGCCGGTCTCAATGTACTTCTCGATCGATTGCAGCGCCCGTTCGTTGATGACCGGACCCATATAATTTTTCTTGTCGGCGGGATCGCCGACGGTGATTTTCGCCACACGCGCCCTAAGTTTATCGACGAACTCATCGTAGATCGAAGCGTCGACGATCACGCGCGAGCACGCCGAGCACTTCTGTCCCTGGAATCCGAACGCTGACGCCGCCACGCCCTCCACCGCTGAATCCACGTCGGCATCAGCTGCCACAACGATCGAATCTTTGCCGCCCATCTCGGCGACGACACGTTTGATCCAGCGCTGTCCCTTTTGTGGTTTGGCCGCGAGCTCGTTGACGTGGAGGCCGACTTCCTTACTTCCGGTAAACGCGACGAACCGCGTAAGCGGATGGGCGACCAAAGCATCGCCGATGACGCTTCCGCTGCCCGGAACGAAGTTCAGGACGCCCTTGGGCAACCCAACCTCGTGCATGAGATCGACGAACCATGCGGCGATGACGGCGCTGTCGCTCGAAGGCTTAAGGACAACGCTATTGCCGGTAACGACCGCCGCAGCCGCCATACCCGCCATGATCGCGAACGCGAAGTTCCACGGCGGAATAACCACGCCGACTCCCAGCGGGACGTACATCAGTTCATTCTCTTCGCCTGCAATCGGCGTGAGCGGCTGAGGCTCCGCATAGCGGAGCGCTTCGCGTGCGTAAAATTCCAGGAAATCGATCGCCTCAGCGGTATCGGCATCGGCTTCTATCCAGCTCTTGCCGACCTCGAAGACCAGCAGAGCATTGTACCGGTCGCGCCGCGCGCGCACGAGTTCGGCCGCTTTGAAAAGAAAGGCTGCGCGTTTGGAAGCGGGCGTACTTTTCCATGACTGAAAACTGCGATTGGCTACTTCCACCGCGCGATTTGCATCTTCGAGTGAGGCCGAGGCCACTTCGCCGACGATCTGCGACGGATCGGCCGGATTGCGCGACGCGATCTTCTTCTGCGTCGAAATGCGCTCGCTGTCAATGACCAGCGGATACTCAAGCCCGAATTCTTGGCGAACCTCGGCCAGCGCCGCCTGCATTTTGGCGGCGTCGGCGGGATCGGCGTAGGTTTTAATGGGCTCGTTCTTAAAGGGCGCGATGCGCTCGGCGGTCATGCTCATGCCCTCATGATAACCCAAACACCCGCGAACCGGTTACGACTCCGGGCGGGCTCCGCGGCGCCCCGCTCGAAGATCGCAAACGTGTACGACGTTACGGTCATTGGCGCGGGTATCGTCGGGCTGGCAACCGCCCGCGAGCTATTGCGGCGACACCCCCGATTGCGAGTCGCCGTTTTGGACAAAGAAGGCGCTCCCGGGAAACACCAGACCGGGCACAATAGCGGCGTCATCCACTCCGGAATATATTACGCCCCGGGTTCACTCAAGGCTCGGCTCTGTATCGAGGGCCGTCACGAGCTGTGGTCATATTGCCGCTCAAAGAACATCGAGTTCCGGCCCGTCGGAAAACTTATCGTCGCGCTGGACGAGGACGAGCTGCCGCGCTTAAACGTGTTGTGGGAGCGCGGAATCGCAAACGGAATCGAAGGCCTTGAGATGCTCGATGGCGCCGGAATCCGCGAACGCGAGCCGCATTGCGCCGGAATTCAGGCGATTTTTTCACCGGCCACGGGAATCGTGGATTACGGAGTCGTCGCGTCTGCTCTCGCGGAGGACGTCCGCGCATTGCGCGGTGAGATACTGCCGAACCATCCGGTTACGGCGATTTCGCAGACCGCGGGCCGACTGGAAATAAGAACCGGCGGCGGCACCATTACTTCTCGCGCGTTAATCGGGTGCGCCGGTTTGTACGCCGATCGGCTCGCGCAAATGACCGGGGGCGCCCGCGACCCGAAGATCGTTCCGTTTCGCGGGGACTACCTCGTTCTCAAACCGGAGAGCCGTCACCTGATCAAGGGAAACATTTATCCCGTACCCGATCCGGCGTTTCCATTTCTCGGAGCGCACTTCACTCCACGAATGAACGGCGACGTTTGGCTTGGACCCAACGCGGTGCTCGCGTTCGCGCGGGAAGGCTACACGTTCGGCACCGTAAATGGCGCGGAGATATTGGAAACCCTCACCTACCCCGGACTCATTCGCCTGGCGCTAAAATATCCAGCAGTCGCGGCGGGCGAGTTCTACCGCGATCTCTTCCGCAGCGCCTACGTCGACTGGCTGCGCAGGTACATTCCAACTCTGCGGACCCAAGACGTCTTGCCCGGTCCGTCCGGCGTGCGCGCTCAGGCGATGAATGCAGACGGAACGCTCGTGGATGATTTCATTTTCGAAGGCTCCGGCGCGGTCATGCACGTGCGCAATGCTCCTTCCCCGGCGGCGACGGCTTCGCTCGCCATCGGGGCGCATATCGTAACGCGCGCCTCGGAGCAATTTGGTCTTTAGATAGGCCTAAACAAAAGGTCTGCGTACGCACCGGCGCGGCGCGCCGCGTCTTCTCCGCGCGCACCCGCATACGCATCGATCAGCGCGCTTCCCACAATCACACCGTCGGCGAGTTCGCGAACCGCGTCGACTTGCTCGCGCGTGCTGATTCCAAAGCCGACCGCCAGCGGTTTTTTCGTGACTGCCCGGAGCGCGGCGATCTGTGCGCGCAAAGGCTCGGTATCGGGCGCTTTGCTCGAACCCGTCACGCCGAGACGCGAAACCACGTAGACAAAGCCGCCGGACTGTTCAGCAATGCGGGCCGCGCGATCCGGCGGAGTTGAAGGCGAAACGAGCAGGGGCATATCGATCGCGTGCGCGCCCAAAGCGAGCCGGAGCGGCTCGATCTCTTCCAGCGATACGTCCGGAACGATGACGCCCGCCACGCCGGCATCGGCGGCCGCACGGGCGAACTGCTCCAGTCCGAACTGATAGACGAGATTGTAGTACGTGAACACGATGAGCGGCGGAAGCAAAGCGCGCATTTCGCTCACGAGCGCGAGTACATTTTGCAGCGTTACGCCGTTGGCAAGGGCTCGCGCACCTGCGGCCGCGATCGCCGGGCCATCGGCGAGGGGATCGCCGTAAGGAACACCGAGCTCGATCGCATCGGCTCCGTGCCGCGCAAGCGCCGCCAGGATCGCACGCGTCGTATCCAGATCCGGATCGCCTGCCATGATATATGGAATGAAAGCCAAGCGGCCGGATTTGAAGATCGATTCGAGAAGCGCCATTCTATGGCGTGACCGGGCGCGCGACCCGGCGAATCTGCGCGATATCCTTATCGCCGCGCCCGCTAAGGTTAACCAGAATGAAACCCTCTGGGCCCGCTTGCGCGGCAAGTGTTTGCGCATATGCGAGCGCGTGCGCCGATTCCAGCGCCGGAATGATGCCTTCTGTTTTCGCGAATTCGTAGAACGCGTTCAGCGCTTGCTCGTCGGTTACGCAAACGTACGTGGCGCGCCCGCTTTCCTTTAAAAAGGCATGCTCCGGACCTACTCCTGGATAGTCGAGCCCCGCACTAATCGAATGCGTTTCCCGCACCTGACCCTCGGTCGTTTGGAGTACGTATGAACGGCTTCCGTGCAGCACGCCGACGGTGCCCGCGTTCAGCGAAGCCGCCGTCCGCGCGCTTTCGATTCCCTCGCCGGCCGATTCGACGCCCCAAAATCTTACTTCGGGATCGTTCATGAAACCAGCGAAGATGCCGGCCGCGTTGCTTCCGCCGCCGACGCAGGCGACAACGTCCGACGGCAACCTGCCGTAACGCTCCAGGCACTGCCGGCGCGCTTCGACGCCGATGATTTTTTGAAATTCGCGAACCATGTATGGGTACGGATGCGCGCCGACGACACTTCCGATAACGTAAAACGTATCGTCGACTCGGGCGGCCCATTCCCTGAACGCTTCGGTGGTCGCATCCTTCAGCGTTTTCGTTCCGCCGCTGACGGGATGGACGGTGGCGCCGAGCAGCTGCATGATATAGACGTTGAGCGCCTGTCTTTCCACGTCAACGGCGCCCATGTAAATGTCGACCGGTATTCCGAACTTCGCGCCGACCGTTGCGGTTGCCACTCCGTGCTGGCCGGCGCCGGTCTCCGCGATAAGGCGTTTCTTTCCCATACGCCGCGCCAGCAGCGCTTGCCCCACCGTGTTGTTGATCTTGTGCGCGCCCGTATGGTTGAGATCTTCCCGCTTCACGACGAACTTGGCTTTGGATGCGGCCGAAGCGTACCGTTGCGCTTCGTAGATCGGTGAAGGACGGCCGACGAACTCTGCCAGCACCAATTCGTACTCGCCCCAAAACGTGGGGTCGGCAAAGGCTGATTCGATTTCCCGTTCCAGTTCGCAAAGCGCCGCGACCAGCACTTCGGGAACGAACCGCCCTCCGAACTCTCCGAAGTAGCCTAACGCGTCAGGCTTCATCGGCGTCTTTGACGGCTTTGACAAATGCACGCATCTTATTGCGATCTTTGCGGCCCGACGTTTCGATACCGCTTCGCACGTCGACGCCGTAGGGGCGAACGGTTTGCACGCACCCAGCGACCGTCTCCGGCGTCAAGCCGCCCGCAACGATCACCTGGCGCAATCGCGCCGCCGGGACGACCGCCTTCCACGGAAACGGCACGCCGGTGCCGCCCGACAGCCCAGCCGCCGCGGTGTCAAAAAGTACGATGGCGCGTGGATGCTCGTTAACGCTCCGTTCGAGGGCGGCGGAATCGGGCGACTGCGGGTCCACATGGATCGTTTTGATCACCCGACCGTCGATCGAGGAAACGAAGCTCGGGGCCTCGTTGCCGTGGAGCTGAATCACGAGATCGGGAAAAATTGCACGGGCGCGCTCGATGTCGTCTCGCGAGGGATTGGCGAACACGCCGACCGGCGTGATGAAGGGCGGGAGTTCCTCGGCGATATGTTTGGCCGCGCTTTGCGTGATCCGGCGAACCGACGGGGCGAAGATCATGCCAACGGCATCCGCGCCTGTTTCCACTGCCAGCATAACGTCTTGCAGATCGGTACATCCGCAAAACTTTATGCGGGTTCTCAAGGGGAGACCGCGCGCGCTTCCACAGCGGTCTTCAAGCTCTCGACCAAAGCGGCCGGATCGTCCGCGCGCATGAGGGCCTCGCCGATGAGAAATCCCCGCGCTCCGGCCGCGTGAAGTCGGGAAATGTCTCCGGGATGACGCATCCCGCTCTCGCTAATGACCGTGACGCCCTGCGGAACGTCGGGAAGCAGATATTCGCTTACCGCCAGGTCGGTTTCGAACGTGCGCAGGTTGCGATTGTTGATTCCGACCAGCGCGGCGCCCAGTGCGATGGCGCGCTTGAGTTCGGCGCCGTCGTGGACCTCGACCAGCACATCCAACGCGTACTCCGCCGCTTCGCGCATGCACGCCGCGAGCGTGTCGTCGTCAAGGCCGGCAACGATGAGCAGAACGGCGTCGGCACCGTAAGCTGCGGATTGTGCGACCTCGTAAGGCGTGGCGAGAAAATCTTTGCGGAGCAGCGGGCGCGAAGAGTGTGTGCGCGCGATCTCCAGGTAGGCCAACTCGCCCAGAAAATGATCCGCTTCCGTCAACACGCTGATGCAATCCACTCCAGCGTTCTCGTAAGCCCGTGCGACTGCCGCTGCGTCGAAATTGCGCGCGATGAGTCCGGCCGAGGGGGACGCGCGCTTTATTTCACCGACGATCGCGGGCCCCCGTGAAGCGCGAATTGCTTTTAGGAAAGGTCGCCGCGCATTCATGCGCGCTAGTCCTCTTTTCCGGACGAGTTCGTGCGGCTCCGCGGCTTGGTCTCGTTGGGCGTACTGCCGCTTGGCATCGTAGATGCGCGTGAGGATGTCACCCATGCGAATATGCCGCCGCCCGCGCGAACAGCGACGCAGCGTGGCCTTCATAAAGTTGTGCCCGGGCAAGCTCCATGCCATCTTTTATATCGGCAGTTTTACCACAGAGCCGAAACGCAAGGGCGGCATTGAGCGCGACGACGTCGGAGCGCGGCGAGCGTTCGCCCGCGAGAATCGCCTCGAACGCAGTCAGGCACTCGGCGACCGGGCCGCCGCGAATTTCAGCGGCGCCGGCACGCACACCGAACTCTTGCGGATCCAAGGTCCAGCGTTTGACCGCCCCATCGCCGAACTCGTACACGGAGGTCGGCCCTTCGCCGCCGATTTCATCGATACCGCTGCTCGCGTGCACGACCGCTGCGGCGCGCACCCCGAGGGTTTGCAGAACCGCGCCAACGGCTTCGACGTGATCCGCGCGCGCTACGCCGACGAGCAGATGCGTCGCTTGCGCGGGATTGGTCAGCGGACCGACCAAGTTGAATATCGTCCGGATTCCAAGCTCGCGCCTGACGGGACCGACGTTTTTCATCGCGGGGTGGTAGACCGGCGCGAACATGAACGTAAAGCCCAGTTCTTTGAGACTGCCGGCTGCGCGCGCCGGCGGGACTTCCAGCTCCATGCCGCCGGCCTCGAACACATCGGCACTGCCGCATTGTCCCGACGCAGAGCGGTTCCCATGTTTTGCAACCGGAACGCCCGCAGATGCCACAACCAGCGCCGCGAGCGTAGAGATATTTATCGTGTTAGCGCCGTCGCCGCCGCTCCCGACGACGTCAGCGACTAACGGCAGATCGTGCTCGACCTTCAGGCTGCGTTCGCGCATCGCACGGGCAGTGCCGATCAGCTCGGCGGCAGTCTCACCTTTGGCGGCCAGCGCCGTTAAGAACGCTGCGGTTTGCGCGGGCGTCGTTCCGCCGTCCATGATGGCACCCGCGATTGCGGCCGCATCGCCCTCGGACAAGTCTTCACCGGCAACCAAACGCCGGATGATCTCTTTGAAATTCATTGGGGAGAGCCCCCAAAACGATTTACCGTTTTGGGGAATCGACCAGTTCGAGAATCGAGAGCTCCGCGGCATCGCCGGGGCGTACGCGCGTCTTCGTGATCCGCGTATATCCGCCGGGGCGTTCTTTGAGCGCGGGCGCGATCTGTTCGACGAGTTTTTTTACGACGGCGGGTTCGGTCAGGTATTCGGCGATCTGGCGGCGAGAGTGCACGTCGCCGCGGCCTGCCGTGGCGATGAGCCGCTCGACCACGCGGCTGACTTGTTTGGCCTTGGTTGTCGTCGTCTCAATTTTTCCGTGCTTGAAGAACGACGTTGCCAAGTTTCTCAGCAGCGCGCGGCGATGCCCGTCAGTCCGGGAGAGGCGTTTATACGCAATCTGGTGCGGCATGATCGTTTCCTACTGCTCCCGCAGCGAGAGCCCTTTGGATTCGAGGACCGCTTTGATCTCATCGAGCGACTTCTTGCCGAAGTTGCGCATTTTGATGATTTCGTCTTCGGTCATGTCGAGAAGTTCGGAGACCTTGGAGATTCCGGCACGCTTGAGGCAGTTGAACGAACGCACCGAGAGGTTGAGCGTTTCCACCGGAACGTCCCACTCGCTGGTCGGAGCAGTGGGAAGCGCTTTCTCTTCGTTGCTGAAGCTGACGAAAAGATCCAAGTGGTCTTGCATGATTGTCGCTGCTTGCGAGAGGGCTTCGTCCGGCGTGACGGACCCGTTGGTATCGATCTCGATGGTCAGCCGGTCGTAATCGACGTTCTGTCCAACGCGCGTGTCATCGACGCTGAAGTTGACTTTGCGGATCGGCGAAAAGATCGAATCGAGCGGGATGAGCCCGATCATGTGCTCGACGTTGCGCTGCCGGTCGGCCGTCACATAACCCCGGCCCTTCTCAACGCCGATCTCCATCGACAGTTTTGCCGATTTTGCAGAGAGCGTTGCGATGTGATAGCCCGGGTCGAGAATCTCGACGTCGGCGTCGGCCGTGATGTCGGCCGCGGTAACTTCTTTGGAGCCGGTTGCATTAAGCGTGAGCACCTTGGGTTCGTCGGTGTTCATTTTCACCGGCAGCCCTTTGAGGTTCAGCATCATGGCGATCGTGTCTTCGACGATTCCCGGGATGGTCGAAAATTCGTGGAGCACGCCATCGATCTTCATGTAGGTCACGGCTGCGCCCGGAATCGATCCCAGCAAAATGCGCCGCAGCGCGTTTCCCAGCGTGATGCCAAAGCCGCGCTCAAGCGGCTCGACCACGAATTTCGCGTAGTTGTCCCGGCGCTCGCGGACGTCGATGCTTGCGCCTTGAGGGGTTTCCAAAACGGTCATTATGTGCTCTGTCCTTTTGCTCTTGCGTTATCCGCAGCGGTTTAGGCCGCCACGATCGTACGTATAGAGTCGGTGGTGCCGCCCCTGGAGGCGGATGGTGGTTTACCTGCTGTAATACTCTACGATCAGTTGCTCGTCGACCGGCGTATCGATTTGCTCGCGCGCCGGAAGCGCAATGACCTTGGCTGTCTGATCCGAATCGCTCCATTCAAGCCATTCCGGCGCGCGCCGGTTCTTGGCTACTTCGAAGTTCGACTCAAATATCGGTGATTTTTTGCTGCGTTCGGAGATGGTGATGACGTCGCCGACTTTCACGACGTAAGATGCGATGTTCACCATCCGTCCGTTGACGCGGAAATGCCGGTGCGTCACAAGCTGACGCGCTTGCGCGCGACTCGATGCTAAGTTCAGCCGGTAGACGACGTTGTCCAAGCGCCGCTCGAGCAGTTGCAAGAACGTGCGGCCGGTCTGTCCTGGAATGCGCGCAGCTTCGCGGAAATAATTCTCGAACTGCGTTTCGTGCACGCCGTAATATCTGCGCATCTTCTGCTTCTCGCGCAGCTGGCGGCCATACTCGGAGACTTTCTGACGCGAAGCTTTGCCTTGCGTCTTCTGTCCCGGGGCCGTGCCGCGGCGCTCGACCGCGCACTTTTTGGAAAGGCAGCGGTCGCCTTTGAGGAACAGTTTGATTTTTTCGCCGGTTTTGCTGGCCGCGGTTTCGCGGCGGCAGAGGCGGCATACGGGTCCGATATAGCGCGACATCTTAGACTCTCCGCCGTTTAGGCGGGCGGCAGCCGTTGTGCGGAATCGGGGTAACGTCTTTTATCAGCGTAATCTCCAGGCCGGTGGCTTGCAGTGAGCGGATCGCGGCCTCGCGTCCGGCTCCCGGTCCTCTCACGAGAACTTCAGTCGATTTCATTCCATGTTCCATCGCTTTACGCGCGACGGCTTCAGCCGCCATCTGCGCGGCAAACGGCGTAGACTTCTTCGAGCCTTTGAATCCCAGGTTGCCGGCAGATGCCCAGGCCAGCACGTTGCCTAATCCGTCCGAGATGGTGACGATCGTGTTATTAAATGAAGCGTGAACGTGAGCAACGCCCGACTGGACGTTCTTGAACTCGCGCTTCTTTCGCGCTTTGGTTTGTTTTTTTGCGGCCAAAAAAGACTCCGTTTATCCTGTCTGCTGTAGCGAACGCAGTGTCGTCGCCTCGACCCGCCAGGGGGCGGATCTGTCCTCGGGCACCCGGCGATGGCGCCAAGCCAAGATTCTATCCAAAAGAGGCGGCCCCGGTCAAGGACCGGGGCCGCATTGCCTTTTCGGACGCCTAGGCTAGAACTTGATTCCGAGCCCGACGTACCCACCGTTGTGGGTGTAATCCGAGGGTGCGTTGGTCTTGTTTCTCCCACGGTCGCCGATGAATCCGAGGTCCAGGAAGAGCGGGAAGCTCTTGCCCAGGCCGAGGGTCGCACCGACCTGGTACCGCAGGATGCTGTACGCCAGGTTGAACGTGGTTCCGGACTGGGGTCCGCTGGGGACCGTGTACTTGCCGGTCACGCTCGGGTAGTAATAGGCGCTGCCGTAGACCGAGAACGCTTGGTCGAGGTCAGGCAGTTTCTCCAGCCCGTACCCGAGACCGTTCAACGACGGATATCCGAAGTTGCCGGTGTGTACCATGTAACCCACGCCGATGTAGATGCGCGGATCGGCGATCTTGAGCCCAAGACGGCCATCCCCGTTCCACTCGTTGGCGGTGAATGCCGGCACGTATGCCTGGCCATTGCCGCCGATGACCGTTACGCAACCCTGCGTTCCGGCCGAGCTTCCGGGCAGACCAACAATGCATGACGGGCCGAAGTTTGCGGCGACGTTATGCGGATACTGCCATTTTTCGAAGGTGCCTTCGATCATCCACGGCAGGTTGATCAAGTTGAACTCGAACGCTCCACGCAATGCATACGAGCTGCTGCCGGTGTTTCCCGGGCTGAACTCGTTATACACTTTGGGGCTCAGGATGTAGTCCCCGGCCACGAAGTGGTCCTGATAAGGAACCGCAACGGGAACCGGCGTGGCAACCGGAGCCGGTGAAGGCACCGGAGTTGCCGGCGGCGGCGGAGGAGGAGGCGTCGCGGCTACGTACCGCACGACGACCAGACGTTTGTCAGCCACCCATTGGACGTAGGCTCCCATGCCTTCGGAGATGACGCGAACCGGGACCAAAATTTGGCCCTGGTACATCATCGGCGGGACATCGAGCGGACGCGTTTCGCCGTTGATGACGACCTGCGGGACGCCGACAGTCACTTTGACGTCGGAGCCCGGTTTGGTCACGTCGACCGTTTTGCTGCCCGCGTCATATGACACGGTCGCACCCATCTGCTCGAACATCGAGCGTAATGGGATCAGGATCGTTCCTCCACGCACGAGTGCGGAAAGGACGCGTCCCTGTTTCAACACGTCGGGTCTCGAGTAGACGTGATGATCGTTGAAGAGGATTGGAATTTGCCCTGATGGCGGTGAGCCGAATTGCATCGGCGGTGGCGGAGCCGGCGCGGCCTGTGCGATCGCTTGGTGTCCGATGTTTCCCAGCGATGCCTGGCCCGACGGAGCGGCTACCGCGCTGAGGCCCAAGCCCGCGAACAAAATCGCGGTGAGGGCTCCGGTGCTCAGTCGATTCAAGATTTGTCTCCCTTTGATTTTTGTAGTTATAGAGGCCGGTCGGCTGCGTTGCCTTGGGTATGGGCGAAGGTCCGGTCTCCACCTTGCCTAACGTGCAGGGGCGCACTGGGGTTCCCCCTGGTCTGTCTTGGCGTTATTCCCATTTGGCCGCCAGTCATGCACCCTTGGCCTGCGAACCAGGCAGGCGCCTGAGCCAGGCGACTCCGGCGGCCACCTCTATGCACGCGATAATGAATGCAATCCTCGATGCATCGGGACTCTGCAGCGCATTGAGCGAGCTCAAGACCACGCCGACGATCGAAGGCGCAAGAATTTGCGGGACGAGCAGGGCCAAATTCCACACACCCATCGCGGTAGCGAGGGAACCGCGCGGCAAAAGCGCGCAACCCAGTGCCCAGTCCGCTGTCAAGAAGACGCCCCACGCGCCTCCCGCAAGCAGTGCCGCGCCGAAGAGCTCCCCCCCGGTTTTTGAAAACAAGAATGCGATGAGGGCGGCAATGAACATACAGCCGCCAGCAGCTGCAACCGCACGTCGATCGAAACGCCCAGCGCGGCCGGCAGCCGCCGCTCCAATTGCCGCTGCGGCCAAAAACGTTACCAGCAACTCGCCCACGCTCGCTTTTGGGTCGCCGTGCATCAGCTGTTCCACGTAGAAATAGAGATAGCCGAGCAACGTGTAGAAGCCCACGTACATCAATGCGCGCGAAATAAACAGATCGGCAAACATTCGCGTGATGCGCAGCGGTGCTGCCGGCTTCGCCAAAGGCTCGAGGGTGTGCACGTGTGCCGCAGTCACCGCAAAGCCCGTCATCAGCACGGCGGCAACCGCAGCGCCCACCGCGGCGGCACTTTTTAGAAATGAAGCTGCGAGCGCGCCCGCGACATTTCCCAGACTCTGCAGCGCCGCCATCCACGCCGCCGCTCCGCCGAGTTCGGCATTTTCCATGAAATCCGGAATCGCCGCTTGATAGGGACCAATAGCTATGTTCAGGCCGAGCTGCAAGACGAGCAGCGCGGCAGCGAGTTGCATGAAATTCGGAGCGAGATAAAACCACATCACCGCCGCTCCGCCGATGACCGCTCCACTGGCATAAAACTCCAGCCTGCGGCTGCCCTTTTTCCGCCGCCGGTCTGAGATAATGCCGGCAACGATTTGCGTTACGGCCGCTACGCACGCTCCGGAGATCGCAAGTTCGTTGTAAGCGCGCACCGCGTCATGCGGAAAAAACTCGCCGCTTCTGGATTGCAGCGATATCCCAAGAAGGGCGCCCCACACCATCTGGATGCCAAGCCAGAAGGCGCCAAGCAGCGCCGCGTTAGGCGCGTTTTTCCGCGTAGAGGTATTCATCCAGAGTGTCGATGTCGTAGGCGAGGTCCGGCGATGCATTGCGGATCGCTACGGCGGGAACATTCAGCCGGCTCCCGGCGTGCTTTTCCAACGTGGCGATCGTCAATCTTCGCAGAGCGAATTGCACGCAAAGGACGGGTCCAAGGAGCAATGCCATGCGCGCGAGGCTTTTGCGCGCGTCAAAAAACCGCACCGCGAGTCTTTCTACTGCCGCGGCTGCGCCGCCCGGAATCCAAAAAACTCCGCCGTTCACAACGCGCTCGTCCGCGATCTGGATCCCGAAGGGCGGAGCTCCGGGAAATCGGCGATCGAAGTCGCTGCAAGACGTTATCGGCAACCCGAGCGCACCGGGCGGGACAACCTCAATGAACCGGCGCAGTACGGCGGCGCCGATGAACGGCAGGTCGCTGGTCATGTATAACAAGGGCTCGCCGTCGCTCCAGGCGTGCAAAGCTCGCTGTACATTGACGGCGCCGCTCTCCGACTCTTCGATGACGGTCTCGACACTTTGAGCGCACGCCGCACGCACCTCGCTTCCGCCTACCACCGCGAGCTGGGTAACGCCGGCCTGGCGAGCCGCATCAATGCTCGTCGCCAACAGTGTGCGGCCTCCGACGCGTGCGAGGGCTTTCACCGGCGTGCCGATGCGTTGCGCGAATTCGGCGTCAACGCGAGCGCCCGCCGTAATGACGGCGTTCATTCGAACAGCGTCCGTTGCGCCGGAGCACCTTCCCGGCGTGCGATCATGCCGGCGCCGGCGCCGAAGCCTGTCCGCAGCAGGTCGATAAAGAGCTCGGCATTTCGCGCGGCGCTTCCGCGCGCGTGGTTATTGAAAAATGCAAATGCCGTATCCGACGCGTCTTGAATTTCGGCGACGCGACCGGTCCACGGCTCGAGCTCTTCAGGCGAGTAGTCGTACTCGTAGCGCGTCACGTTCGTGCCGGTCCACCAGTTCGCGGCATTGCGTCCGTGAAAGCGGACGTAGCCGACGGGCGATGTGACGTCCGAGCTCGGTTCCAACAGCGTCTCGTAAGGCGGCATGTCGACGTTACACCAGCCTACACCCAGCTCGCAGAGCAGCCGGTGAGTTCGGGCGTCCTGCCATTCACGATTGCGAAACTCCGCGACCAGGGGCAGCGGCTGCAGTGCCGCGACTGCCAGCCGCAGATAGTTCTCCGCAGCCTCCGTCTTGCGGAAGCCGTTGGGGAACTGCCGCAGCGCGCACCCAAGTTTCCCGCTCTCCTTTATAAGGGCGACGCTCTGCACGAAAAGACCCGCGTCGGGATGTATCCGCGCTGCGTTCGCATCGGGCGGGTGCGTGACCGTAGCCGGCACCTTAAAACAAAAACGGAATTCCGGCGGAGTGGCCCGGTCCATTCGTTCGACCGTTTTCGGAGAAGGCACGCCGTAGTAGGAAGAGTCGATCTCCACGGCCGGAAAGCAGCTCGCGTAGTACGACAGCATCTCTTGCGGGCGAATCGTTCCGGGATAAAACGGACCGATCCAATCTTTGTACGAGAAACCGCACGTACCGACGTAAATCACAAGGGTCCCCATTTCGGGGACCCTGTGTTTATTTCTTGGGAGGTCCGCCGCCCGTTGCGGGCGCCGGCTTCTTCCGGTTGCCGACCGTTTTCTTCGGCCCCTTACGCGTGCGGGCGTTGGTCTTCGTGCGCTGTCCGCGCACCGGCAAGCCGCGCCGGTGGCGGATGCCGCGGTAGCATCCGATGTCTATCAACCGCTTGATGTGGCCCTGGACGTCGCGCCGCAGGTCGCCTTCAACTTTTATCTCGAGGCTGCTGATAGCGTCGCGCAGCTTCTTTTCGCCTTCTTCGTTCAGATCTTTAACGCGCGTGTTCGGGTCGACGCCGGCTTGCGAGAGCAAGCGTTGCGCCGTCTTGGGCCCAATGCCGAAAATATACGTCAGTGCGATTTCGATGCGCTTCTCACGCGGCAGATCGATGCCGGCAATACGTGCCATCTAACCCTGCACCTGTTTGTGTTTCGGATTCACTTCACAAATCACGCGGACTTTGCCCTCGCGCCGAATGACCTTGCATTTTTCACAAATCCGTTTTACCGATGGTCTGACTTTCATGTACATATACTCCGGCCTTGACTCTTGCTAATGTGATGACTTCCGCGGGCGCCTTAAGCCGCGGCTTCCTCGCGAGGACGATATTTTGCCGCCTCTGCGTGTTCTCCGAATTCGCGCAGCGTGAGGATCCTCGGACCCTCCTGCGTCAGCGCGATGGTGTGCTCGAAGTGCGCTGCGAGTTTACCATCGGCCGTGACGACTGTCCAGCCGTCTTCGAGAATTTTTACTTCGTGGGTCCCCTGGGTGATCATCGGCTCGACGGCCAGGACCAGTCCCGGACGCATTTTTGCACCCGTGCCCCGCTTGCCATAATTGGGGACTTGCGGGTCTTCGTGCATGCTCGTGCCGACGCCGTGGCCCACGAGTACGCGCACCACTCCGTAGCCGCTCGCTTCCGCGTGCTGCTGCACTGCATGCCCGATATCACCCACGTGGTTGCCGATCCGCATCTGCTCGATGCCGAGCATCAAGCATTCCTGCGTCACCTCGAGCAGCCGGCGTGCTTGCGCGGATACATCGCCGATCGGCACCGTTACCGCACTGTCGCTGACGTAACCGTCGAGCGTCGTGCCGAGATCGATCGAGACCAGATCGCCATCGCGCAGCGTTTCGCCGCCGGGGATACCGTGCACCACACGATCGTTGACCGATGTACAGACGGACGCCGGGTAGCCACGATAGCCCTTGAATGTCGGCTCGCCGCCGAGATCGCGAATGCCTTGTTCGGCCAGCGCATCGAGGTCGGCGGTCGTCATGCCGGGCTTTGCGGCTTGCATCAGGTCCGTAAGAACCTTGGCAGTGATCTTTCCGCTACGGCGCATCGCTTCGATTTCGCGACCTGAGCGTAGGGTAATCACGACGCTTGCAGCTCCGGGCTGAGCAGCGAAACGATCTGCGTTGTGACGTCTTCTACCGGCGCCAGTCCGTCAACTTTAACGAGCTTTCCGCATTTCAGATAATAGGCAACCAGGGGTTCGGTCTGCTCCCGGTAGACGTCGAGGCGCTTGGTCACGGTTTCCGCTTTATCGTCCTCGCGCTGAATCAGCTCCGTGCCGTCGGCGTCAAGCATGCCTGGTCCGGGCGGCGGATTGGTAATCGCGTTATAACTCTTGCCGGTTTTCGGATTCGTCCATCGCGACGTGAGCCGAGTCACGAGCGTGTCGCGATCGACGTCAAAGAGCACGACGGCGTCAAGGGGAACCCCACGGCCGTCCATGAGCGCGTCGAACGCTTCGGCCTGCGCGACCGTGCGCGGGAAACCGTCCATGATGAATCCGCGAGGCGACTTCTCGAGTTCGCCCTCGATCATCTTGAGAATCAATTCGTCGGGGACAAGTTCGCCGTGGCGCATGAAGCCTTCGGCCAGCCTTCCGAGATCGCTGCCCGCCACGCGATGCTCCCGCAGGATGTCGCCGGTCGAAATATGGCGCGCGCCGAACCGCCTGGTGAGCAGTTTCGATTGCGTTCCTTTGCCCGCTCCCGGCGGCCCCAAGAATATGAGCCGCATTATCTCTTAATGAAGCCACGGTAGTCGCGCATGGCCAGGCGCGCTTCAATCTGCGTGATCGTATCGAGCGCCACGCCGACGACGATCAGCAGTGAGGTCGAGCCCAGGTAGAACGTCGTTACCGAAAGCCCACGCTGCAGCATGCCGGGCAGCACGGCGAGCAATCCGAGATAGATAGCAGCCGCGGTCGTAATCCTGATGAGGATGCGGTTGATGTAGTCAACGGTCGGCTGGCCGGGCCGGATACCCGGAATGAACGACCCGCTCTTTTTCAGGTTGTCGGCGATATCTTTCGTGTTGAGCACGACCGCGCTGTAAAAGAACGTGAAGACGACGACCAGAATAAAATAGACGAGGTTGTACAGCCACGAGTTGGGACTGAAATTCAGCGTTACCCAATTCGAGAATGCACCCAGGAACGTATGTGTGGTGGCCCCCCCGCGAGCGAACCACGAGAGCGCCTGCTGTGGCAGCAGCAGCAGCGAGATGGCAAAAATAATCGAAATCACGCCCGCGTTGTTCAAGCGCAGCGGAATGTACGTCGAGCGTCCGGCAAACATTTTGCGTCCCACGACGCGGCGCGCTTGCTGAACCGGGATGCGGCGTTGCCCTTGATACAGAAAGACGATCGATACGATCACGAGGATCGCAATCACGATGTAAATGATCAAGTTGGCGATGCTTTCACCGCCTTTGGTCGTCGACGTGTAGGTCTGCGCGACGTATTGCGGATAGCGCAACACGATGCCGATGAAGATGATCAGCGAAACGCCGTTACCTATGCCTTTGTCGGTGATCTGTTCGCCCAGCCACATGAGGAAAAGCGTCCCGGCGACCATCGCCACGACGGCGTACAATTCGAACCAAATGCTGTTGTCAACGAAGACGCCGCGCTGGTGCATTAGGTTGGCCATGAAGAAAGCCTGAGCCGTTCCCAGCACAATCGTTAACCAGCGCGTGTAGCGTCCGATTTTTTTACGGCCCTCTTCGCCGCCTTTTTTGGCGAGCTCTTCGAGCTGCGGCAGCACGACGGTCATCAATTGCATGATGATGGACGCGTTGATGTAGGGAGTGATCCCCATGGCAATAACGGAGAGTTTCTGCAGTGCGCCGCCCGACAAGAATCCGAGCAGATTATAGAATGCACCGCCCTGGAGCAACTGGTTCCAAGCCGCCTGGTTCACGTCCGGAATTTGAACGTGAATCATGAAGACGAACAGCGCAAAAGCGCCGAGCACGAATAGCACCCGCTTCCGGATATCCGGAACCAGGAGCGCAGCGCGCAGGTTATTCAGCAACGAGTTTCTCTATCGTCGCCCCGGCGGCTTCGAGCGCTTCTTTAGCGGAGCCTGAAAACAAAACGTCACGGAAACGTAGGCCGCCGGGCAATGATTTGCCGCCCTTATTGGCGCCGAGGATTTTCACGCCGTCGCCGATGGCCTTGATTTTCTTGGCAACCTTCAGCGTTTGCGGCGAAACTTCGACGGCCGGATCCCAATCGCTGAGCTCGCCCACGTTCACAACCGTGTAGCGCTGCCGGAAATGGCCGATGTCGCGCGCCTTTTGTGAATAGCCACGGCGATGCGGGAGCCTGCGCTGCCAGGGAGTCTGTCCGCCTTCGAATGCCGGACCTTTGCCGCCACCCGAACGAACGGTTTGCCCCTTGCCGCCTTCGCCGCCCGTTTTGACCATGCCCGAACCATGTCCGCGGCCCACGCGCGTGCGCTTGGGGCGGCTACCCTTGGCAGGACGCACGGATCCGAGCGTCATGCCTGGGGCCCGACCGGTGACGATCGCCGGACCGTGCGAAGTCCGCGGCGCCTTGGCAGTGATCGTTTTCGCGGGTGCGCTTTTTTTGGCAGCGCTCGCTTTACCAGTTTTCTTTTTTGTCGATGTTTTTTTGCGTTCAGCCATGACGTGCTCTATGCAGCGGACGAGCCGTTCGACGGTTTGCCGCGCAGAGCGCGAACCTGTTCGAACGTCTTGAGGGAGCGCAAACCTTCGATCGTCGCATAAACGACGTTGATCGGATTATTGCTGCCCAGTGATTTTGTGACGATGTCGTGGATGCCGGCTAACTCCAGCACCGCGCGCATGGGACCGCCGGCAATGACGCCGGTTCCAGGCGCGGCCGGTTTCAGGAGTACGCTGGCGGCGCCAATCTTTTGATTGACCTGATGCGGAATCGTTCGCTCCACCATCGGGACGGTGATCAAATTCTTTTTGGCGCCTTCGACGGCTTTACGGATCGCCTCGGGAACTTCACCGGCTTTGCCGATGGCGAAGCCGACCTTGCCCTTCCGGTCGCCGACCACGACCAGAGCGCTGAAGCTAAAACGCTTACCGCCCTTGACGACCTTGGCTACGCGGTTGATGCGCACGACAGTTTCGTCGAACCCACTGTTGTCGCGGTCGCGGCCTCCGCTGCGATATTGCATTAGAACTCCAATCCGGCTTGGCGCGCCGCGTCAGCCAACGCTTTAACGCGCCCGTGATACTTCAATCCGCTGCGATCGAAGACGACTTGAGTGATGCCGGCCTCTTTCGCCTTGCTCGCGATCGCCTGGCCGATTTTTTCGGCGGCGGCGAGATTGGTGGTCGACTTCAAACCTGCGCGCAGATCTTTCTCGCGCGTCGAAGCGGCCACGAGCGTGCGGCCTTGCGAATCGTCGACGACGGTTGCATAGATGTGATGGAGCGTCCGGCGGACCAGAAGTCGCGGACGTTCCGCACTGCCCGAAAGTTTCTGGCGAAGCCGCGTGTGACGAACGCGGCGTCCCTGTTCGCGAGACGAAACAGCCATTATGATTTCGCTGCCTTACCGGCTTTGCCGAGCTTCTTGCGAACGTATTCGCCTTCGTAGCGAATGCCTTTGCCCTTATATGGTTCGGGTGGGCGAAGGTTGCGGATCTCGGCTGCGACTTGCCCTACCTTCTGTTTGTCGATGCCCTCAACGTGGATCTTCGTCGTGCCTTCGACGGTCAGCGTCACGCCTTTGGGCGGATCGTAAGAGACCGGGTGAGACAATCCGAGCGTAAGGTTGATCTTTTCGCCCGCCTTTGAAGCGCGGTAACCGACGCCTTGAATTTCCAAGCTCTTACGGAAGCCCTTGCTGACGCCTTCGACCATATTGTTCACGAGCGTGCGCGTCAAACCGTGAGCGGCGCGGTGCACTTTTTCATTGCCCGTGCGTTCGACGACGACTTTGCCATCCTCAACGCGCACGGCAACGTGATGGGCGGTCTCCTGTTTGAGTTCGCCTTTGGGCCCTTTCACGTGCACGACGTCGTCCGCGACGTTTACGGTCACGCCGGTCGGTACGGGGATGGCGAGTTTTCCTATGCGTGACATCCCGTTACCACACGTAAGCGAGGACTTCGCCCCCGCAGCCTTCTTTTTTGGCGCGCCGGCCGGACATGATGCCCCGCGACGTCGACATGATAACTAATCCCAGGCCGCCCAGCACGCGCGGGATCTCCGTCTTGTTCGTATAGACGCGCAAGCCGG
The DNA here is from genome assembly GCA_038215615.1 of Vulcanimicrobiales bacterium. Classification (GTDB taxonomy): domain Bacteria; phylum Vulcanimicrobiota; class Vulcanimicrobiia; order Vulcanimicrobiales; family Vulcanimicrobiaceae; genus Rubrimentiphilum. The sequence goes on along the minus strand of JBBQQR010000006.1, from coordinate 102,176 downwards.
GGCGCGAAATGCGCCGCAGACCGGTGATAATTTTCTCTTTGTTCGGCCCGTACTTGAGTTTGAGACGAAGCGTTCCTTGCGGACCTTCGTTGAGCCGTTCGTAGTCGTTGATGAAGCCTTCGTCCTTGAGGATCGAAGCGACGGCGACCTTCGTACGCGAAGCCGGAATGTCGACGGCGTCGTGATTGGCCGTATTCGCGTTGCGAATGCGGGTCAGCATGTCGGCGATCGGATCGGTTATGACTGACATGGTGCTACCACGAAGCCTTGACGATGCCGGGGATGTTGCCCTTATGGGCGTTTTCCCGGAAGCAAATGCGGCACAAGCCAAACTTACGGTAAAAACCGCGCGGACGGCCGCACAGTTCGCACCGGTTGTGCGCGCGCACTTTGAACTTCGGTTTGCGTTTCGATTTCTCGATTAAGGCGGTTTTAGCCAATTCTGCTTCCTTATTTACCTTGCGCCGCAGCGGTTCGCTGAAGCGGCAGACCCATCGCGGTGAGGAACTCGGTCGCCTCTTCGTCGTTTTTTGCACTCGTGACGATGACGATATCCATGCCGCGCATCTTGTCGACCTTGTCGTAGTTGATCTCAGGGAAAACGATTTGTTCCCGCAACCCCATGTTGTAGTTGCCGCGGCCGTCGAACGACTTACGCGAAAGGCCACGAAAATCGCGGATACGCGGCAATACCACGTTGAAGAGCTTATCGAGAAACACGTACATGCGGTCGCCGCGCAGGGTAACTTTCGCGGCGATGTTCACGCCTTCGCGGAGTTTGAACGCCGCGATCGATTTCTTTGCCTTGGCGATAACCGGCTTTTGTCCGCTGATCGCCTGCATCTCGGATGCGGCCGCATCGAGCGCCTTCGGGTTGGCGATCGCTTCGCCGACGCTCATGTTGATGACGACCTTCTCCAGCTTCGGAACCTGGTGCGGATTCTTGTATCCGAACCGCTCGGTCAGCTGTTTGCGGACGTCTTTTTCGTACTTTTCTCTCAAACGTGCGGTCATCGCTTACGCTCCCTTGACCGGCAGGCGCGCGGGCTCACCACACTTGGCGCACACGCGATGCGTGCCCTCAGGCGTCTCGTGATGCCGTAGCCGCGTCGGGTTCTTACACTTTTCGCAGACGTACTGCAGCGCGCTGAGCGGCAGCGGTGCCTCTTTTTCGAGAATTCCGCCCGATTGCGCCGAGCCGCCCATGTTCTGCTGTTTGGGCGCTCCCGGTTTGGTGTGCCGCTTCACGATGTTCAGGCCTTCCACGGTCGCCATGCCGGCGCGCGGAAAGATTGCCTTAACGACGCCGCGCTTTCCACGCTCTTTTCCGCGGCGGATCAGCACCGTATCGCCTTTCACGATGTTCGGCATTACAGCACCTCCGGCGCTAGCGAAGCGATCTTCAAAAACCCGCGGTCGCGCAACTCGCGCATCACCGGTCCGAAGACGCGCGTGCCGCGCGGATCCAGATCTTTTTCGCCCTTGAGAACCACACACGCGTTGTCGTCGCATTTGACGACCGAGCCGTCGGGCCGGCGAATCGGCGCAGACGTACGCACGACCACAGCTTGAACAACCTGGCCTTTTTTGACGGCTGCGCCCGGGATAGCGCTCTTCACCGTGCCGACGATCACGTCACCGACTCGGGCGTAGGGATGGCGGCTGCCGCCCTGCACGTGAATGCAGAGGAGCTCGCGCGCTCCAGAATTGTCGGCCACTTTCAGCCGCGTTTCTTGCTGGATCACTTTGCTCGCTCGATAATCTCGACCAAACGCCAGCGCTTGTCGCGGGAGAGCGGTCGCGCCTCAGCAATGCGCACGGTATCGCCCGCCTTCGCTTCGTTTTTTTCATCGTGCGCTTTGAACTTGACCGACTTGCGCACGATCTTTCCGTAGACCGGATGCGCGACGCGCGTTTCCGAAAGCACGACGATCGTCTTGTCCATTTTATCGGAGACGACACGGCCTTGCTTCAAGCGCCGCTTATGACGCCGTTCAACCGGCATTTTTGACCTCCCGCAGACGCTTTTCAGAAATGACGGTGTGAATTTGCGCGTAGGCACGCCGGATCGCGCGAACCTTGCTGAAATCGGAGAGATGCCCTGTACGCAGCGCAAAGCGCAGGTTGAACAGCTCTTCTTTCGTTTCGCGAGCCTTCGTTTGCAACTCGGCAATCGTAAGGCCGCGCAGCTCCTTGAGCTCGTTGCCCTTCATGCCTGCGCCTCCTCGCGGGTGATCAGCTTCGTCTTGATCGGCAGTTTCGAAGCCGCCAGCTGCAGTGCGCGTTTAGCGACCTCGGGTTCGACGCCCGATAATTCGAAGAGCACGCGTCCCGGGCGCACGACGGCAACCCAAAACTCCGGGTTTCCCTTGCCGGCGCCCATGCGGACTTCAGCCGGTTTTTTCGTCACCGACTTGTCGGGGAAAATCTTAATCCACACTTTGCCGCCGCGTTTGATATGGCGCGTCATCGCGATACGCGCGGCCTCGATTTGGCGGTTCGTCAGCCAACATGGCTCTAGCGCCTGCAAACCCGTTTCGCCGAACGTCAGCGAGTTGCCGCGCATAGCGCGGCCCTTCATACGTCCCCGGTGGACCTTGCGCCATTTGACGCGTTTGGGTGTCAGCATTATTCCACCGGACCCTCGGGCTGCGCCGGCTCTTCGGTCTTCGCAGGTTCCTCGGCCGCCGGCATTTCTGCAACGGGCGCTTCTGCAACGGGCGCTTCAGCAACAGGCGCTTGTACCGCCGGCGCTTCCGCGGCAGTCTCCGGCTGCTGATCCGCAACGGGCGGAACGATCTGTCCGGCTTCCGCGCTGTCCGCGACCGGAAAATCAGAGACCGCTTCGGGCATTTCGGTGTGTACCGCCGGGCGGCGTGCGCGTCCGCCGCGTTCGCGGCGTTCCGGGAATTGCGGGCCGCGGCCCTGTGCCTCCGGTCCGCGTGTGTGTTCGGGAAGCACTTCGCCGCGATAGATCCACACTTTTACGCCGATGCGGCCGAACGTCGTAAAGGCTTCCACGTGAGCGTAATCGATGTCGGCGCGCAGAGTATGCAGCGGAACCTTACCGTCGTGGTTGCGTTCGGTGCGCGCGATTTCCGCGCCGCCCAGACGTCCCGAGACCTGCACCTTTATGCCGCGCGCTCCCGCGCGCATGCTGCGCATAATCGCCTGTTTCATCGCGCGGCGGAAAGCGATTCGTTTCTCGAGCTGGTCGACGATGTTCTGACCGACGAGACGTGCGTCCAACTCGGGATGCTTGATCTCCATCACGTTGACTTGCACGGTCTTGCCGGTAAGCGTCTCGAGGCCCTTACGGATCTCTTCGATGCCCACGCCGCGCTTGCCGATGATGATACCGGGCTTAGCCGTATTCACGATCACGCGAGTTTGATTCGAACGCCGTTCGATTTCGATTTTGCTGATCGCGGCCGGACGAGTCCAGCGCGCGAAATACTTGCGAATCTTGACGTCTTCGTGCAGCCAAGCGCGGTAATGTTTTTTCTCGAACCAGCGGCTGTCCCACGTGCGCGTGATTCCTAAGCGCAAGCCGACGGGGTGTATCTTCTGTCCCATATTATGCTCGCGCTCCCGCCTTTGCAGTCTTCTTCTTGCGTGCCGGTGATTTACGCGCCGGAGCCTTCCGCCGTGCCGGCGCTTTCGTGGCCGATTCGGTTTCTTTCTTGTGCGCGCGGGCGAGCTTCGCGGCGGGTCTTTCCGCCACGGCAACCGTTACATGCGACAGGCGCTTGCGCTTGAAGTTCGCACGCCCTTGGGCGCGCGGATCCAATCGCTTCGTGATCCCGCCCCCAGGTCCGCCGTCTACCATGATTTTGGAAATGAACAAATCGTCGGCGTTCATGTCGTGATTGTTCTCCGCGTTGGCGACCGCGCTGCGAACCAGCTTCTCGATCGGCTCGGCGGCAAAAACCCCGGCAAACTGCAAGAGGACCAAAGCGTCTTTGACGTTCTTGCCCCGGATCGCGTCGGCAACGCGGCGCAGCTTGCGCGGCCCCATGCGCGCGAATTTCAAATGCGCCACCGCTTCGGTGCGCTCGCCGGATTTCGTCATGAACTCGCCGCCGGAGCTGCGGCAGGCGCTCCGGGCGCCCCGCCGGCCGCGGACGCCGCCGCTTTCACCGCGGACTTCTCGCCGCTATGCGCGCGGAAGATACGCGTAGGCGCGAACTCCCCAAGTTTGTGACCGACCATATTTTCGGTAACGAAAACCGGAATGTGCGCTTTGCCGTTGTGCACGCCGATCGTGTGCCCGACCATTGCCGGGACGATCGTCGACGACCGGCTCCAGGTACGCACGACGCGCTTTTCGCGGCGTTCGTTCAGCGCTTCGATCTTTTTCAGCAAGTGATCCGCTACGAACGGACCCTTTTTCAAGCTGCGTCCCATTACTTCGCTCCGCGCTTTCTTACGATCATTTTAGAGGTACGTTTGTTGCGCCGCGTCTTTTTGCCCATCGTCATCTGTCCCCAAGGCGTCGTTGGCGGCCGCCCCGACGTGGAGCGCGCTTCGCCGCCGCCGTGCGGATGGTCGACCGGATTCATCGCGATTCCGCGCACCGTCGGGCGCACGCCACGGTGACGCTGACGTCCCGCTTTTCCGATGATCTCGTTCTCATGCTCCACGTTCCCGAGCTGTCCGATCGTAGCGCGGCACACGGCGAGTATCTGACGAACTTCGCCTGAAGGCATGCGCACTTGGGCGTATTCGGTTTCCTTGGCCATGAGCTGAGCCGCGCCGCCGGCGCTGCGCACGAGTTTCGCGCCCTGCCCCGGACGGAGCTCGATGTTGTGAATGACCGTACCGACCGGAATATTTTTCAGCGGCAAACAGTTGCCGTTTTTGATGTCCGCGGCCGGACCCGATTCGATCGTGTCGCCGACTTTGAGGCCGGCCGGCGCCAGGATATAGCGCTTCTCCCCGTCCCGGTAATTTATCAGCGCGATCCGCGCGGATCTGTTGGGATCGTATTCGAGGGTCGCCACTTTTCCGGGAATCGCGTCCTTGGTGCGCTTAAAATCGATAATCCGGTACATTTTGCGCGTACCGCCGCCCTTGTGGCGCACGGTGATGTGGCCGTTGAAGTTGCGGCCCGAATGTTTCTTGCGCACTTCGGTAAGCGATTTCTCAGGTGGAACCTTCGAAAGGTCCGAGAAATCCATCGTCGTCATAAAGCGCTTGCCGGCGCTGGTAGCTTTATATTTTTTTACAGGCATCGCTTATTGCTCGAAGTAGTTGACGCCACCCAGCTCGATCTTTTGACCGGCCTTCAGCGTAACGATAGCTTTTTTGTAGTCTTTGGTGCGGCCCTGAGTGCGCAGCCCGCGGCGCGCAAAATTGCGGCGCTTCCCGCCGACATTGACGGTATTGACCTTGATCACGTTTACTTTGAAAATTTCTTCAATCGCGTGACGGATCTGCGTTTTGGTCGCCTGGGGGTGAACGGTGAAGCTGTATTGATGACCGAGGGCTTCGGCCATAGACTTTTCAGAGATCCGCGGAGCGATGATGACGTCCCGGGCTTCCATTATTTGGCTCCCAGCGTGTTGAGCAGTTCGGCGTAGGCTTCAGCGGTAAAAATCAGCCGGTTGAACCGGAGCACGTCTTTCACGTCGAGTGCGCCCGTATTCGTGAACGACACTTTTCTCAAGTTTCTCCCAACGCGCTGCATTGCGCCGGCCGAGCGTTCGTCGCGTCCGTGCACGACCAGCGTGCTGACCGCTTTCTTCGCCTCTTTGGCGCCGCCGAAAAGCAGCTGCGCGAATTCGGCCGTCTTCGTGAGCGCGAAATCTTGGGTGTCGAGCACCGACACGGCATCGTTGCGGAAACGATCGGCAAGCGCGGCCACAAATGCGGCGCGGCGCTCTTTTTTGTTGAGGTCGCTGACGTAACTGCGGGGCTGCGGACCGAACACGACCCCGCCGTGGCGCCATTGCGGCGAACGAATCGAACCTTGGCGAGCGCGGCCGGTACCTTTTTGGCGCCAAGGCTTGCGTCCGCCGCCGGCGACCTCGTCGCGCTTCTTGGTCGAGCCCGTTCCGGCGCGCGGGTTGGCGAGTTCGCGGAAAACCGCGCGGAAGATTGCGTGCTGCTTATCGCTATAATCGCGTCCGAGGATCTCGGGCACGGGTTCTTCGCGCACAACTTTTCCTTTGAGATCGATCACGTGCGGCATTAGCTGGCCGCTTTCGCTTTGGTCGTACGCGTGACGATCACAAGCGCGTTTTTGGGCCCCGGCACCGGACCGCGCACGAGCAACAAATTCCGCTCCGCGTCCGTACGCACGATTTCCAAATTTTGATGCGTCGTGCGGTCGACGCCGTAATGCCCGGGACGCCGGCTGCCTTTGACGGTACGTCCGGCGTTGGTGTCGCCGTTGGAGCCAGGCTGACGATGGATCATGGAGCCGTGGCTCGCGCCGCCGCCCCGAAAGTTATGCCGTTTGATGCCGCCCGAAAAACCGTGACCTTTCGAAACGCCGACGACGTCGACGCGGTCGCCGGCTTCGAACTGCGAAACCGTGATCGTTTGACCGGCTTCCACGCCGTCGATGTCCTGGCGGAACTCGCGAGTCCACCGTCGCGGTTCGACGCCCGCCTTCTTATAGTGTCCGGTCATGGCGCGGTTCACGCGAGACTTCTTCACGTCGCCGAACGCAAGCGCGACGGCTTCGTAGCCGTGCGTATCTTTTGACCGGCGTTCTACGACGGTGCAAGGACCGGCCGCAATCACCGTAACCGGCACGTAGCGGCCATCGTCGGTGAACACGCTCGTCATCCCAACCTTGCGGCCGAGGATGTTCTTCATCAGCAGTTAGTCTCCACGGACCCTGGCGTATTGGTTATATTCCCGTCCGGCGCGCAAAAAGCAGCCGCCGGCGAGGGCAACCTCGGGATAGTAACAGGTGGTGCCCCGCCCGTCAAGCGGAACGGGACGCGGCCGACTGTCTCTCTTCTATTGAAGGGCGGTCGCTTCGAACGAATTTGCAATCGTAGACCCCGTAAGCAGTCACAAGCCGCCCGACGGCCGGGGGCCCCTTCGGGGCAGGCTAATCCACAGCGCAAGAGCGTTTGTTGACCAGAACCTCGCTTAGGTAAAAGCGTTCAAGCCCGTGATTGCTTGACCGAGAATTAACGTGTGGATTTCGTTGGTGCCTTCGTAGGTGAATACCGACTCCAGATTGTTCATATGACGAATCACGGGATACTCAAGCGTGACGCCGTTGGCTCCTAGGACGCTGCGTGCTTCGCGCGCGATCGCCAGCGCTTCGCGAACGTTGTTCAGTTTCCCGAAACTGATATGCGCGGGATGCGCATTTCCGGCGTCCTTCATGCGTCCGATGTGCAAAGCCAGCAACGTACCCTTGTTCAATTCGAGCAACATCTTGACCAGCTTTTGCTGCGTTAATTGGAAGCCGGCAATCGGTCGGCCGAACTGTTGGCGCGACTTGGCGTATTCAAGTGCCGTTTCATAACAGCTGCGCGCGGCGCCCATCGCGCCCCAAAGCACGCCGTAGCGGGCTTCATTCAAACATGCCAGCGGGCCGCGTAAACCGCGCACTTCGGGAAAGGCCGCATCGTCGGGAACCCGGCAATTCTCGAAAACGAGCTCTGAAGTTACCGACGCCCGCAGTGAAATTTTGCGCTCGATGGCATGCGCGGCAAAGCCTTTTGTCTTTGACGGAACGATAAACCCGCGAATGCCTTCATCGGTCTGCGCCCACACGATGGCGACATCCGCAATGCCGCCGCTGGTGATCCACGCCTTGGTCCCGTCGATAATCCAATCTGAGCCGTCACGCCGGGCGGCGGTGCGTATCCCCGAAGGATCGCTGCCGAAATCGGGCTCTGTTAATCCGAAACAGCCTATCAGTTCGCCCCTAGCCATGCGGGGAAGCCACGTTTCTTTTTGATCGTCGCTGCCCCAACGGTTGATCGCGAACATGGCCAGCGAGCCTTGCACCGATGCAAAGCTGCGAATTCCCGAATCACCCGCCTCCAGCTCCAAACACGCCAAGCCGTAGGAAACCGCACTCGCGCCGGGACAGCCGTAACCGTGTAAGTGCATTCCGAGAACGCCGAGCGTTCCGAGTTCTCGCGAAAGTTCGCGCGGAAACGTGTGGCTTTCGAACCATTGCGCGATATTGGGCAAAATTCGATCGCGCACGAACGCGCGAACCGTGTCGCGCACCATGCGTTCTTCATCGTCGAGCAACGCGTCGATTCCCAGGAAGTCGAGCGCGCCCGGCGACGCTGCCATTGAATCTCTACCGCTTGAGAACGCGGGCGATCTTATCGAAGAGCGCTTCGATAGAGCGCTCTTGCTGATCTTCCAGGCGTCGCCACAGCATTCGGCCCTCGGTATCGTTCAGTATCGCATCGGTGCGGTGCTGCACCGTTGTCTTCTTGGCGTCGCCGCTGAGATAAAACCCGTGCGTGCCGTCAACACCGTCGTTCTGAATCCGCCACACGATTTTTTCCTCGGGCACAACCTCTTCCAGCACGGCGTGGAACCCGTTATGCCATTCTTCCGTGCGGCCGACAACCATCGGCCCTGGCGAACGCATGAACGGCTGCGCGGCGAACGGCCAGATGATGTCGTTAGACGTCCCCATATCGACGAAGAGCTGGAAAATGCGACGGCGGGTTCCGGAAAATGTGCGCTCGCGAACCTCGTGCAGCGGAATCGGCATGACCCCAGATTCGCCGGGGCCGCCTGCTTGTCCGCGCGAAGCGCGGCGGCTAGGCCTTGAGTTCGATGTCGACGCCGGCCGGAAGGTCGAGATGCATCAGCGCATCCATCGTCTTCGGCGAGGCCTGAAGGATGTCGATCAGGCGTTTGTGCGTACGCATTTCGAAATGCTCGCGCGACTTCTTGTCGACGTGCGGCGAGCGGTTTACGCAGAAGCGGTTGATCTCGGTCGGCAGCGGCACCGGACCGCTCACGAAAGCGCCGGTGCGTTTAGCCGTATCCACGATCCGTTCCGCCGACTGGTCGAGCACACGGTGGTCGTATGCCTTCAGGCGGATGCGGATCTTTTGTTTGGCCATTATTCCGAGACCGCGATAACGACGCCGGCACCGACGGTCCGGCCGCCCTCACGAATTGCAAAGCGCAACCCTTCCTCGCAAGCGATCGGCGTAATCAACTCGACGTCCATCGCGATGTTGTCGCCCGGCATGACCATCTCGACGCCCTCGGGCAGCTTGATGGTTCCCGTTACGTCGGTCGTGCGGAAGTAAAACTGCGGGCGGTAGTTGGCGAAGAACGGCGTATGCCGTCCGCCCTCTTCTTTTGAGAGGACGTAGACTTCGGCTTTGAACTTCTTGTGCGGTTTGATCGAACCGGGTTTGGCCAGCACCTGGCCGCGCTCGATGTCGGTGCGATCGATGCCGCGAAGCAGCACGCCGATGTTGTCGCCGGCGATGCCGATGTCCAGCAGTTTGCGGAACATCTCGATACCGGTGACGATGGTCTTGCGCGTCGTTTCTTGGAGACCGACGATCTCGATTTCTTCGCCGACTTTGACCTGGCCGCGCTCGACGCGTCCGGTTCCGACCGTTCCACGGCCGGTAATCGTGAAGACGTCTTCGACGGGCATGAGGAACGGTTTGTCCGTTTCGCGGACGGGGTCGGGAATGTACTCGTCCACGGTATCCATCAATTTGAAGATCGGATCCGCGTCGGCGTCGCCGCGCTTACCCGACGAATTCAGCGCCTTGAGCGCAGAGCCGCGGATGATGGGCGTCGCGTCGCCGGGGAACTCGTACTTGCTGAGCAGCTCGCGAATCTCGAGCTCAACCAGCTCGAGAAGCTCCTCGTCATCGACCATGTCGACCTTGTTGAGAAAGACGACGATGTTCGGGACGCCGACTTGGCGCATCAGCAGAATATGCTCGCGCGTTTGAGGCATCGGGCCGTCGGTGGCCGACACGACGAGAATCGCGCCGTCCATTTGCGCCGCGCCGGTGATCATGTTCTTGATGTAGTCGGCGTGACCGGGGCAGTCGACGTGAGCGTAATGGCGTTTCTTGGTCTCGTACTCTTGGTGCGAGATCGCAATGGTAATGCCGCGCTCCTTTTCTTCAGGAGCGTTATCGATGTCGTCGACCGTACGCTTCAAAATGTTCGCGTTCTCAGTGGAGAGGCAATTGATGATTGCCGCGGTAAGGGTCGTCTTACCGTGGTCGACGTGCCCCGTCGTACCGATGTTGACGTGGGGTTTATTCCGCTCGAATTTTGCCTTCGCCATTTTTTAAGTCGTCTTCCTCATAGAACTCTAGTGTTTTGCAATCGCGTCACTTAGGCGGCTGAGCTTTTCTTGCCCGCGGCCTTCGCGACGATTTCTTCTTCGATGAATTTCGGAGCCTTCTCGTAGTGCGCGAACTCCATCGTATAGGTCGCCCGGCCCTGCGTTGCCGACCGCATGTCGGTCGCGTAGCCAAACATCTCGGAAAGCGGTACGTTCGCTGTGATCACTTGCGCGCCGCCCGGGGCTTCTTCCGTAACCTGGATAATGCCGCGCCGGCGATTCAAATCCCCGGTAATCGCGCCCATATAGTCTTTGGGCGTCGTAACCTCGACCTTCATGATCGGCTCGAGCAAGATCGGCCCGGCGGCGCGATTGGCTTCTTTGAAGCCCATCGACGCAGCAATTTTGAACGCAATCTCGGACGAGTCTACATCGTGGTATTTGCCGTCGAAGGCGACCGCCTTGAAGTCCATAACCGGATATCCCGCCAGAACACCGCTCAGCGACGCCTCCTGGATGCCTTCCTGAACCGCCTTAGCATACTCCTTTGGAACCTTGCCGCCAACGATCTTCCATTCAAAGACAAAGCCCGTGCCGGGCTCTTGCGGCTCCACTCTGAGCCAAATGTCACCGAATTGGCCTTTGCCGCCGGACTGCCGGATGAACTTGCCTTCCTTTTCAACAGTCTTGGTGATCGCTTCTTTGTAAGCGACCTGCGGTTTACCGACGTTGGCTTCAACTTTGAACTCGCGGCGCAGCCGGTCGAGGATGATCTCCAAGTGGAGCTCGCCCATGCCGGAGATAATCGTCTGCTGGGTCTCTTCATCGGTGCGCATCTTAAAGGTAGGATCTTCTTGCGCCAGCCGCGTGAGCGCGGTGCCGAGCTTGTCCTGATCGCCCTTGGTCTTCGGTTCGATGGCCTGCGAAATCACCGGCTCCGGAAACGTAATCGATTCCAGGGTGATCGCCTGCTTCTCGTCGCAGAGCGTGTCGCCCGTGCGTGTGTCCGTCAATCCGACTGCTGCGGCAATATCGCCCGCGCCGATCGAATCGATATCTTCGCGATGGTTGGCGTGCATGCGCAGGATGCGTCCGATCCGCTCTTTGCGCCCCGAACGGGAGTTGTAGAGGTAGGTGCCTTTGTTCAGCGTTCCGCTGTAGACGCGGAAGTACGTCAGGTTGCCATACGGGTCGGTGGCAATCTTGAAAGCCAGTGCGCAGAACGGTTCCGAGTCCTCGGGCTTGCGCCGCATCTCTTCGCCGCTTTGCGGATCCTTGCCGACGATCGGCTTGGCTTCGAGCGGAGAGGGCAGATAGTCAACGATAGCGTCCAGCAGGGGCTGTACGCCCTTATTTTTGAAAGCCGATCCGCAGAGCATCGGCAGCACACTGCCGTCGATCGTCGCCTTGCGAAGCGCCGCCTTCATGCGATCGAGCGGAAGTTCTTGGCCCGCGACAAACATTTCGAGCAGCTCTTCGTCTTCGCTCGCGATGTTCTCAACTAGGTTTAGGCGCCATTTCAGTGCCTGCTCGCGCAGGTCGCCCGTCACCTCTGACTCTTCGATGGCCGATCCGGCGTCGTCAGTGTAAATGATCTTCTTCATCGAAAACAGGTCGACAACACCTTCAAATTTGTCTTCTGCGCCGATGGGGACTTGAATCGGGGTCGCATTGGCGCCCAGCCGCTCTTTAATTTTGTCGACGGCATTGAAAAAATCGGCGCCGACGCGGTCCATCTTGTTGACGAAGATGATGCGCGGCACGCGGTATTTATTAGCCTGACGCCAGACGGTTTCCGATTGCGGCTGCACGGCGGCTACCGAGTCGAAAAGCGCGACCAAACCATCGAGCACTCGCAACGAACGTTCGACTTCAACGGTGAAGTCCACGTGCCCGGGCGTATCGATAATATTGATGCGGGTGTCGCGCCAGGTGCATGCAGTCGCCGCCGACGTAATCGTGATGCCGCGTTCCTGCTCTTGCACCATCCAGTCCATCGTGGCGGCGCCGTCGTGGACTTCGCCGATCTTATGCGTGCGGCCGGTGTAAAAGAGAATACGCTCGGTGCACGTCGTCTTGCCGGCGTCGATGTGGGCTGCAATGCCGATGTTACGGGTCCGCTCGAGCGGATATTCGCGGTTGAGGGCCATAGCGATTACCAGCGGTAATGCGCGAAGGCTTTATTGGCCTCGGCCATCTTGTGCGTGTCCTCGCGCTTTTTGATGGTCGCGCCTTGATTGTTGGCGGCGTCCATCAGTTCGCCCGCGAGCTTCTCTTCCATAGAATGGCCCGGCCGCGTACGCGCGAATCCGATGAGCCAGCGCATGGCCATGGCCTGCCGCCGGTCCGGACGCACTTCCATGGGAACTTGATATGTGGCCCCGCCGACGCGGCGCGGACGCACTTCGACCAGCGGCATCGCGTTACTGAGCGCTTGTGAGAAAATGTCCATCGGGTCGCGCCCGGTTTTCTCCGCGACGATATCGAGCGCACCGTAAGCGATGCGCTCGGCCAAAGATTTCTTGCCGCGCAGCATGATCTTATTAATGAAGCGGGCGAGCACTTTCGAGTTGTGACGCGGATCGGGCAGAATCTGGCGCTTGGGCGCCGGTCCTTTACGTGGCATAGCGCTCTACTTCTTCGCTGAGCGCTTAGCGCCGTATTTCGAGCGGCCTTGCTGACGATTCGCCGCGCCCGAGGTGTCGAGCGTACCGCGAATGATGTGATACCGCACGCCCGGCAGATCTTTCACCCGTCCGCCACGCACGAGCACGACGGAGTGCTCTTGCAAGTTGTGGCCGATACCGGGAATGTATGCGGTGACTTCTTCGCCATTGGTCAAGCGGACGCGCGCAACTTTGCGCAGCGCAGAATTGGGCTTTTTCGGAGTGACGGTTTTCACTTGCGTGCAGACGCCGCGACGCTGCGGATTTCCGGTCACTTCGAAGGCGCGCAAAGGCAGATCGGGGTGGCCCGGTTTCGGTCCGGTCTGAATGACGCGGAACGCCGGAGTCTTCACTTTTTTCTCGGCCTTTTTGCGGCCCTTACGGACCAACTGGCTAATGGTCGGCAAAATCTTCCTAACTGTGAGTGGGGCGCACTAAAACGTCGGCCGCACCGCCGGTGGACCGAACTTTGGGAGTATACCTCATCCCTGTCGCCCCAGGCAACAATGGACAGGCCGGAGACCCCGGGGGCTCCCGCCGGAGCGGTAGCCCAAGCGGCCCCACGCCAGGGCACCCGAAAGCAAGCGTGCAAGGTCAAGCGCTGCATGCAAGCTTCTGCTTCTGCGATTTCCGATTCACCGGCGCCGTCACTCACGTTCGATTGGATCATGGGGATACTCGCGCTCGTCCTCATGGCCGGCGTCGTCCAAGACGGCTGGGCGCATGGTCACGGTCTAGTCGACCAAAGCTTCTTCACACCATGGCACGCGATTCTTTATGGAACGATGGTGCTCAACGGAATTGTGCTAGGCGCGATCGCGACTCTCAACGTCAGACGGGGATATTCCGCCCGCTCCGCTTTGCCATTTGGTTACGGGACTTCACTTGCCGGCGTCATCATGTTCGCCATCGGAGGAGCCTTCGATCTCTGGTGGCACACGCGCTACGGGATTGAAGCCGATATCAACGCACTGATAAGCCCTTCGCACATCTGGCTGGCGCTCGCGGGGGCTCTCATCTTCTCGGGCCCGCTCATTTCGATCGCTGCTCGTTACGGATCGCGAAGCGGCGGCTGGCGAATCACCGGTCCAGCGATTCTGAGCGCTGCTGCACTGCTCACGCTGGTCGGTTTTTTTACGCAGTACGCGCAACCCATCGGCGATACGGAGGAGTCCCTGGTCATCGGCCGCCATGAACCGCAGACCGGCGGAGCCCTCTACGCAGTGCGTGGCGACGGCACGCGCGAAACGCGTTTGCTTACGCTCGCCGACCGCGACATTTGGGGCGCATCGGTCTCGCCGGACGGAAGCCGCGTCGTTTTTCGCGTCGGCGCAAGTAAACATCCGGCTTCGGATATTTACGTAGCGAACATTGATGGAACGCAAGCGCGCCGGATAACGCACAGCGGCCTGCACGACACCCAGCCGTCCTGGTCTCCGGACGGAAAACGGTTAGCGTTCATTTCCATACCCGCCGGAACGTCCGGCGATTTTCTGTTGCAAACGATTGGCGCGGATGGATCGGCCGTCAAGACGATCGTTTCGAGCGTCATCGAGATGCGGTTTCCGGCGTGGTCGTCCGATGGGAAATTGATCGCGTACCAATCGCGTAACGGCCTGCATCAACAGATCGCCGTCGTTCCCGCCGGCGGCGGCACGCCCGCATGGCTCAACGGAACGCAAGGGGGCACAGAGCCCACGTGGACAGGAAAAACCGGGACGAATCAGATCGCGTTCGTGACGATCGATGGAAACATTGCCACCTACATGTACGGCGCGCCGGACAGCGGTGTTGGGGCAACGCTGGTTCGTGGCGGGCAGATGCCGGCCTGGTCTTCGGACGCGAAGCGCGTTGCATATATCCGCGAAGCCGCCGGTGACTCCCAAATTTTCGTCACCGACCTTACGTCCGGGCGAACGGCAAATGTTTCTCAGCTGGCCGGCTTGGACGCTTCGCATCCGTCGTGGACGCCGAGCGGAGATCTCATCTTCACCGCAACCGGACGGCCGGTTGCTGCGACAACGTTCTTGGGTTTAGCATACAGTGAAGACGCAAACATCATTGAAGCGATCGCCGTCACTGGACTTGCGCTCATGCTGATCAGACGCTGGCGCATGCCGTTTGGCGCGATAACGTTTTTGCTCGGCATATTTGCCATCGGGATGGCTTTCCAGAGCGATCTGTTCTATGAAATCACGGCCGCCGTTCTCACGGGACTGCTCGTGGATACCACCATCGCGGTACTCGGCGAGCGCGCACGCGCGGGCCTCGGATTTTATGCGCTGGCGTTCGGCATGCCGGCAGTGCTTTTTACGCTGTACCTTATCGTCGCGCAACGAACGCTGCCCGGCGGACTCGGCTGGCCGCCTAATCTGATTGCCGGTTCGCCGTTTATCGCGGGCTTTGCAGGTTTGCTCGTCGCGTTTTGCTTCGCGCCGCCGCTGCGCTCCCCGGAGGCCGAAGCGGGCACCTAGCCCGACGTGGAGCTTCAGCGCGGGTTTGCTTTGCTCGAAGCAATCGCCGTCGTCGCGATCATTTCGCTCTGCGCAGGCGCGCTGCTGATCTCGATCTCCGCAACGGCCGCGTTGGGCTCTTCATCGCGGAACCGGACCGCTGCGGCGATTCTAGCCGCGCAAACGCTGCGCACCGCTGAAAATGCGTGGAAGTACGGGGCCCTCGGAGATGCACCAAGCGGATCGGTTCCCGCGTCTATGCCGGTCCCCGGATCCAGCGACGCAGTTCCCGTCACCATCTCGAGCGCAATCTCTTCTCAAACCGCGGACGGCGCCGCGGTAACGATTACCGTTTCATATCCGCCGAGCCAAGCCGCAGGCGATTCCGGCGCAGTAAGCGTGACGGGCGCGTTACGAGTCAGGGCACCTTTGCCCGGAGCTCGGGTGGAGCGGCCGGGTTTGATTCCGCAACCTTCTAGCGCGCCTTGACGTGCTGGCAAACGCGTTGATCTGTGTCGCGCTGGTAGCACTCGCGGCAAACACGATACTGAGCGCGGGGCTTATTTCCGAACGCGTCGCCGTCCGCCGCGCCGCACAAACGTACCTGAACCGCGAATACCAGCACGCCGCTGCGGCGCTGATTTCGGAGATTGCACCGTTTGCACGCAGCGGTTCATTCCCGGATTCGCTGCCCTCATTCACGTTTGCGCCGGCTTGCGTCGATGAACGCCGCCCGTGCAGCTTTACGGGTTCCGCAAGAGTTTCGGCGCAAATCGTCGATTCGGACTCCTCTCCGGCGCCGTGCGATGTTGCATGGGCCTGCGCAAACAACGAGCAACGCAACATCTATGTCACCGAACGGCGCATCGTCGCCCGAATCTCCGTCGCCGTGCAAGCCGGAGACGGAAGTTTCCTTGCAACCCGCGATTCCGACGTCACGCTTCGCACCTTCAACGCACCACCCTATGTCGCGATCGCCGGCGCGCGCGATCGCACGAGCGACGCAGTCCTCGCAAGCGGATTTCCGCCGGGCGAAGACGCGGGCCGACCTCCGGCAACCGCTAATCCGTGCGCGCCCGATTCGCCGGGAACGTCGGACGACACCGTCGTGCGCGTTGCGTACGAAAATACGCAAACCGGTGCGTGCAGCGACGGCAGCACGTGGCGATCGCCGGCGTATTCCAACCGAGGAGCTTTCAACCTGACACGGTAGAGGTCGAAGCGTGAGCGTCCGCCGCCCGCTGCTCTATCCGGGACTCATGTTCGTCGCCTTTTCCTGGGCGATGAACACCGTGCTCGTCAAATACGCGTTCGGGTCGATCGATCCGCTGGCGTTCACGGGGCTGAGGTTTCTCGCCATGACCCCGCTGGCGTTCTTGCTGGCGCGCGGCATGCATCAATCCATACGTCTGCGCGTCCGCGACTTACCATTGCTGATCGCCTGCGGCGCCTGTGGTTATGGTCTGTATCAATATTTTTGGGTCTTCGGATTAGCCAACACGAGCGCGTTCGCATCGTCGCTGCTGGCGAGCCTTTCACCGCTGCTGACGCTCGCGATCGTCGCTTTTTCCCGACAAGAACGCGTGCATGCGGGACGGTGGCTGGGCGCGGCGGTGGCGCTGTTCGGCGTCGCGGTTTTCGAAGGCGCCTTCGCAGGCCACATCACGTTCCGGCCAGGAGACGCGCTGACGTTTTGCGCCGCGATGGTTTTTGCCATATTTAACGTCTTGAGCGCGAAATTATTGGGCCGCTACACGCCGCTCGGGCTGGTCGCGGTGACCATGACGATCGGTACGCTGATCCTTCTGCCCGGAGCGATTCCTAGGATGATGCACACAAATTACGCAGCTCTTCCGGCCACCGACTGGTGGATATTTGCTTTCTCGGTCATTTTCCCGATCGTCCTCACATTTCCAATCTGGAGTTGGGGTATCTCGGTGCTGGGCGCCGGACGCGCTTCGCTCTTTCAGTTCAGCGTGCCGGTGATCGCGGGCTTGCTTTCGATAGTGATTCTCCACAGCCGGATCGAAGCGCATCAAATTGCCGGCACTGCGGTCTGCATCGGAGGCATGGCTATTTCGCAATGGTTGGGAAAGTTTTCGCTCACCGACATCTGGGCGGAACGGACCGTGTCGCTCAAATAACATGAAGAGCCGTTTGTGGTACTGCCTGCTCCTCGTACCGTTCGCGGCGACGCTCGTGCCGCCGCTGTATGCACGTTCGACGCCCGCGCTATTTGGGTTTCCGTTTTTCTACTGGTATCAAATTCTTTGGATCGTGCTCTCGGCACTGATCGTCTGGACCGTCTACGCCGCAACGCGAGAACGCGAACGTGACTAGCGGCGCGGCGATATTCCTCGTGCTCATCTTCGGCGTGGCTGTGCTCGGCTTTCTCGCGGCACGCTGGGGCCACGCGAACCTTTCTTCGCTCGAAGAATGGGCGCTGGGAGGACGGCGCTTTGGAACGATCGTCACGTGGTTCCTCTTGGGCGGAGACCTGTATACCGCGTACACGTTCATCGCAGTCCCAGCCTTCGCGTTTGGATCGGGCGCAATTGCATTTTTCGCCGTGCCGTACACGACCATAGCCTATCCTTTAGCCTTCATTGTCATGGCCCGCTTTTGGACCGTCGCCAAAGCCCGGGGCTATGTGACGACCGCTGATTTCGTGCGCGATCGCTTCGGAAGCCGGCCGCTTGAGCTCGCAGTCGCACTCACCGGCGTCGTGGCTACGATGCCATACATCGCATTGCAGCTGATCGGCGTGCAGGTCGTCCTTGAACGCTCCGGCATCGCACCCACGCATGGGTCAGCCGTGACGATGCTGGTCGTCGCCTTCGCGCTGCTGGCAGCCTTCACGTTTACCAGTGGTCTGCGCGCGCCCGCGATGATCGCGTTTGTAAAAGACACGCTGATCTACATCACCGTTATCGCCGCGATCATCATTATCCCAAAGAGCCTCGGTGGCTGGTCGCATATATTCAGTGTGGCGCAAACCGCACTCGCAGCAAAAGCCAAACCGGGTTCGACGATACTCACGCCCTCGTTGTACTTCGCATATTCATCGCTGGCGCTGGGCTCGGCACTCGCGCTCTTCATCTATCCGCACTCGATCACGAGCGTGCTCAGCGCGCGCAGCGCCAACGTCATCCGCCGTAACTGCGCACTGCTTCCCCTCTACAGCATCTTGCTCACCCTGATCGCGCTGCTCGGTTACTGCGCGCTCGCGGCGCACATTCGCGTCAGCGATCCGAACTTCGCAATCCCCGACCTATTCACGCGTTTTTTTCCGAACTGGTTTGCGGGCGTCGCGTTTGCGGCGATCGTTATCGGAGCGCTTGTCCCCGCGGCGATCATGGCGATTGGGGCAGCCAACCTATTCGCCAGCAACATCCTGCAAACGTTTCACACGCGTCTCGCCCGCCCAGCTGTGGAGACGCGCACTGCGCGCCTCATTGCGCTTCTGGTCCTTGCGGGCGGACTTGCAATCGCGCTCACCATCAAACCACTTTACGCGATCGAATTTCAATTACTCGGTGGGTCTTTGATCCTACAAATATTCCCGGCCGTCATCCTGGGATTGTACACGACGTGGTTCCACCGTTTCGCTTTGCTGGCGGGCTGGGCAGTCGGAATTGCCGCCGCGATCTGCATGGCGCAGTCAGCCAAGTTCGCGACGACGATTTTCGCGCTCCACGCCGGCATCACCGTTCCGGGATACATCGCCCTTTACGCCCTGCTGGTCAATCTCGCCGTCGCGGCGATCGCGACGCTATTTTTGCGGCTATCGAAAAACAAGCTCGGCGCTGCGCGCGTCGGTTAACCCGCCGCCGGCCCCGCGCGCGACCAGTGTCGCGGTGAATCCGCGAAGGTAGATCGAAGGCACTGCCAAGACGCGCGTCTTGAACGAAAACTGCCCGAAAGCGGTTCGGTGCAATATGAATGAAAACGACGGGGAGCGTAGTTCCACAACGGCAACGTTGCTCGTGGTCGCAACTTTCCCCGACCACCATTCTCCGAGGTGAATCACCGACGACGAGAACTGGGCGGCGAGGATGCGCGGCGGATCGTTTTGGCGGACGTACACCGTGGCGGGCCAGGGCGTAATGACGCCGATCGTGACGGCAGCGCGCGCGCCGATTTCGGGATGCGCTCCGCACGCCGCCAACAGGGCGAGCGCCGGCGCGAGTGCGATCGACTGTACGCGCATCGAGCTGCGCAGGTTCGAATGATGGCCCTGCGAACCCTGGACTCTTGAGGCGGTTCGATTGGGCGATGGCGTTCGCCGGTTACTGGACCATCGCCGGCTTATATACCGACGCGGGGTGGCACATCCGCCACGACGTCGACACGTTTATTACATGGGCGCACGCGCTGCTCTATTCCGGGCTTCTTCTTTTGCTGTATTTGATCGGGTCGCGCTACTTCGCCGCGCGGCGTCGCAACGAGAGTCTCTCCGCAGCGTTCGGCCCGGCGTATTCGTGGTCGGCTGCGGGTGTGCTCCTGTTCTTGGTCGGCGGAGTCGCCGACACGATCAATCACGTCTTCTTTGGTTTTGAAGCCGGGTTCGATGCGCTTTTGGCGCCGACGCACCAAATCATCGGCGCCGGCGTGCTGCTCATCATCTCGGGGCCTATCCGTTCGGCAGTCTGCCAAATACCGCGGCCGGCCACGCTCGTGCAGCAGATACCTACTATCGTTTCGGCTGCCGCTATCCTCGAGCTCATGCATTGGGGAACGCAAGTCTTCTTTCGCGTCGATGCCGCGCGCGCGCTCGGAGCAATCGTGCCGCATAAACTCGGGGCCAACGCCCTCACGCTGATGACAATTCATTTCTATCAGCAGGGCGGCTCGCTCATAGCCATCGTTTTACAAAGCCTGCTCATGATGGGCACCGCATTTTACCTCGTGCGCAACTTCCGGTTGCGCCCCGGAGCGATCACGATACTCTTCGTGCTCGGCAACGGGTTGATCGCAATAACCCATTCGCTGAACTGGCTCGACGCTGCGTCGGTTCTCGTGGCCAGCGCCACAGCCGGAATCGCCGGCGATGCATTTCTCGCTCGCGCGCCGGCGTACTTCACATCGCGCCGCTGGTTTGGATCGTTCGCATTTGCGGTTCCCGCAATCTACGCCGGCGTGCTGCTGCTCTTCACAATCGCGTTCATGGGCGGCACGTGGTGGGATCCGCTTTTTGCGACCGGGATCATTTTTTACGCCGGACTCTTTTCGCTGCTGCTGAGTTTCGTCGCGTCGGCGATGCCGCCGCGTCCGGACGCGCCCTAAACGCAGTTGGATAAGCGGTTCGCTGCGGCGGTCGGATTCTTGACAACTGCCGCGCACGCCGCAGTATCGTGGCGTTACGGCTACTATCGCGACGAGTTGTACTTCATCGCCTGCGCTAAACGATTGGCGTGGGGTTACGTCGACATGCCGCCCCTCACGGCATTCGTTGCCTGGCTGGCCGCGCCGGCGCATTACGAACTCGTGGCCCTGCGTATCACCGTGGCAATCGCGGCGGGCGCGACCGTATACCTCGCGTGCGCGATCGCTGCCGAACTCGGCGGCACTATGTGGTCCCAGCGCCTCGCCGGGTTAACCGTTGCGCTCACGCCGGCATATCTTTTTCTGGGCACCACACTGACGACAACGTCGTACGAACCGCTCTCTTGGGCGCTGACAATCTATGCCACGATGCGCTTGGTGCATTCCCGCAATCCACGCTGGTGGATAGCGATGGCTGCCGCCGTTACGTTCGGACTCTACGGGAAATATTCGATGTTTTTGCTGGCCGCGGCCATCCTGGCCGGCCTGATGTTTACGCCCGAGCGGATCGTCTTGCGATCGCGCGCGTTTGCAATCGCCGCGCTCGGAACGATGCTCGTTCTCGCGCCTGACCTTTGGTGGCAGGCCGCGCACGGTTTTCCAATGCTTGCGGTGTTGCGCGGTGACGTGCTGGGACGGCACGCCTTTAATTCCGGTATGCAGTTCGAGTTCCGGCAGCCGCTGGTAAACGCCGGCGTTTTCTTTTTGGAACAGCTGGCTTTTTTTAACCCGGTCGCCGTTCCGGTATGGCTCGCCGGAGCCGCCGCTCTTTGGTTCGCTCTGCCGTTTCGCTCTTATCGATTCATCGCGATCGCGTTTCTGCTGCTGCTCGCCGTTGCCGCCCTTTCCAACGGAAAAGGCTATTACATCGCCGGAGTGTACACGCCGCTCATTTGCGCGGGATGGGTCGCGCTCGAACGCGCCGGGAACTCGCGCCCTGTGTGGCGCGCGCTTGCCGCCGGCGCCGTGCTGGTCTCGGCCGCGCTCCTGGCCCCCTTCACCATTCCGGCGCTTTCGGTGCAAGGTCTGATCGGGTATTCGCAACTTCTCGGCATCGGACGCGACGAAAAGCCCGCGCATCTGGTCCAGCCGCTGTTCGCCGACGAATTCGGATGGAATGAACTTGCGCGCCGCGTCGCCGATGTCTATGATCGGCTTCCGCCGGATCAGCGCCGGCGCACCGCAATCTTCTCAGATACGTACGCGGGCGCCGCCGCCATTGAGTTTTATGGACCACGATATAGACTTCCGCAACCGATCAGTGCCCAGAACCAGTACTACCTGTGGGGGACTCGTGGTTACGATGGAAGCTCGATGCTGGCGATCGGCGCGTCACAAGCCGGCCTGCTGCATGTTCTCTTCCGGCACGTCGTCCTAGTAGGAACTTTTGAAGATCCGCTCCGGTGGGCTATCGAGGGCCCGACGCCGATTTTTCTTTGTACGCAGCCCATCGCGGCATTGAAAGAGCTTTGGCCGCGGCTTCGCTGGTACGGCGCTTAGCGCTCCTTCACCGCCTCCATAATACGCGGCTCCAGTCGCGCCATCGCAGCAAATCCCGCCGGCACCATGACCGCCGCGACGGCGATGCCGAGTACCGGTACGATGAACGCCAAGATCGTCGCGAGGATTTCGCCCGCCAGAGAATACCACGCATTTGCCGACATCGTGTCCAGCAACCGCCGGTCGACGCTCGCCGGAACGAGCCGCTTTCTGCAGTGCGCCCAGTTGAGGACGTAGAGAAAACAGATAACCGCGACGTTGAGCGTAAATGTCGCCACCGCCCACGACGAGTTATGATATGCGCCCATCGCCGCAGCGGTAAACGGGACCAGCGCAACGAGCAAGAGCGGCGAAAGATTGAGCATCACGTGCGTGAAATCGGTGCCGGTCACGAGCGTGGAATAATAATGGTGGCAGACCCAGAGCAAGGCCACCGTCGAGAACGCGATCGCGTAGATGGCGATCTTGGGCAGCATGTCGCGCAAATGATCGGGAACCTCAAAGGTCCTTAACCCCTCGGGCAATTTCAAATCCAAGACGAGCAGCGTCAATCCGATCGCGTACACCGCATCGACCAGCGTGTCCAACCGGGCTTTGTCGAGGCTCCCGCCGGTAAACTTTGTACTCATGCTCCTTACCGCTTATAGACGATGGAGAGTCCGTCGCCAATCGTCAACAAGCTCGTCTCGACGCGCTCGTCGTGGCCGATCTTTTCGTTGAGCGTCCGCAGCGCGACCGTATCGGCATCCGTTTCCGTGAGATCGGCGACATCACCGCCCCATAAGACGTTATCGATTGCGATCAATCCGCCTGGTCGAAGCAATCTCAGCACGAGTTCGTAGTACGAGTCGTAGTTCGTCTTGTCGGCATCGATATACGCAAAGTCGTAGCGGTCTTGCTGCGTTAAGAGCGCCTTCAACGTTTCTTCCCCGGGCGCCAGGCGCAGGTCAATTTTGCTCGCCACGCCGGCGCGCTTCCAAAACTCTCTGGCGATCACCGTGTACTCTTCACTGACGTCGCACGCTACAATCTTTCCATCTTCGGGAAGCGCCAACGCGACAGCGAGCGCGCTCGCGCCGGTGTACACTCCTACCTCTATACATCGTCGCGCCCCAATCGCCCGGACCAGCACCTGCATGAATTGTAACTGATCGGGGCCGGTCTGCATGCGTGCTTGCGGCATCGTTGCCGTGCGTTCGCGCAGTTCGCGCTGAACCGCCGTTTCTCGAAGCGCCGTCTCGAGAATGTACTCATAGATCGCGTCGGGCACCAGGAACGATTTGGAGCTCATCTTTTCAGCATCTCCTTGGCAGCATTCAACCCGGCGGCTCCCATAACTCCACCACCGGGATGGGCGGCAGATCCGCATAAAAATAAGCCTTCGATCGGCGTTCTGTACCCGGCATAGCCAGGCGCGGGCCGGAACATGAAAAGGTTGTCGAGCGTCATCGCGCCTTGAAAAATATTTCCGCCCGTCAAACCGAAAATATTTTCTATATCCGGCGGCGTGAGAACTTGGCGGTCGATGACGCTGTTTTTGAACCCGGGCGCATAGCGTTCGACGACGTCGAAACAGCTGTCCGCAAACGCATCTCTTGTGGCTGAGTTCCACGGCGAGCCTTTCGGCGCATATGGCGCATACTGCACGAACATCGACATCAGATGTTTTCCGGGCGGCGCAACCGTATCGTCGACCGCCGACGGTATCGTGCATTCGACAACCGGTTCGCGCGACGGCTCCCCGTATTTCGCATCGTCGTAGGCACGCTCAATGAAATCTTGGTCCGGGCACAAATGCACTGTTCCGCGATGTTGCGGGCCACTTTTCGTTCCCGGAAGCGCTGTAAAGTCCGGCAGATGTTCGAGCGCCACGTTGATCTTCGCCGATGCGCTGTCGTAGCTGATCCGGTCGATGGCGTCTGTAAAATCGCCCGGTAGATATTCGCGTCCGAGCAGCTTATTGAACGTGACATTGCAGTCGGCGTTGCTCGCGACGGTTCGAGCGGCGTATTCGTCGCCGTTCGAAAGCGCGACGCCGCGAACTCTGCCGCCGGAAACAAGAACCCGCGAGACGTCCGCTTCTGTTTTTATCTCCACGCCAAGATCCGCGGCCGCTTTCGCCAGTGCCTGCGTGAGACCGCCCATGCCGCCCCGCACGTAAGCCCAGACCCCGCGTTTGCCGTTGGTCTCTCCCATCACGTGATGAAACAACACGTATGCGGTGCCGGGCATCGAGGGCGGCGCGAATGCGCCGATAATGGCGTCCGTCGCGAGCGTCGCCTTCAGTTCTTCCGACTCGAACCAGCGATCCAAAATCGGGCGTGCCGCGCCCGTCAGAATCTCGACCGCTTCGCCCATCTGCGGACCGAGTTTTTGTAGGCCGCGTCCGAGCTTGGCCAATCCAAGAAGATCGGGAACAGACGGCCGCACGACGTTGGGCGGTTTTTGTCCGAGTGTCGGTTCGATGACGGCCGCGACGCGTTCGAGCATCTGTTCGTACTCGGGATAACGTTGCGCGTCTTTACGGCTGAATTTCGCTATTTCAGTGAGTTCGCTTTGCTTATCTGAGCCGAGTATCAAATAGCGCCCGTCCAGAAACGGCGAAAACGAAGCCGGGCTGCGTTCGAGCAACTCGAAGCCGTACTCCCGCAACCGAAGATCGCGAATGATCTCCGGGCGGAATAGGCTGTTGACGTAGGCAGCAGTCGAAACTTTGTAACCGGGGAACGTTCGCTCTTCGGTCACACATGCGCCGCCGACAATGTACCGTCGTTCCAGGACAAGGACCTTGCGTTTGGCGCGCGCGAGGTAGCATGCCGCGACCAGGCCATTATGCCCAGCGCCGACGACGATCGCGTCATAGGTTTTCACAAGCCGCTTATACTACTAGTATCTTTGAGATGACACCCGCCGCGCGCTTCACGCAAGTCGCTCTTGCGGCGATTCCGCCGATCATGCTGACGCTGGCAATTCCCTTCGTCAATCGGGAGGAGCCGCGAGTTTTCGGCTTCCCGTTCCTGCTGGCGTGGATGGTGTTTTGGGTAGCCGTCACACCGCTCTTTTTGCTGGCCGCGGATCGCCTGCGGCGCGCGCGATGAGGCCCGAGACGCTCGCGCTGACCATTATCGCCGCCGTCATCCTCGGAACGATCGTTTTTGCGCTGTTCAGCGTGCGCCGGCTGAAGATGGACCCGCGCGAATTCATCGTCGGAAGCCGCTCGTTCGGTGCGCTGCTCTTGTGGATATTGCTCGCCGGAGAAATTTATACCAGCTTCACCTTTCTGGGAGCGGCCGGATGGGCTTACGGCAAAGGCGCCGCGACATTTTATATCCTCGCGTATGGGACCGTCGCCTATTGTATTGGTTTTTTCTTGCTGCCGCCCATTTGGCGGCTCGGGAAAGAACATGGGCTGCTAACACTTCCGGACCTTTTTATCCATCGATACGGGAGTAAGCCGCTTGGAATAGCGGTCGCGATTCTGCAATTTTTCCTGGTCGTGCCTTATGTCACGCTGCAACTCACCGGGTTGCAAATCTTGCTGACGATTGCGGGGTACGGCCACTATAATGCGATGGCGGCCGTGAGCATTGCCTTTGTCTTAATGGCGCTCTTTGTTTTCACGGCCGGCCTGCGCGGCACGGCATGGGCAAGCGTTATAAAAGACACGCTCGTCTTAGGAGCGGTGCTGTTTGCCGGAATTGCCATTCCTATCCGTTTTTTTGGATCGCCCCTCGGCATGATCGATCATGTGCTTGCAGTCCATCCGCATTGGATGACACTTCCGCCGCCCGGCCTCGCAAATGCCGCCTACACCGTACCGTGGTTCGTCACGACGATTTTACTGTCAGGGGTCGGCTTTTTTATGGGTCCCGCGAACGCGCCGGCCATCTATTCCGCCAAAAATGGCGAGACGCTGCGGCGGAACATGATCTTCATGCCGCTCTATCAACTGGTGCTGCTGTTCGTGTTCTTTGCGGGCTTCACGGCGCTGGCGGTCGTGCCGGGCCTGAAAGGGCCTGCCGCCGATCAGTCGTTCATGCTGCTGATGCAGCACTACTATTCGCCGGCCACGCTCGGCATCGTCGCGAGTGCGGGGTGTCTTGCGGCGCTGCTGCCGGCTTCGACACTCCTACTTGGCGCGGCCAGCGTCTTTTCAAAGAACGTCCTGGGCGATTGGTTCAATGCGGCCACCGGGGATCGCGAGCGCACGATGGCGACGCGCGCCCTCGTGCTCGTCGTAGCTTTCTTGGCACTGACGCTCTGGATATTCTTTAAAACCTCGCTCGTCGACTTGCTGCTGTTTTATTATGTCGGCGTCACGCAACTGGCGCCCGGCGTAATTTTCGCGATTTCATGGCCGAGAGTTGGAGCCGGGGCGGTGGCGGCAGGACTGATCGCGGGTGAGTGCTTGGGATATCTTTTCGTTCACTTCGCAATCGCACCGGGCGGAATAAACGGCGGCTTCTATGCGCTTATCATTAATGCGGCGATTTGCGTGCTGGTAACACTCGCTATTAAGAAAAAGCCCGCCGGCGTTCCGGCGGGCTAGTCTCAAAAGCGAATTTAGCGAGAGTTCGGGCGCGAGGCGAAGCAATCGCGGCAGTACACCGGCTTATCACCGCGCGGCTGGAAAGGCACTTCGGCCACGCCGCCGCACTGACTGCACGTCGCTTGGAACATTTCGCGAGTGCCCTGGCCGCCGCCGCCCGCACCGCCGCCTCCGGTTTGCGAGCGCATCTGCTTGCGTGCCTGGCGGCAATCGGGACAACGGTTTGGCTTATTCTGAAAACCCTTGGTGGCATAGAACTGCTGCTCTCCGGCCGTGAACGCAAATTCACGCCCACAGTCTACACAGTTCAACATTTCATCGACGTACACTAATCGGAACTCCTGACTGACTTGGTTTGTTGGGAAATCCTATCACGCGGTTTACGGAAAAGGAAGACCCCTGCCGACAGGATTCCGTGCCGCGTGGGGTCAGCCGCACCCCGGGGGCGAACAAGCTTCCCCATGACTGCTACGATTGAAGTGCCCGCGAAGCTCGTCGACCAGGTCGTCGACACGCGCCGCGACCTGCACATGCATCCGGAGCTGGGTTTTCAGGAACAGCGCACGGCCGGAATTATCGCAGCGCGCCTAGGTGACCTCGGCTACACCGTGCACAGCGGCATCGCGCGGACCGGCGTCGTCGGCATCATTCGCGGAGCGAAAGCGGGACGCACGATCATGCTGCGCGCCGACATGGACGCGCTCCCGATACAAGAGGAAAACTCCCATCCGTACAGGTCGGGTAACGACGGCGTCATGCACGCATGCGGACACGACGGCCACGTTGCCATTTTGCTCGGCGCTGCCGAACTCATCGCGACACGACGCGAACAGCTGCGGGGAACTGTCTGCCTCGTTTTTCAGCCTGCTGAAGAGGGTCAGGGCGGCGCGCAAGCCATGGTCGATGAAGGCCTCATCGATCGCTTTGGAATCGAGCGCGCCTACGGCTTGCACTTAAGTTCGAAGTATAGAACCGGAACGCTCGGTTTTCGCAGTGGGCCATTTTACGCGTCGAGCGACTCAATCGAAATTGAAGTGCTTGGAAAAGGCGGACACGGCGCAGCTCCGCACGATACGATCGACCCCATTCTGACAGCGGCCGGTTTCGTCACGTCGCTGCAGCAAATCGTTAGCCGTAATATCGATCCGCTTGAGCCTGCGGTCGTGACGATCGGCTCGATCCATGGTGGGACGATACACAACGTCATCCCGCGCACGGTTCGCATGTTGGGGACCGTGCGGGCCTTTTCCGAAGAATTACGCGATTCTATGCCGGCGAGGATCGAGCGGATTCTCAAGGCGTCCTGCGATGCGGCCGGCGCGTCTTACGACTACCAATATCTGAAGCGCTATCCCGTCACGGCCAACGATCCCGACCAATCGCACTACGCGGAAACTCTGGCCCGCAACATTTTCGGCGACGGGCGAGTATTCGCGGCGGATAAGCTGATGGGAGCCGAAGATTTCTCATTTTTCGCTCAACGAGTGCCGGCGTGTTTTTATACGCTCGGAGCTCGCGGCAACGGCGAAACCGCGAATCCCCATCATTCCAGCACGTTCGATATCGATGAAGCTGCACTGCCGGCCGGCGTGGCGATGATGACGGCACTCGCCTTTGACGCGCCGGCGCACGCACCGTAATGGCGCATTCGACGATCCCAGGACAGGTCGAATCTCCGGCGCTGAACGACTACCTAGAAGTCATTACGCGCGCGGTTTTTCAGGCAGGCCTGAGCTGGGCGTCGATTGCCCAACGCTGGGAATCGTTTCGCGAGGCCTTTGAATCATTCGACGCCGGAAAAGTCGCGGCGTACACCGAGGGTGATGTCGACCGCCTACTGCACTCGCCCGGTATTCTCCACAGCGCCAGGAAAATTCGTGCGACCGTCCACAACGCCCAGACGCTGCTCGAGCTTGATAAGACGCACGGCGGTTTCGAGAGATATCTGCAGTCGTTTCCGACGTACGCCGGCCTCAGCGCCGACATCAAACGCAGATTCAAGTTTATGGGCGAGATGAACGTCTGGTATTTTCTCTTCCGGGTTCGCCAGCCGGTCCCCAAATTCGAAAAATGGGTGACCACGATTCCCGGCGATCATCCGCGTATGAAAGAGATGGTCGATCGCGCCCGTCTCGCCGGCACGTCAACCGAGCGTTAGTGCGGAGTCGAGCTCGGCGCCGGTGACGGCGATGCGGGCGATGGAGATGGGCTCGCCGAGCCCCGACGCCCGCCGCTAAATATCGGAATCAAGAAGCCGCCGCCGAAACCGCCGCCCTCTCCCCCGCGCGGGGCATTGGGGTTGGGCGTACCGTTGGGATTCGGCGTTCCGTTTTGCCCGCCGCGGAATTGGAAGCCGCCCGTAACGAGGTACAAGCCGAGATCGGGCGTGTAGCTAAGCGACGGCGGCGGGCCGCCATCCCAACCGAGTTTTGTGAGATCATCGCGCACGCCCGAACTGACGCGGCCGCAATTCACTAACGCGAGCGCCGACGTGAGATCTTCGGGCTGCAGCGAGTACCACGTACCGGCTTTGGCTGTGTGCGCGGTAATCGTCCAATTCGGCGTCGCCGAACCCTTTGCAAAGTGGGTTTGCAACTCGCTGAGCGCTGCTTGTGCCGTGCTCCGCATCTCGGCAGTCGTGCACGTCGGACTCTTCGGGTTGTAAGCAAACGGCGTCTTCGGAGGCGTCGCAGGCAATTTGTAGGTACGAATCGTCTCGGTTCCGGCCGCGGGAGGCTGGCGCGCAATATAGAGTCCCACGGCAGGCATGAACGTGAGCGTCGGCCGCGCGAACATGCTGCCGGTATTGGGTTCGACATACAGATTGCGCTGTTGTGCGGATTGCTGATCCGCGATGTGGAACGTCGCGCACGTAAAGACCGGACGCAATAGTGCCGTCTTGCTTGTGGAGACCGAGACGGCATACGTCGGGCCCAGACCGTGGTATTGGATCGTCACGCCGGGAAGCGTGGGCGGAACCGGTCCGTTCATCGGATAGCCGGTCGACGTTTTGGCGGCCTCGACCTTCGACGTAAATGTTTTGAGCGCGCCTAAGATGGGCTCCATCGTTTTTTGCGAGTCCGCAGTGCAAGCCGGCCAGGTGTTCAACGCAAACGGATTCGTAGGCGGATTTTGGGGCAACGCCAGCATCTGGCGAATAAGCGCAGCCTGCGGACCGCCACCGACAATCCGAAGACCGCCGCCGCCACCCTCCCCCTCACCGACCGAGTTGGCTAGGCTCGGCGTGTTTCCGGCATTCTGCCCAGCGTTTTGGCCGAAGCGCACCGCGTAGGTAACCGAATATTGGCGGGGCGCGTTGGGCCGTGCAACTGTCGGAACGAGCGCGCCGCTGGCAGTAACATAGGGAACTGCACCTTGCGACGTCGCGAAGATCCCGCCGTAAGTATTGAAAATATTGCTCGCGGCAAACGTCAGCGCGCCCCGTGACGTTTGATAATTCACGCCGGCGTCAACCGTCGTGTATGCCGGCAAGTTCTGCGAGTTATTGCTGCCCGTGTAACTGGCGTTCACGAGGTATTCGAAAACCGAGCGCGGCGGCTTGTAATCGAGGGTTAAGCCGCCCCGATGCAGGGGCACGTTCGGCAACTGAGCGCCCGAAATCGTGATGGCATAGGGATTAGTGAAACGCGGGTCGTTGCTGTTTGCTCTGGCGATTTGCGTGTCGTAGAACGGTTGAACGACGAGATTGCCCAGCGTGAAATATCCGTTGAGATGGAAGCCTTCGTAAACGCGCTGCACGCCCGCAATCGGCGTTGTGAAATAGGTGTTCTGCGGCCCAAACGCAGTTCCAACGGGTACACCGCACGCATTGACAAACGTCGTGTGCGCCGTCGCGAAGTAGTTCGGCGGGAAAATACCGCCGCCTAGCAGCGCCGCGCCGTTCACGTCGACGGGAAGCAGAACGCCGTTTTGCACTTGCCGGTAAACCTGCGCGCTGATGAGGCCGCCGTTCATCTTATGGGTGTAACTCAGGCGCGCCGAAGTCGAGGAACTCGCCGCGGACTGGTCGCCGGGTGCGCTGCCGTAGGCGATGTTGCCGTTACAATCGATGCGGAGCTGAGCGGGGTCAGTAAGAATGCCTTGCCGGCCGAAACGCGCGCCTTGACCTCCGATGTTGTAGTTAAACGCGTAGCCATCCGAGGTAGTCGGCTGCCAGTTCACACCGAAACCCAAAAGCAATGAAGACGGCGCGTTGCTCGAGTGGCTGATTCCGATCGAATCGTTAAAACGCAGCTTCGTATTCGAACGTATCGCATCGTTCACCGACAATTGCCAGTAGCTCGTCGGCGCGGCACTAAACGTGTACGGTGCGGCCTGCGGTACGAGTGGCGTGAAAGAGCTGCGGCTATTGTTCGCATAGCCGCTCAATGAGATCGTGTGCCGCTCTTTGGCCGGAAGTGTGGCGTTAGCCGAAAACCCGCTGGAATAATTGGTCGATTGCGTGCCCGTCGGCGACGCCACCCCGTTCACGTAGCGGTTGAGCAAATCGTTGAGTGAGTTCATGCGCGTCCCGAAAAACGACGCGGAAACCTGGGTATCGCCGATAAGAGCGCTGTCTGTCAAAGAATACAGATCGAAGGTCGTGTTGTTGGTGTTGTCCGGGCCGAACCCGCAGGGAACGGGGCCGGTGAATTGCGTGCAGACCATGTTCGCTGAGTTCGCGGAGTGTACATACATCGCGCCGAGCGTCTGTGAATCGGTCAGCTGATAACGCAGATTTGCCAACGTTCCGATCGAGTTCCGATCGCCGTTATGCGAATAGAACAGCCCGCTTGCATCGAGGTATTGCATGCCATCAAGCAGGCTGGGCGTAGCGCGGAATGTGTGCGTAAGCGCGATGCCGAGCTTGCCGAGCGAACCGCTCTCCGAAGCGGAGTAATTGTTTTTCCCGTTGCTGCCCGCGGAGAACGAGAAGGCGCTCTGCCATGAGAGCGAAGGCTGCAGCGTATTGAAGCCGACGCCGCCGCCGCCAAAACCGCCGGCCTGCGGGCCGAACGAAACGTTGGCGCCCGTAAAAAGGTCGGAATTGATTCCGCGCATGTTGCCGGCCATGCCCGGTGAGTTGAGGGGAATGCCGTTGACCGACATCGCCGTCTGGCTCGCGTCCTGACCCTCGAGCGAAACGGTTTGCGTAGCGTCGCTATCGTTGCTCGACGTGGTGACGTTCACGCCGGAGAGCTTGCCAAGGGCGTCGGCAAGCGTATCGGAGAGCTTGCGCTGGGCGCTCGTATTCGAAATAGCCGTGGTCGACACTGTGGCTGTCGATTTTGCAACTACCGATGCAATCGTGCGCAGCGGAGCCTGCGACTGCGCTAATTCCACGGCGACGGTGACCGAGCGGCCGTTGGTAACCTCAAAGTTCGAAGACGTAACCGCCTGGAAACCGCGCGCAAAAACGCGCGCGCGGTAGATGCCGTCCGGCACGTCGATGAAGTGAACTTTCCCGTCGTTGCCGGTGTACTCGCTGGTCACGACCGGACCGTCGAGCAAGACCCGCGCCAAAATGACCGGAGCCTTGGTCCCCGCGTCCTGGACGGTGATCCATATTTCGCCCGTGTCGGACTGTGCGCGCGCAGCCGGCGTCAGACTCGCAATGAGCGTCAAGGTCAACAAAAAGGCAATAAGACGTTGCATCAAGATTCTTGTACCACTTCACCCTTGGGAAATACCTGAGGAAGGCGGATGGTCACGGTCGTCCCGTGCCCGGGCGCGCTATCTAAGCGAATCGTGCCCCCGGCGCGGTCGACCGCCCGTTTGGCAATCGCCAGGCCAAGTCCGGTGCCCGGCATCTCGCCGCGAGCGTCGCCGCGATAGAACCGCTCAAAGGCGTGCAGCCGTTCCCCCTCGGTCATACCGGGTCCCTGGTCGCTGACGGTCAAGACGACTTCTTCACCGTCGGCTTCCGCGCGCAAGTGCACCGGCGCCCCCGGCGCATACTTCAGCGCATTTTCTAAAATATTCCAAAACGCTTCGCCCAACTCGGCCCGGTCCGCGAAAATCTCCTTGACGCCTTCGACGCTATAGTCGATGTGGCGCTGTTCGTCGAACCTGCGCGCCGCATCGGACTGATCGCTAAGAAATTCGCGTACGTCGATTGGCATCGGTGCCGGAGGCGCTTCCGCATCCATGCGCGCCAACCGCATCAGACGATCGATCAAACCGCGCATGTGCTCTTTTTCAAGCGCCATCGTCGCCAAGATCTGCTTGGCGACTTTCGGTTCTTCAATCGCGCCGCGGCGTAGAACGTCTATGTAGCCCGCGATAACGGTCAGCGGCGTTCGCAGCTCGTGACCTGCGTCGGCGACAAACTGGCGCATCCGCGCTTCGGTATTTTTGCGTTCGTCCATCGCGCTGGCCACGCTGGCAGCGGCGTCGTTGTAGGCTTGCGTCAACTGCGCGATCTCGTCTCCGCCTGCCGCGATGAACCGGCGCTGCGTGTAATCACCAAGCGCCAGCGCCTGCAACGAACCGGTGACTTCGGTCAGCGGGGCTAGGGCGTGACGCGAAAAGACGCGGCCGATAAACCAGGAGAGTAAAATGGCAGCGATGCCGATGGACACGATAATCAGCCAATACGGCCCAAGATTTGCAAAAATGATCCAGGGCGACGGCATGAACGCCACAAAGCCGCCATCGACCGCGATTAAGTACCGGAAGTCCGGGCCGCGCGCCGGGACGCTGAAGTCGGTTCCGCGGCGGATCGTCAGCATTGTCCGCCCCGCCGGAAACGGGTGCGGAAAAGGCCCGAAAACGCCGACCCGCGATCCCGGCGGCTGCGCGATTTCGATACGCCCGTTCAGGACCCGCGTGAGCAGCGGCGGCCGCAACGTCCGATCGCCCGCCAAATATTTTCCTTTTTCGTCGAAGACCGCGACCTGAAGCCCGATGCCGCTCAGTTCGCGCGCAATGTCGGGCGCAGCTTTACTGAGGCTCACGCCTTGCATGTGATATTGCTCGGCCAAGGTACGCGCTTCGTCGTGCTTGGCGATGATGATGTCGCGGCTAAAACCGGTCAGTTCATAAATCAGGGCGATTGAAGATGCGACGATAACCAGAAATACCGTAATTCCCAGAAGCAACGTGTACAGACCCGCCAAGCGGGAGGCCAGCGAACTCCGCACCACCCCCTACTGTGCCAGGCCGTAGCCGACGCCGCGCACCGTACGGAAAAATGAACCTTGATCGGGCTGATCGATCTTCGCGCGCAAATAAGAAATGTATGTTTCTACAATGTTTGGGCCGCCTTCGAAGTCGTGACCCCAGACCAGTTCGAGCAAGTGGTCTTTGCTAAACACTCGCCGCGGCTCGCGCATGAAGACCGCGAGCAAATCGAATTCTCTCTGTGTGAGATCGAGGGCGTCGCGGCCATGCCATGCTTCGCGCGTATCGGGATTGATGGCAACGTCGTGCCAACGAAAGACTTGCTCTTCAATCAGTTGCGGACGCCGGAGCTTCGCTTGCAGCCGCGCGATGAGTTCTTCGAAAATGAACGGCTTGACCAAATAATCGTCGGCGCCTGCTCCCAGCGTCGCGACTTTGTCGGCGGTCTCACCTTTGGCGGTGAGCATCAGGATCGGAGCTTGCGTGATCTCGCGCAATTTTGGCAGCAGGGCCAACCCATCGATCTTCGGCATCATGACGTCGAGCACGATCGCTTCCGGCGCCCAGTCGCGCACGAGCTGAAGCGCGGCGACCCCGTCGGCAGCGGTTTTTACGATGAACCCCTCGCGGGAGAGGCCGAGTTCGAGCATTTCGCGGACGAAGCGGTCATCGTCGACTACCGCCACGCGGGTCGGTTGCATATCGGGCATGTATGACTGATGGTCGACCCTCACCCTTAGAGGGGGCTGAACTAGGCTGCCCGGCGGGTCTTCCACCGGGTATGCCGCTGGCCCGCGACGACCGCGGCCGATTCAATGGCTTCCAAAGGATGCACCACCAATCCGATCCCGCGCTGCTTTAGGGCAGCGCACGTCGCATCGTCGGGAAACCAATGTGCGAACAAGTGAATTTCCGGCGCCCGAGCGGCAGCGGCGAGCATGGAGAGCACGTCGGCCAGCGAGCATGTCCCGCGCTCGATGAGCGGATGGGTCACGCGCGAGCGGAACCTCCCAGCGTTCCACCCGGGCACCAACACCAGGAGCCGGCGCAGCGCGGCAGCCGAGTTCCCGTCGAAATCTACCGCCGCAGCTTTAACCGAGCGAGCTAGAATGGGGTCGACGCGGGCATGCAGCATTGCCGCCGTAACCTTGGCGCCCTCGCCCGCCTCCAGGATAGCTCCCGCGCCGATCATGTACTCCATGGTGCGAGTATGGGGCATCTGAGTGCCAACTGGTTGGCACAAAAAAATGAAGGGCGCACCTTTCGGTGCGCCCAGCCCACTACCCGGAATAGCGGTGCCTATGCGCTCGAAGCGCGGACCTCGTGGCGCTCACGTGACTTTCGAAATAAGCCTAGCATCGCGTCGACAACGCCGGCATCCCATTGTGTGCCGCGGCCCGCCTCCAATATCTCCAGGGCCTGACGCGGAGGTATAGCCTTGCGGTACGGACGCTCACTAATCATCGCATGAAAGGCGTCCGCCACGGCGACGACGCGCGCTTCAAACGGAATGTTTTCGCCCGCTAAGCCGTCGGGATAGCCGGTGCCGTCCCAGCGCTCGTGATGCGCTCTGACGATCAGGGCGCATTTTGCCAGGGTCGGTATTTGATCCAGAACGCGCTGTCCGGCGGCCGAATGGTCGCGCATGATCGCCCACTCGTCTTCCGTAAACGTGCCGCGTTTGAAAAGAATGGCCTCGGGCGTGGAAATTTTGCCGATGTCGTGCAATACTGCGCAAAGTTTTATCAATTCCGCTTTCTCAGGCAGAATTGCCATCGCGGCGCACAGACGGCGCGCCCATTCGCCCGTTGCGCGGGAATGGCAGCACGTCGCCGAGTCCCGTTCGCCTAACATTGCCAATAACGCGCGAGTGCTCTCGGAGTATTCGGCCGGTTCTTCAGGCTTTCCATTTTTGTGCCACGCTAACTCCGAGACGATCTCGGAGCGCAACACCTCCATGAACGCCAAGAGCCGCCCGTGGTCGAGATCGAAACGGGCGGCCTCGCCGGCCACGACATGAAGGGCAGCTGACGCGAGTTCGCTCGCGCGTGCCGTCCCCAACCGGTTCCCCTCGCGCACCGCCCAATTGCTCAAACCGACGGGTTTCGAGAGGTTGACCGACATGCAAAGCCGATCGAGGAGCGCCTCAATCGACCTTTCCAGGCCCGGATCTCCCACCAACGTCGGATCTTGGAGCTGCTCGATCACGGCCTTTGTAAGCAGCGATAGGTCCGATCCGAGCGAACTAATTCGCGTATATACGGTCAGGGTGGTGCCCGACTATCCGATTGTCGGGGGGACGGTACCGACAAAAATAAGTTCTATAGCTAAGACAAGAGAATCCACTTCAAATGCTCCTTGAGAAACTCGTGTGATTAGCTCTTAGAATAGCCCGGACTGCGCTTTAGGTCTCTAATTAAAGATCAGTATGCCGTTGGCCGTCAGGATGGTGCGCCGGCGTCGTTCAGTAGACCGCGCGCACGAGCAATTACAAGCGCTTCGTGCCTACCGCTGCACCCGAGCCGTTTTATGATGTTCTGGATATGTGTTTGGATAGTGTAAAGGCTCCGCTCGCTCTCGCGGGCGATTTCTTTAGGGGTCCGGCCCAAAGCTAAAGCCTCCAAGATCTGGATCTGGGTCTGAGTCAATTCCTCGTCACTCGCACCAGAGTTCAGAATCTTCTCTATTGCCAGTCCCAGAACACGCGCGAAGCCGCCGTAGCCAGCGAGTGAGATACCCTCGAAGTGTTCCGTCAGCGTGTCTACACAATCGGTTTTATTCATCCGCAAGACGGCCGCTGCAGCATTTCGAAAAGCCTGAACCGCCGGGCCGTGAGTCAGTGGCTTAACACGTAGAAGCCGCTGAGCATTTAACTGACGACCTGCGAGGCTTTCTACTATACAACAGAACAGTTTTGCTATTTCGTTCTGACGCCTTGCGTGCGGCAAAGGCGATACTCCCTTTTCGATCTCCGCCAGCGCCTGAGAAGTGGCGGCGAGAGCCTCCTCGCGCCGACCGTCGGCCAATAAAAGTACGGCATCGATCGCAGCATTGAGGGCGCGATCGAAATCAAAGAAGCGGGCATTGCCGGCGACAGTCGCCATAAGACGGTGCGCTTCATCAAACTTTCCCTGCCATGCGGCAAATAGAGCGCGAACCGGAACCACGTACACAAGCCGGTTTGCGTCTGTCGTAGCTACGGCGGCGAGCTGCTTTTCCAGCGTCAGAATTCGCTCGGCATCGCCGCGCCGACCCTCGATATCAATTAACTGCAGTAGGGCCGTCTGCAAATTTATTCGATCGCCGGCTTTCATCGACGCCGTAGATGCCTGCTGGGCATACCAAATTTCTCTTGTAATATCGCCTTCGTAGAAAAGCGCGATGCTAGCCAACGATGAAAAACAACGCCCTGCCAAACCAAACAAACCCTGCTCTGAAGCAAGGCTAGCCGCTCGTTCCTGCATAGCAAGCACTTTCTCAAAAGGCAAGCCCAGTCGAGCTTCCGCAATTGCGATACGGTGAAACACCTTCGCGCGATCTTGGTCATTGTCTAGCTCAGACGCCAAAAGCTCCGCCTCACGTGCCGCCTCTTCCGCCTGTTCTGGCCGAGCGGCGTACGCATACGCAATCGCGAGAAGACTGAGAACCTCGCTACGCAAATTCTTCGAAAGTGGTTCGGACTTTAGAGGCTCCAGGACGCTAGCTGTTTCTTTCATCTGGTTCGCGAGAATTAAAGCTAGTTTTATGGCGAGCGTTGCTCTTAAAGCTACGTCTTTAGCGCCTGCGATGGCTCGCTGCAGGAGTGATTCGGCACGATCAAGCCTACCGGCATCTCCCATCACGATTCCGCGAATACCCAACACGTAGGGATTTTTGGCACGTATGTCATGAGGTACGATTGTGAGGACAACTTGTACTACATCGCCGTGACCCTGCTCCGCGAGTTCCAAACCATGGGTTTCGAGCAACCGCAAGACGTCATCTGCAGAAAGCGCTTGCGCGAATATTCGAAGCGCGGCCGGGACATTGTTAACCGCTTCAAGCGCTCGCGCCGCCTTCAATTGAGTGGCAAGAACGGCTGCGTCCCCACTTAACTCGAGCTGATGCCGAAGGAATCCACGAAACAAATCGTGGCAACCATAAATCGATGGCTTATCCGAATATATAAACGCAACCCGATCTCGGAGACTCTCGATAATGCGCTTGGCGTGCGTATAGCCGGCTTTGCGAAGCACAGGAATGTCTATTTCGTCGAGGTACGAGATAAAGTGCAGTAAATCTCGCTCTTCACTATTTAGGCCCCGATATACTTGCTCGGCGAGATAACGGTACACCATTTCCAACGTGTTTGCCTGGATATTCTTGAGATCTACGGATCTCGTCGATGAACGCAAAGCGAAACTTAACGCGGTTGGCCAGCCTTGCGTCATCAGCAATAGCTGTTCAAGCTCTTCATCCCGGACGGTGACGCGCGCGGCCTTCCCAGCCTGTCGCGCCTCTTCCAGCGTGAATCGCAGATCATGCTCATCGATTGTCAGATCCATGTCGCCGTATGCCAGCCACGAACCAACCGGTAAATCTAGTGTAGATCTTGACGCGAGCAGCCATCTCGTACGTCCACGCGAGAGAGCGACCAAGGTGGATAAAAACTCTGTTACTTCACAATCTGCCTCAGTAACATGCAAATCATCGATTACAATTAACCCCGAATAGCTCTTGATGTGCGAATGCATCCACATCGCTAGATCCGCGCCCTGCGTTCTTGACGGGCAACTTGCTTCGTAGGCGGCCTTGAGCGTTCGCCGCGCATCCACAGTAACTGTCGACAGCGCATCGGCAAAACCACGAAGGAATCCTAACAGACGCGCGTGTTCAGGCTTAGCATCAAAACGCACGTAGGGCTCACTCGAGGTGTCCAGGTATTGGCCGACGGCAAGTGATTTACCGTAGCCGGCGGGAGCAACAACCAGAACAACCCTCTGAGAGGCCGCGGACGCAATTCTGTCGATGACTCGCGGCCGAACAACCGGAGTAAAGATCCCGCCTCGCTCCACGTGGCCATCTGCCCTGACTGGCCTAATCATTACGGATGCCTTAGGCGTGCTCTGGTCTGCTCCTCCAGATGCAACATGCTAGAGATCTATCGTGAATACTCCGGACCGTCGAGCCATCGCCAAAGCCTCATGACGTCCCTGACAACCAAGCTTCTGAATAGATCGCTGAATCAACGTTCGAATCGTGTGAATACTCCGCCCCGTGCGAGCAGCAATTTCCTTGGGACTTTCCCCCGCTTCTAAATCAAACAATACGCGTCGTTCAGCCGGCGTCAAGGCGCCACTTGGCCGAGCGCCCACACCGTGTAGAGCCGCCCAATACTTCATGCACGCCTCAAGCGTCCGAGCTGCACCGGTGTATCCGCCCGCGACTGATTTTACTAAGGTCGACACGTCATCGTTCCAATCGCTACCTCCCTGTAAAAATACATTTAGCGTCTCGCTTAGGCGCATCACGGACGCAGGGGAGTCCATCGGTAACGTTTTCAGTAATTCCCCAGCGCGTTGTCGACGGCCGTTTAGATATTCCGCGGTTGCACAAAACACGGTTGCAACGCCCCATTTCGCTTTGGCGTACGCATGTGGAACTTTACAGTGCCTGCTTTTTTCGGCCGCGGCAACCAGCAGCTTCCTGCTCGCCGAAATATCGTCGCATGCCGCCGCAAATAAAGCATGGCTTGCCATGTTGAACAGTTGGTCGAAATCATAATAACCGTAATTATTTGACACTAGGTCGCCCATCAGCACGACGGCGTCTTGAAGATGCCCATTCCAAGCACAAATCGTGGCTCGCGTGTAAGATCTAATGGAGCGCAGCCGTTCCGCGTCCGATATGGCAGCGTCGCTAAGGCGCGATAGCAACGGTTCTAATGCCCGCGCATTTCCAAGGTTTGTTTCCGCCGTAATTGAGCATGTAATTGAAGCTTGTAGGGCAAAGCGATCGGCGCTCTTTATGGCGGCAATTGCACCTTTCTTTTCGGATTCTAGTGTTTTGTCCGGCGCGTTTAGACAGAACAACTGCGCCATGCCCAGAACATTATATGCTCTAGCCGCGATGCCAAGCATCCCAATTCTTTCCGCTAAGGTAGCGGCCTCTGACAATCCTGACAGCACTTCGTCAGCAGCGT
This sequence comes from Vulcanimicrobiales bacterium, assembly GCA_038215615.1. Taxonomy (GTDB): domain Bacteria; phylum Vulcanimicrobiota; class Vulcanimicrobiia; order Vulcanimicrobiales; family Vulcanimicrobiaceae; genus Rubrimentiphilum. The sequence continues at coordinate 62,110 of JBBQQR010000006.1, read as the reverse complement.
AGCCCAGCGTCATTTTAGCGATTCCGATTCGCAAAAGTAGCTTGGCGCGAACCTCCTGCGATTCAATAAGCGCGCAGAACTGCTCTGCCGCCGCGACCCTTTCCTTAGCGCTATTTTGTTCGTTTGACAGCGCGCTGTCGGTCGCGAGCAAGGCAGCCATCTCGGCTCGCAACTCAAGTCGCCCCGCAGATGCGTCTAGGGGACCAAGAATCTCATTAACGGAGCGCGATTGGTTCCTTTGCAAAACCGCGAAAGAGACCGCAAGTGTTAGGCGCGCGTCGGTATCCTTCGTGGAGTCTAGCGCACGCCTGAACAGCGCTTCGGCGCGCTCCAAGTGTCCGGCATCGGCGGCACGTTGGGCGCGCAAGCCGAGGATGATGGCGTCGGCAGATCGCACGTTCGGCGGCACCGCTTGCAGCGCGCTTTCTACAACATCACCGTGAGAGTGATCCATTAGGTTAAAGCCGTGCTCGCGCAGGATCCGCAAAATCGCGGGTGTCGCATGTAGCTTCGAGTAGAGGCGCAACGCTGCGACAACATCGCTGCTCCGCTCCAAAGCTGAGGCCGCCTTCTCCTGTGAGCATTTCGCCTCCGCCGGATCATTCAGTTCGAACTGACTTCGCAAGAATTCGCGAAATAGATCGTGGCACTTGTATCTGCCCGGGGATTCGAGCGAAAGAAATGTCGCTCTTCGTCGGACTGTTTCCAACATTCTCGCACTGGTGCGATAGCCGGCAACTTCGAGAACGCCGATATCGATCGACGGTAAGTATGCGGCAAAATGCAACAGCTCGCGCTCTTCCGGCGAAAGGTCGGCATAGACTTGCTCCGCCAGGTATTGGAACAGTACCTCGCGCGTAGAGTGTGAAAGATCGGCGCCGTTCAATACGCTCGTGCTTCGCAGCGCAAGCCCCAATGCGACGGGCCAACCCGACGTCGCGTCCATCACGCCCCGAAGCGCCCGCGGCGACCAGACTTGCCCTGCGCCTTGGGAAAGCTCGAGCGCTTCGTCGTCTAAGAAGCGCAGATCGCGATCGCCGATGACGAAATGCGCTTCGCCGTAAGCAAGCCAACTCGCGACCGGCAGATCTAATGTCGAGCGCGTGGCCAGCACCCACTGTACCCGCGGCTTCGTTCGGGCGATCAGAGAGGCGACGAACCGCGAAACCTCGACATCCTCGCTCGCGCGGTGAAAATCGTCGATGGCGACGGTACCCTCAAATGCCTCAAGATGGGCTGCCATCCAGCGAGCCATTTCAATTCCCGGCGCCGCAGCCGACGCGCTGTTTTGAAATGCGGTCGCCACGGTCTTCCGCAACGCGGGGAACTGGAAGAACGCATCCGCAATTCCGCGCACAAACCCGAGCAGCGTATCGTGTTCGGTTTGCACGTCGAAGCGCACGGGCCGGCGCGGCTGGCACTCCAGCCAATGCGACAGCGCCAGGGATTTTCCGTATCCGGCAGGGGCGACAATCAGGACGATTCGGCCGGCAGCGGCTGCGTCGATGCGCTGCGATATTCGCGGACGAACGATCGGCGAAAATGTTGCCGGTCCGGCGGGTCGTGCAGCGTCGGCCAGCCGCGTCACACCGCGACCTACGACGAAAACTTTGGAGCCCCTCCGCGACGACGGCCACACCTGGGAGAGGCTCTGTAAAGATATTAAGCGGCACCGTGACATTTGAACCATACAGCAATTGCAGTACGGTTCGCGCACGGTGCCATACAGCTGCCACCCTTGCAGCGTATGCTCGCTGTCGTACCGGCGGCTGTCGCCTAAAGCGAGTCGTCTCCGCGGCGCCCGCCTACAGCTTCGTCGTAAATCTTGGGCTGTTGGGTGAGCGTCGTCAGCAGAGGCAATTTCGCCGCACGCAATGCCGCGTCGACCTGGCGCAGCGCGCCGGCTTCAAAGCCGGCCACTGCGCGCAGGCGCTGGTTGGCCAGCGCGTGGAGCACCGCATTTTCGGTGAGCTGCACGGCCGTCGGCGGCCCCGCCGAACCTCCGAACGTGCCCATTTGCGTTTGCAAGCGTTCGCGCAAAACGTCGGTGAAAAAATCGTCGTCCTGATCGTTGACGGGGTTCTGCGTGATCGAAAGCAACAAGAGCCTGGCTTGTGAGGCTACTGCTGCAACCTGCAACGCAAGCGTTCCGTTCTGCGCTTGGTTGAGCGCAGCCGTGCGGAAGGGTGCCTCATTTAAAACCGTAGAGAGCACATTGAGCGCGACGTTCACGCGTCCGAAATCGTCGAAGACCTCACTCATTGCGACGTAGTTTTGGCGTAACTGCGCGGCGGGATATCGCGTCCGCGGGTCCTGTTCAACAACAATCGGCCGTCGCAGCGGCACACCGGCGTGCAGAACGAGTGTGTACCTGCCGGGCAAGACCGTGACGCTCTCTTGGCTGAAGGCGCCGCCTTGGTTCCATGTGGGCGTGAACTTCCAGATGGGCGGCGCGTCTTCGGCGATATCCCACGAAAAGCGATTCAAGCCGGCTTGATTGGAGAGATCTTTCGCCTTGAAATGGCGCACGATGCGTCCGGACGAGTCGATGATTTCCGCCGTGGGAGCAAACGCAGCCGGACGTTTCAAATAATATGTGACGATCGTTCCGTACGGAGGCCCCGCGCCATCGGTACGCGTTCCAAAATAGCTGTGCTCGTTCCACAGAGTGGCAGGCCGTGACGGAAAAAGATAAACGCCCGAAGCCGCGCTTTGCGCTGTCCGAAGGTTCTGAAGCGGCGAGATATCGTCCAGTATCCAAACACTGCGCCCGTGCGTTGCCAGCAGCAAGTCGTTGCGATCCGGCTGCACGGCAATGTCGCGCACCGAGCTCGGCGGAAGATTGAGGTTGATATCGCGCCAGTGCGCGCCGCCATCGAACGTGGCCCACAGGCTATTTTCCAGTCCTGCGTACACGAGTTGCGCATTTCGCGGATCGGCACGAACGCTGCGCACTTCCTGCCCGGCAGGCAAGTTGGCCGCGATGTCGCGCCAGTGCCGCCCGTAATCTGCGGTTACGAAGACGTGCGGCGCACGGTCGCCCACCATATGCAGATCGTAGACCGCATACAGAACTCCGGCATTATGCACAGACGCCGAAAGACTCGCAAATCGTCCGAATGGAGGCAAGCCCGTCGGCGTAACGTTGCGCCAGCTCTTCCCGCCGTCTTGCGTCAGCTGAACATAGCCGTCGTCGGTCCCAATCCACAGCAGTCCGCGCTTCACGCGAGAAGGCTCTATATAAAGGATGGTCTCCGACGTTTCGGCTCCCGTGCCGTCGAGCGTAATGCCGCCGCTAAGGGTTTCGTGGCTGCGGGCGTTCCGGGTCAAGTCTGGGCTTATTGCCTGCCAGTGCTGCCCGGCGTCGCGCGTCTTAAACACGACGTCGCCGGCCGTGTAGACTGTATGCGGATCGAACGGATCGAACGCAATCGGCGTCTCCCAATTAAAGCGGTACTTTAGATTGCGCGGATCGACAACGTTTTGATCGTGCAGAAACGGCGATACGGTGCGAATCTCGTTGGTCCGCGTATCGATGACGCTGATTTCCCCGGCGAAATTGCCGCCACCGCTCGTCAGCCACACGACTTTCGGCTGGAGCGGATCGGGAACGACCCAGGTGCCGTCGCCGCCTCCCATACTCTGCCACTGGCTCGAGCTGATGCCGCCGCTTAACCCGTCGTTGGGCGCGCACCACACGCCGTTATCTTGCAGCGGAGCGCACACGTGATAGGGATTCTGCCGGTCGAACCCGATGTGGTAGAGTTGCGCGATTGCCAAATTGTGCGGCATCTGCCACGTTGTGCCATCGTCATATGAAAACGAAGGGCCGCCGTCATTACCTTCAATGATGCGTTTGGCGTCCTTTGATATCCACATCGCGTGATTATCGCCGTGCACGCCGCGCGCTCCCAATCTCCACGTCTTGCCGCCATCGCTGCTCGCTGCCACGTGAACGGAAAGCGCCCAAAGATGATTTTCGTTGGTCGGATCGACAAACACGTGGGTGTAGTAGAAAGGCCTCTCATTGATGAGCGTGTTCGAACTCGTGAGTTTCCAAGTCGCGCCGCCGTCATCGCTGCGCCAAAGCAAACCTTGCTTCGATTCGATCAGCGCGTAAACGCGCTGCGGATCCGACGGCGCCACCGCGACGCCTATACGTCCTGTCTCACCCTCCGGCAATCCATTGCCGGTCAGTTTTTGCCAGGTTGCGCCGAAGTCGGAAGATTTGTAGAGCCCGCCTTGCGTTCCGCCGCTCTCCGAACTCCATCCGGTTCGCCGGTACGGCCACATTCCGCCGTATACAACGCCAGGCTCTTTGACGGACGCTGCAATATCCGATGCGCCGGTGCGCGCGTCTACGTACAACGTTTTCTGCCAAGTTTTTCCGCCGTCGGAAGTGCGGTACATTCCGCGCGCCTCGTTGTCCGCAAACGGATCGCCCAGAACCCCAACGAGCACCGTATTGGAATCGCGCGGATCGACAAGGATCGCCGCGACAAGCGCATTTCCCAAAACTAAGACGTGGCTCCACGTCCTGCCGCCGTCCGCGCTGCGGTAGACGCCGTCGCCTTGCGAAACATCGTTGCGCGGCGCGCCTTCTCCGGTGCCCACCCAAACGATCTTCGTATCGCGCGGATCGATTGCAACCGCGCCGATCGAACCGATGCGCTGCGAATCGAAAACGGGCGAAAACGTCTGACCGCCGTTCGTGCTGCGCCAGACCCCGCCCCCGGCCGCGCCTACATAGTAGAGCGATGGGTCGGCGTCAGTTCCCGCTACGGCGCCCAGACGTCCGCCTGAAACGGCCGGACCGACGCTGCGAAAACGCATCTGATCGAAGAACCCGGGAGTAGGGGAAGGCTGCGGTGTCGCGGCTAGTAGGGCAAACGCAAGAAGCAATCGGCGCATACGGGCGCTTTAGCCGCGCGTTGTTGCATTCACTTCTTGGCGATCAGCTCCCTTATGAAGTCCGCGATGAAGTCCGCAGCCGGCTTCAGCCGCGCCGCCAGCCACTGCCGCTGCGCCGGACACGAGACTTCGCCTAGCTCGATCACCAGCGCGCCGGCGGCCGCATGCACTTGCCGGAACCCGTAGTAGTCGCGCAAATTGTCCGTAAAGTTATCTGCCATAAACGTGAACGGAAAATACCGCGAATACATGTCGCGCCAAAGCTTGGCCGCAGCGCTCGATCCGCTGTCGTGGTAGCCGATGGATGCACCCGTCGAGCACGGGCGATCGCTGCCATCGAAATGGATAAACACAGCAGCCTTGACATTGAAGGAGCCATCGAAATCCGCCGGCTCGCGAGCGACGCTGAATCCCGAGGCGCGCAGAGAGCGGGCGGTTTCGTCGGCGACGATCGGAGTCCACTGCCGCTCGCCCGCAGCTCCTAAGTTACAACGACGTTTCGGGAACCGCGCGCAGCTCGTTGGGCGGCCCTCGTGACCGGCGGAGACGAGCACGTCGTACTGCCGGACCGGGGATGGTTGTCGAGACGGAGACTGCTTCACAGTCAGCGCGGCCAAGATGATTGCGATCATTTTAGGCTACGCCGTGTGTTGCGCAAGGCCGACGAGTTCCTTGATTTCATCGGACGGCTCGCACTGCAATTCGGCGAGAAGCGTCTCGCGGTATTGCCGGTACTGGCGCATTGCGGCGGCCCGATCTCCGCGACGCAAGTGCGCGGTGATTGCAAGCTCGCGGCCCGCCTCATCGCAAGGATCGTAGCCGATCATTTCTTCGGCAAGCTCAAGCGCGTGGTGCACTTGTCCGTGGCTTAGGGCATCCCCCGCAAGCCGGTGCGCCACTTCCAAGCGCAGTTCGCGAATATGCCGTTCAGTCGGTTCGAACCAGTCCCACTGAAGCATCCGCTCGGGTCTTTTGCGCCGTAACTGTTCGTAGATGCCGGAAAAGAGTGCCCGCTCGCTGTCCCCCAGCGCGGTTCGCGATCGCAAGGCTGTCACCGTGCGATCGATCTCCCAGAGATCGACGCGTACGTCGTCGTGCAGTGCGTATCCGTCCTTCTTGCGTATGACACTCTGATCGATGCGCAGATGCAACCGCAGACGGTGTAGACAAACGCTGAGCGCATTCCGCGCCGCGCGTTCATCCAGTTCCGGCCACAGAAGATCGGTTAGGCGCGCTCGCGGGACGGTCTCGCGGCGAATCGAGAGCGCCGCCAGCAGCGCAAACTCTCGTTCCGATAGCGCCACTTCTTCTCCGGCCGCGCGCGCAACGCCGGCCGTGAGTACGACCTCCAGCAGCGGCGCCGTTCCCGTTCGTTCATGCTGCAGCCGCATCATGAACGGATTGAGCATTCCGTAGTCGGCGCGGCCTTCGGCCACGGCACGAACGGCATTGTGCAATGGCGGCGAGTCGCATCGCGCCGCCGCTTCAACCGCTCTTTCAAAATGCTCCGCTGTGTTTGCGTCGTCGTAAGCCGCCAGCGTTAAGAAAGCCAAACAAAGCGTAAACGGCGAGCGAAGCCGCTGTGCGGCGGTAACGGCCGCGCGCGCCTGACGAACGGCCGTTCTGCGGTCGTGCGAAGCGGCGGCCGCGATCATCCGCCCGCAAGCGACGAATTTAAGTAAGTCGGCATCCGCCGGCTCTTCGGCCCGCCCGCGTGCGGCCGCCGCAAAAAATGAGATGCACCGAATACCGTTGCGGTGGACGACGTCGTCGAGTTCTATGCCGTACCGGACGAACGCCGCGTCGTCGCCGGCAAACCAAGCTCCGAAACACGCTTCCGCCAAATCGAACGCGATGAAGTTCCATAGACCCGAGCGGCGCGCGCTTTCCAGCGCGCGGTCGATAAATTGCCGCGCCACGGCAAATTCGCCGCGCACTCGCGCGATATCGGCGCCTAGCGTCAGGAGCGCTCCCGAACCGGCGATATCCGTGCTGCCTATTTTGGGAAGCGCAATGGTTAAATCGCGCTCGGCTTGTTCCAGGCGGCCCACACGCGATCGCATGACGCCTAGGACGTATCCAAGGTATGCTTCCACGTAGTCCTTGCTTTGAACCGCTGCGCGCGGGCCGGATAGAAATTCCGCAAGCATCTTCTCAGCATCGTCGATTAAGCCGATGTAACTCATGAGCATGATGCGGAACAGCAAAACGTAACCGCGCTCGGAGGCACTTACCTCGGGCGAGAGCGTCCGCCAAAGCGATTCGGCTTCGTCGAGCAGTTCTTCGCAATCAATGCAGAACATGCGCAACATCGCGGTCACGGCCCAGAGCCGCGGGTAGCGGTGAACCTGGGAATGGTCGAGCGACGCCAAGACGCGCGCATACTCCATCGATGGGGCGCGGTCACGGATCACTTCGTGGCGCGCCAGCACTTCGGCCGCCGCTTCTTGATCATCCCGCGCCAAGTGCAGCTCGGCGGCGCGCTGATAACGTTTGGCTTGGGTATGAGCCCCGGCGACCCGCGCCAACAGATCCGCGCGCTCGTCTCCCCGGCGCTCCGTCAACAACGAGCTGAGCAGCGGATGCAGAACGAACGCCTCATCCGAACGCGTGATGAACGGCGATCCTTTTGCAAACTCTTGGAGCGCGACGACCGCTTGCTCTTTGGGGAGTGCGGCACGCAAGTCGGCAACGCGAGCGTTGGGGATGCACGCGCACGCGAAGAGCGCATCGACCAGCGGCGGATCGAGTGAAGCGAGCACCTGATCCGCAAGATAGTCGTGCAGCTCTTCGAACGCGACGTCATTCAAACTCTCGAGCAAACTGTCGATCCGGCCTTCGCCGGCAAACCGGCGGAGCAGAAAAACCGCGATCGGCCAGCCTTGCGAGAGCTGCATGATCCGCGCGACGAATCCGGGTCGGTCACTGTAGGGTTCGAAGAGGTCGCCGAGCTCGGATCGATCGAGCGCCAAGTCTTCGGCTCGCAACGTCACGATCTCGTGCGGCGGCGCGAACCTCGTCAGATGCACGCGCAGATTTTCGCGCGAACAGATGACGACGTCGCGACCGGGCGGGCGTTGGGCTAATAGGCGGCTAAAAAAATCACGCGCTGCGGGATCGCGCACCAAATGTTCGGCATTTTCAAATACGAAGGTCGAGTCTTCGATCGGTTCCTTCCACGCTTCCAGCGCGAGGTTCACGCGGTCGGCGACGGCCGTCCCCGCGTCGCCCATCATGAGCTCGCGTTGGGTAAGGGTCTGCGTACGCTTCGGATTCTCGGCGGCCAGGGCGGGGATAAGCCGGCGCGCGAGCTCCAGTTCGCCCGAAACCTCGCTGGCGTCGCAAATGGCCGCGTTCGTCTTGCCCGCGAGAAGCTGGCGAGCCAGCGTCGATTTTCCGAAACCTGCCGGGGCGAGCAAGGCCGAAATCTTCGGCCGGGCCCTCTCAAGCCGGTCAAGCAGAGCGTCGCGCCGGATCTCCAGTCCGGCAGGCTTCACACCGGCCCCCATCGCGCTCTCATTACGACGGCGGACCGCCCCGGACTCCTCGGACGGGGCCTTTCTTGTAAGCACTTTGTAAGGAGCTTGTTATAGTCCGTAAGGCCCAGGACAAGCCTGCCGGGTACCCTGTTCGGATATGGCTGTTTCTCAAGAAGCTGCCGGAGAAGTCTTTTCCGGCCCAGACCCCACTATTTCCGGGACCCTCGGCCGGTTGCTCGAGCTGGACCGCCAAATCGACGACCTAGGTGAGACTTCCTCGCTCGCAGCCACGCTGCGGGCGATGACCATCGCCGAGGCCATCGATACGCTCAGACGAATGGCGCCCGACGCGTTACCCCCGCCGCTGAAAGCAGTTTCAGGGCCCGCCGTCCGTGCATTTTCAACATTGTCGGATCGCGAACTAGACGTCGTTCGCTTGGTTGCCGAAGGGCTTTCGAACAAGGAAATATCCAGCCGGCTCAAACTCAGCGACAAAACCGTGAAGAATCATATTTCGCACGTCTTGGCGAAGATGAGTCTGACGGCGCGCACTCAAGTCGCCGTACACGCCATCCGTGCCGGATTAGTCTGACCGGCACGCTTCAAGCGAAGCTGGATTGGGAAAGCTCTGTAAATGGTAGACGCGCGTCCAAACTGGCCAAACGGCATAGGCCTTTTAATCATTCACCTCTGCGCCCTGGCAGTTTTTGTGCCGCTGTTCTTCACCTGGCCGGCGATTATCGCCGCAGCATGCGTCGCATACGCGACGGGCGCGCTAGGCGTGACACTTTGCTACCATCGCACGTTGACGCACCGCAGCGTCCGCTTGGTCAAGCCGGTCGAATACGCAACGGCGATCATGGGATTGCTGGCTATGCAAGGCGACCCGATTTCGTGGGTGGCGACGCACCGCCGGCACCACGCCCATGCCGATCAGAACGGCGATCCGCACGACGTTCGCCGCGGCTTCAGCTGGGCGCACATCGAGTGGATCTTCAAACCGAATCCTGACGTGCCGCGCACGATTCCGGAGTTTCAGAAGTACTGTCCGGACTTGTGGAGCGATCCTTTCTACCGCGCGCTCTACCGGTTGAATTTTCCGATCCAACTCGCGTTCGCGGGTATCATGTTCGCGCTTGGAGGCTGGCCGTTCGTCGTGTGGGCCATCTTCGGACGCCTGGTTTTCGCCTACCACTCGACCTGGCTGGTCAACAGCGCCACGCATATGTTCGGGTACCGGACCTACAAAACGAGCGATCGCTCGACCAACTCTTGGTGGGTCGCCCTCCTCTCTTTCGGCGAGGGCTGGCACAACAACCATCACGCATTTCCGTACTCGGCTCGCCATGGCATGGCTTGGTACGAGGTCGATATGACCTGGTGGACGATCCGCTTACTCTGGCTGGTCCGGCTGGCAGATCGCGTTCGAGTCCCGAGCCAAGAGTTGCGGCGCCGCCTGCGACTCGCCGACCGCAAGCCCCATCCGATCTAAGCTGTTCTTCGCGCATCCTTAGCTCCCGTGTGCCAGGCGTATGGCACAATGCCACGGTAAGCTCGAACCATGCAGCGCATCGATCGCGCCCCCGTCTACTCGGCTTCCGACCTCAACAACTTTCTGGAGTGCCGCCATCTCACCGAGCTAGACCGCCTGGTCGCGCTGGGGCAGAAAGAGCGCCCGGCACAAGTCGACCCCATGACCGCGCTCATCGCCCGCAAGGGTGAGGAACACGAGCGGCATTACCTACGGCGTCTGACCGAACTCCAAGCGGAGGTCGAGATATTCGATCGTCCCCCCGAACAGACGATCGCCGGCTTGCGCGAAGCCGAAGCCCGGACGGTACGCGCCATGGAGCAAGGCGTCCGCTACATCTACCAGGCCACATTTTTCGACGGCACATTCGTGGGCCACGCGGATTTCTTGCGGCGCACCGAGACGAAATCGGCACACTGGGACTGGAGCTACGAAGTCATCGACACGAAGCTCGCGCTGCATCCCAAACCGTATTTCCTCATTCAGCTCTGTAATTACAGCGAGCACGTCGAGCGCGTGCAAGGCACCGCCCCGAAGTTCGGACACATCGTGCTCGGGAGCGGCGAGGATGCACCGTTTCTCTTAGCCGACTTTGCGGCGTATTACCGGCACTTGAAACAATCGTTCTTGGAAAGCGTCAAGACCGGCGGCGACGTCTACCCGTTCGAATGCGCTCACTGCGTTATCTGTCCATGGAGCGCTCAGTGCACGAAGCGACGCGATGACGACGACCACTTGAGTTTGGTCGCGGGCATCCGGCGCGATCAGATCGCCAAGCTCGAAAAGAGCGGAATCCATACGCTCGCACAACTGGCTACCGCCGTCGAGAAGCCGAACAAGATGTCGGCAGCTGCGTTCGAGCGACTGAAAGATCAGGCGCAGCAGCAGCATCTGCACCGCACGTCCCGCGCAAACGGGGAAGGCGAACACTTTTACAAGTTCCGCCCGTGCGACGAGCTTGGCGGGTTCGCGAAGCTCCCCAAACCCGATCCCGGCGACATCTTCTTCGATATCGAAGGCGACCCGCTGTACCGCGCCGACCGCGGCCTGGAATATCTCTGGGGGTTCTATCTCCCGGCCGAAGACACGTATCAGGCCTTTTGGGGAACCGATCCGGCACTCGAACGCGCGGCCTTTGAAGCGTTTGTCGATTTCGTCGTGCGGCGTCGCGAAGAATACCCGGACGCGCACGTCTACCATTACGCTTCGTACGAGATTTCCGTTCTCAAGCGACTCATGGGCCGTTACGGGTCGCGTGAACGCGAGGTTGACGATTTCCTGCGGCAAGGCATCTTCGTCGATCTCTACCCGGTGGTGCGGCAAGGCTTGGTGATCTCTCAGCCGTCTTACTCGATCAAAAAAGTTGAGGCATTTTACGGCCTGCAGCGCGAGACGCAAGTCAAGGGCGGCGACGAGTCGATCGTCATGTTCGAATCGTGGCTCGACCAGCCCGACGACGCCATCTTAGAAGACATCCGCGCTTATAACGAAGACGACTGCCGCTCCACGTTCCAGCTGCGGGAATGGCTGCGCGTTCTCCGCGACGAGCTCAACACCGGTCGTGAAGAGCCGCTCGAGTGGCGGGGCGCGCCGGTGGTCAAACCCGCGGAGGAAACCAGTCAAACCGATCTCGAGAAAGGCTTTCTCGAGGGCCTTCCGGCTCCGGACTCGGCCGCCGAGCTGCGCGGCTGGAGCGATGAGCTTCGCGCCCGGTGGCTACTGGGCAATCTGCTGCAGTATCACAGGCGCGAACACAAACCCGAGTGGTGGAAATATTTCGACCGCTGCGCGAACCCGCAAGATCTGCAAGAATATGATGACGAGGCGCTCGGAAATCTCACGTTGCGCGTGGAGATCGAGCCATACAAGCGCAGTCCCGAAGATCGCAATCTGGTCTACACCTACACGTTCCCGCCGCAGGAGCACAGACTCCCGTTCAAAGGCTGTCACGACCCGTACTCGCAAAAAGGGGCCGGCGAAATTGTCTCCATCGACGGCGCGAAACGCGAACTGAAAATAAAACTCACCAAGGCGATCGAGCCGGCCGCCTTGCGCGCGCTCATCCCCGGCACGCCGATTCCGCAACACAAGAAACGCGCTGCTATGGAACGGATCGCGCAAGGGTACGCCGCAGGGACGCTACAAGCCGATTACCCGGCGACCCTGCAGATGCTCTTCGCGCGCGCGCCGGCGCTCAAAAGCTCGGCCCCGATTCAACCCGCGCTCGTTACACCGGCTTCCGTTTCCAGCGTCATTGGAAATCTCGGTCGGAGCGCGCTCTTCGTGCAGGGTCCGCCCGGTTCGGGGAAGACGACTGCCGGAGCTTACGCGATCGTCGACCTGCTGCAGGCCGGCAAACGCGTCGGCGTAGCCGCGCAAAGTCACAAAGCCGTGCACAACTTGCTGCGAAAAGTCGAGGAAGTCGCAAGAGAACGGGAGTTTCGCTTTCACGGCTGCCACAAAGAAAGCGCGACAACCGAAGGATCGAGGTACGAAGCGCTGACCGATTGGCCGATGATGGAGAGCCAGGACGACCTCGGCGCGCTCACGTCCGAGCTGTGCCTGCTGGCCGCCGGCACGACGTACGCATGGGCGGATGAGAGCCTCGTGCGGGAGTTCGACTACATCTTCATCGATGAGGCCGGGCAAGTTTCGCTGGCCGACGCCTTGATCGCGTCCTTGGCTGGAAAAAACGTCGTACTGCTGGGCGATCCGCTGCAGCTCCCGCAAGTGACGAAGGGGACGCATCCCGCCGGGACCGATCTTTCGATCTTAGAGCATTTACTTGCGGGCGACCGCACGATTCCGCCCGACCGCGGCGTCTTTTTGGATACGACCTATCGATTGAACCCCGCGTTAACCGGTTTTATTTCAGAGAACATCTACGAAGGCCGGCTTCACAACTCGCCTACGACCGAACCCAACTCGATCGACGCACCGGATTTTGCGGCCGCCGGACCGCTGTTCGCGCCGGTGGTACACGATGGCAACGGCCGCAAGTCCGACGAGGAAGCCACCTGGATTACCGGCGCGGTCAGCCGGTTATTGCAGGGCAGCGTGACGATAGGCGCGGCTCCGCCGCGACCGGTGACGCAAGCCGACATCCTGATCGTCGCGCCGTACAACTTGCAGCGGATCCGCATCAAAGAGTTGCTGGAGTCGGAGGGACACGGCAGCGTGCGCGTCGGCACGGTGGATAAATTCCAGGGTCAAGAAGCGGCCGTCGTGATTTACAGCATGGCGACTTCGAGTTCGCAGACGTTGCCGCGCGACGCAGCCTTCCTTTTTGATAAAAACCGATTCAACGTCGCGATATCGCGCGCTCAATGCGCGAGCATTATCGTCTGCAGCCCCCGCCTATTGGAATCGCCGTGCAAGACGCCCGAACAGATGGCGCTGGTGAATTTGCTCTGCGCGTATCAGGAAGCCGCGCGCGCCGTACAGCTAACCCCGGCGGCGGCGGCGGTGAACGAGCCCGCGAAAGAAATCGCGAAAAAGTTCCAACCGAAATAAGGAAAAGACCGTGCGCAACGGGTTGCGCCAATCCGGAGCTTTCGGTTCGAGTGAATCGGGGGCCGGCAGCGTTTGGCTTCCTCCGGCTCGTTCCGTAAGACCCTCGTGCCAATCAAACTCGGCCACGGGCCGCTGCGTACCGTTGAAATGGGCAAACCAATTTCTCGGAAGCCAGTCGTGGGAGGGTGGTTCGAGATCGGGGACGCCGTACGCGCGCAGCACGTCGTATGCGTCGTCGAGGCAATTGCGCAAAATGGCCATGTAGGCGTGTTTCCCGATCCAGAGCACCGTCTCATAAGCGGTTACGGGGTCGGGATCGTCCACGTCGACGAACTTTACGTCGTCGTACTGGTTCTTGCGCATGCACGCGACGGGATCGGAACTCAGTTCGTTCCAAAAATCCATGTGGGAGGCATCCGCATGGATGCCTCCCGTGTGATTCTCAACCGATCCCGAATCAATCAGCTTAGGCGGATCGTACTCGAACGCCCAGCCGACGTGTCCCGCGCCGTCGCCGCTGAGGTAACGAACAAAAACGGCAGCGCGACCCCTCACTGCGATCTACAGATCTTCGGGGCTAATCCCCTTGAAGCCGGTCTTGTCGTACTGCGTCTTTTTCGGCGGAGCGTGCACGGCGGTATGGTCTGCATACTCGCCTTCGTACTGCACCGTCGCAGGCTCGCGAGTCCGGTCGTAAGCACTCACGAGTTTCTGCATGCCGTCGCCGCTGGCAGCCATGACTTCGGCTAACGCCGCGTCGTCGGCGCTCATCGTATCGTAGACCGAAGCCTCGAACTGATTGCGCGGACGGCCGTCGTCGTCGAGATCCTGACCCTCGGGCTCGATTTTGATATTGCGGTATCGCGACATCCCCGTGCCGGCCGGAATCAGCTTGCCGATGATGACGTTCTCTTTCAACCCGAGCAGCGGATCGTGTTTGCCTTTGATCGCCGCGTCGGTCAGAACGCGTGTGGTCTCCTGGAACGAGGCCGCCGACAAGAACGATTCGGTGGCGAGCGATGCTTTGGTGACACCCAGAAGCACCGGATCCGCCGTCGCTTTCCGATCGCCCGAGCCGAGTCGCTCGTTGTGTTCGACGAAGTTCGCGTGTTCCACCAGCTGCCCCGGAAGCATCTGTGTGTCTCCGCCGTCGCGCACTTTGACTTTGCGCAGCATCGACCGCACGATAACCTCGATGTGCTTGTCGTTGATGTCGACGCCTTGCGAGCGGTAGACTTTCTGGACTTCTTCCACAAGGTAGTTTTGGAGCGCCGTCTCGCCCTTGACCCGCAGAATATCGTGCGGGTTGAGCGATCCTTCGCTAAGCTGATCGCCGATGGAAACCTGGTCGCCTTCGTGCACGAGCAGATGCATACCGTGCCCGATATCGTACTCGTGCTCCTCGCCGGTCTCGTCAACGACGAATACCACGCGGCGGTTCTTCTCTTCGCCGAATTTGACTTTGCCGTTGTGTTCGGCGATGGTGCCTTGGCCCTTGGGTTTGCGGGCTTCGAATATCTCCTCAACGCGCGGAAGGCCCGTGATGATGTCTTCGGTGGCCACGCCGCCGGTGTGGAACGTTCGCAGCGTGAGCTGCGTGCCCGGCTCGCCGATCGATTGCGCCGCGATGATGCCCACCGCTTCGCCGATGTCGACTTTGTTACCGGTCGCGAGGTTGCGGCCGTAGCACATCGAGCAGACGCCGTACTTCGCTTTACACGTTAGGACGGAACGGATCTTCACGCTCTTGATGCCGTGTTCAAGAATCGTCTTGACCTTCTCTTCGTCAATCTCGCTGTCGCGTTTGGCCATGACCGTACGGCCCTCTTTGATATCTTCGGCAGCGCGGCGCCCGATGATGCGGTCGCCGAGCGGCTCGATGATTTCTTTGCCCGAGGCGATGTCCGAGACCAAGATGCCGTTGGACGTTCCGCAGTCTTCTTCGCGGATGATGACGTCCTGCGCCACATCGACGAGACGGCGCGTCAGGTAACCCGAGTCGGCCGTGCGCAGCGCGGTATCGGCCAAGCCCTTACGCGCACCGTGTGTCGAGATGAAGTATTCCAGAACGGTAAGGCCTTCTTTGAGCGACGCTTTCACCGGAATCTCAAGAATCCGGCCGGAAGGATCGGACATCAGTCCGCGCATGCCGCCCAGCTGTTTGACCTGGGCAATCGAGCCGCGCGCGCCCGAGGTTGCCATCATGAATACCGGGTTGAGCGGGCTGAACGAACTCTGCATTGCCTCACTGACGTCGTCGCTGGCTTTCGACCAAATGTCGATCGTCTTGTTGTACTGCTCGTCGTGCGAAATGAAGCCTTGCTCGTACAGGCGGTGAAGCTCGTCGACTTCGCCCTGCGCCTTGTTCAGGATTTCGTACTTCGCTTCGGGCAAGATGATGTCGGTAATCGAAACGGTCGTCCCCGACTGCGTCGCGTAGTGGAAGCCGAGGTCTTTAATGGCGTCCAGGAATTTTGCCGTTTCGGCATTTCCGTATTTGCGGTAGCAATCCGTGATCAGTTTCTTAAGCGCGCTTTTGTCGAAGATGTTGTTGGCGTACGGGTGATTCCAATTCTGGGGAAACGCGTTATTGAAGATGACGCGCCCGACCGTCGTGCGGATCAGCTCTCCGCGCCAGCGGACGTTGATCCACTCTTGCAGCGCCACGTGATGCGTCTCGTGCGCCATGATGGCCTCGTCGGGGCTACTGAACGAGTGCATGCGCGGAGCGCCTTCGTCCTGGGCTTTGCCCTTTTTGCGCTTGCCGTTGCTGCGCGAAACGCTGTCCTCGCGTTCGACCTTCGCGTCGTAGTCGTCGGCGATCGCGGCTTTGGCCGGCCCGACGTACTCGTCGAGGTGGAACGTGAGGTAATACAGCCCGAGAACCATGTCTTGGGTGGGAATGGAAACCGGATTGCCGTAAGCCGGGAGCAAAATGTTGTTCGAGGAGAGCATCAGGATGCGGGCTTCGGCCTGCGCGCCCGCGGAGAGCGGCAAATGCACGGCCATCTGGTCGCCGTCGAAGTCGGCATTGTACGGCGTGCAGACCAACGGATGCAGATGAATGGCTTTGCCTTCAACGAGCACCGGCTCGAAAGCTTGGATGCCCAAACGGTGAAGCGTGGGAGCGCGGTTCAAGAGAACCGGATGTTCGCGGATGACCTCGTCGAGAACGTCCCACACTTCCGGACGTACGCGTTCGACCATGCGCTTGGCGCTCTTGATGTTGTGCGCCTGACCGCGGTCGACGAGTTTCTTCATGACGAAGGGGTTGAAGAGCTCGAGCGCCATCTCTTTGGGCAAGCCGCACTGGTGCAGTTTGAGCGTCGGACCGACCACGATAACCGAGCGGCCCGAGTAATCGACCCGCTTGCCGAGCAAGTTCTGCCGGAAGCGTCCCTGCTTTCCTTTTAAGATATCGGAAAGAGATTTCAACGGACGGTTGTTTGGCCCGGTGACGGGGCGCCCGCGGCGGCCGTTGTCAATCAGCGCGTCGACCGCTTCCTGGAGCATGCGTTTTTCGTTCTTGATGATGATCTCGGGCGCGGACAGTTCCAGCAGCCGCTTGAGGCGATTGTTGCGGTTGATGACGCGGCGGTAGAGATCGTTCAAATCGGAGGTCGCAAAACGGCCGCCGTCGAGCTGCACCATCGGGCGTAATTCCGGAGCGATGACCGGAACGGCCGACAGAATCATCCACTCCGGCTTGTTGCCGCTATTGATAAACGCTTCGACAACCTCCAGACGCTTGATGGCCTTGAGGCGTTTCTGCCCGCTCGTCGTTTGGAATTCGCTGCGCAGCTCTTCCTGAAGCTTGCGCAAATTCAAATCGCGGAGAAGCTCGCGGATCGCCTCGGCTCCCATGCCGCCCTTGAAAGCGGTGCCGTACTTTTCGCGATACTCGCGGTATTTTTGCTCCGTGAGAACTTCGCGTTTCTGCAGCGGCGTACTGCCCGCATCGATGACGACGTAAGCCGCGAAATAGATCACCTTTTCGAGCTGGCGCGGCGACATGTCGAGCAGAATGCCGATACGGCTGGGCACGCCCTTGAAATACCAGATGTGGCTGACCGGAGTCGCCAATTCGATGTGCCCCATGCGTTCGCGACGCACTTTCGCGCGGGTGATCTCGACGCCACAGCGATCGCAGATCATGCCCTTGAAGCGGATCCGCTTATACTTGCCGCAGTGACACTCCCAGTCTTTGGTGGGACCGAAGATCTTCTCGCAAAACAGACCGTCGCGCTCGGGCTTGAGCGTGCGATAATTGATCGTCTCGGGTTTTTTGACTTCACCGAAAGACCACGCGCGGATCTGCTCGGGCGATGCCAAACCGATTCGCATCGCATCGAAATTGTTGACGTCTATGAGGTTCAAGGAGTCTCCGGAGCCATCGCGCGTTGGCCGGGCTTACGCAGGGCGCTCATCTCACGTGGTCACGTAAGGAGTCCCACCGTTGCCGCTGGCCGCCAAGGGCGGGCACAGAGGGCTATTATACGGCTCCGACTCTAAGGGGTCAAGGCGTCGCGGGCTTTGGCCTCTTCGACGCTTTCGTAGAGCGAAAAGGCCTCGCCCAGCCCGGCAATGCTCAGAAGCCGGCGGACCTGGCGGGAGCCGATGACCAGGCTCGGGAGGGCCAGGCCCTTTTTCCGGCGCCGGTTCCGCAGCACGATGAGGGCAGCCAGAGTCGTGCTGTCGGCGTAGTTGACGGCCTGCATGTCGATAATCAGGCCGCCCAGGAAGTCGTAGGCGGGCGTCAGCAACCGTTCGAGCTCGTCACGCCGGGCGATATCCCAATCGCCGTCGAGAACAACGACCCGAGTTTGTGTTTGCGACATTGAAAAACCGGCCGGCTCAAAAGGAGCAGCACCACCCTAAAGTTAGCATGTCTGGTCAGCCGGTTCTAGCCGCTTGCGCAAGCCCGAACGAAAATTTTGCAATCCCGGCGGCAGCGAACGCGAGCGCCGCCGAGCTCACCATAGCCCAGGCGAACCCGCCGACGAACGCGCGGTCGACGATCGCACGGACCACCGGCCGGTCAGCCGGCGCGATATTGGCCGGCACGTAGCCGGTCAGCAGCCGCGCGCGGTCGCGCGACAGCGCCTGCCGCGTCTGCGCTGCAATCGCGGCCTGGCCGATCTCCGCGTCATAAGCGCGATAGAACGCCGCGCTTAGAAGCAGCCCGAGAGCTGCTACCGCAAGCAGGCCGGCGGCTCGCGAAATCGCGTTATTTACTCCGGACGCCACGCCCGCATGAGCGGTCTCCAGCGAGTTCATCACGGTAGCGGTAAGCGGGGCGACAAAAAGTGCCGCGCCAATTCCCAAGACGACCGACGCCGGGAAGAATGACACCCAGTAGCTCTTCCCTTCGCCGGCGATCGCGAACAAAACGAATCCCAGAGCCGCCACGAATGCGCCGGACGAGAGCATCGCGCGCGCTCCGAAACGCACTTGCAGCGCGCCGCTGAAACGCGAAAACAAGAAGATGATCGTCGTCATGGGCAACATCGATGCGCCGGCTTGCACGGGCGTGTAATGCTGCACATTGATCAGGTCGAAGGGAACGAAGAACAAACTGCCGCCTAGACCAGCGTACAGCAGAAACGTGTACGCGTTGGCGGCTGCAAAGTCGCGCGAACCAAAAAAACGCAGCGGCATCATCGGTGAGCGCGCGCGCTTCTCATACATGACGAAGAACACGAGTAGGGCCAGCGATGCGACGCCGATCGCGAGCGAAAACGCGTTGTGCGCACCCTGCAAACTGATCAACGCGTACACGAGCCCTCCAAGGCCGGCAGTCGCCAATGCAGCGCCGCTAAAATCGATATGCGGGCCGGCCGACTCATCGCGGCTTTCTTTGATCCAGCGCGAGGAAATGAAGACAACGAGTGCACCAATCGGCACGTTCAACAAGAACACCCAGCGCCACGAGAAACTCTGCGCGATGACGCCGCCGAGAACCGGCCCTACCGCCCCGCTGATCGCGGAAAACGCCGCCCAGGTTCCGATCGCCTTGCCGCGAGCTTTCGGATCGAACTGCGCGCTGATGAGGGCCAAGCTTTCCGGGACGAGCAGCGCGGCGCCGACACCCTGCACGCAGCGCGCGACGATGAGCTCTTCGATCGTTTGCGCCACGGCACAGCCGATTGAAGCAGCGGCGAAAAGTGCCGTCCCTGCGACGAACATCCTGCGCCGTCCGTAAACATCGCCGAGCGCACCGCCAACGAGGATCAAGGCAGACGCGAACAGTGCGTACCCCTCGACGACCCATTGCACAAACTGCGCGCCCGCGTGCAGATCGCGCTGGACGAGCGGTAGAATGACGTTTACCGCCGTGCCGTCGAGCAGCGCCATCCCAGAACCGAGAATGGCGGCTACGATCACGAGCGTTCCTCGCTTTTCGAGCGATGCCGACATCCCGGAGGGCTTCGGCAGCGCGATGAAGGGCACTCTTCGGTGGGTGAAGCGACCGCAGCGCGGATTCACGCTGTTGGAAACGGTCGTCGCCGTGGCGGTGGTCACCGTCATCGGGTTTTTCGCTTTGTCTGCGATAGCTCAGGCGTTGCGCTGGAATGCATCACTTGCGCAGCATCGCATGGGAGAGGCCGCAATCGGTTGGGTGGCGGATCGGTTGGAGGCGGACGGAGATTCCGCATGGGCGATCTTCACGCCACCGCTCGATGCGTACGGCTCCTCCAACGCCGATGGACACGAAGTGGATTTTTTCTTCCGTGACGCGCAGAATCGCGCTCACTTCGCTGCCTATTCCTACGACAAGACCGAGCATCACATTGCGCGGCTGCTGTATGCGCAAGTGGGCGCAGCGCCAATGGTGGACGGCGCGCCGGTGGCCGGGGTCGAGGAATTCTTCGCGCGAACCTATCCGGTAACGGCGCTGCAAGATCCCGGCTCACCCGTGTATTCGGACCTGTATCGAGGCGCCGGACTGCACCCGGCGGAAGTGCGTTTTGATCGCACGCGTCCGTGGGTGGCGGGCGGCAATCAAATCACGTTCGCGCGTATACGATTTGCGCGCATCACCCGAGAGTTGCAGCTTTCCACGCAAACCGCGCCGGGCGGTTTCACGATCGTGCTACGTTATACACCGGCGCCGTCCAATTCGCCGGCGCGCAATCGTTTCACCGCGGCGATAGTGCGCGCCCAAGTCATCGGGCGTTGGCAAGATTGTCCGAGCCGGGCTGACTGCTCGAACGCAGAGTGGCCCAAATACCACTGGTTGCAAACGACCACGTCGCGTTACTACGAGAGTTACGATCGCGGCTATACGTGGGCGCTCTTCGACACCCAGACACACAGCGAGGGCGGCTTGAGCGAACCGACCGGTGGAGACCTTCCGCCGCCCTGCCAAGCCACACCGGCTGCCGACTATATGCGCGTGTGTTCTCCCGATTGGACGCCGGCTGCACCTCCCGGCACCGCCGGCATGGAGCTGCCGTAGAGATCTACGGTGTGCGCGCCAGGAACGTATCGAATTCGCGCGTGAACCGCTCGAAGTCCGTGCGGTGCAAGTTGTGTCCCTGTCCCTCGAAAACGCGCAGCGCCACATTCGGGCCGCCGCGCTCCCGAACGAACTTCATATCGTCGAGCGCGAATAAGCTTTCCGGGCCTTCACCGACGGCCAGCAGCAACGGTTTGGGATAGCGCTCGAGATCTGCGCGCAGATCCCACATCGCCGGCGGGTTCTCATCACGCAGTTTTTTGATCGTTTTCCCGGGAAGTTTTTGCTTTTTTAAGTCCCGCAAAAACGCATCGTACCACGACGATTCGGCCTGGCGAATCATCGGGTCGATCGCAATGACTCGGTTGCAGTCAAAGCGGCGGCCGCCCAGTATCGCAATGGCGCCGCCCCACGAATGCCCGACTAGCGTGTCGACGCCTTCGGGGATCGCGGACATGACGTTGTAAAGATCGAGCAGCGACCGGTGAAGGGTCATCGGACCATCGGGCGGTCCGTCACCGTGGCCGCGCTGGTCGTACGCGTAGATTCGAGCCTCGCCTCCATAGTGGGCAGCCAGCTGCTCCCACGCTTTGCGCGAGCCGGTCATGCCGTGAATCGCGAGAATTGCCGGACCCCCTTCGCCCCAGCGCTCTAAGGTCGTCTGCGCGCCGTCGTCGTGGGAAATGCGCTCTTCAGTGTGAACCACGGGCCAGGAATTTGCGCTCAGCTGACGGCCGCCTGCCAAGCTGTGATGCGCGGGCTGCGCAGTAACGCCCGGCCCCGGCGGCTAAATTCGGCGGCATGAACGAAACGATCGTCCTGCTCATCGCCGCCGCTGGCATGGTGGTCACTCTCTTAATGTACATGGGCGGGATCGCAGAGTCGAACCGCCGCGCCTAGCGGCGCTACGTTTTGGTTGTACCAAAGTTGGGGATAGGACCCTGAATGGACGGTCCCGGCGCTCCCGATAGGGTCTGGCGTAGCATTAAGGATCTGGCTGCGGAGTACTCCCATTTGCCCGCGCCCCCGCTCGTTGATCAGATGGAGCGCGACCTGCAAAAGATCATCCACGAAAACCTTGGCCGCGACATCGACCGGCGCCTCATCGCTTTTTATGTTAGAGAGCTCCAGCAGCTGACCGACGAAGCGAGGCGAGTGCGCAACGTTCGAGGCGAGCTCGCGCCGGACAAGAGCAGCACGCAAGCCAACAAGCCCAGATGATGGCTCCCGACGCGAGCACGCACGCCGAGGCAAAATAAAAAACAAAGGGCCCGGATTTCTCCGGGCCCTTTGTGCTGCTTTAGCCCTGCTAAGCGGTTAGTAGACTATTGACGTCACCGCTGACGTGGTGAGGTCCGCTTGGTTGCTCGTAGCGGCTCCGCCGTTGATGGCGGGGGACTGTTGCGTATTTCCCGGCGGCGATGCTTCGAACATCGGATAGTCATACGTGGCCGCGTAGATCCGGACGGTGTTTCCGGTTGCAAACGTGACCGAACGTGTGGCTGCGTTGTTCTGGCAACCCGTGCCCGCGGCTCCGCCGCAGGGTCCCAGGAAATCCGGCAACGTGTACGCTTGCGCGCCGGTGCCGCGAATCGGACCGACCGCAAAGAACGTACCTTGCGAGACATTCTGGAAGTAGACCATCGTTTCCACGACGCGCGCGTCGACCGGAACGGTGACTACTCCGGCGCCGCCGCCCAAACCGTCTTTGACGAATGTCGGCACGGTAAGGGCCGGCAACGCAACGAGGTTAGCAAGCGTGCTGGACGCCGTAAACGTGGTGGTTCCCGCATTGCTCGTGGCCACGACGACCGAGAGCGTGTATGCGCCCGCGACCGGTGTAGCGTTGAACATATCAAACCCTTGCGAGTACCCAGAGAATGCCGCCGGGAAGGTTCCGTCTTTAAAGAACGGATAGGCCGGCGGTCCACCAGTGTAGTTCGGATTTGTGGCCGAAGCCGTCGTCGATCCCGTGAAGGGCTGGACGTACCGCGTATAAATTGCGGCACCGGTCGCGCCTTCATTTTCCGGCGCAATGCCGAATGAGAAGACGCCCCCGGCTTGTCCGAACGTCGTGACGGGGTTGGTGACAGCCGGATTGACGTTTTGCGGCGCACCACTCATTTGGTGGGTCACTGCATTGTCAACGCACGTGGCGCCACAGGCCGGCGGGACGAATCCCGCCGGTGCCGTGATCGTCGGTGTGTTGACGAGCGTGGCCGTCAATCCATTGGGCTGACGGAACGTCGAGACCGTGTTCAGGCCGACCGTTCCGGTTTGCCCCATGTTTGCCGTACCGACCGCAAACTGCAGTACGTTGGCTCCGAGATTGCTGACGACTGAGGTCGGCGGGCTCGCGGTGCCGTTGGCGGAGCACCCTGCAAGGAGCGCCGCGACGACAGCCGCCGCGATGATTTTGTGGTTGATCAAAGTCGCTCCTTACATCTTGACTTGGAAGTAGAATACAAAGGTCCGGAGGCCGCTGGGCGTATCGATATAGGCGTTCTCCCCATGCCGCAACGAACCGGTGTTTCCGATCTGTCCGTACTGCGGGAAATTGTATCCCGTAGCGTTTTGACCGGTAAGCGGTCCGCCGATGCCGTTAGCAACCGGCTGCCAGCGTCCGTTCAATGACGGGCCGCCGTACAGTGCACCGAAGAGATTGAAGACCTCGACGCCGGCGGTCCATGTCTTCGGAGCGTTGTATTCGATTGTGAGGTTCGTGATCGACGACGGATGCGAAAGCTTGCCGCCGTTGGCGTTCCCCATCGGAATGCCTTTGTTCGCCGCAACGTTCGGTGCGAAGAACGAACCGGGGTTCATCGGATCCACGAATTGTCCCGTGCCCGTTGTCGAGCAGCCGGGGCATGCGTTCGTGAACGGCACGTTGTAGGGCTGGCCGTTGACGAACGCCGACGTGATGAAGCCAGGACCGATCGGATAACCGATGTTCCATTGCGTTTGCGGTGAGATTCTCCAACCGTTATGTGTCTGATACGAGAAGTCGAACGACGCCACGAACGGCGAGAGGAATCCGACGCGGTAGATGTTTCCGAGCAATACGGACTGCGCGGGAATCGACGGATAGAAGTCCTCGCTGCTCGATCCGGGGATGACGCTCGAGAGTTCGTTCTGATACGTGAAGCTCACCTGACCCGAGAGGCCGTAGGTTTGCTCTTTCGTGAACTGCGCCTCGACGCCGGTCGCCTGGTTCTTGCCGAGGTTGTTAGCCACCGGCGGGTTGAAGATGATCGCGCCCGTAATCGGATTGGTCAGCGGGACGCCGCCAACGATCTTCGGGGTTGAAACCAGGGCGGTCTCATCTTGAGCCTTGCGATACCACGGCGTGAGCTTGAACGAAATGCCGTTCAAGAACCCGCGCGTGAATTGGTGTTCCCATGAAAAGTCCGCGTTGACGAAGACCGTTGGGCGGACCGGCGCGAGCGGAACGCCGCCGGCCCACTCACGGGCGTTATCCCAATAGAGTTGCTCGGCGTAGTTTGCACAGGCCTGATCGGACAAGACTCCGCAGTCACTCGTGTATCCCGGGATTTTGAAGAACTGGCGATTCGGCCCGCCAAAG
Source organism: Vulcanimicrobiales bacterium (assembly GCA_038215615.1). GTDB lineage: Bacteria > Vulcanimicrobiota > Vulcanimicrobiia > Vulcanimicrobiales > Vulcanimicrobiaceae > Rubrimentiphilum. Next base: position 37,634 of record JBBQQR010000006.1, on the reverse strand, counting down.
TAGTCGATATTGGCGGAAGTGTCGACCAGGCCCAATGTCGGGAAATTGACCGAACGTCCCCACGACGCGCGAACCGAGTCGTTTGCGCCGAGGCGGTACGTTGCCGCGAAGATCGGCTCCGGGATGAGCGGACGGCGCGACAGGGTGGTCAACTGCGGGAATGTCGCAACCGGGCACGTGCCCAGCGCCGTCGTCGTGACGACACCGGTGATCGGATTACGATAGGTGGTCTGCGCACCCGAATTCGTGCTCGGCGTCGTCAACAGCGCTCCGGTGGAGTCAGTTGAGTATGTCGGCAAAAAGACCGAGGTGCACGTATAGGGATCGATCTGGGCATTTGGATAGCCGAAGCTCGCTCCGTCGAAGCGGATGCCGCCTTCGACTTTGAGTTTGTCGTTCGGCGACCACGTGTCGTCGATGTAGGCTGCGTAGTCGTGACGTTCGACCGACGTATTTTCATACGCCTTCGGAAGGGTCTGCGGGCTGGTCACGCCGTTGGCGTAGATGTAGCCGCACGAAGCCGGTGCGACGCCAATGGCGCTGCACTGAGCTCCCGTCAAGAAGTCGAACTGCTCGCCGTGTTCGAACGCGAAGTTAAAGAAACCATAGACGTTCGCGGGAGCATCGAACACAGGAATCAGGTATTTGTACTCTCCACCCGCCTTGAGCAGGTTCTTATCACCCATCTGCTTGGTGAAGTCGAGCTTATAGCCGCTGGTTCTGCCGCCTTGCAACTGTCTGCGAGCGGTACTAAACGAAGCGTATCCGCCTGAGAGAGCAAGGTCGAACGTGGTAACGGAGTCCAGATGGTAGGCCATCATTTCGAGGACACTCGAGGGATTGATATTCCAAATGTAGCCGAGTTTGAACGCGGCGTTCGGCTGGAAATTAGTTGATGGCATGGCGCCGGTCGAACTCAGCGTTTGATTCAAGGAGCTCTGCCCCGGATAGAGCTGTAATAGGCCCTGGAGCGTTTGAACGCGAGAATATGCCAGCAGTGCCGCTGCGCACGAGGCGGGAATCGGCGGAGTCGAGCACCCAAGCGGCGGCGCCGTATATCCGGCGCAGTTCAAAGGTGTCGGACACGTCGTCCCATTCAGTGGGATTGCCGCTGTCGAAAACCCCGAAGTCGCCATTTCCTGCTGCATCGAGAACGGATCGCACGATGCGTAGCACAACCAGTTGTTGTTGGGTCCGCCGAAGGCGTTCCCCGTGAAGAAGATCGACTGGCCGATATCCGTGAAGAATTGGAGCGCTTGGTTGTTATTGCGACCGAACTTGTAAACCAGGTTTCCTAAAAACTCCCGCTTTGTTTGATACAAGCGTGAGAAACAGGTTCCGATAGTCAAGCAGTTCGCGGAGGTCGTGTTGAACGCGCTGTTCTGGTTGTTGTCCGACAGCGCCATGTAGGCGGAAATCCGCCCGTTGGGCGATGCGAAACCCCATTCCAGGTTTGCCTGGTGCCGGAAAGCCGGTGCGCCGATGGCAAACTGTCCCGTCGCAAAGCCCGGATACGCTCCGCGCTTGGCAATCAGGTTGAACGTGCCCGTTCCGTAGTTATCCTGTGACGCGTTCCCAAGCCCCGGCGTCAACTGCGCGCTCTGCAGGCCCAGGCCCGGAACGCTCAGCGAGTTCGTGAATTGGTTTGTGAACGCGTCGGTGAACGGAATGCCTTCGAATTCGAAGTTCTCTTCATTTTCGCGGCCGCCGCGGATAACCGGATAGCCGCTCGAGTCGGCCGAGCCGCCCGGCAGCGAAGTGATCAGCGTCGATTCCGCCAGGTTTAGCGAGGTACCCAGTATCGTCTGTACTTGATGCTGGGTGACGCTGTACGTGTTCACCGGCTGATTTGGCTGGAACGCGCCGCCCGCACTGCGTGACGTCACGTGCGCAATCGTGCGCAGCGACTTCACCAGCGTCGTGCTGACCGTCGTCGTCAAATCGGCGAAGACGTTTTGCCCGGGTATCGACACCGGCTCGTAACCCGTAAGGTTGAACGAGACGGAGTATGTGTCGGGCGGAAGGCCCGCTAAGGAATAGAATCCACTGTTGTTGGTTGTTGCCGTGTAGCGTCCAACCGGCGCGAGTGCGACGATTTGGACACCGGCTAATGGTGCCTGCGTTGCGGAATCCGTTGCGGTTCCGCTCAGGATCCCCGTGGTTCCCGCAAACGCCGGCGCGCATGTTTGTACGAGCAACAAACTCGTGATGAAAAGTGCCGCGAACAAATGTAAAATCGTCCGCGCACTTTGCTTGCCATGAAAAGAGCTCATAAGCTTCCCTTTCAGATTTTGCAAATAGCGCCGCTGATGGTAGGCTCAACGCCTGCCTGTCTGGCTGATTCCCACAGGGCTCTCTAATCCCTTTTTAAAGAAAGGGCCCCGCCTAGGGGCCCTTTCGGCTAGAACTCTTCTTCGGGCGCCGGCTCCCTGAAGGGCTCGGCGTCGTCTCCGTCCGGCGCCGGGAAGGCGGCGGGCTCCTCAGGCACAGGCTCCTCTTCCTCTTCAAGGACGTAGCCTTGCTCCTCGTCTTCCTCTTCGACCGCGGGCTCGGCTGCTTCGGGTTCGATTTCCTCGGCCGTATCGATCGCCCGGGCGCCGGGCACTTGGGTCTCGCCATCGGCAGTTGCTATGGCGCCGCCTACCGCTCCGCTGACGATCGGTTTGGAATCGTCGATTTCTTCCTCTTCCTCTTCCTCTTCAACGGGCTCGGCTTCGCCGGGCACTGCGGCGACGCGCTGCGCCTCGGCCTCACGCTGAGCTGCGGCCGTCTGCGTCATGCGCGGGTCTTCGTCGCCCATGAGCAAACCGATCTCTTGCGCGCGTTCGCCGACGTCGTCGTCCGCAATCTTGATCTCGACCTCTTCTCGGTTTTCGGTTAGCACTTTGACGTCGAGCGCGAGGGACTGCAGTTCCTTGATGAGCACCTTGAACGATTCGGGCACGCCGGGCTCCATGACGTTCTCGCCCTTGACGATCGCTTCGTACGTTTTCACGCGTCCGACGACGTCGTCCGATTTGACGGTCAACAGCTCTTGCAGCGTGTACGCGGCGCCATAGGCCTCGAGCGCCCAGACTTCCATTTCGCCGAAACGCTGGCCGCCGAATTGCGCTTTGCCGCCCAGCGGCTGCTGCGTGATCATCGAGTAGGGTCCGGTGGAACGCGCGTGGCTCTTGTCGTCGACCAAGTGCGCGAGCTTCAGCATATAAATGTAGCCCACGGTAATCGGCCTGCTGAAACGGTCGCCCGTGCGGCCGTCACGCAGCCACGTCTTGCCGTCTTCGGGCAGGCCCGCGTCTTGCAGCCATTCGGTGATATCTTCAGCATGCGCACCGTCGAATACCGGAGTGGAGACGTACATGCCGAGCATGCGCGCCGCCCATCCCAAGTGCGTCTCCATGATCTGTCCGAGATTCATGCGCGAAGGTACACCCAGCGGATTGAGCACGATGTCGACCGGCGTACCGTCTTCCAGATACGGCATGTCTTCTTCGGACAGCACTTTGGCGATGACGCCTTTGTTGCCGTGACGTCCGGCCATCTTGTCGCCTTGCAAAATCTTGCGCTTCTGCGCGACGTAGACGCGCACCAGATGATTGACGCCGGGCGAAAGCTCGTCGCCGTTCTCGCGCGAGAACACCTTGACGTCGATGATTTTGCCTTTTTCACCGTGCGGAACTTTCAGCGACGTGTCGCGCACTTCGCGCGATTTCTCGCCGAAGATTGCGCGCAGCAGCCGCTCCTCCGCGGTCAGTTCTGTCTCACCCTTGGGCGTGACTTTGCCGACCAGGATGTCCTCGGGGCGAACTTCAGCGCCGATCCGCACGATGCCGCGCTCGTCGAGATCTTTGAGCGAGTCTTCACCCACGTTGGGAATGTCGCGCGTGATCTCTTCCGGACCGAGTTTTGTATCGCGAGCTTCGCACTCGTACTCTTCAATGTGAATCGACGTGAAGCGATCGTCCTTGACCATGCGCTCGCTGATGAGGATCGCGTCTTCGTAGTTGTAGCCTTCCCACGGCATGAAGCCCACCAAGACATTCTGGCCGAGCGCGAGCTCGCCGTCGTCCGATGAGGGGCCGTCCGCCAAGATCTGGCCGATGGTAACCTGTTCGCCCGGCAGCACGATCGGCCGCTGGTTGATGCACGTGCCGGCATTGCTGCGCGTGAATTTGAGCAGGTCGTAGGTTTTCTCGATACCTTCGCCGTTCTTGACGACGACCGACTTGGAATCGACGGCGGTCACTTCGCCCGGCTCTTCTGCCACGATAAGCGAACCCGAATCTTTGGCGGCGCGATACTCCATGCCGGTGCCGACGATCGGCGCTTGCGGCTGCAGCAGCGGCACGGCCTGACGCTGCATGTTCGCGCCCATCAGGGCGCGGTTGGCGTCGTCATGTTCCAGGAACGGAATCAATGCGGTTGCCACCGAGACAATCTGTTTGGGCGAAACGTCCATCAACTGGACGCGCGACGCGGGCTCTTCAATATACTCTTCCGCGTAACGGCAGACGACCGATTCCGACGTGATGTTCCCGCGATCGTCGAGCGGCGTATTCGCCTGCGCGATGATGTATTCGTCTTCGCGGTCCGCCGTGAGGTAGACGATCTCGTCGGTCACGTTGCCTTCGCGAGCGACCCGGTATGGCGTCTCGATAAATCCGAAGCGGTTGACGCGTCCGTAGGTCGCGAGCGAGCCGATCAGACCGATGTTCGGGCCTTCCGGCGTTTCGATCGGGCAGATGCGGCCGTAGTGCGAGTGGTGGACGTCGCGCACTTCGAAGCCCGCGCGCTCGCGCGAAAGGCCGCCCGGGCCAAGCGCGGAGAGGCGGCGTTTGTGCGTCAACTCGGCCAGCGAGTTGGTCTGGTCCATGAACTGCGAGAGTTGCGACGATCCGAAGAACTCTTTGATCGCGGCGACAACGGGGCGAATGTTGATCAGCGCTTGCGGCGTGACCGTTTCGATATCTTGCACCGTCATGCGCTCGCGCACGACACGTTCCAAGCGAAGCAGTCCGACGCGGAATTGATTCTGCAGCAGTTCGCCGACCGACCGGATGCGGCGATTGCCCAAATGGTCGATATCATCTTTGCCGATCTGGCCCGTCCCGACTTTGATGAGGCGGCGGATAACCGCGATCATGTCTTCACGCGTCAGGCTGCGCTTTTCGATCGGCGGCATCTTCAAGCCGGCGTCTTTGTATTCGTCGACGTAGACGCTCGGCTGCGCGCCGCGCATCTCCGGGTCGGGATTGTCTATCCGGTACTGAAACTTGCCGTTGAGCTTGTAGCGGCCCACGCCGGCCAGATCGTAACGCTTGTCGTCAAAGAATAGCGACTCGAGCAGCTTCTCGGCGTTATCCGCGTTCTCGGGTTCGCCCGGACGCAGCTTCTTGTAAATCTCTTTGAGCGCGTCTTCACGCGTCTTGACGTCCTTGTCTTTTTCGATCGAGTTGCGGACCAGCGGCGAATCGTCGAACAGTTTAATGATCGCCTCGTCGCTTTCCCAATTGAAGCCGAGGTCGGGACGCGAAAGCGCGCGCACGAATGTCGATACGTAGATCTTGCGGTTCTTGTCGATGCGGACGCCGATGGTGCCTTCGGTTTCGTCGTTCTTGGTGCCGTTGTCGGTTTCGAATTCGATCCAGGCTCCGCGGTTGGGAATGATCGTCGCATTGTACGTCGGGCGCGCATTCGTATCGACGTCCTGGTTGTAGTACACGCCGGGAGAACGCACGAGTTGACTCACGATCACGCGCTCCGCGCCGTTGATCATGAACGTTCCCTTGTTGGTCATGAGCGGAAAGTCGCCCATGAAAATTTCTTGGTCGGGAATGCCTTTGATTTCGCCCGACTCGGCCGTGATCAAACGCACGCGCACGCGCAGTGGTGCACTGTAGGTCATGTCGCGCTCGCGGCACTCCTCAACCGAATATTTCGGCTCGCCCAAACTGTGCTCGCCGAACTCAAGGACCAGGTTGCCCGTGAAATCCTTAATCGGCGAGATCGAAGCGAACGCTTCGGCCAGACCTTCGGTCTTGAACCACTCGAAGCTGGCCATCTGCAGCTCGATGAGGTTGGGCACTTCTAGAACGTGCGGTATCTTCGCGAAGCTGACGCGCTCGCGTTTGGGGCCCGAATCTTCGGGCTGCTCAACGGTGAAGGCACCCGTGGGCATCGGAAAAGTGCTGGGCTGCACGGTCCCCGGCGCGCCGTCGACCTGACCCGCCGTTCGCTTCGAGCGGCTCTTGGCCGCGCGCGCGCTGGCAGGCGAGGCCCCGGCTCCGCGCGTGGAAGGGGACTTTGGAGCCGTCGCTTTCGCCATTCGTTATCTCTCTCTATGGAAGTGTATATAAGGAAGGAAGCCGTTTTGCGCAGACCCGAGCACGCTAAAAAGAACGAAGCCGACCACTCCGCATGTGGTGACTCGCTCTTTCTCTATTTTATGCCTAGCGGCCAGGGCACAGGCGAATAGTATATCACCCGCCCAAAATCACTACAAGGGTAACGGGAGAAAAGGGGCCTACTCTACCGGCTGGGTCAGGAGGGCGCGGCCGGAGCGGCGGCCACGGTGGAGGCGGTCGAAGATTTTGTGCCCGAAAAGTAGCGCAAACAGCCAAGCGATTGGCAGCAAGGCTGAAAAAAAGAAAATCTCCTCGACCACAAAGGATTGATGGTGTCTCGACATGTTACGGGGGGAGTCTAACACATGCTCGCAGCGCGTGGCAAGCCTGGAATCGTGGTACAACAGAATGAATGAACTGGTCGATCGACTCAGCCGACGCGTTCTCGGTCGCACGCGTGCGGCGCAGCGCCATTGACGCGGTGCGGGGGCTGGCCGCAGATCCGGACGCCGATCTGTTCGGACTCGAGCTGGTACTCGGTGAGTTGCTGGCAGCTGAAACCGAACGTGGGCACTGGGCGCTGGCCGTTTCAGTGGAAAGCGAGCTGGCGGGCCCCACGATTCACTTGTACGCACAGGGTCCGCCCGCCATCGGCATCGATCACAACGAATACCGGCGAGCGATCTTGTTGGGAACGCGCGTTCCGCTTACGGTCGAGGCTAGCGCGCAAGGCACGCACATCGTCCTGCGCATGCCGCCCGAAGCTTCGGGAGAGGCCATGTTTCGTTCGCGCGCGACGCAAACGTATCAGCGCGCACAGGAGATCAGCCGCCGCTATACCTCTTAGCGCCGCCGGCGGGCGTTAGCGTGCTACCGGGCGCCATCTTCGCGGCGGTTCTGACACCGTTGCAAATGTTCTTTCAAGCCGAAGACGCGTGGGAAGCTCGCGCACTTCCGGCCTACGTTGCTTTTGACACGGCAATCACGCACCGCGACGCAGCCGGCGTGGTCACCCGCGGAAACGAGCACGTCGTGTTGCGCACGTTCGATCATTGGTGCGCCACCGTGGAGATCGACCAAGGATTAGCGCAGCCAAAAACGAGCCGAGGTCCCAACTGCGAAGGGCCTGCATATTCTCCGCTGGGCTTCAACATTTCGTCGGTCTATCCGGGCAGCACGCAGCCCGATCCGTTCGCGCCCTCCAAGCTTCGGGTGATCGCGCAGGTGCGCGCCGCGCATTACGACGTCGCGCTCGCAGGCGAAGAGCAACTCGACGGCAGCAGCGTCTATCACTTGCTCTTGCGTCCGATCAACGCTGCCGAACATTATCCGCTGCGGGCGCTCTGGATCGATCGCGTCACATTCCAGGTTCGCAAGCTGACCTATGCGGAAAACCCCGGCGGCTGGAGCACCGCGATCGATTATTCTTTCAAGCCGTACGGTCCGCAAGCGGTTTGGTGGATATCCGAGATCGACGCGAGTTGGCAGCCCGCGCCGAATTCGAAAGACCGGGCGTTTTCCAGCACGCTCGTCCTGCAGAACGTCAGTTTTCCGTCGCTCTAGCCCCTAAGATAGTCTTTCGCGGCCGTGCGGCGTCAGAAGATCCAGGGTTGGCCCGACCGGAACGATCCGCGTCGGGTTGATCTCTCCGTGCGTCATATAATAGTGGCGCTTGATGTGATCGAAGTTGACCATTTCGGCGATGCCGTCGATTTGGTAGAGGTCGCGTACGTAGCCCCACAGATTCGGGTAGTCGACGATGCGGCGCACGTTGCATTTGAAATGCCCGAAATAGACGGCGTCAAAGCGGATCAGCGTCACGAACAGCTTCCAATCCGTTTCCACAGGGTGCGCCGCGATCAAGTAGCGGCGGTGCGCCAGGCGTTCCTCCAAACGATCGAGCGTTTCGAAGACGCCGTAAGCCGCGTTTTCGTAGGCGCCTTGTGAGGTCGCAAAACCGGCTCGGTACACACCGTTGTTGACGGTTTCGTAAATGAGCTGGTTGAGCGCCTCGATCTCGGCGCGGTGCTCCGCCGGATACAGGTCGATGTCGTGCTTCGCAAAGCCTTCGAACTCGGTTTCAAACGCGCGCATGATGTCGTCGTCGGAGTTGTTGACGATCCGTCCGGCCTGCTTGTCCCAAAGCGCGGGCACCGTCACGCGTCCCCGGTATTGCGGATCGCTGACTGCATAGGCTTCCCTCAAAAATGCAAAGCCGTTGATCGGGTCACGCGAGTATCCCGGCCCGTCCCGAAACGCCCAGCCGCGCTCGTCGCGAATCGGATCGACGCCGCTCATGCCGATCGCATCCTCGAGGCCCTTCAGCTTGCGCGCGATGATCGCGCGCGAGGCCCACGGACACGCCCACGAAACGTAAAGATGATAACGCCCGGATTCGCCGACGATGGACTCGCGAAACGCGTCGTCCTGGCGCGCAAAGTCGCCTCCGCTCTGTTCGTCGGGGAATTGCGCGCGCGCCGTTTCCATCGGTTAACCGCTTAAATCCAAGACTAGCTCCGTCGTCAACGCGATCAAGAATCCGCACGCCAGCATTGAGGTCACCAGCGGAGTAATGCCTAAGTTCCGCCGCAGCACAGCCCAAATTTCGCCGATCACGAAGACGAGCGCGCCGATTGCCGTCGCTAAAAATAAGACCGAGAGAACCGGCGATTGGAACGTATAGCCGACAACCGTACCGAGAAAAGTCGGGCCGCCCGCCACAATGCCCGCTAGGCCGAGTTGCCCCCAGGACGGAATGATGCGCCCCGAAAGCGGAGCGGCAATACCGAAGCCCTCGGTCGCGTTATGCAGGGCGAATCCGATAATCAACCCGACCGCAATTGCCGTTGCGCCGCTTGCGGCCGAAGCGCCGATGGCCAGCCCTTCGGCAAAATTGTGCGCGCCGATTCCGACCGCGATGACCGCGGCCAGCACGAGCGGCTGATGCACAGACGAAGCGGCGCGGCTGCTAAGTTTGTTGGCCACGAAACCCAATCCGACCAGTCCCGCGAACAAGCCGCCCACGTAGGCAAGAGCCAGCGAAATCACTCCCAACGGTGCGCCGCCGCCGTGCCAGAATCGCGCCGCCTGCACGAGCGGCGCCGTCGCGCTTCCGGCGATCTCGACAACTAAGTAGACGAGGATCCCGATCGCCAGTGCGTTCAGTGCCGCCATAACCGACGGCGACACGTTGCGCATACGCGCGACCGGCAATCCAAGAAAGATCGTCAGCCCGGCGACAGCGCCCAGGAGCACGGTCATCCCGAACGAGAGCCCGCCTTTCGAACGGCCGAACGCGGGAAGCATCGCACGCATCGCCGTGTTCATGGCTGCGCCGGTATACGGCGTCCCTTGGTAATGAAGCGCGCTGACCAGGCCGTCGGGCATTCCCGAACCGTCCTCGGTATGATCGATCACGTGACAGTGCACCAGCCACGTTCCGGGCATTTGGTTCGCTTGGATGACGACGTCCACGCGCTGACCGGGTGCCAAGAAAACCGTATCCTCGATATCCTGGTACGTCACCGGCTGCGCGTCGCGCGCTACGATACGCTGATAATGTCCGTGCGTATGCATCGTGTGCATGCTTTCGCCCGAGATATTGATCCAGCGAAGCCGTACGCGCTGACCTTTGCGCACCTCAATGGGAGCCGTGTACGGATACTCTTTTCCGTTGATCGTGAAATGATTTTCGCTCAGGCTTTGAATCGCCCAAGACGACAGCACCTCGACGTAATCGCGATCGGATCGTTCCGCTGCCGACGGGTGGGACGGCAACACGACTATCGCGCCGTATAATCCGCTGTTGACCATCTCTTCGTTGTCATGCGAATGATAGATGAACGTGCCGGGCGTATCCGCGGTGAAAATGTAACGATAGGCTCCGCCTTGCCTGACGAGCGCCTGCGAAATGCCCGCGACGCCGTCCATGCTCACCGGAATCTCGTGAATGCCATGAAGGTGCAGCGTATCCGGGGTGCCCTGTTCGTTACGGTAATCGATGACCACCCGGTCGCCTTGATGAACGACTAGGGTCGGACCGGGAACGACGCCGTTATAGGTCTTGGCGAGAACCGTCAGTCCGGGCTGGAGCGTCCACGGCGCATCGCGTTCCACGAGGTGAAAAGTTCGCGTGCGCCCGCTCGATTGCGGAACAGCCGCAAAGGTTCCGTCCACGCGGCGCATGAGCCGAGATTCGCCGGGAAGCGGCGTGGCGGCCGGAAGCGCCCCCCGGATTGGCTGCATGCCAATCGTCGCCGGATTGATGCCGGCGGTGGTCTCGTCCGTGTCCGCAGAGGCAATCCCAACGCAGAGAGCTCCGACCAGCAGCACGAGGGCGAGTAAGCCTCGCCTGACTATCGAATTCGGCACGCCTAATTAGTTCGGAAGGGCCGCGGTTTGGCCCCTTATGTCACCAGAGCTTGCCGCCGCCTACCAGGATGTACAGAATCGGGCCGATGCCCCAGACGATCGAAAAAACACCCCAGATAAACTTTTGGGCCGTCGTCAGGTCGTCGCGGCCGGCAAGATCGATCAGCACCAAGATCCATGCAACCGGGTGCAGGATTATCGCAATTAAGATCTCCAGCAGCAACTTCATGCGATTAGTATATGCGATTCGGCGGCCGCGGCCCTAGTGTCTAACCCGTTGCGCGCACGCGCAAACGCGCCGGTCGCGCTCATTACGATAACCGTGATGCTTGGTCTGATCATGGCGATCATCGATGCGACGATCGTGAATGTGGCGCTGAACGACATTGCGGGAAACCTCGGTGCGTCCATCGACGAGGTTGCATGGGTAGCGACCGGTTACATCTTGGCAAGCGTCGTCGTCATGCCGCTCAACGGCTGGCTGACCGCATACCTGGGACGCAAGAACTTCTATGCCGGCTGCTTGGCGATTTTCACCATCGCATCGCTGCTCTGCGGAACCGCCCACAGCATTTGGCAACTGGTCTTCTACCGCGTGATTCAGGGATTCGGCGGCGGCGCACTGCAGCCGACTGCGCAAGCGATCTTGTTCGAGACGTATCCGCCGTCAAAACGCGGCGCGGCGATGGCGATCTTCGGACTCGGCGCAATGGTTGGGCCGGCGGTTGGTCCGACGCTGGGCGGATACATCATCGACAACTACACCTGGCCGCTCATCTTCTACATTAACATTCCCATCGGGATCGCGGCGTTTTTGATGACGCTCAAGTTCATTCCGAATCCTCACTTCTTAGAGAAACCGAAGGGCGGTGTAGATTGGATAGGTCTGGGCTTACTAACGGCGGGGCTCGCGTCGCTGCAATACGTGCTCGAGCGCGGGCAGCACGACGATTGGTTTGACTCGGGCGCGATCTGGCTGCTCTCGATCGTCGCGATCGTCGCGCTGACGTGGTTCATCTATAAAACGATGCGCGACCGGTATCCACTGGTGGATATCCGCGTCTTTCGATTCCGGACGTTTACCATCGGCAACATCGTCGGCATCGTGTTGGGCTTTGGATTATTCGGGACGAGTTTAATCTTGCCGCTCTTCTTTCAAACGATACTGGGATTCACGGCCTTCCAAACGGGAATGGCGCTGCTGCCGGGCGCGATTGCGACCGCGATAAGCATGCTAATGGTCGGAGCGCTGATGCGCTTTGTCGATTCGCGCGCAATGGTTATTTTCGGCATGCTGCTTTTCGGCCTCTCCACCTGGTGGATGGGAGGCCTGACGCAAGACGCCGGCTACTGGGACGTTTTTTGGCCGCGGGTTTGGCAAGGACTCGCGCTCGGCTTCATGTTCGTGCCGTTGACAACGGTGACGCTCGGAGCGGTCCCTAAAGAAGAACTTGCCGGCGCGACCGGCGTCTCCGCGCTGATTCGTCAGCTCGGCGGCAGCTTTGGGATCGCAATACTCACCACACTGCTTGCCAGGCAGAGCGCGGTTGCCTGGAGCGAGCTCGCCTCGGGCGTTACCAACGCTCACGGCTATTCGATACCGGTCCTCACGGCGCTGGTCGCGCAGCAGTCGGCGGTGAACGCCTACGATTACCTGTTCAGGCTCTCAGCAATTGTCTTCTTCGTCTGCGCGCCGCTCGTGATCTTCATGCGTCCTTCGCGACGCGCGGCCGCAGCCGCGGCGGCGATGGCGGCCGAATAGCCGGCGAGAGGCCGCCGAGGCCCGCCCAACAAAAGGCCGTTAAAACACCGATCCAAACGAGGCAAGCCCATGAGAATCGTCGTCATTTTTCTTGCCATAGCCGCGATTGGGCTGGGCGGCTATGATATCGCCAATCCGTATCGCGTCGGCATGTTTGGCTTTGACAGCACCACGGCAAACAACGGCGATCAAGTCTTAACGAGCATTTATCCTGAGTCCCCGGCCGAGCGGGCAGGATTGCGTCCCGGAGACGTTTGGCTTTTGACGATGCCCGCGCGAGCTGCGCTCGATGCCAATTTCAAGCGCGCCGGTCAGACGGTTATTCTTCCAGTCCTTCAACACGGAGTACTCGGCAACGTCAGGCTCGTGGCCGCGGAGTATAAAAGCTTGAAGCCACTCGAAGAGGGCCCGCTGACGCTGTTTTTACTCACTATTTTCGCCTTAACAGGTGTGCTCGTCGCAATTCGGGGCGCCCGGCGGCGCGAGGTGACCCTACTTGCTCTCTTCTTTTCCGGTTACGGCCTGAGTATGGCGCTTCTCTGGTTTGGCGATGTGGCGCCTTCCCCGCTCGTCGCGTTTGCTGGGACCGTATTGAATCAGATGACCAGCCTGTTCGTTTATTACTTCCTCTTGCTGTTCATCGCGTGTTTTCCACCGGTTGTCTCCCAGTTGCGCGGAGTGATTATCCGCATCGCGCTTCCCCTTATTCTGATCGCAGGCCTCGCCAATGCGTGGACGGACCTGACATCGTTTGTGGCGCATGACCAACTCTTCCAAATTGCCGGCTCTGTCGCACCGGCCTGGTTCGGAAACCTCACCTGGGCGCTCGTCTCCGTTATCCTTCTCGCAGGAGCGATTGAAGGGCTCATTCGCGTAGATGAAGAGCACCGCGCGCAAGCGCGGTGGGTCGGGGGCGCCGTGATGCTCTCGCAGGCAGCGTGGCTCATAACCAATTTTACGCTGCTGGCGAATCCGAACCCCCAGCCGTGGTCGGCTTGGATGTCTCTTTTTCAGGACGTTCCGCTGCTCGCGATCGCCTACGCGATTTTGAGGCACCGTCTGGTCGACGTCACGATCGTTTTCAGCCGCGCGGCAGTCTTCGGCTTCGTCTCGATTGCCCTGGTCGCGCTGTTTGTCGCCGGCGAATGGGTGGCAGCTCAAATTCTCGAGCGAGGGCTCGGGGCGGCGGTCGCAAACGGGTGGCTCGGCAAAGCGGTACCGCTGGGCGTGGCGTTGCTGGTCGGTCTTTCCGCGCGCTCGATCCACTCGGTGGTCGATCGGCAGTTGAACGCACTGTTTTTTGGTCGACGGGCGCAGGCGTTGTCGGCGATCCGCCGGTTGGCGCTCGAAGCCGACGTCGTCACTGATACCGAATCACTGCTCACGCTAACGTTCGAATCCATCCGCGAAAACATCGAGGGACGCTACGCCGCTATCTATATCGCCGCAAGCGGAACCTACGAATGCCTTCGATCATCCAACGGGACACTTCCGAGACGACTGGAACTTAACGATGCTGCGATCGTCCGGTTGCGCCGGTGGAACGAGCCTTTCGAGTTGGAATTTGGTTCGCACGCATTAAGCGAAGCGCTACTTCTTCCGATGAGCGTCCGCGGCTCGTTGCTGGGATTCATCGCCGCTGGACCCAAACGCGAACGAACGCACTATTTGACCGAGGAGATCGATGCGCTCGCTTTGGTGGCGCACCGCGTCGGAACGGCCTACGAATTGCTTTCGCGAGCGGTGCCTGACGGCGCTGCCGACATCGATATTGCCGTTCTGCGAGATCTCATCCGCGCCGAGGTGCTAGCGCTCAGCGTTCAGCCGACATAGGCGGGGCCCATTCGCACTTTCGCCAGCGACAACAACGCGCCGATCGCCGCCGAGATCCTGCAAGCGATTACCGAAGCGAACGACGGCGACGCCGTCGGTTATGGACACGATCCATACACCGAGCGCGCGAAGGCGGCATTCCGCGAAGTCTTCGGAGCCGGGAGCGACGTCTATTTTACGTTCAACGGCACCGGGGCCAACGTCGTCGCGCTAAGCTGCTTGACGCAGCCGTACGAGGCCGTTATCTGTCCCGCCACCGCGCATCTGCAAACTGACGAATGCGGCGCTTTCGAACGTTTTGCCGGCTGCAAACTGCTGGCGGTTGAATGCGCCGACGGAAAATTGACACTCGCGCATCTGAAAGTTTTCGCGCATCCGTCGCGCGAGGAGCACCACGTTCAGCCGCGAGTTATCTCGATCTCGCAATCGACGGAGTTCGGCACGCTGTACGAACCGGCCGAATTGCGCGAGCTTTGTGAATTCGCGCACGCGCAGGGCTGGTTCGTTCACATGGACGGCGCCCGCATTTCAAATGCGGCCGCGGCGCTCGGGTTGGGATTGCGCGAAGCGTCGCGCGACCTCGGGATCGACGTCCTGAGTTTCGGTGGAACGAAAAATGGACTCATGGGCGGCGAGGCAGTCGTTTTTTTCGACGCCGGCCTGCACCGCGGCGCCGCGCCGTTCGCGCGTAAACAAGGGATGCAACTTGCTTCGAAAATGCGGTTCATCGCGGCGCAGTTTTCCGCACTGCTTCAAGACGAGCGCTGGCGCAGATACGCCGATCATGCCAACGCCATGGCCAAGAAACTGGAAACTGGCCTGGGCAGTGTCAGCGGCGTGCGCATCACGCGTCCCGTGCGCTGCAATGCCGTCTTTGCGACGCTCGACCGAAGCGCTATCGAACGGATTCAAAAGCGTTTCTTTTTTTACGTCTTCAACGAGGCGCTTCCCGAAGTACGCTGGATGACGCACCATGCCACGCGACCAGAAGACGTCGACGCGTTCTGCGAAGCGATCGCGCAGGGCTTAGCGCAGTAGGCGCCGGGCGATCGCGTTGGCGAAGCGGGAACGCCAGCGTTGCTCGTAATTCATTTTAAGCGTGACGTTGCGCGCGCGCACCAGCGGCGGCTGCGCCGCCCATGCGAGCTGCATCGCGCGATGCTGTTCGTGCGCATACTCCTGCCGGAGTCTGGCGATCGTTGCTCGAGCAGCGACCGGATGCTGCGCCGTAAACCGCAGCACGATCGGCCAAATGCTGCGGAAATAAACGGCCGGATCGATCGCGTCGAGTTTTTCTTCAGGAACGACTTCACCGATCTGCCCGAGGCCGGCGTATTGCCGTCCCTTTTCCGCGTGTCGCCGGGGCGGCAGAACATGACCGTAGTGCGCGTAGACGTACGGCAGCGCCAGCCGGCGGCCATCGAGTCCACGCAGCTGTTCGTGAACCGGCCCTTCCCAACGCACGTCCGGCCGCACGCGGAAAAAAGCCATCCGGCGCTCGATCGAGGTGTAGAGATCGAAAGACTGAAAGAAGTGCCACGTGTAGCCGTCCAAAAAATCGTATTTCTGGGGCACAACATCCAGATTGCGCGCGACGTGCCCGAACGCTTCCCCGTGCACTTCGTCGGCATCCACGAAAGCGGCCCACGGACCACCGCCGATTTGCGCGTGCAGGTCCAAACATCGGTTGCGGGCCGCGGAGAAATCCGTGAACGGCGACCGGTCGACGAAGAGCCGTCCGGTGCGCCCGAACCAGCTCGCGCGCAGTGTCTCCTCATGCGGCGAGTCGCCGGTGGAGTTATCGTTGACGACGAGCGCATCCACGGCTCCGCTCATCGATTCAAGCAGCGGCGCTAGGAACGGCTCGTCGCGCGATCCGACGATCAGGTGCGCCGCCGAACGCATTGCGTTCACGCGCCGGCCTGTGAAAGCACGTCGAGCGTCGCGCGCGCGGTCGCGTCCCACGAAAACCTTGCCGCTTGTTCCAGGCCGCGCCGCGACAGATCCGCACACAGCTCATCCGAGGACGCAATCTCGAGCAGCGCCGCCTCCCATGCAGCGACGCTGAGCGGTTCGTCGACGTACCGCGCGGCTTCGCCGCAAACTTCCGGCAGCGATGCGACGCGCGAAACCGCGACGGGCGCACCGCACGCCATCGCCTCCAGCGCCGGCAGGCCAAAACCTTCGTACAGCGTCGGAAATGCCAGGCACAGCGCACCGCGGTAGATGTCACGAAAGCGTTCCAAACCGAGATCGCGCAACGCCACCACACCAGCGGGAACGTTTTCATCGCTCACGACTGCAAGCGCGATCCCCTGCGGAGCCAAACTGTTGCGCCACGCGGCAATCAGCGTTCCCGCGTTTTTGCGTTCTTCGAGCGTTCCCACGTACATCACATATCTCCGATCCCGCAAAGCCGCCGGAAGTTCTTCCGGCTTTCCGGGTGTGAAACGCTCGTCCGCCGCTAGCGGCACGACGACTATCCGTCCCGGCTCAACGCCCAGGTGAGCCTCGATACCGCTCTTGGAAAAGTGCGAATCGGCAATGATACGGTCGGCCGTGCGGGCGGAGATTTCAAACGGCGTCTGCTGCGATCGCCGTTTTTCCGGATCGGCCGCGGGATAGACGAACGGCGCGACATCGTGCATCGTCACGACGTTGCGGCGGCCGCCGCGAAAAAACGTGCCGTTCCATGGATGCCACACGACGGTCGCCTCGGGCGGGATGCGCGACCGGACGGCAAAACGCCGCGAGCCGAGCTCCGCGGCCAGCGCGCGCTTCTTCAATCCGGGCAGCGGATGCCGTACCAGCAGCGTGACCTCGCACTCACCGCTTGCGAGCATGCGGCGCAGAACGGCGCGAAGATAGACGCCGATGCCGCGCCGGTCCGTCAGCAGATTATGAGCATCGACCGCGACGTGCACCGGGTTGGAGTATGCCCAATGAGCCCCGCCGCCCTGTACCGAACGCGCCCGGTAATGATTGCGGTCGGCGTCGACGCTTGGAATTTGACCGGCGATCACCGGGGAATCGGCAGATATGTGCGCGCGCTCCTGGGCGAATGGCGGGCCGCGTTTACCGATCGCGTGAGCGTCACGCTGGTCGTGCCCGAATGGCATACATGGACCGCCGCCGGCCGGTACCGCGCCGAAGCGGGCGGCGCCTATCCGGTCCGTTCGCGTCATCTTCACGGCCGCAGCAATCTCGATGTCCTGTGGTTTCCATTCAACGGCCCAAGTTGGAACGGGTTTTCGCTTCCGTCGGTCGCGACGCTGCACGATGCATCCACGTTCGTGCGCCCCGAATACACCGAAACCGATCGCGCTACGTTCCGCCGCGCGGCGCGGCGCTGCCGCACGATTATTACGGATTCGGAGTTTTCAAAAGCGGAGCTCGTGCGCGAACTGCGCCTCGAGCCCTCACGCGTCGCGGCGATTCCGCTGGGCATCGGCACGCCGCTCCCCGTGCAGCCGGTAGCGCTCGACGTTGCGGCGTTCGGCCGGTTCGCTCTTTTTGTCGGAGAAAACGATCCGCGAAAAGGGCTGGACACGGTCATCGAGGCCCTCACGCGCTTGCAAGGCGCGGGCATCAGCATACCGCTCGTGGTTGCCGGAACATCGACGCTCCGTTCGCGCGCGCTGACCGCGAGCGCGCACTGCCGGCTTCACGCGCTCGGACACGTTGATGACGCCACGCTCGCGGCGCTGTATCGCGCCTGCGCGGTTTCAGTGTATCCGTCGCACTATGAAGGCTTCGGCTTGCCGGTGCTGGAGGCGATGAACTACGGCGCTCCCGTGGTCGCATCGGCGGCCGCGGGCATTCCGGAAGCCGGCGGCGTCGCGCCTCTGTACGTTCCGGCCGGCGATGCGCCGGCGTTGGCTCAAGCGTTGCGGCGCGTAACCGGCGACGAAGCTCTTGCACGGGCAATGCGCGAACGTGGGTACGCCCGCGTGCGCGAAATGCCGTGGCGCAAGACCGCCGAACGAACGCTCGCCGTGCTCGAGACGGCTGCGCAATGACCCGTATCCATTTAGCGAGCGCACTCGTGCGCCGCGGCAGCAACATTTTGCTGGTCGCCTCGAAATATCCCAATCACGCGCAGCCGCTGTGGAATCTCCCCGGAGGGCGGCAAATGCACGGGGAACTTCTGACCGAAACTGCGGTACGCGAACTGCGCGAAGAGACCGGGTTGCAAGGCAGTGTGCGCGAGCTGTGCTATGTGAGCGAGTCCTACGACGGAGCCACGCAGATCACCAACGTCACGTTTGCGGTAGAAGCAGACGGCACGCCGGCCGCGCCGGCGCATGATGGAGACCACGTCGTCGAGGTGGCGTGGGTTTCGGCAGGCCAAATTGCGAGCCGGGTTGCGATCGCGGTCGTCCGCGAACCGCTGCTCGGTTATCTGGGGGACGGCATGCGTTACGCGGGCTACGCCGAAGCCGGCGTCTCGATCGTTTTCCCCGACTGAACCCAGACGTCGCGTTCCAGCTTATGCACGAGCACGTCCACCGGGCGCCCGCTGACGCTGGCGCCGTGCGTCAGCACGCCGTCGGCGTGAAATCTCAACCGTTTGAGTAAACGCCGCGAGGCTTGATTTGCCGGAACGCAAAAAGCTTGGACGCGCGCGACGCCGGCGATATCAAACGCTTGGGTCAGCAGCGCCCGCACGGCTTCGGTCGCTATGCCCTTTCCGCGATGTTCGCGCAAGATGCTGTAGCCGATCTCTGCGGCAGCCTCTTTACGGTCGTGAATCCGCAGCGATACCCAGCCCAAGGTGCCGGAGGAGTTCGCGAACTGCACGAGCCATTCGAAGCGGCCCGTCGAACCGGCGGAAAGCTTGGTCGGGCGCGCCGCTACCATTTGGCCGAACGCTTTACGCCCGGCTGCCGGCAGATCTTGATACGCTCGCAGATCCGGCTGCTGAAGCACCTCCCACAGCGTGTCCGAGTTCCGGGGCGTCACGGGAACCAGCCGCAGGCGGGGAGTTTCGATCGTGTGCATTTCTTCTAGAGGATTTTACCAGTTTGCGTCCCGCTCATGTTGTCTAAGCGTGCGCTCGTCGTGATGGAGAGGCGGGAGGGCCTATGGAAGTCACGTTTTCCGGCACGGTCACGAGCCCGGCGCGGTTTTTTTACGGAACGCATACGAGATGCGAGCACGAGACGTTCGGCGTCGCAACGGCCGCCGGCCCGATGCAAATCATCGATAACACCGCGATCGCTCCGCGCGTTCCCGTCCAGCCCGGGGACCGCATCCAAGTGCGCGGTGAGATGGTGCATGATCCCGGCCGCATTCCGATCGTGCACTGGACGCACCACGATCCTCAAGGAAGGCACCCCGACGGGTTCATCGAGCTGCGCGGGCGTTTTTATGCGTAGACCGCCCCGCGATTAAATCGGGGATCGTCACGAACCGGTAGCCGCGCTTCTTCAGCTCGTCAATCACGAGGCGCGTGGCCCCAATATCGGCACTGCGGTCGCAGACGTGCGGATTCAAATGCCTCTGTGTGCAGAGCTCCCCGCGATTGCCGTCGTGCAGTACGATGATCGAGCCATCGCCGGCCACGCGCAAGACGCGCTGCGCGATCTGAGCCGGGGACGGATACTCCCAATCGCGCGGCAGCGGCTCCGACCACATGACAACGGTATAGCCCAGCCGCTGCGCCGCCCGCATCACGATCCAATCGCGCGCCCCAAAAGGCGGCCGGAAGAGCCGCGTATGGATACCGGCGGCCGCTTCGATCGCGGCGTCTGTCCGCACGATGGACGTTGCGACTGCGGAGGACGGATAGACGATTAAGTGGCTGTGATCCCAACTGTGGTTGCCGATCGCGTCGCCGTCTCGAACCTCGCGCCGCACGACTTCCGGATATGCCTGCACCGCCCGTCCCACCAGAAAAAACGTCGCATGCACGCCTTCCCGCTCGAGCACGTCGAGAATGCGGTTCGTATACGGCGGATTCGGCCCGTCGTCGTACGTCAGCGCGATCACGCGCTCGTTCGAAGGGCCGCGCGTCAGGGTGCGGCCGAACAGTTGATTAGCCGGCTGCTCGAAGTGCTCGTATGCCAGGAAACCCGCAGCCGCAAGCACGGCCGCGACGATGGCGATTCGAAGCGCGATCAATGCGAGTTGCTGACCAGCCGTTGGGCTTGGAGAATCTTCTGACGAAACGAGACCGGGCCGAATGACCGGAACGCGCGCACGATTGTCTCAAAGCGCGGATCGGCTAGGGCGGTGCTTTTGAGTTTCAGCAAATCCGGCGTCGGGCTGTTGGGACTCATGTGGATCTCGTATTGGCGGCCGGCTGTCACCGCCCAGTAGTGGGGATCGGTGAACGTAATCGTACGCGACCCCTGTTTGCGGTTCACCATTTCGTGCACGTACAGCGTGTAGTGGACGTCTGTGTTCCCGCGCGGGGGCCGGTTCGTGAGCTGCCAGATTCCGTCTTGGACAACGTCGTCAAAGAAAAAGGTCATATCGTAGCGCTTGGCCGGCGGGATCGTAATCGTGACGACTTTCCCCGAGTAGCCCGAGATTTTGTACCGTGCGGTCGAGAGCCCGTTGTCGTTTCGTATGACGTACTGCTCTTGGTAGATGGGCGGCTTGTCGTACCCAATCGTGAGCCGCAGGTCGAGGGCGGTCGGCGCTTGCAGCACTTTTTCGACTTGCGGTTTGTTCTGAAAATCGGGCCACTTAATCAAAAACCCAGCCAGTAGGAACACGATCGCGAAAATGAAGAGCGCGGCAGGCAGCCAAGGCCGGCGCATCACTGCTCCTCCTGATCGAGCACGCGATTGACCACGGCGTCGGCCAGTTTGTTATCGTTACGTCGTACGTGAGCAATGTCGACATGCGAAAATTTTCGCAGCAGGCTCTTGACGCGGCCGTGAAGCGGCGCAAGGTCCGGATGCTTGACGCGGTACTCGCCTGAAAGCTGCCGGACCACGAGTTCGCTGTCCATGCGCACCGACAGGCTGCTGAGGCCGTGTTCCAGCGCGGCTTCCAATCCGATCTGCACGGCGGTCCACTCCGCGACGTTGTTGGTCGCGACACCAAGAAAGTGCCCGACCTCGTGCAATATCTGACCGTCGGGCCCAACGAGCACCGCGCCCGACGCCGCCGGGCCGGGATTACCGCGGGAACCGCCGTCGGTAAAAAGCGTGGCCTCAACCGGCGGCGGCTTAAACAGCTTCTCCATCAAGGAATCTCGGGCTGGCGGGATTCGAACCCACGATCTCCTGACCCCCAGTCAGGCGCGATAACCAAGCTTCGCTACAGCCCGATGGCCAGGGCCAAACGGACTCCGCAGGGGCCGGTGGAGATGCTTAGCGCCTGCGTTTTTTCTTCGCTGCTGTCTTTTTCGAACCGCCGCGCCCGCCGGCGACGGCATCTTTGAGCGCTTTGCCGGCGACAAAGGCCGGGACTTTGCGCGCCGGAATCTTAATCTTCGCGCCCGTCTTGGGGTTGCGCCCCTCGCGCGCTTTTCGCGCACGCACCTTGAATCTTCCGAACGGCGTGAGAGCGACTTCATCACCCTTTTGCAGCGCCGACGTGATCTCGCTGATGATCAGGTCGACAATTTCCGTCGCTTGGCGTTTCGAGAGTTCGGACTCGCTGGCAACGGACTCTATGATTTCGGCTTTCGTCAAGTTCTCAAGTCTCCTTATGCGGCGCTAGTGCGATGATGGGCCCGCCGCCTGGATTGTTATACGGAGGGACTCGGTGGCCTCCTTCCGCGCATGCAGCGAAAACCTCATATTTTATCGGCCGCGGCGCGCAGCGCCAGCAGATAGGAATCAACGCCGAAACCACCGATCGTGCCGACGCAGACGGGCGCCACTACGCTGTTGCGCCGGAATTCTTCGCGTGCGAAAATGTTCGATACGTGCACCTCGATCACGGGAACGTCGATCGCGGCAATCGCGTCGGCAATCGCGTACGCGTAATGAGTGTAGGCACCCGGGTTGAGGATAATGTAATCAAAGGAACTGCGTGCGGCATGCAGCTCGTCGACGATCGCGCCTTCCGAATTATGCTGCACGCTGCGCACGTCGAGCTGCAGCTCCTTGGCGAGCCCGGCGATCCGCGCGTCGATGTGCGCAAGCGTCTGCGTACCGTAGACGGCGGGCTCACGCTCGCCGAGCAGATTCAGGTTCGGCCCGTGAATCACAAGGACTCGCATGGGCGGCGCTTTCGGGAAGGAAAGAAAGCGAACCTCGGGGCAAATGCGGCCCGGAACATGCGCGATGCGATCGTCACCGCCTCACTCCCCGAAGCCGGTTTTGCCATAACCGCGGCGATTACGACCGAGCTGGTCCGCGAAACCCAGCGCCGGCACGCTCTGAGCCCCACCGCGACAGCCGCCGCGGGCCGCCTGATCACGGGAGCTGCACTGCTCGGAGCGGGTCTGAAAGACACGCTGCGCATCTCGCTACAGGCGGCCGGCAACGGTCCGCTGCAGCGGGTTGCCGCCGAGGCATGGCTGACCGCTTCCGGCCGGATCGGAGCGCGCGCTTATGTGAAAGCGCCTCGTGCGGACGTCCCGCTAAACGCCGCCGGCAAGTTCGATGTCGCCGGCGCGATCGGATCGGGCACGCTGCATGTCACCAAAGCTTACGAAGAGGGACAGCCGTACTCCGGGGTCGTTCCGCTCCAAACCGGAGAGATCGCCGAAGATCTCGCGTTCTATCTTTTGAAGTCGGAACAGATTCCGAGCGCCGTTGCACTCGGCGTGCTGGCCGATCCATCGGGAGTCGTTGCCGCGGGCGGCGTTATCGCCCAAGTCTTACCCGACGCCGACGAGAAAGCGATCGCGATGCTCGAACGGCGCGCGCTGGAGTTGCCGCCGATCACCACGCTGATTTCGCGCGGAATCGATGCGCACGCGCTCATAAAACGGTTTGCGGGAAGTGCGGCCGTGCGATCCGAACGCGTCATCGAAGTCGGCTTCGCCTGCCTGTGCACGCGCGAGCGGGTTGAAACCGCTTTGGCGGGACTGGGCGCGGACGAGATTCTCAAGATGTCGCGGGAGCGTCCGCGAACCGACGCAACGTGCGAATTCTGTAAGAGCATTTACGTGTTCAGTTCGGCGGAGCTCGCCGAACTCGTTACCCTTTTGAAAAAAGCGTAGGCGGCGGGTCGCGGTACGGATCGATCCGCTCCCAGAACGCCTCACGAATCCTTCCGCGCACGTTTTCGTACCACCAGCCGCACTCGCACTTGATCGGCGGGCCCCCGGCCTGGGGATAGGCGTATTCGCGTTTGCAGCGCTTGCAGATAAATTTTTTCATGTTAGTTGGGCAGTACCCTTACAAATTTTCGCGCGCCGACCGAGAGCGTCACCGGGCCGCCCGCGGGCCAAGGCGCCTTCGGATCCTCGACGAGTATACCATCGATGCGTACCCCCTTACCCGCAACCAGACGCTCCGCAGCGCGCCGGCTTTCCGCAAGCCCCGACGCAACCAGCACGTCCGCGACGCGCCGTGCGTCGCCCAGCCTAATCTCGGGCACGTCGCCCGCCGGCAGCTCGCGCTGTTGCACGGTCCGTTCGAAATATTCGCGGGCCGCATTCGCCGCAGAACCGCCGTGATAGAGGGCGACCACCTCTTGCGCGATCCGCTTCTTCTCTTGCATGGGATGCGCTTTGCCGTTGCCGAGCGCTTGCGAAAGACGATCGCACTCGTCTTGCGAGCGGAACGCCGCCAAACGCGCGTAACGCGGAATCGCCTCGTCCGGAATCCGCATCAGCTTTCCAAACTGTTGCTCGGGGGGCTCGGTCAAACCCACGGAATTACCCGCCGATTTGGACATTTTTTTTGAACCATCCAAACCTTCGAGCAGCGGAACCGTCATGCACACCTGTTCGCGCTGACCGGCCGCGCGTTGATACTGGCGCCCCATGAGTAAATTGAAGAGCTGGTCGTTGCCACCGAGCTCGACGTCGGCGTGCAGCGCGATGCTGTCGTACGCCTGCGCAATCGGATACAGAAATTCGTGCAGCGCGATCGGCGTCCCGGCTGTGTAGCGTTCGTGAAAATCTTCTCGCTCAATCATTTGCGCGACAGTGACCTGGGAGAGCAGCCGCAGTAAATCGGCCGACGTCAGGCGGTCGAGCCACGTGGAATTGTATTCTAGGCGCACGCGATCCATATCGAGCACTTTGCCGGCTTGCTCGGCGTAGGTTTTCATGTTTGCCGTTATGTCGGCGGTCGTCAGCGCCGGACGCAATTCGTTGCGTCCCGACGGATCGCCGATGCGCGCGGTAAACGAGCCGATGACCAGTACGACCTTGTGGCCCGCTTCCACAAACTCCTGAAGTTTGCGCAAGACGACCGCATGCCCCAGATGCAGATCGGGCGAGGTCGGGTCGAGACCGAGCTTGACGGTCAGCGGTTCGCCGCCGGCTAGCCGTTCCTCGAGCTCGCGCCGCGTTTCGACATGGTCGAACCCGTCGAGCAGTTCTTCAATTGGCTTGGACATTCAGGAGCGCAGTTCAAAAATCGTTACGCCGCCGCCTCCCTCGTCTTCGCTGCCATAGCGCACGCCCGTGACCTGCGGATGCGCGCGCAAATACACTTGCAGCCCGCGGCCGAGCATCCCCGTGCCTTTGCCGTGGATCAGCCGCAGCGGAGTATTTCCCGCCAGCACCGCTTCATCGATCCAGTGATCGACCAGTGGCTCCGCTTCGACAAACCGCTTGCCGCGCACGTCCAATTCCACCCTCGTCCTGCCGGCGGCTTCAAGTTGAGCCTCTCCCGGAGAAGGTCCCGAACGCTTTGCCGCCGCCGCGATCGATCGAAGATCTTTCTTGGGCACCATCGTCTTCATCGGACCGATAGCGACCAGCACGTTCTCTCCGTTATCGGCGACGACCGAACCGTCTTGTGCGAGCGAGAGAACGCGTACCGGATCTCCTTGCACGAAAACGCGCGCCGGGGCGGCTTCGCCGGCCGGCTCATCTGAAGTCATTCCGAGATCGCCGTGCAGGTCGTCCAGGGTTCGCGCCAAGAGCTCCGCCTGACCGCGCGTCACCTTCGGAGGTGTTTGGCGCGAGCCGAGCGCGGCAAGATCGGCCGCGAAATCTCGCAGCGTTTCCCGCAACCGCGTGTCGGCAATTTGCGCAAAGGAACGGCGCTCACGCTCAAGCGTTTCAGCCCGCGAACGCAGATTTTCTTGCAACGTACCGATGTGGGCGCGGTCGCGCGCAAGCATCTCGCGTTCCCGCTGCAGGTTCGCATTAAGGTCTGCGAGCTGACTCAACGCCCGCTCGTAATCGCGATCGCGCGTCGTCAACAGCGCTTCAGCATTTGTAATCAATTCGCGATCGATGCCGATCGATCGCGCCAGCGCAAAGGCCAGCGACTGCCCCGGGGTCCCGACGTCCAGATGAAACGTCGGCGCGAACGTGTGCGGATCGAACCGCACGCTTGCGTTCGTCACCTTGCCGGCTTCATGGGCGAAAAGCTTGAGCTCGGTGCTGTGGGTCGTAACGATGGCGCACGCGCCGGCGTCGAGTAGTCGCCCAAGCATAGCCACCGCCAGCGCTGCGCCGCTTCCCGGCTCGGTGCCGCCGCCGATTTCATCGACGAGCACGAGCGAACGCGGACCCGCCCGCGCCAGAATGTCGCGCATCCGCGCAAGATGCGCCGAGAAGGTCGATGTGTTGGCCGCGATCGACTGCTCGTCGCCGATGTCTGCGAAGACGCAGTCGAAGCGCCCGATGCGCGTTCCGTCCGCGGCCGGAACTTGCATACCGGCGTAGGTCATCAACACGAACAAGCCGACCATCTTGAGGGCGACCGTCTTCCCGCCCATGTTCGGACCGCTGATCACCAGCACGCGCGTGTCTTCGTCTAGCGTAAGCGACTG
The DNA here is from genome assembly GCA_038215615.1 of Vulcanimicrobiales bacterium. Classification (GTDB taxonomy): domain Bacteria; phylum Vulcanimicrobiota; class Vulcanimicrobiia; order Vulcanimicrobiales; family Vulcanimicrobiaceae; genus Rubrimentiphilum. Next base: position 11,456 of record JBBQQR010000006.1, on the reverse strand, counting down.
CGGAACGGCGCGATCGCCGAGCAGCGGGTGGCGCCCGGACAGTACGCTCACTCCCGACTCTTGTGTGAGTTCCGGCACGCGTGCGTCCATCGCCTGCGCAACATCTGCTTTGGCTGCCAACAGATCGAGCTCGGCAAGCATGTCCATGTTGGCTTCGATTTGCGGTGCATGCGCGCCGGCTTCGCGCGAGAGCTGCGCGAGGATTCTCGCGATTTCACGCTCTTGCTCGATCTCGAGTGTGCGCACCCGGTTGTTCGTTTCCAGCGCCGCGAGCGGCTCCACGAATACGGTTTGCCCGCTCGAGCTCGTGTCGTGCACGATGCCCGGGACATCCGCGCTGAACTCGGTTTTCACCGGGACGACGAAACGGCCGTCGCGGATCGTTACGACGGAGTCCTGGATCGCGCGGGCATACTTCGGCGAACGAAGCAGCGCGCTCACGCGATCGCGAGCTTCGCGCTGGGCGTTCTGCAAGTTTCTGCGGATGCGGCCCAGCGCGGGCGAAGCGCGGTCGAGCACGACGCCCCGCTCGTCGATCGAATCGGTGAGCGCGCGTTGCAATTCCTTGAGGGGCCGGTATGGCGCGGTTACTTCGGCGAGAGCGTCTCCTGCGTATTCGCGCGTTTTATTGAAGGCCGCCGCAGCGGCACCAATTGCTTCCGCAAGCGAACGCAAGTCGATCGACGAAAGGGCGGTACCGATTGCGGCGCGCGAAGTCAGCTCGGCCGTTTCGACCGCGGGCAAAACGTGGAAGTCGGCGGAAACGACCAGGCCGCGCACGGCCGCTGTTTTGGCCTGTTCGCGAACCGCGCGATCGAAATCGGGCGACGGCTGCAGCTCTTCGCCGCGGCCGCGGCCGCGCTCGGTGACGCAGCGCCCCGCAACGCGCGCGCGCAGCGCCGCGAAATCGAGGCTTTCGAGGGTGCGGTCGTCGGCGAGCGCTACGTTTTCCGCTTGTGGAGGATGAATTGATTGCCCTCCGGATCATCGGCAAACATCATCTGACAGCTGGGCATCTCAAGGAGTTCGTGATCGGCGTCGATGGTCGCGCCGGCCGCTTCCGCTTGCTTCGCCATCGCCGGCACGTCGTCTACGGCGAACATGATGCTGCCGCTGCGGCCGCCCGTTTTTCCGTCGGCCATGTATATCCCGAATGACGACCCGTCAGCGAAGGTCCATTCCGACCAGCGTTGCGCACGCGTCGCCGGTTCGCCCAATATCTTGCCGTAAAAACCGGTCATCTTCTCTAAGTCGATGACGGTATAGTAGCTCGCGTCGATTCCGTTAACGCCCATATCGTTACTCCAGTCTTTTTCGCAGCAGTTCGTTGACGAGGGCAGGATTGGCTTTCCCGCGCGACGCCTTCATCACCGCACCGGTAAGAAAACCCAGGATGTTCGTTTTGCCGGCTTTATAGTCGGTTACCGCTTTTTCGTTCGCGGCCAAGACAGCGCCGATCAGATTTTCGATTTCGCCCGTGTCGCTGGTTTGCGCGAGGCTTTCTTTCTCGACGATCGCTTTCGGGGAACCCTCGCCGGCCCACATGCGCTCGAGCAGTTCTTTGGCGATCTTCGAATTGATCGTTTTGCCTTCCACGAGCAAGACGAGCTCTGCCAGCGCCGCCGGTGTCACGGCCGATTCGTTCACCGCCGTGCCGGTTTCATTTGCCAGCCGCGAAAGGTCGCCGAGCACGAAATTCATGCTCGCTTGCGGGTCGGCGCCGGCCGCCACGGTTGCATCGAAGTAGGTCGCAAGCGGGGAGTTGTCGACGAGCTGCGTCGCCTGTTTGGCGTCCATTCCGTACTCCCGGTATTTTGCGAAGCGCTCCGGTGGCAGCACCGGGATCGTTCTCTTCAATTCGTCGATGAGCGCGGCGTCGATCTCGATCGGCACGAGATCGGGATCGGGGAAATAGCGGTAGTCATGCGCTTCTTCTTTACTGCGCATCGAGTGCGTTTCGCCTTGACCTTCGTCCCAGCCGCGCGTCTCCTGTACGATACGGCCGCCTGATTCGAGAATCGCCGTCTGCCGTTTGATTTCGCTTTCGACGGCGCGCAGCACCGAGCGGAACGAATTCATGTTCTTGATCTCGGTCTTGGTCCCGAGCTCCGTACTGCCCGCGGGGCGAATGGAAACGTTGGCATCGCAGCGCAGTGAGCCTTCCTCCATCTTTACGTCGCTCACGCCCAACTGCACGAACGTTCGTTTGAGCGCCTCCAAATAACCGACCGCTTCCTGCGCGCTGCGCAGATCCGGTTCGCTGACGCACTCCATCAAGGGGACGCCGGCGCGGTTGAAATCGATTAGCGAGAACGAACTGCCCGCAATTCGTCCATCCCCGCCGCCGCCGTGCATCGATTTGCCCGTATCCTCTTCTAAATGAATGCGCGTGAGCTTGCATTCTTTGAGCGTACCGTCTTCGAGCCAGTAATGCACGGTGCCGCCGAGCGTTAACGGCATGTCGTATTGCGAGATTTGATAATCTTTGGGCATATCGGGATAGAAGTAGTTCTTGCGATCGAACTTCGAGAACTCCGGAATCGACGCTCCGAAGGCGAGGCCGGCGCGAATCATGTGACGGATCGCTTCGGCGTTAGCAACCGGCAGCGAGCCGGGCAGCGCCAAGCAAACCGGACAGACTTTTGTGTTCGGTTCGCCGCCGAACTCGTTGGCGCAAGCGCAAAACATTTTGCTGCGCGTTTTCAACTCGACGTGGCATTCAACGCCGATGACGGCTTCGTAGCGCGTCCACTCCGTCATACAGCCAGCGCTCCTTTCGCGGCGTACGCGGTCGCGCGTTCGTACGCGTGCGCGGCGCCCAGGAGTTTGGACTCTTCGAAGAGCGGCGCCGCCAGCTGCAATCCCATCGGAAGCGCCGGCGTGCCGGCATACCCGCACGGAACTGAAAGCGCGGGCAAACCGGCCAGCGACATCGGTATCGTGTAGTAATCCATCATGTACATGCTGTACGGATCGCTCTTGGAGTTAAATTCGAACGCCGGGCTGCTTGCGGCCGGCGCGGCGATCAGATCGCAGCGTTCAAACGCTTTGCGGAAATCTTGCGCGAACATGGTGCGTGCCTTCTGAGCTTTGACGTAATACGCGTCATAATACCCGCTCGAAAGCGCGTACGTGCCGATCAGAATACGGCGCTTTACTTCGGGACCAAAGCCGGCCGCGCGAGTCCGTTCGTACATCTGTCCGACATCAGCGCCGTCGACTCGCAAGCCATAACGAACGCCATCGAATCTCGCCAAGTTGCTGCTGCATTCGGCCGGCGCTATCAAATAATAAGTCGCAAGCCCGTAATCAGCGGTCGGCAGCGACACCTCAACGAGTTCCGCTCCGAGCCCTGCGAGTTCTTCATACGCCCGTTTGTAGAGCGCGTCGATCTCCGGACCGAGTTTAGCGGTCACGAATTCCTTGACGATGCCGATGCGTAGGCCTTTGAGATCTTCGCGAAGCGAGGATGCGGCCGGCTCGACCGGACGATCGATGCTGGTGGAGTCCATGGGATCGTGCCCGGCCATCACGTCGTATGCCAGCGCCGCATCTTCAACGGTTCGCGTCAGCGGACCGATCTGATCCAAGCTCGACGCGAACGCGATCAGACCGTAGCGCGACACGCGTCCGTACGTCGGTTTGAAACCGACGACGTTGCAGAAAGCGCCCGGCTCGCGAATCGATCCTCCGGTGTCGCTTCCCAATCCTATCGCCGCCTCGAAAGCCGCCACCGCTGCGGCCGATCCACCCGAACTGCCGCCCGGCACACGCTTGAGGTCGTAGGGATTGCGCGTTACGCCGAGGGCGCTGTTTTCGCACGAACTGCCCATCGCGAATTCGTCGAGATTCGATTTTCCAATCGGGACCGCACCCGCGTCGAGCATACGCTGCACAGCCGTCGCCGTGTACGGGGCTATCCAGTTTTCTAAAATTTTCGACGCCGCAGTCGTCCGCGTCCCGGTCAAACACATGTTGTCCTTGACGGCCACCGGCACGCCCGCCAGCGGCAGCACTTCACCCACCGCGACGCGCTCGTCCACGCGGCGTGCCTGTTCGCGCGCAAGATCGTGCAGCCGCGTGAGATAACATCCCAGCCGGCCGTCCACTTCATCGACGCGGGCCAGTACCGCTTCGGTCACCTCGCGAGCGGAGACACGCCTGGCGCGAACGTCGCGCGCGATCCCCGCCGCCGATCGTTTGACGAGCTCGTTCACGGTTCGGCGATAATCTTTGGAACGCGAAAAAACGCACCTTCGCGTTGCGGCGCCATGGCGAGTACCGTTTCACGATCCAGGCATGGGCCGGTTTCGTCGGCACGCTCGACGTTGGTGGATTCGACGACTTGCGCGGTAGCGGGGACAGCAGACGTTTCCAATTCGGAAAGCACGTTGACGTGCGCGAGCAGATCGTGGAGCTGCGCGCCAAAGCGTTCGACTTCGTCTTGCGTAAGCGCGATTCGGGCGAGTTTTGCAACGTACCGGACGTCTATTTTTTCAGATGCCACGCCTACCTCAAGGAAGGGCGAGAAGCGCCAGGGTCTCGATGTGTCCCGTTTGCGGAAACATGTCGAACGGCTGGATCTCGCCGGGGCGGTACCCTTTGGCGGCCAGAAACTTCAAATCCCGGGCCAGCGTTGCCGGATCGCAGGACAGGTACCAAATCGCGGGGATTTGCCGGGCGGCGATTGCGCCAAGCGCGCGCTCCTCGCAGCCCTTGCGCGGCGGATCCAAAAACACGGCCTCAGTTCCGGCGACGTCCTTCGCCATGGCCGGGTGCGTGAGCGCATGCTCCACCGTGCTCGCGTGAAAGCGCACATTCGGCGTGAGACCGTTGAGTGCGGCATTTTCGCGCGCCTCGGCGACAGCGAGCGTATTCTCCTCGATCCCCAGAACCGTCGAGCCGCGCTTGGCAAAGTACAGCGCAAATGCGCCCGCGCCGCAGTAGAGATCGAGAATGCGCAGCGGCCGGCTCAGCAGCAGATCGAGGCGTTCCAAAATGCGCTCGAGGATCTCCACGTTTACTTGAAAGAACGAGCCGCCCGAAACGCGGTAGCGCAAACCGCCCATCGACTCTTCGATCGTGGCCGACCCCGTGAGTGTGCGCTGCTTCCGCCCGACAATCGCATTCGATCCGGAAAGATCGTAGGAGTTCGTAAGGCCGGAAATGTTGTCTAGTTTGCGAGCGATCTGGTCCGCCTTCGTTCTTAACGTCTCGTCGGGCCGATCCGTCGTAAACGTTACAACGACTTCGCCGGTCGCCTGCGCCGTTCGCGCGACGACGTGACGCGTGCGGGCGAACGCGTCCGCGGTTTCCAGATCCGCCTTGGCTGCGTTCAGCCGGGATATTTGCGCGTCGAGTCTCGGCAGCACGATCGGGCAGCCGTCGATCTGCACCACATCGTGCGACCGCTGCTTGTAGAAACCGACGCGCCGGCACGACCGATCCACGACCAACGACATCTTGTTGCGGTACGCGCGCGGATTACGCATGCCGATCGTTTCGGCCACGGTAATCTCCGCGAAGCCGCCGATGCGAACGAGCGCGCTCCCAACGACGTCGCGCTTCCAAGCCAGCTGCGCCGGATAGGCAAGGTGCTGAAGCTGACAACCGCCGCACTCGCCAAAGACCGGGCAGAACGGGGCGACCCGCTCGGTCGACGTTTCAAGAATCGTGAGCAGTTGCGCGACGGCATATTTCGGTTTGACCGCCGTGACGCGCACGCGCGCGCGCTCGCTGGGGAGCGGGCCGGAGCAAAACACGACGACGCTGCCCGCTCGCCCGACTGCTTGGCCGTTGGCGAGGACGTCGGTGAACGTAAGTTCGAGTTCGGAGCCGGGGCTAACGCTGATCGTCAAGCGTTTTGAGAAGTTGGTTTGCCTCGTCGATCAGTTGTTGAATGCGTCGGCTCGTCGGATCCGCGGGCCGCCGCGAAATCGCCGCGCGAATCAGCGCGAATGCAAGGGCGGCCGAAAGCCCGGCAACGCCGACCCAAACCAGCGTGCGGGTCATACTGCCGTCGCGTTCTCCCTGCGATCCGTCGTTCATGTCGATCTCGTCTATTGGCTGCGCGTGCATCGAGTCGGCTGTGCTCCCTTGGGTTGCTTTGTTCGTCACCGTTATGAGGAATGTCTTTTCGCGCCACGGAAGTTGGACCGATGAAGCTGGCATTGGTGCTTGCCGCGGCCGTTACGTTGATACCCAGTTCGTCGCCCGCAGTTTCGGTCGCCTACGCCGCCTCGCTGGTGGCAGTGATGGAAGGACCCGTTGCGAGAGCTTTTACCCAGAGCACGGGGCTGCGGTTCGCCGGAGAAGCGAAGGGAAGCCGCGCGCTTGCGAACTTGATTCGCGCAGGTTTGCGCGATCCGGATGTTTTTATCAGCGCGGACCCGGCGCTATTCAAAGGCCTCGTGCGTTCCTACACCGTCTTTGGCTCGGCGCGAATGGTCGTAGCGTATTCGCCGAGGTCCGCTCGCGCGCAACTTTTTGCCGCCGCCGCCAATGGCAAGGTTTCCATTCTGGATGCGCTGAGCTCACCCGGGGTGCGCCTGGGACGCACCGACCCCGCGATCGATCCGAAGGGCGCCCGCACGGTACGCGTCATTGCGTTGCTCGGAAAGCGCGTCCAGCGCGCGGATTTTGCCCGGAATCTGCTCGCATCGGCGCACGAGTTTCCCGAGGAAGACCTTGCCGTGCGCGTCCAGACCGGCGAGCTCGACGCGGGCTTCTTCTATTCGACCGAGACGGCGCCGATGGGCCTCCCAGCGATCGAGCTGCCCGCCGGGACGAATCTCGCAAACGAAATCGCCTTTGGGATAGCCGTCTTGCCGCATGCCGCCAACCCTCAAAACGCACAGAGTTTCTTGAACTTCATCTTGTACGGTCAAGGCAAGCAAATCTTGGAGTCGGCGGGGCTGCATTATTTTAAACCGGTACGAGTCGTCTCTGAATTTTAAACCACGGCGCGACCGCGCGCAGCGATTTTTATTTTGGGCCTTTCTCTTCTCTATCGCTTTTCATCTTCTCGCGGGCCCGCTGCTGGCGTGGCTCCTGCGCGCGCATTTTATCGCCGGCGCGCAGCACCTTGCGCCGGTAGAAACGATCTCCATTACATCGGGTGCGATTCGTCTGGAACGTCGCCCGCAGTCGCAGCAGCCTTCGCTCATCCGGCCTCCGGCGCCGCTGCCCGCACCGCGGGCGACCGCTCGCCCACAAGTTGACAGGGCGCCGCATCGTGAACTCGCGCGCATTACGCCGCGCGCGGAAATCAGCATCCCCAGGGCAAGCTTTTACCGAGGACCGCAGACCCAAAGCTTTAGTCAGCAGCTCGCGCAGCAGCAACAGCAATTCACAAAGACGATCGCCAAACTGCGTGAAGAAAACAACCCGGTGGTGAGCGCCGCGCAGCCCGTTACCGCGCCCGCGACGATCAAACGTTACACGTACGATTTTTCGGGCAGTGTCGGCTCTCCCAATATCGGACAAGGCATTCTTTATCCGCTTCAGGCGTGGCAAAGAGGGGCGTGGGATTACTATTACGTCCGCTATTGGGTACTCTACCCCGATGGAACGAGCGAAACGGGAACCGTTCCGTGGCCCATTCGTTTTCCGCAATCACTGGATCCGATCAAACTTGGATGGCGCAGCATGCCGCTCCCCGGTCCGGAGCCGGGTTACATTTTGCCTTCCGACGCGAATCCGCATCCGCTGGTTGCATATTGTTACGAGCACCACTACTCGTCGTGCCCGGTCGCGCACGACTAGTTACTGAAAGTTTCGCGAGCGGACTCCGCCGACGACGTCGCTCGCATCGAAGCTCCAAACCTTGCGCGCGAGCACGTCGATGCAGCCATCCTCCTTCTGCAGTGTGCCTTCGACGATAACGGTCATCGACTGACGGATCGTGCGCCGGTAGCGTTCGTAGACATCGGGCCGAACGATGACGTTCACCAAACCCGTTTCGTCCTCGAGCGTTAAGAAAACAAAGCCCTTCGCGGTGCCGGGGCGCTGCCGTGTGATCACCAGGCCGCCGACTTTACAGACGAGGTTGCCGGGCATCTCCGCCAAGCGGGCGGCGGGGATAACATGTTCTTTTTCGAGTTCTGCGCGCACGTGCGCGATCGGCTGAATGTTCGCCGAGATGCCGGTCGACCAAAGATCGAAGGCTGTTTCTTGCCGCGCCGAGATCGCGGCGAAGCGCACCGCCGGTTCGTCGACGTCCATCAGCCGGCCCAATTCGCCGCGCGTCTCGCGCTCGTCCAATCCGCGGAGCGCCCACATCGCCTCGCGGCGCGATGCGAACCACGGATCGAAAGCGCCGGCGACCGCGAGGTTCTCGATCGCTTCCTTTTCGAGCTGCGTGCGTTGCGCGAAATCGCGCAAGCCGGCAAACGGCCCTTGGCCCAGCGCGGATTGCAGACGCTCGCGCTGCGCTTCGCCCAATCCTCGGATCACGTGGAAGCCCAGCCTCAGCGCACCGGCCGGATCCACGAAGCTCCAAAATTCACTCGCGTTGACGGCCACGGGGTTCACGATAACACCGTGACGGCGCGCGTCGTTGACGAGCACTTCGGTCGAATAAAAACCCATCGGCTGCACGTTGAGAATCGCCGCGGCAAAGACGGCCGGATGATGGCATTTGAGATAGGCCGACTCATAAGCGAGCAGCGCGAAACTGGCAGCGTGCGATTCGGGAAAACCATAATCGGCAAACCCCTCGAGCATATGGAAGAGCTGCTCGGCGGCGGCGCGATCGATGCCGTTCTCGACCATGCCTTCGACGAGCTTCGGGTAGAGCTCGCGCATGCGTTCGTGCGAACGCTTATGCCCCATCGCGCGCCGCAAACGATCCGCCTGCGCGGGAGAAAAACCCGCAGCTTCGACTGCCATGCGCATCCCCTGTTCTTGAAAGAGCGGTACGCCCAGCGTGCGTTCGAGCACCGGTTTGAGTTTGGGATGCGGATACGTCACCGCTTCCTCGCCGGAGCGCCTCCGCAAAAACGGATGGATCATCTGACCTTGAATGGGACCGGGCCGGATAATCGCGACTTGCATCACGATGTCGTAAAAACAAGCCGGCTTCATACGGGGCAGCATGGACTGCTGCGCGCGCGATTCGATTTGGAACACGCCGATCGTGTCAGCTTTTTGGATCATCGTATACGTCGCCGGGTCGTCTTGCGGGATCGTATGCAGTTTGAGGCGTTCGCCGCTCACCCGTTCGTGAATCGCAAACGCTTCGCGTAAGAGCGAGAGCATGCCCAGCCCGAGCAAGTCGATTTTGATCAGCCCCAAGTCTTGCAGATCGTCTTTGTCCCACTGCACGATGGTGCGATCGCGCATGGTGGCCCACTCCACCGGAGCGACGCGGACAAGCGGATCGCGCGTCATCACCATGCCGCCGGAATGGATCCCCATGTGGCGCGGAAAGCCGTCGATGCGCCGGCACAATGAGACGAGCCGTTCGCCCACTTCCCCTTCGAGCGCGTCCGCCAGCGTTTCGCGCGCGTCGTACTCGCGCGCGACGGCATCGACTTGCGCGAGCGTCAGTCCAATCGCCTTCCCGACGTCGCGAATGGCCGAACGCGTATGGTAAGTCACCACTTCCGCCGCCATCGCCGCGTGGGTCCGACCGTAACGTTCGTAAACGTATTGAATGACTTTCTCGCGATCTTGATGCGCAAAATCTACGTCGATATCGGGAATTTCTTGCCGTCCTTCCGACATGAACCGCTCGAAGAGCAGATTCATGCCGATCGGATCGACCGCCGTGATGCCGAGCGCGTAACAGACTGCGGAATTGGCCGCCGAACCGCGTCCCTGACAGAGCACGCCCAGTTCACCGGCGGCGCGCACGATGTCCCAAACGATCAAAAAGTATCCGGCCAGATCGACTTTGGCGATCATCCCCAGTTCGTACTCCAGCTGGCGTTCGACCACGGGATCGAACGGAATTTTGTACCGCTCGGCGGCGCCGCGGTAGACGAGTTCGCGCAAATAGCTCTGGAGCGTATATCCTTGTGCGACCGGAAAGAGCGGAAACTGTCCCGTCAGCCGCTCGAGCCGGAAAGCGCAGCGTTCCGCAATCGCGAGCGTATTGTCGAGCGCCTGCGGGTAGCCTTCGAAGATCTGCGCCATCATCCGCGGCGCTTTCACGTAATGCTCGGCGTTTGGACGAAGCACCGCGTCTTCGCGCGCCTGGGCGAGGGTCGTTTTTGCTTTGATACAAAACAGTACGTCGGCCAAGCGCGCGGCGTCTTTGGTGGCGTAAAAGACGCTGTTGGTCGCGACGTAAGGAATGTCGAAGCGGCGCGATAACTCGAGCGTTTCCCGGCAAGCGTGCGCGTCGGCGGCGTGCAGATGATGCTGCATTTCTAGAAAAAGCGCCGGGCCGAAGCGCTCGCGCAAGGCGGCCGCTTTTCGAGCGGCGGCTCGGGCGCCGGCAAGAATCACCAAACCGCCGGTGCGGTTATCGAAATCCTCGAGCTGCAGGCGCGGATCGCCTTTGCTTCCGCGCAGCTGGCCGAGCGAAATCAATTCGCAGAGATTGGCGTACCCGAGGGCATTTTCGACGAGCGCGACGATACGATCTCCGTTGCCGAAAGTGAGTTCGCTTCCGATAATCCCCGGGAGTTTGCGATCGGCAGCGGCTTTACTAAACCGCACCGCGCCGTAGAGCCCGTCGCGGTCGGTAAGCGCCAGCGCCGCCAGGCCAAGCGCGGCGGCAGCTTCGACTAACTCTTCAGGATGCGACGACCCTTCGAGAAACGTAAAGTTGCTGTGCGCGTGCAATTCGGCGTAGCCACGCATCGGCTAGCGCGCGAGCCACGCACTCAACATCGCGAGGTCCAGCCGCGCAAGCAACTGCGGGCACGCTTGGGAACAGACGTGGATCTCGCGGAGCTGCAAGCGCATCTGCTCGCGCGAACTGCGAAAATACTCGTCGATGATAGGATGGGCCAGAAACAGCTCGTTCTTCACCCGCAAGCTCTTGAAGCGCCGGTGCGCGAAACGCTCGGCCGGCGGGTCGCCCACGAAACAGGCGCGCAGCCGCAGTCTTCCTTTATAATCGGGCTGCAATTCCCGGATCCGGCGCACCGGATGTTCGGAGTAGCCGATTTTCGTAAGAAAATTAGCCCCCACCAGACGAACCGGCGTGGGGTCTCCCACTATCTCTAAGAGGTAGATAAACCCGTAATTGAAACCGGCCAGTTCTTCGAGCGGCGAAAGCATGTGCGACGTGCGCGTGATCTCACCGCTGCGCAGCCATTCCGCGGCCGCGCTTTGAAATCGCAGGCACTCAGTCATAGGCGCCGCGCAGATACCATTTTTCGCCTTGCTTAAAGACGCGCCAGAGCAGGCCGCCGTCGAGCAATACGTCGTACTCGTCCCGCGCGACGTGTTCGCTTTCAAACCAGCCGTCGTCCACGCGCCAGGGTCCCGCGAAATTTACGACG
>JBBQQR010000005.1:0-130151 GCA_038215615.1 Vulcanimicrobiales bacterium | reverse complement strand
GTGCGGTTTGCCACAGTTCATTGGAAATATCGGTGTTTCCAGCCGCAAGCGCCATCCTGTATCCGTCCCGTCGTCGTCTAGTTTGGAACTCCACCGTCGACAAAAGTCTAACGGCGTAGTCCCTTCGTGGAGGCGCACAGGGTGGCGCTATCGGGGTCGTATCCTGCGGTAAATTAAGAGATTCTTATCCACTTATCCACAGGTGTAAAACCACCGGTTTTTCAGGTCAAAACACACGTATTCCACCGCTGCCTGACATGTATTGACAGGCGGGAAAATGCCCGTCGCGCCGGGCTTTTAGACCCAAGTCTAGCAAGCGTCAGCGGCGCGCTGTCCACAGCCTTTTCCACAAGTGTGGAGAGCGGCCGTTTCTCAATCTTTGCTTGACGGCCGGAACGCGGATGCATATACTAGACCGCCCTCTCAAAAAGTATGTTAATTTCCCACGCAAGAGTTTGACAAAAGGCCGGCCCGGGCCAATGCCGACCGACTAAGACAACCAAGCGGCTCCACCCATGTTCTTACAGGAGACCCACATGACGGACCAAGGACAGCCCGCCGGAACGGGTACGCGCGAAGATTGCCAGGCAGCGCACTCGAGCTGGAGTCAACCCTCGACCGAGTCAAGCAACTTCCATAGCAGGCATCCCGACGAGCACCACTGCAAGCAGTGCGGAAGCATGTTCAGCTAAAGAGAGCGTACCACCCGAATCCCTTGACGCTGCGGTCGTGCGGGCCCTATACTAGGTGGCTGTGCCGGCGGGTGCATCCGCGGCACGTTCCCAGGAGTACATTCCTTCATGAAGCGGACCTTCCAACCGCATAACCGCCGGCGCAAACGCGTCCACGGTTTCCGCGAACGTATGTCCACCAAAAACGGCCGCCGCGTCATCGCGGCCCGCCGCAGAAAGGGCCGCAAGCGCCTCAGCGTCTGATGCGACGCTTTGCCAGCTTGCGCCGTCAAGCGGACTTCGCCCGCCTCCGGCAGCGCGGCCGGCGTATGGCCACCCCGAATTTGACCGTTTACCGCGGCGAAGGCGCCCCCAAGGGGGAACGCCCGCTCGTGGGCATTACCGTTTCGACCGCCGTCGGCAAAGCCGTCATCCGTAATACAGTGAAGCGCCGCATCGCGGCCGCTTTGCACGAACTCGTTCCCGCCGATCCGCACATCCGGATTTTGGTCGTCGCGCGCCCCTCGACGGCTGCCGCAACGTATGGTGACCTGCGTTCCGAACTTTCGCGAGCGTTAGCGTAGTGCGCCGGATCGCCGTTGCCGCACTGCGCGCTTACAAGATTGTGGTTTCGCCGCTTCTTCCGCCGGCGTGTCGCTTCTATCCGAGCTGTTCGGAGTACGCTGCGCAGGCATGTGAAAAACACGGCGTGTTTCGCGGAGGCGCGATGGCAATCGCGCGCCTCGCCCGCTGTCATCCGTTTCATCCGGGCGGATTCGATCCCGTAGCGGAGAGATAGATCGTGCATTTCATTTTCGCCACCAACGCGTTTCTGGATCCGATCGTCAACGGCATCACCGCCATTCTCGACGGGATCAACTCCGTCGTACATAGCCGCGGCTGGAGTCTGGTCATTTTCGCGCTCGGGTTTAAATTGATCTCGTGGCCGCTGAACACCAAGCAGTTCATGTCGATGATCAAGATGCAAAAGCTCGCTCCGCAAATGAAAGCGCTGCAAACCAAGTACGGCAAAAGCGATCCGCAGCGCTATCAAAAAGAAACGATGGAGCTGTACAAGCGGGAAGGCGCCAATCCGCTGGCCGGCTGCTGGCCGATGCTCGTGCAGTACCCGATTATCATCAGCGTTTATTATGCTGTCTGGTCGCATAAGAATCTTTACGCTAACGAACACTGGCTGTGGGTCGGCGCCCCGTTCACGCAACACGTAGCGCCGCTTTTATGGAAGGCCTACATCTTCGCGCCGAACTTAGCGGCAGCCGACATCGTGCTGCTGCTACTCTACGCGATCTCCATGTATTTCTACTCGCGCTACGCCACGATGCCGTCAGCCGATCCGCAGCAGGCGCAGACGCAGAAGCTCATGGCCATCTTCTCGCCGCTCATGCTCGGATTTTTGGGCCTTCGCTACAATTGGCCGTCGGCGATGGTGCTCTACTGGTTTTCCTATAACTTGTTCACGATGGGCCAACAATTTTATCTGCTCGGCAAATACCACCAGCCGCTCTCGGCGCTGGACGACTTCCATGCGATCACGGATTTGCCGGCGGACGCGCAGACCAAAGCGCTGCCCAAAGCCAACGGTGAAGTCTCCGGCCAGCAGCGGGGCGGTTCGCGCAGAAACAAAAAGAAAAAGAGAGGCGCAAGAAGGTAGCTATGTTTGAAGACGACATCGAGCCCGAAGATCAGCAGCCCGCGGAGATTCGCGACCGCGATATTCCCGGAACGGGAACGCGGGTGCGTCGTGGCGGCTCCGGCGGACGCCGTCCGCCCAGCGGCACGCGCCGCAGCGCCCCACCGGCGCGCGGTGGGGCCAAGACCGCCATGCCCGACGCAGCGAAGCCGGCGCGGGCTTTGCTCGAAGAGATCTTAGGAAAGATGGGCGTGCCTCACGCGGAGATCGGCTATCTCGCGCGACCCGAAGGCGAGTACTTTGAAGTGACCGGTCCGGACTTGGCGATGCTCATCGGGCGTCACGGCAACACGCTCGAATCGCTGAACTTGATCTTCAACAACATTCTCAACGCCGGCGTGAAGACCGGCCGCAAATACTACACGATCGACGCCGAGGGCTATCGGGCACGGCGCGCGGATCAACTCAAGGACTTGGCGTTGATGACGCTCGAGCGCTGCGTTCGCGAAAAGACGCCCCAAAAGCTCGAACCGATGCTGCCGTCCGAGCGAAAGATCGTGCACATCGCTTTGGCCGAAAACGAGTTGGTGCGCACCGAGTCCGAAGGCGTAGAACCCGAGCGCCGCGTGGTAATTTTCCCGAAATAGGCCGGTGAGGCCGATGCCCTCATCGCAGACAATTTGTGCGATCGCGACACCGGCCGGCGCCGGGGCGATTGCGATCGTGCGCGTCAGCGGTCCGGAAACCAGATCGCTTGCCGCACGGATGTTTCGATCCTCACACGCATTAGCGCCGAAAGTAGCGACCCACGGTACGGTCGTTGACGAGAACGGTGCCACGGTCGATCGCGGCATCGCCATTCTTTCGGTCGCGCCGCATAGCTATACGGGCGAAGACACGCTCGAGCTGCAGATTCATGGATCGCCCATCGTGGCGCGCGAAGTCGTGCGCGCTCTGCTGGCCTGCGGTGCGCGCTATGCCGGTGCCGGCGAGTTTAGCCGCCGTGCGCTGCTCAACGGAAAGATGGACCTGCACGAAGCGTCGGCCGTTGCCGATCTGCTTGCGGCCGAATCGCGATCGGCGGCCCGCGCCGCGGCGGCTAATCTCGGCGGCGGAGTTGCACGCGAAGTGCAAGCGTTGCGCGAGCGGCTTTCAAAGATTCTGGAAGAGCTTGCGGCAGCGATCGATTTTCCCGATGAAGTTCGCGATCCCGATCGCACCGAGCTCGAAACTTCGCTGGAATCGATCGCAACGGAGCTGCGCCGGTTGCAGCGCGAAGGCGAAGCCGGACGGCTGATCCGCGAAGGCGTAGGCGTCGCGATCGTCGGCCCGCCCAATGCCGGAAAATCTTCGTTGCTAAACGCGCTGCTCGGCGAGGATCGCGCAATCGTCTCCGAGATTGCGGGCACGACGCGCGACACCATTGAGGAAACGATCGACGTCGATGGCGTTCCGGTGCGGATTATCGACACCGCGGGCATCCGCGCGCACGCGAGCCGGCTTGAAAGCGCCGGCGTCGAGCGGACGCGCCGCGCGCTTTCAGAAGCGAGCGCCGCGATCGTGGTGATCGACGGCTCGCGGCCCTTGGGGGATGAGGCGCGCGAAGTGCTCGACTTGACGCAAGCGCGCCCGCGCGTGATCTTCTGCAACAAAAGTGATTTGGGCGACGCCGGCGCGCGCGAACTTGACGGGCACCCCGTCGTCTGCGGCTCGGTTTTCGATGGCGCAACGCTTGCGGCGTTGCGTGGCGCACTCGCCCGCGCGGCCTGGGGCGGCGAGCTGCCGGACCTGGAGCGCCCGCACTTGGCGGCACTCTTCGAACTCGACGCCGTGGCGCAGGCCCTCGAAGCGCTTGGCCGCGCGTCCGAAACGCTGCAGCGCGGCGAGCCGGCCGACTTCATCGCAGGTGACCTGCAGCGCGCGTCTGCAGCCCTGGGTCATCTTACCGGCGAAGCCGCCGGCGAAGAGTTGCTCACCAAAATTTTCGCGCGCTTCTGCATCGGGAAATAACAGCAGGGCAAACTCGCGAACCGTCTGCTACAATAGCGGGCGGTTATGGAAGCGCGAATTCATTCCGACGACGCCGGCGTTATCATCGTCGGCGGCGGACATGCGGGCGTCGAAGCGGCGCTCGCCTCGGCGCGTTTAGGCGTGCCCACGCTGCTGCTGACAGGCGATCCCGACCGCATCTGCACGCTTCCGTGCAATCCGTCGATCGGCGGAAGCGCCAAGGGCCAGCTGGTGCGGGAAATCGACGCACTCGGCGGCGAGATGGCGCGCATCATCGACCAATGCTCGCTGCATTCGCGCTTTCTGAACGAGTCGAAAGGCCCCGCGGTACGCGCGCTGCGCGCGCAGGCCGATAAGCCCGCCTACGCGCGGTTAGCGATCGAAGTCTTGCGGGCGCAGCCCAACCTGCGCATCGAACGCGCGATGGTCGAGTCGCTCGTTATCAGCGGCGGCAAAATCCGCGGCGTCGTATGCGCGGATGGATCGCACTATCACGCGCGTCGCGTGGTATTGGCAACAGGCACGTTTCTGGGCGGAAAATCTTTTCGCGGTGACGTCGTGCAATCCGAAGGTCGTTTCGGCGAACCGCCGGCGATCGGTTTGGCGCAGGCGCTGCGCGGCGCCGGTTTCCCGACACAGCGCTTGAAGACCGGAACGCCGCCGCGGTTGGACCGCGCGACCGTCAACACCGGCGCGATGAAAGTGCAGCCCGCAAGCCCGGTTCCATTGATGTTTTCTTACGGCAGTGAGCTCCGGTTTGCGGGGCCGCAGCTGCCCTGTTACATCACCGAAACCAACGAACGCACGCATCAGCTCGTGCGCGACAATTTGCATCGTTCGCCGCTCTACGGACTCGATCTCATCAAAGGCATTGGTCCGCGCTACTGTCCGTCCATCGAAGATAAGGTGGTTAAGTTCGCGCACAATCCAACGCATCACATCTTTATCGAACCCGAAGGCTGGGACGAACCAACGTGGTACGTCGGCGGTTTTTCGACCTCGCTTCCGGCCGAAGTGCAGTTGGAAATGTTGCACACGCTGCCGGGCTTGGAAGAATGCGAGATGTTGCGCGCGGGTTATGCGGTTGAGTATGACATGGTCCCGCCAACCGAGCTCTTTGACACGCTCGAAACGCGGCGCGTCCGCGGTCTTTATCACTGCGGACAGCTCAACGGCACTTCGGGATACGAAGAAGCCGCCGCGCAAGGTCTGATCGCGGGAATCAACGCCGCTCGCGCTGCGCAAGGACGCGAAGAACTGCGCTTGACCCGCAGCCAGGCGTACATCGGCGTGATGATCGACGATTTGGTGAACAAAGGCGTCGACGAACCCTACCGCATGATGACCTCGCGCGCTGAACATCGCATTTTGCTGCGCCACGACAACGCGGACAGCCGGCTCGCGCCGATCGGGCGCGACATTGGCCTCGTCGGCGATGCTGATTGGGGGCGTTTCGAGGCTCGCTCGGCCGAGCTCGAGCGTGCGCGGCGCTTTATATCTTCCACGCGCATCGGCGTATCACAGCTGATTCCTGAACCAGGCGCGACGCTGGCGGACGCGTTGCGCCGTCCGGGGATCGAATTCGCTGACGTTGCGGAGCAAGCGTCGGATACAGAGCCGGCCATCGGCGAGCGCGTTGCGATCGAAATAAAGATCGAGGGTTATGTACGCCGCGAAGAGCTTGCGATCGAAAAGGCGTCCAAGAGCGAGGGCGCTGCACTGCCCGATGCGCTCGACTATGGCGGCTTGCGCGCATTGTCGCGGGAAGCGCGGGAGAAGCTCGCTCTCCGGCGGCCGGCAACGCTGGGCGCGGCATCACGCATCCCGGGCGTGACCCCGGCGGACATAGCGATTCTTAGCCTCTACGCGGGCGCTCAACCTCAGCCCGCGTGAGCGCGGAGGAAGAGCGGCTGGCCCTCTACGCGCGCCTGGTACTCGAGGCCAACGCGAAGTTCAACCTGACGGGCGCGCACACCGATGCGGAGTTCGCGCTGCATCTCGCCGACAGCCTGACCGTGCTGCCGTACGTTCGGGCCCCCTACATCGACATCGGCAGCGGCGCGGGCCTTCCCGGGATCCCGGTGGCGCTGGCCAGTGGAGTCCAAACCCTTTTGCTCGAGGCCACCGCAAAAAAGGCGAAGTTCCTGAGGGAGACGATCGAGGCACTTGCTCTTCATGCCCGGGTCATCACCGCTCGCGCCGAGGATGCCGGGCGCGACCCGAAACTGCGTGAGCGGTTCCAAAGCGCCACGGTCCGCGCAGTCGCCTCAGCGCCCGCGGCGGTCGAATTGGCGGCGCCGTTCCTGGCTGTGGGCGGTCTGGCGATCTTGCAGCGCGGGGCGCCTGCGCCGCAAGAAGCCGAGGCGCTCTCGATGACCGCCATCGAGCTCGCTTGCACGGTCGAGTCCGAGGTAAAGCTCGACCGTGAAAGGCGGCTGATCCTTATCCGGAAGACCGGGCCCACGCCCGACGGCTTTCCCCGCCGCGCCGGAATTGCTCAGAAGCGGCCCCTCGGCGGCTAGAGGTTCCACGGGGAACATCGCCCGCTTATCGACCGCTCGCGTGCAAGGGTCGAAATGACGGACCCGGCCGCAGATGTTCCACGGGAAGTTGCCGCCCGTCTGTCCCCGGTTTTAGAGCGTGGTAAGCTAGGAGAAATGAAGGGCTACTTCGCTGGCGACCCACAAAATTGGTGATCGCCGTGGCGCTCTTGGTCGTGATTCTCATTGGTGTCATATTCTTTTGGGCGGGCCTGTCTGGATGGCTCGGATGTGGCCCCTGCCTATGAGTGCCACCGGCCAACTGCCGATCGACCGTGAACTGGCGGGCGTTTTGCCGGCCGGCTCGCTTTATGCTGTCGGCGGGCGGGTGCGGGATGAGCTCCGTGCGGAGATTGAAGGCTTCGCGCCGGATCTGAAGGACCTCGATTATGTCGTCACCGGCCTTTCAGCGGCAGATCTTCAAAGGCGCCTCGAGGCTTTGGGCCGGGTAGACCTGGTCGGAGCGTCGTTCGCGGTCCTGAAGGTAACCATCAAAAGCGTTACGGTGGATATTTCCCTACCTCGGCGCGAACGATCGACCGGAGCTGGCCATCGCGAGTTCGACGTCGAGAGCGGGCCGGATGTTTCGCTCGAGGACGACCTCGGCCGGCGTGATTTCCGCATGAACATGATCGCGCGCGCACTTCCCTCGGGCGAAATTGTCGATCTGCACGGCGGCGAAGCGGATATTCGCGCGCGCCGCATCGATATTCGCAGCGAGCGCACGTTCGAAGAAGATCCGTTGCGCATGCTGCGCGCGGCGCAATTCGCCGCCCGGTTCGAATACAGTTTGACCGAACGGACGCGTCAGGCCATGACCGCCGCGGCGCCCGCGATCGCGACCGTTTCGGCCGAACGCATGGCCGACGAATTCACCAAGCTTTTCACGCTCGCACGCAAGCCGTCGATCGGCATCGAGCTTCTTCGCGAGACGGGCGTGCTGCGGCACGTTTGGCCGGAGATCCTCGAGGGCGTGGGCGTCGAGCAAAATCAGTGGCACGCCTACGATTGCTACCGCCATAGCCTTGCGACGCTCGATGCCTCGCCGCCCGGCGATTTGGTCGTGCGTTTGGCGGCGCTCTTACACGACGTCGGCAAGCCGCGCACCAAGGACGGGCCGCACTTTTACCGCCACGAGCAAGTCGGCGCCGACATGGCTCTCGATATGCTCGGACGCCTGCGCTTTTCCAACGAGGTGGTCGAGCGCGTAACGCATGTGATTCGCCAGCATATGTACGTCGGCGATCCCGATCTCTCCGATCCGGCTTTGCGCCGTTTCATCCGGCGCATCGGCCCCGAAAACCTCGACCGCCAGTTCGCCGTGCGCGCGGCTGACATCGCCGGCAGCGGCCTGCCCAAACGTGACGATTCGAACGAGCGTTTTCAAGCGCGCGTTCACCAGGAAGTCGCGCGCAAGCCCGCTTTTTCAGTTGCTGATCTGCGAATCGGCGGAAGCGAAGTGATCGCGGCGATGGTGCGAAAAGGCCTGGCGCCACAGGGGTTTGCGGGCGATACGCGCGTCGGCGAGGCGTTGCGCGAGCTCTTCGAGCAGGTCACCGAACAGCCCGAGCGTAACGAGCCCGGCACGCTGCAACACCTTTTGGAAACCTACTTGGACGCGCAGCGCGATGCAAGCTAAGGAGTCCACACTGTCGCGAATCATCGCACTGGTCAATCAAAAGGGCGGTGTCGGCAAGAGCACAACGACGGTGAATCTCGGCGCGGCGCTCGCGGTGCTCGGAAAGCGCGTGCTCGTGGTCGACCTCGATCCGCAGGGCAACACCACAACCGGGTTGGGCATCAACAAAGCCGAGATCAAGCGCGACATCTACGATTTGCTGATGCACTTTGCGTCGATCGACGAAGTGCTATGCGAAACCGAAATTCCCGGACTGCAAATCATCCCGGCGACGATCAATCTCGCCGGCGCCGAGATCGAACTGGTCTCCGCGCTGTCCCGCGAAAACCGGCTCAAAGGCGTCGTCGAGCCGATTGCGGGCGCCTACGATTTCGTGCTCATCGATTGCCCGCCGTCACTCGGACTGCTGACGATCAACGCGCTGACCGCAACCCGCGAGATCATTATCCCGGTACAGGCCGAGTACTATGCGCTCGAAGGTCTCTCGCAGCTCACCAACGTCGTGCGCCGCGTGCAAGAGGCGCTCAATCCCGGGCTGCTGGTTACCGGCGTTCTCGTGACGATGTTCGACGGCCGCACGAAGCTTGCGATGGAAGTGCTCGAAGAGCTCAACGCGTACTTTCCGCAGCAAATGTTTAAGACCCAGATTCCGCGCAACATCCGCCTGTCGGAAGCGCCGTCGTACGGTAAACCGGTGATCTTATTCGATCTGAAATCGCGCGGCGCGCAAGCCTACATGGCGTTGGCGGCGGAGATGCTGGCGGCGCAATCCGCCGCGGTGGCGCGATGAGCAATGCTCCCAAGCGCGGGCTCGGGCGGGGATTGGGCGCGCTGCTCGGCGACGCCCGAACGACCGCAGCACCGGCCTCGATGGCCGAAGGTATTCGCGAGATTCCGATCGATCGGATTCGTCCCAATCCGCATCAGCCGCGCAAGCGCTTCGACGCCGAAGGGTTGAGCGAGCTGCAGGCGTCTATCGCCGAACTTGGCGTGCTCGTCCCGATTCTGGTTCGCGAGCGTGGCGATGCCTACGAGCTGATCGCGGGCGAACGGCGCTGGCGCGCCTGCGCCGCTTTGCAGCGCTCGGGAATTCCGGCGATCGTGCGCCGCAGCGACGATCGCGAAAGCCTGGAAGTAGCCATCGTCGAGAACTTGCAGCGCGAAGATCTGAACGCGCTGGAAGAAGCCGCGGGCATTGCCGATCTGATCGAGTCGCATAATTTTACGCAGGAACAGGTCGCGCAACGCTTGGGAAAGAGCCGGCCCTCGGTTACCAATGCCCTGCGCATCCTGACGCTTTCGGAACCGATTAAGGCGCTGATCGCCGAGGGTAAAGTGACCTCGGGACACGCCAAAGCGATTCTGGGAGCGCCGGAAAACGCGCGCTTGCAGCTTGCGCGGCGAGTCGCCGGCGACGGGCTCAGCGTGCGCGCACTCGAGCGCATCGTCGCCCGCCTCCAATCACCGCCTGCTGCGGGCAAATCTGCCGCGCGCGGCAGCTCCCCCGACGATCGCGACTTCGAAGACCGCTTGCGGCGGCGGCTCGGAACGCGCGTGGCGTTGCGTCGATCGCAACAAGGCGGTACGATCGAGATCAAATACTCCGATGAGTCCGACCTAATGCGCATCGCGGAGCTGTTGCTCGAATCAGAGTAGATCGGCTGCGCGGCATCTACGCGATCGTGAACGCGGAAGGCGATCCGCTCGGACTGACGCGCGCGATCCTGGAAGGCGGCGTGCGCATCATTCAGTATCGCGCGAAAACCGGAATCGTGCCTGCGCAGGCCGCGGCGGTGCGTGAACTCACGCGTGCTTGCGACGCGCTCTTCCTTATAAATGATGACTGGCGCGCGGTCGAACGTTTCGATGCTGACGGCGTGCACTTGGGACCGGACGACGCCGGTTTCGAAGCGCTGCCGAAGATCCGGCGAGCGTTAGGCGATCGCATTGTCGGCGTTTCCTGCGGGACGCCGGACGAAGCGCGCGCGGCGCAAGCGGCCGACTACATCGGCGCCGGATCCGTCTTTGCGACGAGATCGAAGAGCGACGCGGGCGACCCCATCGGGCTCGACGGGCTTCGCGAAATCGTTGCAGCAACGCGGCTTCCGGTTGCGGCCATCGGCGGCATTACGGCGGAGAATCTTCGCGACGTGCCTGCGACGGGCGTTGCCATGGCCGCTATGATCTCAGCTTTTTCGTCCGCGCCCGACCCGCGCGCCGCCGCCGCAGCGCTGGTCAGCATATGGAACGCCGAATGAACGTCATCGTCGCATCCGTCGGCACGACTCATCCCTGGAACATCGCGGGCGTCGGACTCGACGCGCGAGTCGCCGCGGAATACGGCGTTGGACACGTCGTTGCGGTCGCCGGAGTCAGCGCGCAGGATGCCGAGCGCGTTACCGCCGTGCTGCCGGTTCCGAGCCGCGTCTTCCGAGCGCAGCTTGAATCGCTTCCGTCCGGTGTGGCCGCGTACCGAGTCGGCGCGTTGATATCGGCGGAGAACGTCCGCGTCCTGGCCGATTTTCTGCGCTCGCGCGCGGGGATGTGCGTCGTCGTGGATCCCGTGCTGGGCTCTTCGACCGGTCAAGCGTTGTGGACGAACGCCGCCTACATCGACGAGTTGCGTGACGTCCTGCTACATTTGCCCGTCATCGTGACACCCAATCTCGACGAGGCCGCGCTGCTGCTGCACCAAAAACCCTTGCGCGATCGCGAAGCGATGGCCGCGGCGGGCGCCCAGTTTGTCGCCGGCGGTGCGCGCGCCGCGCTCGTGAAAGGAGGCCATCTCGCGGGCGATCCGTCCGATGTTCTTGTCACTTCCGGCGCTTCGCAGCTCTTTGAAGGATCGCGTTTGGCGGGATCAATGCGTGGGACGGGCTGCGTCTTGGCGATGTCGTTGGCATGCGAACTCGCGTCCGGGCGCGACCTTTCGGCGGCCGTTTCCAACGCGCGTGATTACGTGCGCGCTAAAATCGAAGCAGGTGCGCGCTTCGGTTCACTGCAAACCGCGTTCTGATGGCGACCGCAACCGCGAAGCGACCGCGCGTGATGTCGGGCATGCGTCCGACGGGCAATCTGCACCTGGGACATTATGTCGGCGTGCTGACGCAATGGGCGAAGTATTGCGATACTGCAGACGCGTTTTTCGAGATTGCGGATTTGCACGCGTTCACGACGGCCTTTGCCGATCCGCAGTCGATCCGGGACGCGCGCAACTCGATGGTCGTGGACTGGCTGGCCGCAGGCGTCGATCCGCAGAAGTCCACGTTTTATTTGCAGTCCGGCATACCCGAGATCTCCGAGCTCCAGGTGCTGCTCGGCATGATCACGCCGATTTCATGGCTCGAGCGCGTGCCGACGTTCAAAGGCCAAATCGAGCAGCTGGGATCCGACATCGCCACGTACGGGTTTCTTGGCTACCCGCTGCTGCAGCTCTGCGACATCGCGATCTTTCGCGGCGAGTTCGTCCCGGTCGGGAAAGATCAAGTCGCGCACTTGGAGTTCGCGCGCGAGGTCGTGCGGCGGTTCAATCACATTTATGGCGGTGGTTCCGCGGTCTTGGTCGAGCCCAAAGCGATGCTTTCGGAATTTCCCGAAGTCCCCGGCATCGACGGCCGCAAGATGAGTAAATCTTACGACAATGTGATCGACTTGCGCGACGACGAGGCCGCGACGACCGAAAAAGTCCGCCTCATGATAACCGATCCTCTGAAAGTACGCCGCAACGATCCGGGACGGCCCGAGATTTGTCCGGTCTTTCATTTGTGGAAGCTCGTCAAACCGGCGCACGTGCCGGCCGTCGAGCGCGATTGCCGCTCCGGCGCGCTCGGCTGCGTGCAAGACAAAAGCGACTTAGCGCAAGCGCTCAATGAATTCTTACGTCCGCTGCGCGAACGCCGCAAAATGTTTGCGGCCGATGAATCCTATGTCGAAAAAGTCATCGCCGAAGGGACGTCGCGTGCCCGTGAGATTGCGGCTCAGACGTTAAGCGACGTCAAACAGGCGATGAAGCTGAATTAGCTTTCTGCGACTCTAGTACGTACTTCGGATCTTTGGCGGAAGCGCAGCCGGCGCGGTAGACCGCGAAGCGTTCCGTGAGGCCGCCCGCTAGGAGCAGTGCGCCCGCAATCTTTGAAAGTGCGTTGGAATTTTTCGCCAGCGCCGCGCAGACGATGCCGCCGATGTTGAGCAGCCGGGCGGAACGCGCGAGCGCGCCCGCCTCGCCCTTGGAATACGCCTGCGCTTGAACCGCTCCGATCTCATGATGCAGAGCTTGAAGTAACGCGACCATCGCCGTGCCGCCCACAAGCGCGAGACGCCGCGCCGAGCCGCTGTCGCGCGACGGCGCGAACAGCAATCCCCAAGCGCCGGCGCTCGCGGCGGACGTCGCCGCGAAGAGTCCCGGCAGCGTTTTGCGCGGCAGATGCCACGCCGGCATGACCGTGTCGCCAACCAAAACTGCGGTGTAAACGGACATGACCGGCCCGATCAATCCTGCGATCGCTTCGAAGAAACGGCCGGCAGGCCGCGCGATGCCGGTCACTTCCGAACCCGCGGCGATAAAAACCGAGCCGCTGAACGCAGAGAAGATGTAGACGCCGACGCTCATCGGCGACGTGGGTTTGACGACGCGCAGCATGTTGATGAATCGCTCGGGCTTTTTTAAGTCGGCGATGAGACAAAATGCGCTGACCGCACAGCCGGCCGCGGCTCCGAAGATCATCGTGCGCGCAAGGCGATCGTTGCGAGCCGTTCTCTCCGCGAACGCGAGCGTTGCGGCCGTTCCGGCTAATCCGCCCGCGAAAAAATAGGTCGGAATGAGATCCGTCCACGCCGGCGGTTTGACGATCGGGCGGCCGTAGTAGCCGTCGCTCATCGCCGCGCTACCGCGCAGAGAACGACCGCGCCGAGCAACGCCCCCGCGGCAATGCCGGCCGTGCGCCAGCGTTGCGAGAGATTTTTTGTCGGCACGATCGGGTTGGGCGGAAGCCCATAGACTTGCGGTTTATCGAGCAGCAGAAAAATCGAACCGCCGCCGCCGATTCCATCGTTGCGATCGTTCAGGTAGAGCTGCGCGCCCTCAAACTTGTGCTGCACTTTTTCCAAGCGTTTTTCGGCGCGTCCGCGCAGCTCGTCGACGACACCGTACTGGATCGATTCGGTCGGACAGGCTTTCGCGCATGCCGGCTGCTCCCCCACTTTTAGCCGATCGTAACACAACGTGCACTTGCCCATCGTATGATCTTCTTGTTTCTCGCCAATCACGCCGAAAGGGCAGGCGACCACGCAGTAGCCGCAGCCGTTGCAGATGTCGTCTTGTATGACGACTGTGCCGAATTCGGTGCGGATAATGGCGCCGGTCGGGCAAACGTCGAGACAACCCGCATGCGTACAATGCTTGCAGACATCGGACTCCATCAGCCAGCGGCCGGTGTCACGCTCGGGTTCCATCTGCTCGACAAACGCGACGTGCCGCCACGTGTTGCCGCTCAATTCTTTCGTGTTGTCGTAAGACTCGCCGGTGAATTCGTAGCCGTCCGCGGGCAGCTGATTCCACTCTTTGCAGGCAACTTCACAGGCCTTGCAGCCGATGCACAGCGTCGTGTCGGTAAAGAAGCCCATGCGGTCGCGCTCGTCGGCGCCGTAGGTCGCGGACTCTGCGGCCGCTGAAGTGAGATCGATAAAGTCGCTCACATCCGGCCTTCCGAGTGAGACCGCGTGCGTACGTCGTTCAAGAATCTTGGTACATCCGTGCCGCGCGGACGGCGCCCCGGAATGAGGTCGCACGTTAACCCTTTGGTCTCTTGGATGTGCACGTTTGGATCGAGCGTGATGCTCAGTAGATCGTTGGCGGAGTCGCCGGTCACCAGACCCCGCGAACCCCAGTGGTATGGTAGGCCCACGGAATGCAGGGTCTTGCCGTCAACCAACATCGGCTTGACGCGATCGGTCACCATGACGCGCGCCTCGACGACCGCGCGCGAAGTAAAGATCGTCGCCCAATCGCCATGCGCCAATCCGCGCAGCCGCGCTAACTCCGGGCTCACTTCGCAGAAGAACTCCGGCTGCAGTTCGCTCAAATGCGCGACCGTGCGGCTCATTCCGCCGGCAGTGTGATGCTCGGTGAGTCTATACGTGTGCAGCACAAACGGAAAGACGTTGCCGTGAGCGTCGCTGGGCGAAGGGTTCGATTCGTTGAACGTCCGCGGGAATTCCTGACGGCACGGATTGGCCTGTTGCGAGTAGAGTGCGTTTTTCACCGGCGATTCGTGCGGTTCGTAGTAGACCGGCAGCGGTCCGTCGACGATGCCGGCTGGAACGAAGAGCCACCCCAGGCCGTCATCTTGCATCACGAACGGATGCCAGCCCGCGATCGCGTCCTCAGCTCTCGCGCCGCTTTTTGGCGTGTAATCGGGACGCTTCGTCTTGTTGAAGTCCGGGACGTCGTGGCCGGTCCATTCCGCTTTTTCTTCATCCCACCACACATACTTTTTGCGTTCGCTCCAGGGCTTGCCTTGCGGATCGGCAGACGCGCGATTATAAATGATGCGCCGGTTGGCCGGCCACGCCCACGCCCACTCGGGCGCCACCCAACTCTGCTGCGTTCCAGGTTTGCGGCGCGCGGTTTGATTGACTTCGTCCTTGAAACATCCGCAATAGATCCAGCATCCGCAGGCCGTGCTGCCGTCAGCTTTAAGGCAGTTGTAATCGGAAAGCGCTTTTCCGTTTTCGTCCCATCCATTAATCTCACGCAGTACGGCTTGCGCATCCGGGTCGGCCGTCGCGCCTTTTTCCGGGTAATTCCACGTGAGAAATGCGATCGGATCGGAAAATGGCTCTTCTTGCCGCGCGGTTTTTTCGCGGATGCGTTTGCCTAAGTGATAATAAAACCACAGCTCCGAGCGCGCATCGCCTTGCGGTTCGACCGCTTTATGATGCCACTGCAGCAGACGCTGCGTGTTGGTGAAGGAGCCGTCTTTTTCCGTATGGGCGGCGGCCGGCAGCCAGAACACTTCGGTGGGAATCGATTCCGTGCGCAATTCGCCCGTCGCGATTTCCGGCGCGTCGTACCAAAACGAGGCGCTTTCGATTTCGGTGAAGTCGCGCACGACCAGCCACTCGAGATTCGCCATCGCGCGGCGGTGCAGGCCGGAGTTCGCCGAACCCACCGCCGGGTTTTCACCGATGCAAAAAAAGCCTTTGACGGTGCCGTCGAGCATGCCCATGATGCTGCGGTACGTCGAATGATCGCCGCTGATGCGCGGCAAGAGATCGAAACAAAAATCGTTTTGCTCGGTTGCACGCTCGCCGAACCACGCTTTAAGCAAGCTGACGATGTACTTGTCCATGTTGCCCCAGTAGCCGGTCTTGGCGCCTTCGGAGTCGACGAAGTCTTGAAGATCGTCATGCGCGTGCGCGTGCGGCATCGGCACGTAGCCGGGCAAGATGTTGAAAAGCGTCGGGATGTCGGTCGAGCCTTGAATCGAGGCATGACCGCGCAGCGCAAGAATGCCGCCGCCCGGGCGCCCGATATTCCCCAGCAGGAGCTGAATGATCGCGGCGCCGCGTATCGTTTGCACCCCGGTGGTGTGTTGCGTCCAGGCAACCGAATAACAAAACGCGGACGTGCGATCGCGTCCGCTGTTGGCGCAGAGCGCTTCGGCAACGTCGATCACGTTTTGCGGGTCGGTTCCGCAGATGCGCGCCACGGTTTCGGGCGTGTATCGTGCGTAGTGCCGTTTCAGGACTTGATAGATGCAACGCGGATCTTGCAGCGTTTTATCCATATTCGGCGGCTCGCCGTTCTGGAGCGCGTCTTCATCTTGCTTGAGCTTCGGCGCCTTCGCTAACGAAGAGTGGCCCTCACGTTGCCCGGCGGCGCCGTGCATCTCCATGCCGTCGTACTGCCACGTCTCGAAGGTATAGCCGTTCGTGTCGGCATGCCAGCCGGAGAAGAAGCCGTCGAGGTCTTCGCTGTCTTTAAAATCCTCGCGCAAAATGACGGGTGCGTTGGTGTAGTTCACGACATACTCTTTGAACGCGCGATCGTTCTCGAGGATGTAGTGAATGATACCGCCCAAAAACGCGATATCGCTGCCCGCGCGGATCGGCACGTGCTTCGTGGCAACGGCGCTCGTGCGCGTGAAACGCGGATCGACGTGGATTACGTGGGCGCCGCGCTCGCGAGCTTCCATGACCCATTGAAATCCAACCGGATGATTTTCGGCCATGTTGGATCCCATGATCACGATACAGTCTGAGTTCTGCAGATCTTGCTGGAACGTCGTCGCGCCGCCGCGTCCGAACGAGGTTCCCAAACTGGGAACCGTCGAGCTATGTCATAATCGGGCCTGATTTTCAACCTGCACGACGCCGAGCGCCGTGTAGAGTTTCTTCATCAGGTAATTCTCTTCGTTATCCAGCGTCGCGCCGCCGAGATGCGCGATCCCGTAGCAGCGGTTGAGCATGTTGCCTTCGTCGTCTTTGGCTTCCCACGTTTCGCGCCGCGTCTTCAGAACGCGCTCGGCAATCATATCCATCGCGCGTTCGAGCGGCAGATCTTCCCAGTGCGTCCCGTACGGGCGCCGATACTTTACTTTATATTCGCGCAGCGGGCTTTCGACGAGCGAGAGCGTGGCCGAACCTTTGGGACAGAGCCGTCCGCGCGAGATCGGACTATCGGGGTCGCCTTCTATCTGCACGATCTTTTCGTCTTTGACGAAAACCTTTTGTCCACACCCGACCGCACAGTACGGGCAAATAGACTTAACGACTTCTGCACCGTCAATTCGGGCTTTCCAATCGGCGGTTTTCTGTGACTGAGCGGCAGAGCCCAATGCCAGCGGATCTTTTCCGCCGGCTTGGCGCAAGACAGGCCAGAGTGCGCGCTCGTTCATGCTCCTGCGGTTCTTGCGCCGTTCTGACCCGGAAATCCGCCAGCGCACGGCGGCGCAGGGCTTCGTCCGCGAGCGGACCAAGAGCCGTGAATGAAGCGCTCGCTTATTTTCGCCGCGATTGTTGGCTGTGTGGCAATGACGTCGGTTCCTCCGGCCTATGCCAAACCGACGCTTCCGGCCGAGTTGCAGACAATCGAGCAGCGCTATCCGCATACGCAGTTTGGCATCGCAATCTACGACCTTGACTCGCACAAGATGATGTACGGCTACAACGCGCAGCGTTTTTTCCTTGCGGCGTCCACGACAAAGCTGCTGACCGAAGGCACAACGCTCGCGCTGCTCGGACCGGACTATCGCTTTGCGACAAACGTGTACCGCACCGGGCCGATCGATGCGAACGGCACGCTCCAGGGCGACGTCGTCTTAAAAGCTTCGGGCGATCCGAATCTGTCCGGTCGCATTCAATCCGACGGCACGATGACGTTTGAGAATGAGGATCACTCGTACGATGGCTCTCCAGACACGAAAGCGGTGCCCGGGAACCCGTTGGCGGTTATTGAGGACTTCGCAGCGCAGATTGCCGCGCGCGGCGTAAAAACGGTAACAGGCCGAGTCATCGTAGACGATTCACTCTATCA
Organism: Vulcanimicrobiales bacterium; assembly: GCA_038215615.1. Taxonomy (GTDB): domain Bacteria; phylum Vulcanimicrobiota; class Vulcanimicrobiia; order Vulcanimicrobiales; family Vulcanimicrobiaceae; genus Rubrimentiphilum. Next base: position 112,105 of record JBBQQR010000005.1, on the reverse strand, counting down.
GGCCGGCTATCCCGAATCCGGTACGGGCGTTGTGGTGTCGCCGATTGTTGTCAACGATAACATCGTCGATGTTACCGTAACTCCCGGCGCGCACCCGGGCGATCCGGTTTCGATTGCGGTTTCACCGCAGACGGCATACGCCACGTTCGTGAACAGAGCTACGACAGGAGCCGCGCATTCCGATCGTACGATCTCCGTTCCCGATGGCCAAGCCGATGCGGCGGGGATGCGAACGGTCACGATTACCGGTTCGCTGCCCGTTGGATCGCCCCCGATACTCTACGCATACGACATACCGTCGCCGGCGCGCTTCGCGGAAGTTGCGCTTTCGGCAGCGCTGCAAACGCACGGCGTCGTCGTTCAAAACACGAGCGCGGATGTAACGCCGCTGAGTACGTCGGAAGTTGGTCCAAACGTTATCGCGGCGCACGTTTCACCGCCGCTAAGCCAAGACGTTAAAGTCACCCTCAAGGTCAGCGACAACTTGCACGCGTCGATCATGCCATATTTATGGTCGCCCAAACACACGCTTCGGGCCGGCTTCGACCTCGAACGCGCATTTATGCAGAGTGCGGGACTCGATACGACGCAAATCGTCCAGAACGACGGCCTCGGCGGTTTTGCGTTCATTCAGCCGCAGTACATGGTGCACTACCTTGCTTATCTGCGCACTCAGCCGTACTATCAGACATTCTATTCTGCGTTGCCGATCCTCGGTGTTGACGGAACGCTCTTCAATATCGCCAACAACTCGCCGGCGCGGGGTAAGGTGCACGCGAAGACAGGGACGTGGAGCGGTGGCGACGCGATCAACCAGCGCGCGCTCGTTTCGGGGAAAGGGCTGGCCGGCTACATGACGACCGCATCAGGGCGGCACATCGCGTTTTGCTTCTACTTAAATAATCTCGCGGTTCCGCACGGGCAAGACGCAAGCCGCGTGGCCGGTCAAATCAACGGCGCACTTGCGACGGCGACATATTTATATGCACGCTGAACCGGAGAATGCCCGCTGAGGTCTTTTTGCGGATACTGCAGGGTCTGATGCTCATCGCAATCACGGTCGTGGTCATCTCGCACTGGCGCCTTGGTGGATGCTCTACGTTCTGGCGGGGATTGTCATCGCGCTGCTTTTTGTGCTTGGCGTGACGGTTGGAATAAAGTTGGCGCCGTCAGTGCGCCGTCTGCGTTAGCAACTGCCCCAGGTATTTTCCCCACACGAGCGGCAGGGTGTGCGTACCATGCCCCCGCGTTTGCGATGTGATCGGAAGCAGAACGAACTTCGCGTGCTTGACCTTGCCGATCTCGCGCTCGACGATGTGCAGTTCGGGCGGGTTGATTTGATCGTCCGCGCTGTTGACAGCCATGACCGTCGCCTGAATCGTTCCGAGTAGCGACTCAGGGTTGTAGTCCCGCGACGATCCGACTTGATACAGAACGTCGTTTGCGTCTTCGTCGGCGGGAAGTTGATCCAGGTGGCGTTGCTTTGAAAAATAGTCGTCAGCCGTGTCGCGCGTCGGCATGATCGATTGATCGTAGAGCGGCGCGCTGCCGACGAACCACGTCAGATCGTTGGCCGCTTTCAAGCCGAAGGGCTGAGCCGTGTAGTCGCCGCCGTTATAGTCCGGCGAACTCGTGATGAGATTCATCTCCATATCGCGCCAGACTCGGTTTCGCCCGGATATTTCGATGGGCAGACACGCTAAGGGCATGAGCGCATCCATCATCGTCGGGTATGCCTCGCCCCACATCCAGCTGTGCATGCACCCCATCGAGGTTCCCATCACCAGACGCAAATGGTTGACGCGAAGTCCGTCGCTCACGAGCGCATGCTCCGCCCTCACCATATCGTGGTAATCATAGTGCGGGAATTTGGCGTGCGGGCCATCGCTGGGCTTGCTCGACTGACCGTGACCGATGTCGTCGGGAAGAATGATGAAGTACTTGTTCGCGTCGAGCAGTCCGCCCGGCGAAAAGAGTACGCCGGCAAAGCGTTCGGGTGGAGTGAGGAATTGTTTACCGGAGCCGCCCGTGCCATGCATGATGAGAACGGCGTTCGAGTGTCCGCTTGCGTCGGTGCGCAGCGTGCCCAGCGTATAGTAATGAATGCGCAGCTCCGGCAGCGTTTCGCCGTCATCGAATTTGAAGTTAGGGATCGAATATGTTCCCTCGACGGGCGTGGGGAAGGTCGCCGCCCGCGATGTCGCAATCGCAGACATCGCCGCGAAGACAATGCTAACCAGAAACAAGAGGGACTTTTTCATATCAAAACCGCCCTTCGACAAGCTCAGGGTCCTTCGACAGGCTCAGGATGACAAATTCAGCCCTTGAAGTGCGGAATTCTCGTCTTCATCTGGTCGAGCGCGTAGTGAATGTCGTCGAGCGATGCGGCGTATGAAAAGCGCAGATAGCCTTTGCCCGCGGAGCCGAACGCCGAGCCGCCCAGGCATGCGACGCCTGCATCTTCCAATAGGAACTTCGCTAGCGCCTTATCGTCCGACGTAATTTTCGTCACATTGGGAAAAGCGTAGAACGCGCCTTCCGGCATGGTACATGAGAGGCCGTTGATTTTGTTCAGACCGTTGACGATGGCATCGCGGCGTTCGCGGAAGAGGCCGTTCATCCGCACCACGGGCTCGTCATCGCCGGTAAGCGCAGCGATGCCGGCTTGCTGCACGAAGCTGGCGACGCACGAAAACGTATTATTATTGAAAAGCGTGACGTACTTGGCATATTCGGGCGCCATGATCGCATAACCCAGGCGCCAGCCGGTCATAGCGTACGCCTTTGAAAAACCGTCGATCACGATCGTGCGGTCGCGCATGCCGGGGACGCTCACGATCGAGTTGAATTCACGGTCGTAAAAATTGCGGCTATAAATTTCGTCGGAAATAACCACGAAATCGTGGCGCTGCGCCATCGCCGCGATGCGTTCGAGATCGTCTTTGGTCAGCACGCCGCCGGTCGGGTTATGCGGCGAGTTGATCATGATGGCTTTGGTGCGGTCGGAGACGCGCCGTTCGAGCTCGTCCAGATCCATACGCCAATTTTTTTCTTCCAGCAACGGAATCGGAACGGTCTTCGCTCCCAGGTAGTTAGCGCACGATGCGTATGCGGGGTAGGCGGGATCGAAGTAGACGAATTCGTCGCCGGGGCTTAAGAGTGCGCTCAGGATGTTCCAGATAATCGGTTTGGCACCGGGCGAAAGTACGACGTTTTCTGCCGTCCAGGGCTCGATGTGGCGAAACTTCGAGGCGTAGAGCGCGACGACGTCGCGCAACTCGAGTATGCCTTGCGATGGCGTATAATGGCTGTGGTTTTCACGGATCGCTTGGATGCCAGCTTCCTTGATATGATCGGGTGTATCGAAATCGGGTTCGCCGATCTCCATATGCACCACACGCATGCCTTGCGCTTCAAGCGCTCGAGCGCGTGCCAGAACTTCGAAGGCGCTTTCCGATCCGAGCCGCGACACGGCTTCGGCGAAACGATCGGGTTTCGTTGCGAGCATCTTTACAGTGCAAACCTTTCGCTAAGCGGTCAGTAATGCGTCAAGGGGCCGTTGTGCCTGCGGCGAAGAGTCGCGGACGGTCATGCGCACCCTGACGGACGTGTTTGCGCCGGGTACACCGACGCTTCCCGAGGGTCTACGAACCCTCGTCGTTTCGCCTGAGCGCGAGTTGGAACCTGGGATGACCGTGCGCGCGACATTCACTTTCCGCAACCAGGGCGGCGCGCCGGCAACCGGCGTGCGCGTGCGTTTTAATCTTCCCGAAGGATTGGTCTACCTCGTCGGAAGCGGAAAGCTCGATGAAGAGCCGCTCGACGACGAGCAGGGCAGCTCACCGTTGCTTGCGCGAGCCGGAGCGCAGATCGGTGACGTCGCGCCCGGCGAAGAGCGCCGCATCGACATTGCGTACAGCGTCGCGGGCGCAATCGAAAATGGTTCCACCGTCGAGTTGCAGGCTGCGGTCGCCGCGTTCGAGCTCGCTCCGGTCGGATCGAACGTCGTCCGCTTGGTCGCTCATAGTCGTCCCGCGTTGGAAAACGCGCTGACCAACGTCGCGATCGAAACGCGCCATGGTGCATCCGGCGGAGCGGCTCCCGGAGGCGAAGCAAACGTGACGGTCCGAGTTCACAACGCCGGCGAGTCCAGTGCACACGATGTCGTGGTCGTCGCGCCGATTCCCGAACATACGAGTTACGTTCCAAACTCCGCGCGCGTCAACGGACGCGAGTTCGAACGCGAGCTGCTGGCATCGTTCGATCGCGTACACGCGCCGATCGTCGCGCCGTCGTTACCGGCCAGCGCAACCGTGACACTGCAGTACCGCGTGCGCGTCGACGATCCGCTCCCCGACGGAACCGCCATCGTCGCGCGCGCGCAGATCGCGTCGCAAGAAACAGCCGCGTTCGTGATTGATGCGGCGAGCTTGACCGTCCGCGCGCAAGCCGACTTTGAAGACGACCGCACGTCGGTTACCGTTGAACCTGAATACGACGTGACGCCCGGCTCGCACATCGTCGTGCGGGCGGTTGCATTTAATGCGGGCACGACCACCGCGGAAAACGTCTCGATCACGCTGGTGTTTCCCGACCACGTCATGCCCGTTCGCGGAAGTTTCCGTATCGACGGACAACCGCTGCGCGAACGCAAGAAAGAGAGCCTCACCTTCGATCTCGGAGCGATCGGCGCGCGCGAAGGCGTCGAATTCGTAGCCGAAGGCGCGGTGCTGTCGCCGATTGCCGACGGAACGTCGCTCCCGGTTCGCGCTAAACTAAACTGGGCGCCCGAGGGCGAGCGCAATTTCGAATGTTCCGCGGTTGTGCGTTCGCAACCGCGTTTCTCCACGCGTCACAATCGCATCGTTCGCGTCGGCGGCAGCGCCGTCCAACCGTCCGACGAATGTGAGGCGACGATCCATTTGAGCAACGACGGCAGCGCGCCCGCGACCGATGCGCGTCTGCATTTAACGCTCGATCCGGCGCTCGACGAAGTCCGCGTCTTCGATAAAACCGTCCGCTTGCAGATGGATCGCGACGAGGTCGACTTAGGGAAAATCGATCCGTACACGTCGCGCCGCCTGACCGTTCGCGCGCGAGTGCGAACGCCTTATGCCAACCGCAGCGACATCCGTTTAGGCGGATCTATGCACGCCCGTGAGGCGGGCGAGGTCGTTTTGGGTGAAGCGAATTGGCGCGTCGAGTCGCATCCCGCATTTTCGTCCGAAACCTCGCAGCTCCAGCTCGTACAAGACGACGTCTTTCGCCCCAACCAACTCGTCGAAGTGCATGTACGTTTGCGCAACGAGGGCACGGACATCGCCAACAACGTGCGCCTGCGCTTGTATGTGTCGCCCGAAGCCCGGCTGGAAAGTGTCGAAGGCGCGACGCGCGAGCGATCGGCGCTACTCTTCGGCGAGATCCGTCCGGGTGGAAGCGTCGAAGCGAAGCTCGGCATCCGGCTCTTGCGCAGTTTGGCCAAAGCCTATCCGGTGACCATAGAGTCGGTGCTTACTGCCGATGCGATGCTCCCGGTTCAGCTGATGCGTCTCACGATCGTTACGACCGCCGAACCAAACTTTTCTGTCGGCACGCTCCACAGCGAACCGGCCGACGTTGCCGATGCCGGCGACGAAGTCGAATTCGTGCTGCACGTGCGCAACGGCGGTGACGGACCGGCGCGTCGCGTGAAAATCTCCATCGACTCGCTCGACGAGCTGATCTACGTGCCGAACAGCACGACAGTGAACGAGCTGCCCGTGCGCGACATCGGAGCGCAGTCTCCGCTGACGAGCGAACAGGGCATCATGCTGAGCGACGTCGACCCCGGCGTCGAGGCGACGATTGCGTGGCGCGAGGTCGTGCACAACGGATTATCTTCGGGCGAAACGCTCATGCGCACCGCGCGCATTTCTTATGACGGCGAACGCTTGGACGAAATCGCCGCGCCCGAACTGAAAGTCCGTTGCTCGCCCGTTTTCGCCAATGCCATCGCGGGACTGCCGTTCGGCTTGGACGGAATGTTAGGTCCGGCATTTGCGGGCGGACAGCGCGCGCTGCCCGACGTCAACGATCGGTTCGTGCAACTGCCGCCGGCAACGCCGGTCGCGCGTGGTGAGACGGCCGTAACGTCGGTGCTCTCGCTCGGGTCGAGCGGGAACGGTCACGCCGGCGACGACGCCGATTCGCCGGTCGTTGAAACGGTCGCAGTTTTCGATCGCGAGCGCTTGGAGCGAACGCTGAAGTTTCTCTCCGAAGCGCGGTTCGGCGGGTTGACGAGCCACATGTTTGCACTGCGCGCATTTTTCCCCGACGAAGCGGGCTCGTCAAATGAGTCCGCACTCGAAGAGGTTCGCGGCGCGCTGCGCGAGACGCTCGACCGCCTTTTCATCAAGTTACGCTTGCCGAATTACGTGATCGCGCCGCGCGATCTGGAAAACTCCGGGACGCGCGCCGGGATCGTCGCGCTTCTCAACTCGCTCCAGCCCGGAGGGCCGGCGCTTTCAAGCGGAGCCACGATTTTGCGCGGCGCTTGCGATGCGGGCGAATTGCGCGCGCTAGCCGCGCGCTTGGAAGACGCGCCGTTGGCGACCGCCCTTCCTTGGGCGGCGCTGGCACGGCTGTTGCCGAGTGAATCGGACGCGGAAGCCAACTACCGTCGCATGTTGATCACGTCGCTCGACGACCTGGCCGGCGTCGATGAGACGGCTTTCATCGACGCACTGCAGCGACGCCCGTATCCCGTGCTCGACGCGGCGCTCAATGTGGTCTGCGCCCAGATTTCCACGCGCGCGTGAACGCCATCGTCATCGGTCTGCTGATCGTCGTCGCGATTGCGGTGTGCGTCGGTGCGTACGCATGGCTTTCGCCGGAGCGAAAAACCGTCGAAGAACCCGAGCCGCCTCCGAACGAACCGTGGAAGCCCGACACCGCTTGGACCGCGCAGGCGGGCGATGAATTCGCGACGCTCTCGGAAGCGGCGCGCTGCGACCTCGTCTTTGCGGTCGCCGATCTGCACGACGAACGCGCCGACGGTCTGCTGGTGCACGCACTCGACGATCCGTCCGAACCCGTCGCGCTCGCAGCCGCGCATGTCCTCGAAAGGCGAGGCGCAGCCGATCGCGTACGCGCGCACGTCAAGCGCCATCCCGGCGCGCGTGCGGAACGAATCGAAGAAACACTCAGCCTCTTACAATAAAGCTCAGCCACACACCGGTTCACGGAGACTTGCCGGGCACGTCGTGTGCCCGTCTGCGCTCCTGAATTCAGACCGCTCTCGCCATCCTTGGCTTCGCGGCGAATTCAGAGCCGTGCGAACCGGTGCGTGGGCGAGCCGTATATGTACGAGTCAGGGTTTTTTATGGAAGTACTGCACCATGATCGCGCGCGCGATCGGCGCGGCCACTTGTGCGCCGTAGCCGCCGGAGCGATCGACGAAGACCGCCATAGCGATCGTTGCGCGCTTCGCCGGTGCATAAGCCACAAACCACGTCGTGTTCGGTCCGGAGCCGCCGGCTGTTTCGGCTGTGCCGGTTTTTCCGCCGAACGGTAAGCCCGGAATCGCCAGGCCGTAGGCCGTGCCGCCGGGATCGGTCACTTCATCCATTCCTTGGCGCACGGCTTTGAGCGCTTCTTGCGTGACGGGGACCTGGCGGATGATCTGCGGATCGAACCGCTTCACCACATGACCGTTCGGATTGCGGATCTCGGCGACGATGTGCGGGTGGTAGAGCGTGCCGCCGTTGACGACCGCCGATTCCACATTGGCCATCTGCAGCGGCGTGGCTTGCATCGCGCCTTGGCCGATCGCCAAGCTGCAGACGTCGGAGGGTTCTAAAGGAAGGCCGGAACTCTTCAACATCGACGCGTTTGTCGGCCAGTTGCCTTCGAATTCACCGGGTAAATCGATACCGGCCCTTGCCGCGAGTCCAAAAGCGAGCGCGTATTTGCGTAAGCGCGCGTTACCCAAGCGCCAGCCCATCTGAAAGAAATATCCGTCGGAAGAAGCGGCCAGCGCGCGCACGAAGCCGGTCGAGCCTAAACCTCCGGCCGCCAAGTCGCGAAAGATGGCTCCGCCGCAATTCCAGGCGCCGCTGTCGTAGACGCTCTCGTTCACTTTCACGACGCCCGTAGTGAGCGCGGCCGAGCCCGTTACCATTTTGAACGTCGATCCGGTCGGAGTTCCGGCGCTGATCGCGCGGTTGAAGAGCGGCTGCGAACTGTTGGTGAGATAGTACGCGAGTTTTTTGTAGTCGTTCGATGCAAACGCGTTCGGGTCGAAGCTCGGGTAGCTCGCGATCGCGCGGATCGCTCCGGTCCATGGATCCTCGACGACGACGGCGCCGCCAACCCCCGAGCGCCCGCCGGCCCAGGAGTGAATGCCGTTCGCGAGTGCTTGTTCCACTATGCGTTGCAGACGCCAATCGATGTTGAGTACGAGCGTATCACCCGGAACCGGCTGCTTCTGCGGAAGCTTAATCCCCGGCACGACTTGGCTTTGCGAATCTACGACGACGCGTTGACCGCCGGGTTCGCCGCGCAGGTAGCGATCGTACGTGTACTCGAGGCCGTCTTTCCCAACGACATCGTTGGGTGAATATCCCAAATTGCGCAGCGCTTTGTATTCGTCTTCGCTGATTTGCCCAACGTAGCCGACGAATGCCGAACCTTGGGCGCCGTACGGATAATCGCGCACGGCTTGAGCTTCGACGTCGAAGCCCGGCAAGTCAACGAGCAGTTCCGTCAGTTTGACGACCTGCCGCACGGACAGATCGCTGGCAATGATGACGGGGCCGTACGGCTCGTTTGCGTCTAGCTCGTCGAACGTTTTGTAAGTGACGCCGTGGTGGTTGAATAGTTGGTAGCGTAATTTTTCGACCGGAACGGCGATGGCTTGCGAGACGCTTTTGAGTTCGCTCGCCGGATCGGTCAACTCTGAGGGAATCACGGCGACCACGAAGGACGGCCGGCTGCGAACGATCGGAATGCCGCTTCGATCGAGCATCGATCCGCGTGGCGCGGCAACCGGGATGAGTCTGATCTGATTCTCTTGGGCCGCGGCGCGGAACGCGTCGCCTTGCACAAGCTGCACAGCAATGAGCCGGGCGAACAAGCCCATCAGCGCAAGCGCGACGAGCAATGCAAAAATAGCAATCCGCCACGCCGAGCGTTCCCAGGCGGGTTTGCGCCGGTACGTCATGCCTTACGCCGTTCCACCAGCCGTAAGAGCAGCATCAATGCCGCCGCGATTGCCGCGTTCATGAGCGCTTCCCAGAGTGCTTGGTGCGCGTGAACGCCGGCGTACCCGCGCGGATATCCCTCCAGGGAAAGGACGCTCCAAAAGATCAGCCGGCGGACCAGCGTTCCGATTGCGACCGCTGCCGTCAGAACCGGAATCGAATCCGCAAAAAAACCTTGCGAGAGCGAGCCCACCAAGAGCGCGGTGCCTGTCGTCGCGATCGTCCACCCGCCGCCCGTGGCGGCGTCGGTCAGCGCGCCGCCTAAAATATCTTCGCACGCGCCCGCGATCAACCCAAATACGATGGCGCGCCGAGTGTCGGTGCGCAGTGCATACCACACGACGGCCACCAGAACCAAACTCGGCTCGGCATGACGCCACGTGAGGAAATGCATGAGCTCGATCTGCAAGACCAGCGCAAGCGCCAAAAAAATGGCGGCTTGCCACCAAAAGGGACCGGCAAACGGAGTTTCTTGAGGTTTAGCGCGGAAGGACGACAACGCGGTCGAGCGTCGAGAAGTCGACCGCCGGTTTCACGATCGCAGTTTGATAGAGGGCCGAGTCGCGTTCGATTTTGACGATCGTTCCGAGCAGCGCACCGGAATGGAACGAGCGCGCTTCGGCCGTAACGACTTTGTCGCCGGCGCGCAATTGCGCGTCTTGTGAAACGTATTCGAGGCGCACCGAGTCGGCGTTGCCGCGCGCGATGCCCCAATAGCGGCCGCGCTGCACGAGCGCGGGAATCGTGCTCGTGAAATCTGTGAGCAACGCGACTTGACTGGTGAACGGCGACGCCTCGATCACGCGCCCGATCACGCCGGGACCGGCGAGCACGCCGTCGTCGCGCGCTACGCCGCTGCGCGTACCTTTGTCGATCGTGACGGTTTGAATGCCGCCCTCGGGCGGGAAGCCGATGACGCGCGCTTCGATCGCTCCGGCGTAGCTTTGCAGTTGCGGCTGAACGGCGAGCTGGCTGTTCGAAGCGGCCAGCGCTTCGCTCAGGCGAGCGTTCTCCCTCTGGAGGCGCAGGTTCTCGGATTGCAGCGCAGCGTTCTGCGCCCGAAGAGCAGGGAGACTCAGCGCGGTGCGGCCGCCGTAGCGCACGGCGCCCACGGCATTCGAAGCGCCGGCTTCGATGCCGATTCCGAGCGTGGTTGCGATGGTCGTCAGCGGGCTGGGCGTGCCGGTGCGGGCCGCGGTCACCTGCAGCAGCGCGACCAGAGCTGCCGCGATAATCACCCCGAGTACCGCGAAAAGCCGACGTTCGTCCCGATAAGTAAAGATAGCTAAAAACTCCCCTGCCGAGTAGGGACTCTGCTATTTCGTTATCGGCAGCACAATTCCCAACCGGCGGAGCGTTCGCATGAACCGGGCCAGCGGGAAGCCCATGACGGTGTAAAAATCGCCGTCGATCCGCTCCACGAGCGAGGCGCCGTGCGCCTGAATTCCGTAGCCTCCGGCCTTGTCGAAGGGCTCGCCGCTTTCGATGTAGCGTTCGATTTCGCCGGGCTCGAGTGGAAAGAACGTCACGCGCGTGCTCTCGCTTTCGACCACGATAGTGCCGGTGGCAGAGATTGCGAGCGCCGTATGAACGACGTGTGTGCGTCCGCTCAGATTGCCGAGCATCCTTCGCGCATGGGCTGCGTCGCGCGGCTTGTTGTAAGCGGCTCCGTCCACATCGACGACGGTATCGGCCGCGACCACGACGTCGTTGGGGAAACGCATCGCGACTGCTTCGCACTTTGCGCGTGCGTGTTCCAACGCGAGATCCCGAGGCGAGAGCTCTGCGCGATCGGGTTCGTGATAACCGCTAGGTACGACGTTCACGACCAGGCCGAGCGACTGCAGCAACTCTAAGCGCCGTGGTGACGCGCTCGCCAAAATGATCTTAACGGTAGATCTTTCCTCCGGCTTCGATGAAGCCGCCGCTGTGACGTCCGCGCGGATCGTGATGCGTCCAGTGAATCACGCCGTCGTTGCACTCGTATTGCCCCTGCAGCGAAACCGGTTCGCCTTTGGAAAGCGGAATCGCTCCGGTGATCGTCGTGTTGTCCTCGACGCGAATCGTTAAACCGTTGCTGCGCAGCAAGAAACCTTCGTGCGTTCCGGTCCGCGATGAGTAATTGCCAAGCAGACGCGCAACGCTGCCGCTCGTGCTCACCTCAACGGAGGTTGCGCCGCGCGCGCAAACTCCCATCGCTTTCTCAACGGTCACAGGGCCGCTCGCGCACCCCGTCAAGGCCGCGGCAAACAGTGCGAAAATTGCTCTACGCTTCATCGCGCGCCGCATAAACGTTGTGGAGCGTGATATATTCCCACACCGGTTCAGGTACCAGGTAGCGCGCCGATCTGCCTTGCGCCAGCATCGTGCGTATCAGCGTTGCGCTTTCGGGCATTTCGGGCAAATTCAGCGTTTTTATTCGCGAGCGCAAAGCAGCCGGAACGGCCGAAACCACGCGGGAAAGCGTGTCGGCCGCCACGCCCGCGCGCGGGGCGATAACAAAGGCTTCCAGCGATTCGAGCACTTCCTCGAACCGCACCCACGAGCTTTCGGCGAGTGAGTCGGCGCCTGTGACGAAGACAAAACTGTCGCCGGGATACTGCGCGTGGAGCCGCGGCAGCAAGTCGGCAGTATATCCGGTCGCGCCCGGCTCCAAGTCGCTGCGGTCGACCGCGAAGCGGTCGTTGGTTGCGATTGCAAGCTTCAACATCTCATAACGCTGTTCGGCCGAGGCGGCCGGCTTTTCGCGGTAGTGCACGTTGTTGGTCGGCACGAAAATCACACGGTCGAGACTTTCGAGACGCCGCGCGGACTCCGCGATGAAGAGATGCAGATTATGCACCGGATCGAACGTCCCGCCAAAAATACCTAAGCGCATTACGAGTACAAAAACTCGTATGGGCCGATGCGGACCGTGTCTCCTTCGGCCGCACCCAGCTCGCGCAGTTTTTTCTCGACGCCCATCTTGGCCAGAATCTGTTCGAAGCGTGCCAGTCCTTCATCTGAATCGAAGTCGGTCATGGCGGCAAGGCGTTCCACGCGCTCGCCGGCGATCACAAAGATGCCGTCTTCCTTTGTAATAGCGTACGGTTCGGATGGCCGCAGGTTAATGACTGCGGCGCTATCGGGCGCGACTTCAACCGGCGGAGCTTCGGCGATCGCGCGCACGGCGGCGTACATTAACTCTTGTACGCCTTCGCGCGTCGCCGCGCTGATGCCGTAGACGTGCGGAAACTGTTCGTGCAGTTCGCGCAGACGCTCGCGCGCCGGCGGAAGATCGAGTTTCGAAACCGCCAGAAGCACCGGCTTTTCAACCAGGCGCGGGTTCCACGCCCGCAGCTCGATTTCAATCGTCGCCTTATCGGCCAAGATCTCGTCGAGTTCTTTGCCGCCGTCGAGCAGATGGATCAGCACGCGCGTGCGTTCGACGTGCCGCAGGAATTGATCGCCCAGGCCCGCGCCGGTATGCGCGCCCTCGATTAAGCCGGGCACGTCGACTAAAACGAAAGACTCCTCATCGGAAATCCGCACGACGCCGAGCTGCGGTTCGAGGGTGGTGAACGGATAGTCGGCGATTTTCGGCCGGGCCGCTGACACCGAAGCCAGCAGCGTCGACTTGCCGGCGTTCGGAACGCCGATGATTCCACAGTCGGCGAGCAGCCGCAGCTCCATACGGAAGCGGAAACGTTCCCCGGGTTCGCCCTTCTCCGAAAAACGCGGAGCTTGCCGCGTGCTGGTTGCGAAATGCTGATTGCCTAAGCCGCCGCGTCCGCCTTTTGCGACGAGCATCCGCTCCCCCGGCGTGCTGAGGTCGGCGAAAAAGTGCTCGGGCTCGTCTTCGAGCGCTCGATAGAGCAGCGTTCCGGGCGGCACCCGGATGATGAGATCCTCGCCGCTGCGTCCAGACTTGTTTGACGTGCCGCCGGCGTTGCCGGAGTCGGCCGAGAACTGGCGCTTGAAGCGAAACTCTACGAGCGTGGAAAGCTCCGGCGACGCTTCCATGTAGATGCTGCCGCCGTGACCGCCGTCGCCGCCCGCCGGTCCGCCTTTAGGAATGAACTTCTCGCGGCGCCACGCGACCTTGCCGTTGCCGCCGTTACCGGCGGCCACCACGATCGAGGCTTCGTCTATGAATTGCATCGTGCGAAACAAAAAAGGACCCGCAGGCCCTCTTCAGGTGAGACGCGCCGCGGTTTCAGGCGACCGCGCGCACGTGGATGTGCTTGCGATTGCGGTGCATCGCAAACTCTACGACGCCGTCGGACAGTGCGAAGAGCGTATGGTCTTTGCCCATGCCGACGTTCTCGCCCGCGCAAACGCGGGTTCCGCGCTGGCGGACCAGGATGTTACCCGCAATGACGACCTGGCCGCCGAAGCGCTTGACCCCCAGCCGCTGCGCGTTTGAATCGCGGCCGTTCCGGGTCGAGCCGGCGCCTTTTTTGGAAGCGAAAAGTTGAAGGTCGAAGATGAACATGGCCGCAGCACTATAGCACAGCGGGGGCCGCCGCTGCAAGACTCCCCTCGGCCGGCGAGCCCGAAAGGTACCCGGCTCGGCGCGCCCTAACAGGAGTCCGTTTTGACAAAGCGTCGCGTCGTCGTTACCGGGCTGGGCGCCGTGACGCCCCTGGGCAATTCCGTCCCAGAATTTTGGCGGCGCCTCGTCGCAGGTGAAAGCGGCGTCGGCCCTATTACGGCGTTCGACGCCAGCGACTTCTCGACGCGCTTCGCGGCCGAGGTGAAGGACTTCGACGCCGACAGTTTGATCGGCAGGCGCGAGGCCCGCCGGATGGACCGCTTCTCGCAGTACGCGATGGTGGCCGCGCGTGAGGCGATTGCCGATGCGAAGCTGCCCGAAGATCAGGAATTCAAGAACAGAGTCGGATCCGTGCTGGGCACCGGCATCGGCGGTATCCTGACGTTCTGGCACAACTCCGACATCGCCGCCAAAAACGGCACGTGGTCGAAGGTCACGCCGTTCTTCATTCCTATGCTGATGGCGAACGCATCGGCCGCGCACATCTCGATGCAGTTCGGGTTCCGCGGGCCGTTCTTTTCGGCCGCCAGCGCCTGCGCCAGCGCCAACGACGCGATCGTTACCGCGTACAACTACGTCGTGCTCGGCGACTGCGACGCGATGATCGCGGGCGGGACCGAAGCCACGATTTCACCGCTCGCCGTCGGCGGGTTCTGCTCGATGAAGGCACTCTCGACGCGCAACGACGAGCCCACGCGCGCAAGTCGCCCGTTCGACAAAGAGCGCGACGGTTTCGTGCTGGCCGAAGGCGCGGGCATTTTAGTGCTCGAGGAATACGAACACGCGAAAGCGCGCGGCGCAAAAATATACTGCGAAATGCTCGGCTACGGACAATCGGCCGATGCCTACAACTTGGTCGCCCCCGATCCGGAAAGCTTGGGCGTGGAGCTCGCGCTCAAGCGCTGCCTGGAACATTCGGGTATCGGCCCGGGGGACGTGGATTACATTAACGCGCACGGCACGTCAACTCCGCAAGGGGACGTTGCGGAGTCGCAGGCGATCGAGCGCGTTTTCGGAGCCGGCACCAAAGTCGCGGTCAGCTCGACCAAATCCATGCACGGTCATGCGCTTGGCGCGGCCGGCGGCATCGAAGGCGTGGCGTGCGCGCTGGCGGTCGAACGCGATACGATGCCGCCCACGATCAACTATGAGGTTCCCGATCCGGACTGCACGCTCGATTACGTTCCGAACGTGGCGCGCAAGGCGCCGGTGCGCGTTGCCCTTTCCAACTCCTTCGGTTTCGGCGGCCACAACAGCGTCTTGGTATTCGGCAAAGTCCGCTGATGGCGGGCGAAGCGCGGCGCCGCCGGCTGCGCGCGCTGCTCCGGAAAGCCCACGTTGCTCCAACCGATCTCGCCGAATTCGAGCAAGCCTTCGTCCACGAAAGCGCCGCGCGCGAACGCCGCAAAAAGTCCAACGAGCGCCTGGAGTTTCTGGGCGATGCGGTCGTCGGTCTAGCTGCTGCGGGGTGGCTTTTTGAGGAACATCCGAATTCCGCCGAAGGTTGGCTGACCGCGCGCAAGGCTGCGATCGTCCGCGACAGCGCGTTGGCCAAGACTGCCCTGCGCCTTGGTTTTTCGGATTTGGTCGAGCTGGGTTCGGGATTGACGCGCTCGGGCGGAGTCGAAAACACCACGATCCTGGCCGACGCTTTCGAGGCATTCGTGGGCGCGCTCTACCGGCGCTACGGCGAAATCAAAGCTCGCCGTTTCGTTTTGGAGCAGCACATGGCGCTGGTCGATCTCTCCGACGAAGGCGTGACCGACCCGAAATCGCAGCTGCAGTTGCTGGCTCAGGAGCGCTACCGCAAGCTGCCGGTCTATCGCGAGCGATCGGCGGGCACGCCGCAGGCGCCTCATTTCGTCTCCGAAGTCGTTCTCAACGATAGGGTGCTGGGTTCCGGGGCCGGAAAGTCGAAAAAAATAGCGCAGCTGCAGGCCGCTGATGAAGCGCTGCAGATACTGCTCGCGCGGGCTCGTAGAGGCAAGAAGAAATAAAACTCAAGAGCATAAAAACTTTCGGCTTTAAGACATTCGCCGATCCCACAACGCTCGAATTCGGGGGCGGCATCACCGCCGTCGTCGGCCCCAACGGCTCCGGAAAATCCAATCTGATCGACGCCTTCCGCTGGGGACTCGGCGAGCAGAGCAGCAAGAGCTTGCGCTCGGGCAAGATGGAAGACGTGATCTTCGCGGGCAACGAGAAACGCAAACCGCTGGGCTTGGCCGAAGTAACGATCACGTTCGACAACAGCGATGGCCGTTTGCCGATCGACTTCACCGAGGTCGAGATCGCGCGCCGGGCGTACCGCGCGGGCGAGATCGAGTACTACATCAACCGCAATCAGGTGCGGTTGCGCGACGTGCACGATCTGCTGATGGGCACCGGGCTGGGGCCGGGAAGCTACTCGATCGTTTCGCAGGGGCAGATCGACGCGATCCTTACCAGTAAACCCAGCGACCGTCGCGCGCTCTTTGAGGAAACTGCCGGCATCGCGAAATTTTTGGCGCGCAAGAACGAGTCGCTGCGCAGACTCGAACAAACCGAACAGAACGCAATCCGCATCAACGATCTGATCGTCGAGCTCGAACGGCGCATTCCCGAGCTCGATACGCAGGTGCGGCGTGCCAAACGCTACCGCAAGCTGAGCGCTCGCGTACGCGACCTCGAAATTCTCTCCTACATCCGCGCGAGCGTGTCGCGCCGCGCGGAGCGCGAGCATCTCAAGGGCGAACTCGAGCGCAACGAAGAGCTGCGCGGGGCCGGCGCAGCCAAAGCGGCGTCGCTGGGAGCCCAGCTCGCGCAAGCCCGCACGGCCGCATACCGCCAAGAGCTGACACTCGAAGACTTGCGCACAAAAACGCAAACCGTGCGCGCGGATCTTTCGCGTTTGGAGGCGGAGTATGCCGCGGCGCAGGCGCGGCGCGAGGCACTGCAAGCGCAAGATACGCAAACGTCCGAAGACGCGGCGCGCGTGCGCGAAGAACGCGAAGGGCTCGAAGCCACCCTCGCGAGTTTGGATGCGCGGATTGGACCGCTGCAGACCGAGCTCGAAGGGGCCCGCGAGAGCGAACTGGCAGCGCAAACCGCACTTTCGCAAGCGCGCGGCGAGCTCGACGAGATTTTCACGAAGCTGCGCGAAGTCGAGGCGGCGGCTTCCGCGAGCGCGGAGCGCAAAGCCGAACGCCGCGCGCAATACCAAAGCGCGCGCGCCGAAAGCGAACGGCTCGAAAACGAGCTGCGCGCGGCGCACGACGCGTCCGAGAAGTTACAAATCGCCGCCGGGGGAGCTACGCACCGGTACGGCCAGCGCGAGGCGCGGCTGAGCGTGCTCGAAACGCAACTCGTCGACGCGCGCGGGCGCATCGAAGACGCCGAAAAGTTGGCGGTCGCGGCGCAAACTGATTTAACCCGCGCGCAGACCGAGCATCGCGAGTACTCCAGCGAGGTCGCGGCCGCGCAATCTCGCCTGCATACAATTGAAGAGCTCGAAAACGCGATGGAAGGGCACGTGCCCGGCACGCGCGCCGTCGTTGAGGCCTGGCAGCGCGGCGAACTGCGCGGCATCGAAGGCGTCGTCAGCAACGTCATCGAGATCGATGAACGCTACGCGCGCGCGATGGACGTGGCATTTGGCGCTCGGCTCTCCAACATCATTATGCAGACATCCGAAGACGCCGAGCGCGCCATCGATTTCCTCAACGTCAAGGAAGTCGGCCGCGCGACGTTTCTTCCACTCGACACGCTGCAGAGCCGCACGGGTCGCGAAGTGGGCGCCGATTTGCGCGGCGCACCGGGCATCATCGGCTACGCGCACACCCTGGTCCGTACGCAGGCCAAATACGAAAGCATCGTGCGCTACCTGGTGGGAAGCGTGCTCGTGGTGGATACGCTCAAAACGGGCATCGATCTGGTGCGCAACCGCGGCTTCCGCGATACCATCGTCACCCTTTCGGGGGAGCAGATTGCGGGCGGCGGCGCGATTACCGGCGGCCGCTACAAACGCGAGCGTTCGATTCTGTCGCGGCGCGCGCAGGCGCAGACGCTGCGCGAACGGCTGAACGAGATGCGCGCGCATCTGCTCGAAGTCGAGGCACAGCTCGAGCGCGCCGCCAACCACTCGGTCAAGGCGATCGAAGGGCGCGATACCACGCGCGAGTTCTTCACGCGGACCGAGTTGTCGCTGGCCGAAGTGCGCGGCGAGATGGCGTCGGCGGCAGCCGAAGTCGAGCGCATGCAAAAGGAATTCGAAGCCGCGCAGGCGCGCATCGCGCAGATGCAGTTGGCGGCGAACAGCGCGCGCACGCGCGAACGCGATTTCGAGAAGGCGCCGGAGGAAAGCGACGACGCCGAACGCGCGCGCTTAGAAGGCCGTCTGCGCGAAGCGCGCGAGCGGATTTCACAGGCGGAGGAATCGCAGGCACGCGCCGCGGGCGCGGCCGGCGATCTGCGCGAACGTCACGCGGCGCTGGGCGCCGAACGCGATGCCGCCAAAGCGCGCCTGGGCATCATCGATGCGAACGTCGAGCGCTCGCGTACCGCTCGCGATCAGATGCACGCGGACATCGCGAGCCTGAACGATCAAGTGCAAAACGCGGCGGCGCAATTGGAAACGCTGCGGGCCGCGGTTGGCGAAACCGATGCGGCCTTCGAAGCGGCGCGGCGCGACCGCGAAACGATGTCGAATCGCGTGACCCAGTTGGAATCGGACCTGCGCACGGCGGAACTCGAAGAACGCGATATCGCTGCGGGCGGCGAACAGCACCGCACGCGCTTGGCGGAAATCGAAGCCGAGCTGGGCATGCTCGTCTCGCAGTTCGCGCAAAATCCCGCGACCGACGAAGAGTGCCGCGAAGTCGAAGAGCGGTACAAAGAAGAGCCCGACGAAATCGCCGTCGATCTTCCGCGGCTGCGCGAAGATTTGGCGCGTCTCTCCAACGTGAATCTCAACGCCGAGGCCGACCGCGAAGAGCTGGCGCAGCGCGAGCAGTTCCTGCGCGCGCAGATGGACGACTTAGCGAAAGCGCGCGAGACGCTGCTCCAGTCGATTTCCGAGATCGAGCAGCTGACGCAGGCGCAGTTCAACGAAACGTTCGAACTGGTCGCGGCCGCGTTCACCGAAATGTACGCGCGGCTCATCGGCGGTGGCGAAGCGCGCATGTGGCAGACCAATCCGGAGAACCTTTCGGAGACGGGCATCGAAATTTCCGTGCAGCCGCCGGGCAAAAAACTGATGCCGCTGGCCGCGCTTTCGGGCGGGGAACGCGCGCTCACCGCCGCGGCGCTCATCTTCGCGCTCATCAAAGTGCGGCCGTCGCCGTTCTATCTGCTCGACGAAGTCGATGCCGCATTGGATGACGCGAACGTCGAACGTTTCTCAAAGATGGTGCGCGAACTCGCGTCGGAGTCGCAGATGGTCATCGTGACGCATAACAAACAGACGATGGAACTTGCCGACCGGCTCTATGGCGTGACGATGCGCGAAGCGGGAATCAGCTCGATCGTTTCGGCGGAACTGCGCGAAGAGGAGCGGCCGGCGGAGGCCGCCATTGCCTGAAGCTGCGCTCTTCTCGCTTTCCGACCGCACCGGCGCCGCCGAAGTAGCGCGCGCGCTTGCCGAGCGCGGCCACGAAATCTACGCGACCGGCGGCACGCGCGACGCGCTAAGCGCTGACGGGGTTGCTTCGCGCGACGTCGAGGAAATCACGGGCTTTCCGCCGCTCTTCAGCGGCCGCGTAAAAACGCTGCATCCAAAAATTCTCGGCGCGATTCTGTTCGACCGCGATGATGACTCGCATCTCGCGCAGGCTCGCACGTATGCAATTCACACCTTTTCAACGATCGTCGTTAATCTCTATCCGCTTCCGGAGATCGACATCGGCGGGGTCGCGCTTTTGCGGGCCGCCGCCAAGAATTACGCGCACGTCACCGTGCTGAGCGACCCGTCGCAGTACTCCGAATTCCTCGCCAAGCTGCAGAACGGCGGGCCCGATAAAGCCGCGCGCAAACGGTGGGCGGTGCGCGCGTTTGAGATCACGGCAGCGTACGATGGGGCTATCGCGCGTCAGCTGGGAGGGCAGACTGGATCGTCGCACGCGGAACTACCCGGAGCGCTGACTGTGGCCATGCCGCTCGCGCAGCAGCTTCGCTACGGTGAGAATCCGCAGCTGCGCGCCGCATTTTATCTGGAATCTTCGCGCGTTCCCGAACAGCTGCACGGCAAAGCGCTGAGCTATAATAATCTGCTCGACCTCGATGCGACGCTGCGGCTGCTTTCGCGCGCGCCGCTCGGCGCGGAGTTCGGTTCGGAGCGCGAGCGCTTCGCGCGCGCCGCGATCGTCAAGCATACCGTGCCCTGCGGCGTGGCGCAGCGTTCGAGCGTCGACAAGGCCGTCGGAGAAGCGCTGGCGGCCGATCCGGTCTCCGCATACGGCGGAATCCTGGCTGCGGATCGCGCGATCGATGCAGCTGCCGCAAAAACGATCGCGCCGTTTTTTCTGGAGATCGTTGCGGGTCCGGATTTCGCTCCCGATGCGCTGGAGCTGCTGAAAAAAAAGAAGAACCTGCGCATCATGCGTTATGCGCCGGAGGTGCCCGATGCGTTGCAGCGCGGACCGCAGTTGCGCAGTGCGCTCGGCGGCGTGCTCGCCGAACAGGAAGATCCCGCGTTTGCGCCCGAGTCGTGGAAAGTGGTCAGCACGCGCCGTCCGCGCGAACAAGAATGGCACGATTTGGCGTTCGCCTGGGACGTCGTGCGTCATGTCAAGAGCAACGGCGTTGTCATCGTGAAGGATGGCGTCACGCGCGGCATTTGTGCCGGTCAAACCAATCGTGTGAGCGCGGTGCAGATCGCAGGAATGCGCGCCGGCGAACGCGCGCGCGGCGCCGCCTGCGCCAGCGACGGATTTTTCCCGTTCGCCGATGGTCTCGAAGCGGCGGCCGAAGCCGGCTGCACGGCGATCATCGCGCCGGGCGGTTCGATTCGCGACTCCGAAGTGATTGCGGCCGCCGATCGCGCCGGCGTCGCGCTCGTCTTTTCCAGCCACCGCTATTTTTTGCATTAGGAGAATTGGAATGGCACGTTACCTGCATACATCGATCTTCGTTAACGACATGCAAGAGTCGATCGATTTCTACACCAAGACGCTCGGGCTGAAGCTGCTCGAAGGCCCGCTGCACTACCCGGGCAACGCGGACATGGCGTTTGTCGGAAACGACTGGCACGCGTACATCGAGCTCGTCTACGACCTCGAGGATCACCCGCCGTATGAAGTCGGTAACCGTTACGAGCACCTCGCGCTCGAGATCGATGGGAAGCTGGAACCTTTCATTGCGCGACTGCGAGAACAAGGTGTGAAGATCGTCAAAGACGTGAAGAAATCGCCGAGCGGAGCGGGCGCACTCGCCTTTGTGGAAGATCCCAACGGCATCCCCGTCGAGCTGCTGGAAGCGCGCGTTCGCACTTAGCGGTAGACAAAAGGATCGGCGGGCGCCGGGACCGCTTCGATCTTTCCGGCGTGCAAGCGCAGTTCTCCATTTCGCAGCACGAGCGTGCCGCGCGCGCGCGCCCAGCCCGACCCAACGGCGGCAGATGAATCCAAACGAATCGAGATTGGCGCGGCATCGGCGCGGCAGCAGGTGATTGCGTAGCGCACCAGCGCGGTTTCTTTTTCGGACCGGACCACGGCGCCGGTGAAATCGATCCGTTCGCCGGGAAACGCGCCGGCGAGCGTGGTTTGCGTTGCATAGTAGACCGGCACAGGCGCACCGAGAACGCAGCCGGCAAGCATGATCGCCGGTCCGATTCGCAATGCCGGTCGTGCATGCGCCCGGTACCGGTGCGCGAGATAGGCGCATGCAATCGCACAGATCCAGAGCGCCGGTGTGAACCTCGGGTTGACCAGCGAACCGCCGCCGCGAACCGCCGCGAGCGAGCACGCGACGAACGTGAGGACATACGCGATGCAATCGTGGCTCGCGGGCGGCTCCGCGCTGCGCGACCATGCGCGAAGATCGAAGATGCCGGCAACGCACAGAAATCCGGCCGCGGCGGCGGGTGCGACCCCGCGCGCGATCCCGGCGATGCCGATCGTGCCGAGGGCGCACGGCGACGTGGCGAAGGCGGTAACTGCAGCAGCTGCAGCGATCGCGGCCATCGGAAGATGCAGGCCCGCAATCGCCGGCAGCAGCGGAAGCAGCGCGGCTCCGCCCAACGCGAAGGGCACGATTGCTCGAAGTTCGCCCAGCACGGAATCGCCATGACCAGCGCAGCGGTTTCTGCCGGCGAGCTTTTGAAATGCGATCGCCGCGCCTAGCCGGGCGCCGGCGACAAGTGGACCGAAAACGATCCACGCGGCGGCAAACGCGGGAAGCGAGCGCGCTAAAGTCCGGGCCCGCATCCACAGCCCAAGTAGGGAACGATCGTCCGGCCGAAGCGCTGTGGAATCCGCGCGCAGATTGCTCCTGCGAGAATGAACGGCGCGCTTTCAAGCAAAATCGCCGCGGCATTGACGAGAATCACGCTGACCACGATTCTCCAATCACGTTCTGCGGCGCCTCACGCTAGGGGCAGGTCCGGCCCGAGCGCCTTTTAAAGACTGCGCCATGCCTTCGAAGCTCGCGGCGCCGCGCGGCACGCAAGATATTTTTCCGCCGGAGTCCGGCCGCTGGCAAGAGCTTGAGGCGCGCATCCACACGTTGTCGCGGCGCTACGGCTACGGGGAGATACGAACGCCGATCTTCGAATCGACCGAGCTTTTCGTGCGCGGCGTCGGCGAGACGAGCGACATCGTCGAAAAAGAAATGTACACGTTCGACGACAAGGGCGGCCGTAGCATGACGCTGCGCCCTGAATGGACGGCGCCCGTCGTGCGCGCCGCATTGCAGCACGGTCTCTTCGTCCAAGATCCGCAGCGGCTGTACTATCTTGGTCCCATCTTTCGTTACGAGCGTCCGCAAGCCGGACGCTACCGCCAGTCACATCAGTTCGGGATCGAGTGCGCCGGCTACGCGCAGCCCGAAGCCGACGCGGAGGTGATCTCGCTGGCGTGGGATCTGCTGCAGGCGTATAAGATCGCGGGCGTTACACTGAAGCTCAACTCTATCGGCGACGAAAAATGCCGGCCGAAATATCGCGACGCTTTGCGCGCGCATTTTTTGCCGCACCGCGATTCGCTAAGCGCGGACTCCCAGCGCAGGTTGGAGCGCAATCCGCTGCGCGTTTTGGACAGCAAGGCGGCTGAAGATCGCGAACTCGTCGCGAGCGCGCCTGCGTTCGAAGATTTCTTGTGCGCGGAATGCCGGGCGCATTTCGATGGCGTCAAACGCGTGCTCGATGCGGACGGCATAGCGTACGAAGTCGACGCACAGATCGTGCGCGGTTTGGATTATTACACGCGCACCGTTTTCGAATTCCGCTCCGACGCGCTCGGCGCGCAGAATACGATTTGCGCGGGCGGGCGGTACGACGGACTGGTCGGATCGCTCGGCGGACCCGATGTTCCCGCCGTGGGTTTCGCGTTCGGCCTGGAGCGTTTTTTATGGGCGGTCGAATCGGCCGGCACGAGCGGGGAAGCGCGCCGCGAAGGCGTGCAGGCGATCGCGATCGGAGCTCAGGCGCTGCAAGCGCTGCTGCCTTTGGTAGCCGCGCTCCGGCGCACAAGCGGCTGGCCCATCTTTATCGATTACGGTGACCGGAAACTGCTTGCGCAGCTCAAGCTAGCCGACCGCAACAACGCGCGCTATGCGCTCATCCTGGGCGAGCAAGAGTTGGCCGAGGGACGGATCGTTTTACGCGACCTGGAGACGCGCACGGACCGCCCCTTACCCTTCGGAAAAGATACTCTTGAGGCCCTCGGTGAAATGAGGGAGTAATGGACGAGCAGCAGACCCTTAAAGAATTGCTCGAGATCATGCACGAGAATGATCTCGACGCGCTCAAAGTCAAGGTTGGCGACGCGATTTTCGAGTTGGTCCGGCGCGAGCCGGGAGGCCCCGTCGCGGCGCTTGGGCCCGCCGCTGCCGCGGGCGCGCCTCCGGCGTCTTCGGCGCCGGCCGCTTCGCCCAATGTCAAGAAAGTGACCGCGCCCCTCGTGGGCGTCTTTTACCGCTCGGCCGCGCCCGATGCGGAGTCTTTCGTCAAGGAAGGCGATCGCGTCGAAGCCGGGCAGGTGCTCTGCATTCTCGAAGCCATGAAATTGTTCAACGAGATCACGAGCGACTATTCCGGCATCGTCAGCCGCATCGTACCGGAGAACGGCGAGCTCGTTTCGCTCGGCCAGGAACTCTTTTGGATCGAACCATAGACGTTCGCGCTCGCCGCGGCTACGCCGAGCTGATCGCAGACCGGCACGGTATGCTTGACGCGCCGCACTATCGCGCGCAAGTCGAAGCCATTGCCGATGCGATCGTGAAAGCGCTGCGCCGCGGCAACAAAGTTTTATGGATGGGAAACGGCGGCAGCGCGGCGGAGGCCCAGCACATGGCCGCCGAATTGAGCGGACGCTTTTTGCGCGAGCGGCCCGGACTCCATAGCGAGGCGCTGAGCGTCAATACGTCGGCGCTGACCGCAATCGGCAACGACTTCGGTTACGATTACGTCTTCGCGCGTCAAGTGGAAGCATTCGTGCAGGCCGGCGACGTCGTTATCGCCATGACCACGAGCGGAAGTTCCAAAAACATCGTGCTCGCGCTGGAAGAAGCCAAGCGCCGTGAAGCAGTAACGGTCGCATTTACCGGTAACGGTGGCGGCGATGCCGGCCGCGCCGCCGATTTAGTGCTGCTCGGCCCCGACGGATACTCTGCGATCGTGCAAGAGGTCCATCAGACGATGGCGCACATCGTCTGCGATCTCGTCGAACAGCGCATGATCTTCGAGGTCTAAAGCTTCCTTATAATGAGCCGCACGCAACCGCTGGCGCCTCCCGACGCACGCACACTCTTCGAACGCATGCGCGAACGGCGCGTGCTCGTGGTCGGAGACGTGATGGTCGATGAATGGATTTGGGGCAGCGTCTCGCGCATCTCGCCCGAAGCACCCGTGCCCGTTGTCGCCGTCAGCGACCACTCGTTCACGCTGGGCGGCGCGGGGAACGTCGCCAACAACTTACGCGCACTCGGCGCGCAGGTGACGTTCGTCGGAGCCGTTGGCGCGGACGCCTTCGCACATTTCGTTACCGATTTGCTGGCCGACGAAGGCATCGGCAGCGAAGGGCTCGTGACGATGTCAGACCGCCCGACAACGCGCAAGACGCGAGTCGTCGCGCACAACCAACAGGTCGTGCGCGCGGATTGGGAGGCGACCACTCCGCTCGATGCCGCCGATCGTCTGAAGCTCGCCAAGATCGTGGCGCGTGAGGCGGCCGCCGCCGACGCGGTGGTGCTGAGCGATTACGCCAAAGGGCTTTTTTCGCGCGAACTCGTCGAAGCGGCGCTCGCCTGTCCGATCGTCGTCGCCGATCCCAAACCGCAAAACCTCGAACTCTTTGCCGGCGTCACGTGTGTTGCGCCCAACGCGCAGGAAGCCGAGCAGGCTACTGGCATCGCGATCCGTTCGGACGCATCGCTCGAGCGCGCCGGCGAATCTCTGCTGCGCGAGCTGAGCTGCCGCTACGTCGTAATTACGCGCGGCGAACACGGCATGTCGCTACTCGGCCGCGACGGCGAGAAGCTGCATATTCCGTCGGTTGCGCGTACGGTTTACGATGTCAGCGGTGCGGGCGATACGGTCACCGCCGTACTCTCGCTTGGGCTCGCGGCAGGCGCGCCGATCGAACTGGCACTGCAGCTGGCGAATTTTGCCGCCGGCGCGGTCGTCGAGAAATTGGGAACGGCGACGGCTTCCGCCGCCGAGATCGTGGCGCTCATGGAGAGGACCTCTTGACGCTCGATGCCGCCCTCGCGTGGCGTGAAGAGCACCGCGCGGCGGGCCGGCGCGTCGTCTTCACCAACGGATGTTTCGACGTTTTGCACGCGGGCCACGTCGAGTATTTAGCCTGGGCACGCGAGCAAGGCGACGCGTTGATCGTCGGGTTGAACGAGGACGACTCGGTCAAGCGTATCAAGGGACCGGCGCGGCCGATCGTACCTTTTGCGGATCGCGCACGTGTGCTGGCCGCGCTGCGCAGCGTGGATGCGGTCGTCGGCTTCAGCGAGCGCACGCCCGAAGTGCTGCTCGACAAGATTCGTCCGGACGTGCACGTGAAGAGCTCGCAATACCGGGAAGACGAACTGCCCGAGCGCGACGTGGTGCTGCAGCACGGCGGCGTTATCAAACTCGCTCCGCACGTTGAAGGCGTCAGCACGACAGAACTCATCGCGCGCATATTGAAGTCTTACGGCGAGTGAAAATTGCCATCACCTGTAACGGCCCGGGCGAAACTGCCGGCTGGCTGCGGCCGTTGCTTCGCGAGCTCTATTCCCTGGAGCCGGCGGCCGACGTGCACGTCTGCTACGTGCCCGACGATTTCGCGACGGGCGCGGAGCCGGAGTTCGTGCGCGCCCTCTTTCCGCAGGCCCACGTCTACGATGCGAAAACGTATCTGAAGACGATCCTGGGCCGGCCGATCGCCGGGTTGCCCGAGCGGGTCGACGTCACGCTTTACCTCGGAGGGGATTTGATGCACGCGGCGCGCCTGCACCGCAAAGCCGGCGGAAAATTCGCGACGTATCGTTTTACGCGTCGTAAGTACGCGCGCTATACCGAGCGGGCTTTTGCCGTCGACGCCAAAAACGCGGCCGTGCTGATTGCGGAGGGTCTCGATCCCAAGCGCGTCATCGTCAGCGGGAACCTTGCGATCGACGGCGCGTTTGCCGAAGCTTCGCTGGAAGCCGAACCCGGCGCGCCGGCCGGCGGCATCCTATTCATGCCGGGGTCGCGCCGCTATGAAGTTCAGTACATGATTCCGTTTTTCTTCACCGCGGCACTGGCGATCCGCCAGGAAGACCCGGCCATGCCGATCGCGTTCGGCATTTCGCCGTTCACCACGATGGAAGCCGTACGCTTGGCGATCGAAGCCAGCGGCGACCCTCGCATGTACTCGCACGCGGGTCGGATCATCCAGATGCCCGGCGGACCCGCGCTGTCATCACTCGACGGTACGCAGACGTTTCCCATCCTGCGCAATGCCCTGGCCGCCGCCGCGCGTGCGCGTTTGACCGTGACGCTTCCAGGTACGAAAGTGATCGAGCTGGCCGCGATCGGAGCGCCCGTATTGTCTTGTACCCCGCTCAACGTAGCGGAGTTCGCCGCGATAAACGGTCCCCTGACCTATCTCGATCGCATTCCGTTTGCCGGACGGCGTTTGAAACAGATCGCCGTTACCGCCGTCTCGCGGCGCTTTCGTTTTCACACGCAGCCGAATATAGACGCAAATCGCGAGATCGTGCGCGAGCTGCACGGCACGCTGACTCCCGGGCGCGTCGCGCGCGAGGCGCTCGACTTATGGGGCGATAAGGCGCGCTTGGCCGAGTCGTCGCAGGCGCTGCGCGAATTGTACGCAGACCATGCCGGCGCCGCAGGCCGGATGGCGCGCCGCCTTCTGGAGATGCAGGCTTAGCATGCGCATGTCGGTCATTATTGCCACCAAAGATCGCGCCGAGTATTTGGATCGCGCGCTGGAGTCGCTCGGCAAACAGATTGGAGCGCCATCATTCGAAGTGATAGTCGTCGACAACGGCTCGACCGATGCGACTGCGCAGATCGTTGAGCGCGCGCGCACGCAACACCCGTTCGAGGTCGTCTACGTTTTCGAAGAGCGGCCTAACCGCGGCGCGGCACGCAATCGCGGCATCAACGTTGCCAAGGGACATCTGGTCGCGTTTTGCGACGACGACGTCTACGCGCCGCCGGGCTGGCTGGCGGCCCACGACGCGGCGCACGAGGCGAGCAATCTGATCGTCAACGGCCCGATCGTGAACGTGCCGACGTATCACGAGCGGCCGAAACCGGTACTCGCCAACTATTCGCGTGCCGCGCTTTGCACGTGCAACGTCTCCATCCCGCGGGCTGCGTTGCGCGCCGAGCAAGGGTTTGACGAACAGTTCCATCTGTACGGCTGGGAGGACACCGAACTCGGCGTTCGTCTGGGCCGCGCCGGATTGCGATCGAAATTCGCGTGGGACGCGTACATCTGGCACATTAAGCCGCCCGGCGAGGCGTCGCTGGAATTGGAGATGCGTAAAGCGCTGGAAAAAGCGCGCATGGCCGTGCGTTTCGTGCAGAAAGATTCCAGCTTGCGCGTGCGCTCGGCAACCGGGGCCCACCCGGCAAACTTGCTGCGCGCGCGCGTGCTCGAACGAATGCTGCCGCTTTATGCGGGGATCGCGACCGACGAACGCAAGCCCGCTCCGCTGCGCGCGCTCGCGCGTGCGCAGCTGCTCGACGGCATCTACACCGTCGAACTCGCGCGCGCGTTGAAATCGAAGGCGTAGCGATGCGCGCACTGGTCTACTGTGCGGGCGGCGGAATCGGCGATTCGCTCATGGCGACGATCGTTGCCGATGCTCTGAAGGACCGGTTCGAAACTGTGGATGCGCTGACGTTGCCGGCGCACCGTCCTGCACTCGAACGCGTGCCCGTCTTGGATGCCGTGCTTACCGACGACGGTCGCGACGAACGCGCGCTGGCCGAATCGTTGGCGCGACGCGGATACGACGCCGCGATCGTTACGTGGGCGACTCCGCACACGGCACGCGTTCCGCAGCTCGCCAAGATTCCCGTGCGCGTCGGCCAGGCGAACCGGCTCTATTCTTGGCGCTTCACGCAGAAAGTCGCGGTACGAAGCGAGCAGGGCGATGTCACGACGCATTGGTCGCAGATTCTTCTGGACTACGCGCGCGCGCTCGACGTCGTGCCGTCCAACAAACTCGTGCTGCGCTTCGAGCCGTCATCCGGCGACGAACGCGAGGCCGAAGCGCTCTGCGCTGAACTCGGCTTGGCGCGCAACGGATTTGCGCTCGTGCATCCCGCCAACGCGATCGCGAGCGAGCGCGGAATTTGGCCGCTCGAAGGCTGGGCGAATCTGGTGCGCGAGATCGCCGCGCGCTTCAATCTGCCCGTACTGGTGAGCGGCAGCGAGGACGATCGCGACATCGTCGAAGGCGTCGTGGCGCGAGGCGGCGGCTTCGCCATCGCGGGAAAAACCACGATCGGATCGTTCGGTGCGATCGCGCGCCGCTCGGCATTTTTTGCGGGCGTGACGACCGGCGCGATGCACGTCGCGGCGGCATGCGGAGCGCCGACCGTTGGCATCTATCCCTTTCAAACCGATACGCCCGATCGCTGGGCGCCGCTCGGCGACCGGACCGCGATCGTTCGCGCAACTTACCCGTGCCGTCCGGGAGAACGTAAAGAGACCTGCCCGGACTACGCGTGCATTGCCAACCTGGATGTGCCGCGCATCATGGCTGCGATCGAATCGCTGACCGGCGCGACTGCAGCTGCATGAAGGCGACGATCCAACTCTGCACGTACAACCGCGCGCATTTGCTGGGCCGCGTTCTCGACGCGTGCTTCGAACAGACCTTGTCGTACGCGGATTACGAAGTCGTGCTCGTCAACGACGGTTCGACCGACGATACGCCGGCCGTGATCGCTGCAGCCCAAGCGCGCGCGACGTGCCCGTTCACCGTTGTCAGCAAACCAAATGGCGGCTTGGCAAAGGCCCGCAACTCGGGGCTCGCGCGCTGCGCGGGCGAACGCATCATTCTGATCGACGACGACGTTTTGCCGCTGCCGAATTTCGTGGAAGAACACTTGCGCAGCCATGCGCGCCGTCCCCGCGCGATCGTTCGCGGCGGGGCCATTAACGTCGAAAACTTCGACGATTTGCCGTTGCCGGTTTGGAGTCTGCGCAATTACAGCGGCAATTACTTTTGGACGACCAACGTCTCGGTGCCGCTCGATACGCTGCGGGCCGCGGGCGGTTTTAACGAAGATTTCGCGGAGTACGGCTGGGAAGACATCGACGTCGGATTGCGCTTGCGGTTCGCCGGTGTGAAAGCGACCTTCAATCCGCGCGCGCTGGTCTATCATTATAAGCCGCGCCCGCGCGCAGCGGACGTGGAAAAAATGCTGCGGCAGGCTCGCGCGCAGGCGAGGACCGCCGTGCAGCTGGCGAAGCTGCACCCGCATTGGCGCACGTATTTGGCGACGGGCGATAACCCGGTGCAGCGCTTGCTGCACGGATGGATGCGGGGTTCCGGCGCCGCAAGCCGGCGGAGGTCGAGCCTTGGCTGCCTGACCGGCGACCGTCCACTTAGCGGAGGCGAACTTCGCGCGGTGCGCAGGCTGGCAGCGGAAGCATACTTCGAAGAGCTGGAGCGTGCGCGGCAGGCCGTTTCATGAAGCGGATCGTGCTCGTTCGTACCGACCGGATCGGCGATCTGATCCTTTCGACGCCCGCGATCGCAACTGTGCGCGCGTCGTTCCCCGAAGCTCACGTGACGTTGGTCTGCAGCTCGTACAATCGCGTCGCTATGGAGAGAAATACCGACGTCGACGAACTGGTCGACTTTCCCAGCGGCGCGCGGCCTGGAGTATTCGGCGCAACCTTTCAAGGCCGCACAGATCTCGCTATCGCCCTTGCGCCGCGCGCGTCGGACCTTGCGATCGTTGGCGGAACGCATGCCCGGACGCGTGTGGGATACACGTACGAACGGCGGTACCTGCTGCGTTTGACGCTGCGCCGGTTCGTCAACCTGTTAATGACCTCAGAAGCCGACCCGCAGTTGTGCGAGCGGGATCCGGGCCGTCACGTGCGCCACGAAGTCGATCAGCTGCTCGACCTAGTGGCGCGGGCCGGCGCGAAACAGCGCGTCGAATCTCTGCGGTTGGACGTCACGGATGAAGATCGCGCGGCGGTCGCGTTTATCCCGGAGGATCCCATTGTCTTTCATTTGGGAAGGCGATGGTTTCACGATGGCAGTACGCTCGAATCCACCATGCAGCTGCTCGCAGATTTGCACCGCTTCGATCTTCCGATCGTGGTGACGTACGCGCCCGACTGCGACCGCTACGTCGCGGCGATCGCGGAAACGCGTGCGGCCGACATCGTGCTCGGCGGGCTGCCGTTTCATTGCTGGGCCGCGGTTTTCGAACGGGCCCGCGTAGTGGTGACGGTTGATACGGGCGCGACGCACGTCGCAAGCGCTATGCGCAGGCCGACGCTCGTCGTTTTCGAACACCGCTACTTCCACTTGAACTCACAAGAATGGGCGCCATACAAAGTGCCGAGCGTGCTCGTGCGCAAGCCTCGCTACGAAGATCCGGAATCGCTCGCGCAGCTGCGCAGTGACGTGCTGCAAGGTGTCGAGAAACTGCTCGGTGCGCATGCCTGAGATTTCCGTCGTCGTGCCGACATATAACCGGATCGAGACGCTGCGTCATGTCATCCCGTCGTTGCTCGCACAAGATCTTTCGCCCGAGAGCTTCGAGGTGCTCGTCTGCGACTCCAACTCCAACGACGGCACCGCCGAGTATCTAGCGCGTATGCGCGAACGTCATCCCAACGTCGAGCACGTTCCAGGCGCATACTCCGGGCGGGCCATGGCGCGTAACGCCGGCATCGAGCGCGCGCGCGGATCCGTCGTGCTCTTCAACGATTCCGATATCATCGCGTCGCCCGATTTACTCTCACGCCATCTCGGACATCATCGCAAGGAACGCCACATTGCCGTAGTCGGCCTCGAAGTGCAAGTGCGATCGTTCCAAGTGTACGAAGAGAAACGCGATCACCCCGAAAAGCGCGGTGCGCTGCATCCGCCGGGCCGCAAGCGGTTAAGCTGGCTGTACTTCTTGACCGGCAACGCGTCGGTCCGGCGCGACGATCTGCTGCGCGTCGGCTGCTTCGACGAATCGTTCACCGGATACGGTCACGAGGACTTGGAGCTCGGTTATCGCTTGCAAAAAGCCGGCCTTACGATTCTCTACGAACCGCGCGCGGTGAATTATCATTGGCAGGACATCGGCCACGAGGACCAGGTCGAGAAGATGAAGCTGGCCGGCCGCTCGACCGTGCGTTTTTACCGCAAGCATCCCGATTTCGCGGTGATGGCCAACCTCGGCATGACCCCGGTTTCCCTGGGACTGCACTCGGCAATGACCAAGATGCCGTGGCTCTTGGGATACTTCGACAAGCGCGCCGGGACCTCGAAGTTTGCGCGCAGCCTCATCCAGCAGTACTATTACGTCTCCGGAATCAAAAGCGCATTATGAAATATTCTTGCGGCGCGTTGCGCGCGAGCGATGAAAAGGCCGTCGTCGAACTGGCGGGTTGGGTGAACGTCCGGCGCGATCACGGCGGCTTGATCTTTGCCGACCTGCGCGACCGCGACGGCATCACGCAGATCGTCTTCGATCCGCAACGGGCCAACTTCAGCGAGGCCGAGCGCCTGCGCCACGAAGACGTCATCCGGGTACGCGGCACGGTCCGCCGCCGGCCGGCCGGTACCGAGAACGCGAAATTGCCGACCGGCGAGATCGAGGTCGCGGTCGGCGAGCTCGACGTCATCAACCGTTCCGCGGTGCCGCCGTTCCAAATCAACAAGGACGACGACGTCGACGAGAACCTGCGCATGCAGTACCGCTATCTCGATCTGCGCCGCGGCCCGCTCCAGCGCAACATCGCTTTGCGTCACAAGATCATCAAAGCGATGCGCGATTTTTTCGACGAGCGCGGCTTCCTGGAGATCGAGACGCCAATTTTGATCAAGTCGACGCCTGAAGGCGCGCGTGACTTCTTGGTGCCCAGCCGTTTGCACCCCGGCTCGTTTTACGCTTTGCCGCAGTCGCCGCAACTTCTGAAGCAGCTCTTGATGATTGCCGGCTTCGGCCGGTACATGCAGATCGCTCGCTGCATGCGTGATGAGGATTCGCGCGCCGACCGGCAGACCGAATTCACACAGCTCGACGTCGAGTTGTCGTTCTGCACGCAAGAAGAAGTGATCGAGATCATGGAGTCATGCATGCGCCATGTCTGGCGCGAGGCGCTCGGCGTCGAGCTGCCACCGTTCCCCCGGCTGACGCACGCGCAAGCGATGGAAACCTACGGAAGCGACAAGCCCGATCTGCGCTTCGGTCTGCAATTACGGCGCGTGAACGACGTCTTCGCTCAAACGGATTTCGCGATCTTCAAATCCGTCATCGATTCGAACGGCGCGATTGTCGCGCTGCGCTATCCCGGCGGCGCCGCGCTTTCGCGCCGCGACTTCGACGTGCTCGTCGAAACGGCCAAGCAAAACGGTGCGAAAGGCATGGTGTGGGTCGCACTGGGTGCCGACGGCGTGAAGAGCTCCGCATCGAAGTTCATCGACGAGAACGCCGCTGCGCAATTGCGTGAGCGCGCGCAAGCAGAAACGGGCGACGCGATCTTGATCTTCGCCGATGCCACCGCAGCCGCGCTGGGCGCGGCCGGAAAGATGCGCAACGTCGTGGGCGATCGAGCCGGGTTGCGTGACCCGAAAACGTTCGCGTTTGCCTGGGTCACGGATTTTCCGCTGTTTGAACTGGATGAGGCGACCGGCAAACCCGGCCCGGCGCATCATCCGTTCACCGCGCCGGCGGACGATCAGTGGTCGCTGCTCGACTCGGATCCGCTGCGCATGCGCGCGCAACACTACGACATGGTCCTCAACGGCTTCGAGCTTGGAAGCGGATCGATCCGTATCCACAAAGCCGACTTCCAACGCAAGATCTTCGCTATGCTCGGCCTGACGGAAGAGCAGGTCAACGATCGTTTCGGTTTCTTCTTGCGCGCGCTCGACTACGGTGCGCCGCCTCACGGAGGCATGGCGCTCGGTATCGATCGCATCGTCATGATCGCGTGCGGCGAATCAAACATCCGCGACGTGATCGCGTTTCCGAAGAACCAGCTGATGCGCGACGTCATGATGGATGCCCCCTCACCGGTGCCCGATCAGCTCGTGAGCGATCTTTCACTGCGCTTGGTTACACCACCGCAACAATAGGTCGGAGGCGCAAGGCGCCGCCCGGAAACCGCTGGCGAAAAAACGTCCGTGTAATTTTGCTACTTACGCACTTTTTCGAGAAAACGAA
This sequence comes from Vulcanimicrobiales bacterium, assembly GCA_038215615.1. Taxonomy (GTDB): domain Bacteria; phylum Vulcanimicrobiota; class Vulcanimicrobiia; order Vulcanimicrobiales; family Vulcanimicrobiaceae; genus Rubrimentiphilum. Next base: position 78,279 of record JBBQQR010000005.1, on the reverse strand, counting down.
GTTTTGAAGTCGACATCCTGTCGAGTTCGAAAAAGTTGCAAATTTCCGGGCAGCATCTGCCGCCTTCCGAACTACCCCGTTAGCAGTTTTCGCGCGCGCGTAAAAATTGCATCGAACATCGGGCGGGTGAGTTTGCCCGTGTTCGTATTTTGACGGCTCGGATGAAATGACGAGATCAGCGTGACGGTGCGCCTGCCTTTGGTTGCGGTCAGCTCGGCGCCGTGGCCGAAGCGCCAGCCTTTGGTCGAAAGCGAATAGCCGGCGGCCTCGAGCGCTTCGATCGCGGCTTTCGTTCCGATTGCGCCGAGGCCAATCACGACGCGCAGGCGATCGAGCGCTTCGAACTCGCGTACGAGGTATGGAAAGCACTTGCGCAGCTGCGCGGGCGTTGGTTTGTTTTGCGGCGGAGCGCAACGCAGTGCCGCGGTGATGTAGGCGTCGTTCAGCTTCAGGCCGTCGGCGACATGTAAAGCCGACGCTTGATTGGCAAAGCCGGCGCGATGCAGCGCCGGATAGAGAAAGTCGCCCGACGCGTCGCCCGTGAAGGGCCGGCCGGTGCGATTGCTGCCGTGCGCACCGGGTGCGAGGCCCACGAGCAAGACGTGCGCGTGCGGGTCGCCGAAGCCCGGAACAGGTTTTCCCCAGTAGGTGAGATCGCGATACGCGCGTTTCTTTTCCGTGGCGACCTGCGTGCAGTAGCGTCGCAGCTCACGGCACTTCGTGCATGCGACGACCTCGCGGTGGAGGGCATTCAAAGTTGTCGCGCTCATTGCATGCCCGGAAACGCTAACTGCGCGAGCGCCGCATACGTTACTACGCCGACGGCCGTCGATAAATTGAGGCTGCGTACGGTTCCCGGCCGCATCGGTAAACGCAGGCAGCGATCGGGATCGCGCGCCAGCAGTTCGTCCGGCAAACCTTTGGTTTCTTTTCCGAAGACCAGAATGTCGCCGGTGCGAAAGTCGGCCTGCGTGTAGGGCAACGAAGCTCGCGTCGAAAAATACCAGCGTCGCGAACCGGTCGTCGCACCCAGGAACGCATCGAGGCTTGCGTGCAGCGTTATGCCGACGTGCTCCCAGTAGTCGAGGCCCGCGCGCTTGAGCTCGCGGTCGTCGATGCTAAATCCGAGCGGTTCGATCAAGTGCAATGCGCAGCCGGTGGCCGCGCAGAGACGCGCAACGTTGCCGGTGTTGGGCGGAATCTCGGGTTCGATCAGCGCGATCTGCAACGGCGCATTGCTGGCAGAGCCGCTGTCGAGGCGATCGTGCGGCTGCATTACGAGTTGACGATGGAAACGAAATCGAGGCCGGCCGGCGCGACAGCATAGGCGGCGCCGTTGTTGCGCTGCCAAATCTTTTCAATCGCGCCTCGCGAATAGACGACCCGGACGTTAGGATCGGCCGGATCGTTCATCGCGCAGTCGCCGCTCGCGGTAAAGCCGCACAGCACGCAAAGGTGACCGTCGGAATGTTCGAGCGGCGCGCCCGGCAATTCATCGCCTTTCCAGCTGTACGAAATGGCGATCGGGATCCCGGCTTCAATGAATCGCGCGGCTTGGTCGAGGTTGCGCAAGTACACCACGGCGGCGCGCAGGCCCAAGCTCCCGCTGAACGCGACGTTGAACGACCAGTTGCCAGTGCCGTTGTACGCGCGATCGAAAACGGCACGCGCGGTTGTCGCGGAATCGAAATCCAAACCGTAATAGGCGTTGAGCATCGAGAGCGCCGTCGGACTGCACCAGCCGCGCTCGCCGTGCTCGCCATACTGCGATCGCGCCGGAACGTCAAGTATGCGGGCCGGCGCCGCGTACGGCAGCGACGGCGCGGTTTGTTCGGGCGTCGCAAAGTATAGTGCGTTAAACTCGACGCCGAGCGCGCGAACATCGATGCCGTCGAAGGGCTGGGCGCTGCGAATCACGTCGACCTCAACGGTCACGTCGGCATGCTCCGTGCTGAAAGACTTGCGTCCGTCCGTCGTCCATTGCGCGTGCGGGAGCCACTGCGTGGCCGGCGCGTGCGCGCGGAGAAGTCGAAACTCGATGGTTCCGCGATCGGCGAACGTGTTCCAGCTCAGCACGCCTTCGCGCGCGGGTTCGAACGTCAGCCGCGCACTTTCGTTCGCGGCGTATGCAGCTGCGAGCGCTATATCTGCCAGTCCCAAGCGTTCCAGGTGTCTTGGACAAACGCCGCCGGCTTGAGATTCTTCATGTCGCTGTTGGCTGCCGTGTACTCGTTCTCCCAGTAGAAGAAAACGCTCGGCACGAGCTGATGAATGCGCTCCTCTTCTTGCTGGTAGAGTTTTTTGCGCACCGCATGATCGAACGTGAGCAACGCTTGCGTTGACGTGCGGTCCACAATTGGGTCGCTCAGGTGCGACGTGTTGCCGCCGTGCGGCGGTGCATATTTGCTGTTCCAGAGGCCGGAGTTGTCGGGATCGGGTGCGTTAATCGAGACCGTCCATGAAATATCGTACTTGCCGGTATAGAGCGGCCCGGTCGGCGCAAACAATACGTTGACCGGATAGTTGCGGATCTGCAAGTTGACGCCAAGCGGTTTTAACTGGCTCTGCACCTGCACTTCAGCTTCGATATTTTCTTGTTTGTTGGTTCCGGTCGAAATCGTGAGCTGTAGCGGTTGCGATCCCTTATGCAGCCATCCGTCGGAGCCCATTGTCCAGCCGGCCTGGGCGAGCAGCTTCTTGGCGCCGTTGGGATCGTAGGGGTAAAGCGGGATGTTGGGCGCGGCCCACGAGAGCGGAAAGACGTCGCTGGCCGCGAGTTGGTTATAGCCGTGGTAGCTCGTATCGTTGATTCGCTTCCAATCCACGCCCTGCGCGATTGCCAGGCGCACGCGCTGGTCGGCCAGGATGGGATTTTGCAAGTTGAATTCCATGTGACGCCAATTGGCGATCAGTTTCTGAATAACGGTAATCCCCGGAAGCTGCGGCAGGCGTCCGATATCGTTTTCGTTGACGCCGATCAGCACGTCGACGTCGTGCGTTTGCAGTTCGTTGAAGAGCGTGCTGGTGTTCGGAATCACCTTCCAAACGATTTTCTTTAGGTGCGGCGGCCCGCGATAGTAATACGGATTGGGAAGGAAGATGAGCGACGAACCGTGGTTCCATTGCTGCAGGATGAACGGGCCGCTTGAGATCGGCTTGCCGTTGAAGGGCGCGCGGTTGATGTCCGGCAGGCTCGCGAGAATGTGGGCGGGCAGCGGCGGATAGGCGGCGCCGTCAACTGCGAACAATCCCATGATCGTCGAGTTGGGCTGTTTGAGGTGAACGACGATGGTCGTGTTGTCGGGTGCATTCGCAGAGGCGATGTCGTCCCACCCGAAGAGCGTCTTGACGTTGTTGCGGGGATTGCGCACCGCGGAGTACGTGAACATCCAATCTTTTGACGTGAGCGGCGCGCCGTCGGACCAGCGCAGTCCCTGGCGCAAATGAATCGTGATGGTTTTCCCATCTTTGCTCAAGCCGCCGTTGGCGTAGCTAGGCACTTCGGTTGCCAAGTCGGGGATGAAGTTGCCGTTGTCGTCGTACTTCAAAATCGACGCGAGGATCAAACCGTCGACTTGGTTGCTCGCATCGGTGTGCGCGAACATCGGGTTGAGTCCATCGGGTTCGTCGGAGTTTCCAACGCGGACTTCGCCCGGGATTGTCCACGGGTTGTGTCCGCCCACCTTCGTCGTTCCGGTTTTCGTGCAGGCGCTCAAGACGAGAGCGGTTGTAAGGAGCGCGGCAGTAAGCTTGAGTTTCATGCGACGACCTTTACGGAGAGAGGGTGGCGTTTGACGAGCTTCGGCGCGATTTCCCTCCACAGACGCGCCGCACCGTTGCGGACGACGTCATCTGTGGGGAGCGAAGTTTCTGCGCGCGCCCGAGCGATTTCTGCTATGGCCGCGCTTTCATCCAGACCGAACGTGTTGAGGGCGATGCCCACAACGCCGGCGGGCTTTACCGTTGCGCAGAGCTCCTCATGAATGGCGACGAGTCGTGCGTACGACAGCACCGGCGTTCCGTAGTTTTCCATGCTCGTTCTCTTGACGTCGGCGACGAGCAGTAATGCGTCGGGAGCGCAACCGAAAAGCAGTGCCAGCGTGACCGGCGCGTAGGCCGGATGATTGATCGCGCCCTGACCCTCAACCAAAATGTATTCGGGATTTCGCTGCGCCGCTTCGAGCACGAGCTGCTCGCTCGCTCCCGTTGCAAAGTCCGAGATCACGCGATCGACCGCGATGCCCCAGCCGGCGATCATGATGCCGGTCTGTCCGGTGGGTACGAATTTCGCGTTCGATCCCATGTCGCTCGCCGCGCGCGCAAGCTCCAGCATAACCGTCATCTTCCCGACGGCGCAGTCGTTTCCGACCGCGAGCAAAACCGGAGCCTTCACGTCGTAGGCCGATCCGCTAAAGAGCGGCACCTCCGGCGGTTTACGCACGTCCCAAATCGCGACGTTGTGCCGATGTGCCGCAGCAGCGAACTCCGGATCGTCGCCGAGCATGTCATGCAGACCGCTGACGATCCCCAGTCCGCCTGCAATCGCGGTGAGAATCTGGGCGCGCCACTCCGGCGGAAGCTTTCCGCCCTTGGGAGCCGTGCCGATTAAGAGCGACGTCGGCTTGTACGGAAACGCGTCTGCCACGCTGGTGACGATCGGCGCGGAGCTTGCGAGATAGGGCACGACGTCGTGCACCGTCCGGCCCGCGCACGACGGGTCGACCACCGCGACCGTTTCATCATTCGAGTACCCGATGACGCCGTGCGCAGTTTTCGCGTTGTCCGTAAACTGTCCGGGCGCGAGAATCGCATATCTACGCAACGGTCTTCTCGCGCACGCCCAAACCGGGGCCGTCAGGTAGCACAATCTTTCCGCGGTCATACGTGATCCCCACGAATGGATCGTCTTTGGTGAGAAACGGGCCGTCGATATCCGCCCAATCCGCCAGCGGGGAAAGCTGCGCGGCGGCGGTTGCCAAGATCTGGCTCTCCACCATGCAGCCGATCATGATTTTGAATTTCAGCGCGCGCGCGGCGTGGATCATTTTGAGGGCGCCGCGAATGCCACCAGTCTTTACGAGCTTGACGTTGACGCCGTCGACACAGCCGATGAGCGCCGGCAGATCGTCCGCGGTGCGCGAATCTTCATCCGTAACAATCGGAATCGGGGAGTGCTCGCGGACGTAGCGTAACTGCTCGGGATGGCCCGCCGGAATAGGTTGCTCGCAGAACTCGATCTCGAAACGCTCGAGTTCGCGCAGAATCGCGGCAGCTTCTTGCGCATCCCAGCCCTCGTTCGCATCGATGCGGATCGTGCCGGAGTACGCGGAACGGATCGATTCGATGGTTTCTATTTGACTCGCGCGCGTGCCGGCGCCGAGTTTCACTTTCATCACCGGATGGCTTCCGAGCTCCGCGACCTTGCGCAGCGTTGTTTCCGGATTGCCGATGCCGACCGTAAATGACGTCAGCGGGGTTTCGGCCGGATTCAGCCCGAGCAAGCGGTAAAGCGGCTGGCCGCAATCTTTGCCAATCAGATCGTGCAACGCGACGTCCAGCCCGCAGCGCGCCGCGGCCGGGATCTCTTCGGAGAGCAAGTCGTCGAGCAGATAGGGATCGTCGCCGCGCGGCGCGTGCCCGGCAAAGTATGCCGTCACGGATTCGGCCGACTCGTGGTAGCGCGCGATCGGCGCCGTTTCTCCCAGCCCTTCCAGGCCGTTCCAAGACAAGCGAAGCAAGACGGTGCGCGCGGATTGCGCGCTGCCGCGCGCGATCGTAAACGGATGGACCAGCGGCAGTTCGAGGGTCGAGGTGGAGAGGAAGAGCGCGGACATGTCGCACTGCTTCGTTCTCGCAGGCGGTTCCAGCCCCTAGAGGCCTAGGTCTTCCTCGTCCTCTTCGTCTTCGCCGTCGTCCTCTTGCTCGTCATCGCCGTCCTCTTGCGGATCGGTGACCGTATCGTTGGCCGAATCCGCGCTGCCGCGATCGACCAGCGGGTCGCCGTCGGCGGTTTTTTCAAGGTCGTCGTTTTTTGTTTCGTTCATAAAGGAACCTCATGGTGACTTCTGCCCCCTCAGCGTTACCGCGAAACCGGCGTGCTGACCCGGTACAGGCTTCCGCGATGATCGAAACGGATGCCTTCGCCTAATACGCGCGCCGCATGCCGCTCGCTCCCGCGAATGACGCGAGCCTCTTCGTCGTTGTCGTAGCGTGCGCGCAAACGCGAGCTCAGCTCGGCTTCCCGGCGTGGCGATTCCACGGCGTGCGCGATTTCGTGTGCCAGGCCGAGGGCGGGTGACTGTCTGCCGCCACGTGTGGTGCGCAATGCACTGTACGGATCCCACGCTATGGTGTCCGTGGCCGGATCGAAGTGATCGTCGCCGTGGCGATCGATCGTCAGATGAAACGTCCGCGCGGATGACTCCAAGCGTCGCAAGAGACTGCGCTCGCCGCCGTCGCGGATCAAATACGCCCTAGCGAGCTCGAAATCCGAGCGGGCCCGTGAGGGGATTGCGATTGCCATGCCGGTCGTTCACGCGCTTGGATGCTTTTAGCAAGGCCTTGTGGTACAGTGAAGGCCGTCGACTGCGCATGGCGCGCAACGTATTGCAGGTGCTGGGCCAACGATAGTACCTAGGGAGCATCAGCTCCGGATACGACGGCGTAGTGGCCTTCAACGGCTGCCGCACCGGCGCCCGGGCCGCACCCACCTGCGAGAAAGCAGGTTCACACCTTATACGACAGACGCCATATGCGGTCGACCGCTTCTTTTATCGTCTGCACCGTAGCGTCGCCCTGTGCCGCATCCAGCGCCACGAATCCGCGGTAATCTTTTAACAACGCGCGCAAACTCTCTTCACCGGCCGCTACATCGTGCCAAACCAAAACGGTCTTCGGAATGAGTTCGCGCCGATCGCTTCCTTCTTCGAGCGTTTCGAACTCCGGCCCATAACGCAGCCACGCCGAATCGGTTTCTTTCACAACGCGCTTCATGTCGTGCGCACCCGCGGCAAAAGAATGCGGCTGGTTACGTAGCGCGATCGTGACGTTGTGGCGTTTTGCCAGCGACGCCGCTTCGCCCAGCGTCTCCAGTACGGAGTCCCATGCCGCTGCGGTCGTGGGGGGAAGCGGTGCGGCCAGGAGCGGCGATCCGAGCGCGAGCGCCATCTCGAGCGCTTGCTCGATATGCGCGGCGCCGGCCGTGAAAAAGCCGTCGTGCCTAAGCGCCGCCACGGTCAGCCCCAGGTCGGCGGACATCTTTTTGACCTGGGCGAGGTAGTCCGTGTCGGTGCGCGGAAAATGCCGCACGTCAAAAACGACGCCGTCGGCTGCGAGCTCCCGCGCGCATGCATCGATCCATTCGAGTTGGGTGAGATCGCCGCTGCGCAACTGAACGTCGAAAGCCGTGCTCGAGCAAGCCAGCTTCATAGGCGCGCTCGTTTCGACCGCATATTGGAAGGTACCCCTTGTGAATATCGCCGTTGCAGCCGATCACGCCGGTTTCGAATACAAGGATCGCATCGCGCTCGCGTTGCGCGACGCCGGTCACACCATTTTAGATTTCGGAACGCACGACGACACGCCGGTCGATTACCCACAGTATGGTTACGCGGTCGGGGAAGCCGTCGCGTCGGGACAAGCCGAGCGCGGAATACTGGTCTGCGGGTCGAGCATCGGGATCTCAATGGCGGCCAACAAAGTACCCGGGATACGCTGTGCCGCGGTTTTCGAACCGCTCGCAACGGAGCTCGCGCGCCGGCATAACGACGCCAACGTGCTGGCACTTTCGGAGCGTCTCACCGGTTGGGAGATGATCGAGCGGTGCGTCCTGATATTCCTGACGACGATGTTCGACGGCGGACGTCACGCGCACCGCGTCGAGCAGCTCTTCGAGTACAGCGACGCCCAGCGTGCGCGCACGCTCAAGGCAATCGAAGCCGGAAACGTGACGGATGCGCAGACGCCGCGCGAGCTGCTGGGAGCGACATCGTGACGCGCTCGCGTACCGGCTTGTGGATCATCTTCGCGGTAGCGGTCGTCATCTGCGCGTGGGACATCTACGCTGCCGTGCGCGGTCAAGGCAATAACATTGTGGCGTGGGCCCTGGGCGCAATGATGGCCGCCTTTGCGATTTGGGTGTTGAGCAAGCTGCTGCGCGGAGACGCTGCGCTTTGATCGCCAGCTCGGGCAGCCTTATCGAAGCGCAAGATCCGGAACTCTTTGCGGCAATCGCCGGTGAGGAAGCGCGGCAGCGTCAGAATCTCGAGCTGATCGCGTCGGAAAACTACTCGAGCAAAGCCGTGCGCGAGGCGATGGGCTCGGTCATGACCGACAAATACGCCGAGGGCTATCCGGGCAAACGCTATTACGGCGGCTGCGAGTTCGTGGACATCGCGGAGAATCTCGCGATCGACCGCTTGAAGCAACTCTTCGGAGCCGATCATGCCAACGTGCAAGCTCATGCCGGCGCGCAGGCGAACATGGCCGTGTTCATGACGGTGCTGAAACCGGGCGATCCGGTCCTCGGCATGTCGCTCGCGCACGGCGGCCACTTGACGCATGGCACAAAGGTCAGTTTCAGCGGCAAACTTTACAGCGCGTTTGCGTACGGCGTGCGTAAAGACACGGAGCTGATCGATTTTGACGAAGTGCGCAGACTCGCGCGCGAACACAAACCGAAGATGATCATCGCGGGCGCCAGCGCGTACCCGCGAACAATGGAGTACGCCCAGTTCCGCGAGATCGCCGACGAAATCGGCGCGCCGCTGATGGTCGACATGGCGCACATCGCAGGTTTAGTCGCGGCGGGGCTGCATCCGTCGCCCGTGCCGGTTGCCGATTTCGTCACGTCGACTACGCACAAGACGCTGCGCGGTCCGCGCGGCGGCCTGATCCTTTGCAAAGAACAATGGGCGCAGCCGCTCGACAAGTCGGTTTTCCCCGGGATTCAAGGCGGACCGTTCATGCACATGATCGCCGCCAAAGCTGTCGCCTTCGGCGAAGCGCTCAAACCCGAATTTACGGCCTACCAACGCAACGTCGTGCGCAACGCGCGCGCGATGGCCGACGAATTTGCGCGCAATGGCTTACGGCTGGTCGGCGGCGGAACCGATACGCATCTGATGCTCGTCGACGTTTCGGTCCGCGGACTCACCGGGAAGGCCGCTGAGGAATATCTGGACGGCATCAGCATCACCGTCAACAAGAACGCAATTCCCTACGATCAGCAGAAGCCGTTCGTGGCCAGCGGAATCCGCATCGGCACGCCCGCGATAACGACGCGGGGGTTCGGCGAAGACGAATGCCGCGAAGTCGCGCGTATCATCTGCGAAGGGCTCGACGATATCGGCACGCGCGCTAAAATCGACGCGCTGCGCGGACGCGTGCGCGAACTCACGGGCCGTTTCAGCGTCCCGTAAGCATATGACCGGCGCACCAGATTCTCTGCTCGTCGTCAACCACCCGGCCGTTGCCGACCGGCTCGCGCGGTTGCGCGATCGCGATACGCCGACACCGGTCTTTCGCAAGCTCATGGAAGAACTCGGCGCCTTTCTCGCATACGAAGCGACGCGAGACTTGCCGCTGCGTGACGAACGCGTGATGACGCCGCTGACCGAGATGACCGCGAAGCGCATAGCAACGTGTCCCGTCGTGGCGCCGATCTTGCGCGCCGGTTTGGGGCTGCTTCCCGGATTTCTCGACGTCATCGACGACGCCGTCGTCGCCCACCTCGGATTCTATCGCGATCCCGACTCGCTTCAGCCCGTTGCCTATTATGCGAACGTTCCGGACGACTTGGCTGAACGCAGGGTCTTTCTGTTAGATCCCATGCTGGCAACGGGGAATTCCGGCGCCGCAGCGCTGGAGGCGCTCGCGTCGCGCGGCGCGCGGGACATGACGTTCGTCAGCTTGATCGCCGCGCCGGAGGGCGTCAAAACGATCCAAGCCGCGCATCCCAGCGTGCGCATAGTCACGGCGGCGCTCGACGAGCGCTTGAACGAACATGCTTACATCGTGCCGGGACTGGGAGACGCGGGCGACCGCATGTTCGGCAGCACCAGCTCCGTCCCGGTTTCGCACAGGTCGCGAAAATAGCGTGCGTCCCGGGTGGGATGACTACTTCATGCAGATCGCCCAGACCGTCGCGACGCGGGCAACGTGCCCGCGGGCGTCCGTCGGCTGCGTGCTCGTGCGCGATCACCGCATCCTCACGACCGGCTATAACGGCTCGTCGCCCGGCGTGGCGCACTGCTCCGATGCGGGCTGCATCGTCGTGAACGATCACTGCCAGCGCGCGACGCACGCGGAAGCAAATGCCATCGTCCAGGGCGCGCTGCATGGCGTGACCCTCTCGAAATCCACCGCCTACTGCACGCATCAGCCTTGCGTGAACTGCACCAAACTCTTCATCAGCGCGGGCGTGCGCCGGCTGGTCTATCAGACGCCTTACGCCGATCCGGTTGCCGAAGCGCTGCTGCGCGAGGCGGAAGTCGTTATCGAACAGGCCGGCACGTGACGGCGAACTACCTTTATATAGCGGGTTTTGCGATCGCGTTGGCCGCGGCACTTCTCACCACGCCGCTGATCCTGCGGCTGGCGCATCGCGTCGGCATGTTCGACGTCACCGACGATCGCCGCATGCACGAAGAGCCCAAGCCGCGCATCGGCGGCGTTGCAGTCTTCTTCGGTTTCGCGTTCGCGCTCTTCGTGGTGCTCGGCTTCGCGCTCTCGAACGCGCGCGGGTTTCTTCCGCCGCACGACCAACTGGCTGCCGCCCACAACCTGATCGGCCTGCTCTTCGGCAGCATGCTGATTATGTGCGTCGGCTTGTGGGACGACATCATGGGACTGCGCCCTAAATATAAACTCGTCGCCCAGATCGCGGTCGCCCTGATCTCCATGGCGTATGGTTTTCACATCGACTACATCCACCGGCCGCTCTCGCACGACCCCAGCGACTTCATCTACTTTCCGTGGTGGGTCAGCTATCCGCTGACGCTGCTATGGTACACCGGCATGATCAACGCCATCAACTTCATCGACGGATTGGACGGCTTGCTCTCCGGCTTTACGGCGATCTCGTCGATTTTTTTGTTCGCGATCGCGTTCACGAGGGATCCAATCGTCGCGCTGGTCTTGATCGCACTGGCCGGCGGAGCGCTCGGCTTTCTGCCCTATAATTTCGCGCCGGCCCGCATCATCTTGGGAGACAGCGGCTCGCACTTCATCGGCTACGTTTTCGCGACCGTTTCAATCATCGGTACGAGCAAGACGGCCATTGCGGTCGGTTTGATCGCGCCGATGATCGTGCTGGCGCTGCCGATCGTTGATACGGCTGCGGCGATTTTCCGGCGGGCGCGCTCGGGAAAACGAATCAGCGAAGGCGATCTGGGGCACTTCCATCACCTGCTCGTTTTCCGGTTCGGACTCAACGCGCGTCAAGCGGTGCTGCTGATCTACGCGATTTGCATTTTGCTTGGCGCGGCCGCTCTCTATTTGGCATGAGCGAAACCAAACCGCTGCGCGTTATGGCGATCTTCGGCACGCGCCCGGACACGATCAAGATGGCCCCTGTTGTAGCGGAGCTGCAGCGCCACCCGCACGTCGAGTGTATCGTGTGCGTCAGCGCGCAGCACCGCGAGATGCTCGACGACTTGCTCGCGCTCTTCGCGATCCGGCCCGATCACGATCTCGACATCATGACCGAAGATCAAACGCTCACCGAGATCACGACGCGCGTTCTCATCGGCATGGAGAAAGTTTTCGAAGAAATCCGTCCGGACGTCGCGCTGGTGCACGGCGATACGACTACGAGCACCGCGGCGGCGCTGGCAGCGTTCTACCAGCAAATCCCGGTCGGCCACGTCGAGGCCGGACTTCGCACGAGCGATCCCTCGCTGCCGTTTCCCGAAGAGATGAACCGGCGCATAACAGGCACGATTTCGTCGTATCACTTCGCTCCGACCCAGCTCTCGCGCGAACATCTGCTCGGCGAAAATGTTCCGAAAGAAAATATCATCGTGACCGGCAACACGGTGATCGACGCGTTTTTGCTCACTGCCTCCCGCGAAGATTTGCCGCAGCCCCCCGGGTGGGATCGCATCGACGCGCAGCGTCCGATCATCGTTGTGACTGCGCACCGCCGCGAGAATCACGCACACATGCGTGAAATGTGCGAGGCCATGCTCGCGATCGCGCGCATGCCGCAGCGTCCGCAGATTTTTTGGCCGGTACATCCGTCGCCGCGCGTCCGTCCGATCGCTTATGAAGTGCTCGGGAACGAACCGGGCGTCGTGCTCGTCGAGCCGATGGATTACGCGCGCATGGTCGCGGCGGTGCGCGACTGCACGTTCGTGCTGACCGACAGCGGCGGACTGCAAGAAGAAGCGCCCTGTCTGGGCAAGCCCGTGCTCGTCATGCGTGAGGAAACGGAACGCCCCGAGGGCGTCCTCGCCGGAACGCTGGAACTCGTCGGACACGATCGCGCAAAAATCATCGCGGCCGCGGCACGCTTGCTTTCCGGCGGTGAGGCTTACGAACAAATGTCGCACGCGCACAATCCATACGGTGACGGACACGCTTCCGAGCGGGTCGCGGCTTGGCTGCTCGCACGTTTACGCAGCGGCGACTACCCGGCGCCGTTTGAGGGCGGTCTCACGGAGTGAAAGGCGCTACGGCGGTCGTGGCGGCGGGTTCGGCCTTTACGGGGGCAGCTGTCGGCGGGTTGCTGATCGGCGTCTGGCTAGATCACGCGCGGCACACGGAATATTTTGCGGTCGCCGGCCTTTTCGCCGGCGTCGCTCTGGGTGGATATACCGCATTCCGTCTGCTGGTGCAAACGAACATTTCTTGAAGGAAAGCCCTGCTATGGAATTGTACCGCGGGCTCAAGCGGTCGATGGCGCTTGGCACGCTCTTCGTGGTCGCCGTCGCTGCGGCGGTACTGTCCGCTTGGAACGTCAGCTTCGCGGTCGTCCTGCTGGCCGGGGGCGCCGCCGGGATCGCCAACGCGCTCCTATCGATGCTCGGCAACGAAAGGTTGCTCGACCGGCGCAGCATCCCGGCGTTCGTCTTAAGTAGTTTTCTGCGCCTGTGCCTATTCGGTATAGTTCCGGTGGCCCTGGCGCTCCGGTTTCCTTCTCTGTGGACGTTGGCGTGGTACTTCATCGGGTTCTTCACGCCGTTCGGGATATACGCAGTCTTGCTCAAACGCGCTTACGCACGAAAGATCGAATAGTTGCACGAAAACATAGGAGAGCACATCTCGTGGACGTGGCCGGTTCTCGGTTCCGTTCACGCCGACACGATTATGACGACATGGCTCGTTATGGCCGTGGCTTTGCTCTTTTTTGCGTGGGTTGGAGCGAGTTACCGCTCAGCCCGGGTATCGCGACGGCAAACCGTGATCGAAGGCATCATCAACTACATCGCGGATCTCGCGAACGGCGTGCTCGGAAAAGCGGGCGAACCGTTCGTACCGTTTTTCATCGCGCTCTTCATCTTCATTTTTATGCTCAACCAGTTCGGCGTGTTGCCGTTCAAAGTATTGGGCTTGCCGTTCGGCGGGTCGCCGACGGCCGATCTCAATACGGTGGCGCCGTACGCGCTGATGGTGTTCTTGATTATCCAAATCGTCGCGTTCCGGAAAAAAGGCGTCGGATATCTCAAGCACTTGCTGCAGCCCTTCCCGGTGCTGCTGCCCATCAACATCATCGACGAAATTCTCCGTCCCATCACGCTGGCGGCGCGCTTGTTCTTCAACATCTTCGTCGGCGAACTGCTCTTCATCATTATCGCCTCAATCATCACCGCCAAAATCATGCTTGGCCCGGTCAATCTCTCACTCGCCGTAGCGGTCGTGCCGTTTTTCATTCAGTTTTTCAATTTCTTCGTCGGCACTGTGCAGGCGTTCGTATTCACCCTGCTCGCAATCGTTTATCTCTCGCTCGCGATTGCCGAGCAACATTGAGAAAGGAAACTCCTTGAATCCGCAAGCTTTTATCATCGGCACGACGCTGATCGCGTTCGGAATCATCATTTCCGGCGTAGCGTTCGGTTCGGCAGTGGGCGACGGCATCGTCGCAAGCAAAGCCGTCGAGGCGATCGCGCGTCAGCCCGAGGCCCGTTCGAACATTTTCACATTCCTGTTCCTAGGCGTGGGCGTGTTGGAAGCCGTTCCGTTCATCGCGATCGCGCTCGCGTTCTACATTCTTCTCGTCGTCGCCAAAGTACCGGCACTCGTCGGAGCCTTCGCGAAGTAACGTAAGAGGATGAGTTTCCTTTCGGTCGACGGGACGATTTTCGTCCAACTGCTCAACTTCGCGATCTTCTTCGCGATCTTGAACGTGGTCTTCATGCGCCCCGTCGCGCGCGCAATCGCCAAACGCCGCGAGTACATCGACAGTGTAAGCGGCGATTATGAGCGTTACCAGGCGGAAGGAAACGCGCTGCGTACGCAAGCCGAGGCGATCCGTGCGGCTGCGCGGCGCGAAGCCGAACAGCTGGGAGCGCAGGCGCGTGCCGAGGCTTCGAATGAAAGCGCGAGGCTTTCGACTGAGTTCGCGCAGCAAGCGTCGGAAAAAGTGCGCGTGGCGCACGAGACCGTCGATTCTGAAGTTCAGGCCGCGCGTTCGAACCAGGCGCGTACGGTCCAGGAATTGGCCAACGAAATATTCGCGCGCGCAGTACCGGAGATCGCGCGATGAACTACGTGGCGATCGCGGAGTGGAGCCAAGTCGCGTCGTCCGTGCTCTTCTTGGGCGTACTCGTCTGGATGTGGGTCAAATTCATTCAGCCGGCCGTCCTGGCCGCCCAAGCCGCACAAAATGCGCGCATTAACGAAGCCGAACGGCATCGCGACGAAGCCAAAGCTGCACTCGAAGGACTGCAGGGCGATATCGGGCTGGCGCAGCAAGACGCGCTGGCGATCAAGGACTGCAATGCGGCGTTCGTAGCGGCGGAACGCGAGGCGATCTTGCGCGAAGCTCGCGCAGCGGGCGAACGCGCTTTGCGTGACGCCGAGGGAGAACTTGCGCGCGCCCGCGGCGCGGCGCGCGGACAGCTGCGTGACGAACTGGTCGAGAAGGCGCTCGGGCTGGCGCGCGAGACGGCCGTCCGCCGCATGGACGCTGCCGCCGACAAGAAGCTCGCCCATACGTTCGTGCAATCCCTGGAGAGCGGCAGCTGATGGCCAATCAAAAGCTCGCGCGGCGCTACGCGACGGCGATCTTCCAACTCGCCTCCGAAGCCAATGCGGTCGAACAGGTCGGCAAGGAGCTGCGCATCCTCAGCGACGCGATCGACGATAACGCGAGCGCGCTAAATTTCTTTTTGTCTCCGGTCGTCGATCGCAAGGAAAAAGAGCGCACGCTGGTCGCCGCTTTCGACGGTAAGGCGCACCCGGTCGCGCTGCATACGATGCTGCTGCTCGTGCGCAAACGGCGCGAAGCCTTGCTGCGCGAAATCGTCGCCGAATACGCCGCGCTGGAGATGGCGGCGCGCGGCGTGAACGCGCTCACGATAACGTCGGCCAAACCGCTTGAATCGGGCGAACTGCGCGACATCGTATCGCAGCTCGAAAACATCTACGGGAAAAAGTTCGAAGTCACGCAGATCGTTCAGCCCGACCTCATCGGCGGGCTGCGCATCCTCATGGGCGACCGGCGCGTCGACGGCTCGGTCGAAGGCCGCTTTCAAGAATTAGCTCGCACTCTCTTCGCTAGGAATTAGGAATGATCAACGCAGACGAAATTGCCGGTATTCTAAAACAACAGATCGCCACGTTTACCGCGGGCGTGCAAGAAGACGAGGTCGGCACCGTTATCGAGGTCGGTGCGAACTTGGCGCGCGTCTATGGACTGCGCAGCGTGCGAGCGTCCGAACTCGTGGAATTCGCCAACGGCCTGCAGGGCGTCGCGCTGAACTTAGAAGAGGACAACGTCGGCGTCGTGATCATGGGCTCCGACCAAGGGATTAAGGAAGGCGACAAGGTCCGGCGCACTGGGCGAATCGCGTCGGTTCCGGTCGGCGAAGCGCTGCTGGGAAGAGTCGTCGATCCGCTCGGCAAGCCGGTCGACGGCAAGGGGCCGATCGAAACGAACAAGTTCCGCACGATCGAAAACGTCGCGCCCAGCGTCGTGCAGCGCCAGCCGGTCAAACAGCCGCTGCAGACGGGCGTGCGCGCGATCGATGCGCTGATCCCGATCGGGCGCGGCCAACGCGAGCTCATCATCGGCGACCGCAGCACCGGGAAAACAGCTATCGTCGTCGACACGATCATCAACCAGAAGGGCAAGGGCGTCTTCTGCATCTACGTTGCGATCGGCCAGAAAAAGTCGACCGTCGCTGCGCTGGCGCAGCTGCTCGAGCAAAAAGGCGCGATGGAGTACACGACCATCGTCACCGTCGGACCGTCCGACGCGGCCGCGCTGCGCTGGATAGCTCCTTTCGCGGGCTGCGCGATGGGCGAAGAATTAATGTATCAAAACAAAGACGTGCTGATCGTCTATGACGATTTGACGAAGCACGCGCAGTCGTATCGCGAAATGTCGCTGCTGCTCCGCCGTCCGCCGGGCCGCGAAGCCTATCCGGGCGACGTCTTCTTTCTTCACTCGCGGCTGCTCGAACGCGCGGCAAAACTTTCCGACGAGATGGGCGGCGGGTCGCTGACTGCGCTTCCGATCATCGAAACGCAAGCCGGAGATTTTTCGGCGTACATTCCGACCAACGTCATCTCGATTACCGACGGTCAGATTTACTTGACGCCGGAACTCTTCTTTCAAGGCATTAGGCCGGCTGTCGACATCGGGCTCTCGGTCTCGCGCGTCGGCAGCTCCGCGCTGACCAAAGCGATGAAGAGCGTGGCGGGACAGTTAAAGCTGGAGCTGGCGCAGTACCGCGATCTCGCGGCGTTCGCAAAACTTGCGAGCGACCTCGACAAATCGACGCAGATGCAGCTGCTTCGCGGTGAGAAACTGACCGAACTGCTCAAGCAGCCGCAATATCAGCCGATGGCGGTTGAAGACCAAGTCGCGATCCTCTACGGAGCAACCAAAGGGTTCGTCAACGATATTCCCACGCCGCGTCTCCAGGATTGGCTGCGCGGTTTCGTAGCGTTTCTGCACGACAAGCATCCGGAGATTACCGCTGCGATCGCGCAGAGCGGACAGCTCGCCGACGAAACGAAGCAAAAACTCGATGCGGCGCTGGCGGAGTTCAACAAGAGCTTCTAATGGCATCGGTAAAAGATCTTCGGGGACGGATCAGGTCTCTGAAGAACACGCAGCAGATCACCAAGGCGATGAAGCAGGTTGCGGCCGCCAAGATCCGCCGTGCCGAAATGGCGCAGAAACAGGCGCGTCCCTACGCCGAGGCGCTCAGCGAGATGCTGCAAGACCTGATCGCGACCTCTTCGGGCATCGATCATCCGTTTATGAATGCCGGCAAAGCCGGCGCGCCCTCAGGCGTGATCCTGATGACCGCGGACAAGGGACTGGCGGGCGCCTTCAATTCGAACGTGATTCGTGAAGCCGAACGGTATTGGCGTCAGCATAGCGACGCGCGTTTTTACACTATAGGCATAAAAGCCCGGAACGCGGTGCGCCGCTGGGGACTCGGAGATCGCCCGAGTTGGCCGCTGAACGCGCCATCCAAATTGCAGACGGCGCACGAGCTGGCACAGAGCGTCACCGCGGATTTTACAGCCGGCGAGATTGGCGACATTACTCTCGTTTCTTCCAAACATGTCTCGATGATGGTGCAGCGCCCCGAGATGCGGCAGCTGGTGCCTATCGAGCGCGAGACGGCAGCGCCTGCAGCCGGCGGCCCACGCGGCGCAGTCGAAATCGAGCCTTCACCTGAGTTCGTCCTTTCAAAGCTGTTGCCCAAGTATCTGGAGTTCACGCTGTTTTCGGCGATGCTCGAAACGGACGCGTCGTTTTACGCCGCTCAGCTGCTGGCTATGAACAACGCGACCGAAAACGCCGGCAAACTGATCGACGAACTGACGATCGCAATGAACAACGCACGCCAGGCGGCGATCACCAAGGAGCTCTTGGAGATCGTCTCCGGCGCTGAGGCTTTGACCGGAACGTGATTGTTCATACCGAACGTTACAAAAGCCAAGTAAGGAACACTAATGCCAGCAACCGGTAAAGTCGTACAAGTTCTCGGAAACGTCGTCGATGTTGAGTTTAGCGCGGAGACGCTGCCGAACATCAATGACGCGCTCACAGTCCGGGTCAACGAAGATCACGCGCAAGGAAACGGCAAGTCGCAAAGCGACCCTTCGACAGGCTCAGGAAAAATTGAGCTCGGCGGCACGGCGATGCAGATGCGCGACATCGTGCTTGAGGTTCAAGACGAACTGGGCAACAATCAAGTACGCTGTCTGGCCCTCGGATCGACCGACGGGTTGATGCGCGGCGCGCCGGTGACGGCGACAGGCGGGCCGATTATGGTTCCCGTCGGCGAAGGCACGCTGGGGCGCATCTTCAACGTGCTCGGTAAAGCGATCGACAGCAACGAGCCGGTGAAGGCCGCCGCGCAGTGGCCGATTCACCGTCCGCCGCCGGATTTCCAAGCGCAAGATCCGACGCCTAAAATCTTCGAAACGGGCATCAAAGTCATCGACTTGATGGCGCCGTATACGCGCGGCGGCAAAGTCGGACTCTTCGGCGGCGCCGGCGTCGGCAAGACGGTGCTCATTCAGGAACTGATTCGCAACATTGCCAGCGTTCACAAAGGCTTCTCGGTCTTCACCGGCGTCGGCGAACGGACGCGTGAAGGCAACGACTTGTGGCTCGAGATGAAAGAGTCGGGAGTTTTGAAGCAGACGACGCTCGTCTTCGGACAGATGGACGAACCGCCGGGCGTGCGTTTCCGCGTGGCGCAGACGGGCGTAACGATGGCGGAGTACTTCCGCGACGAGATGGGCGCCGACGTGCTGCTGTTCATGGACAACATCTTCCGCTATCTGCAAGCCGGCTCTGAAGTCTCCGCGCTCATGGGACGCATGCCGTCCGCGGTCGGGTATCAGCCGACGCTTTCGACCGATATGGGATCGCTCGAAGAGCGCATCACCTCGACGCATCGCGGATCCATTACGTCGGTGCAAGCGGTGTACGTGCCGGCCGACGACTATACCGATCCGGCCGTCGCGGTGACGTTCGCGCATTTGGATGCAACGACGGCGCTTTCGCGCCCGATCTCCGAACTCGGAATCTATCCGGCGGTCGATCCGCTGGCGTCGAGCTCGCGCATTTTGGATCCGCAGATCGTCGGCGAAGAGCACTACCGCGTAGCGCGCGGCGTTCAGGAAACTCTGCAGCGCTATCGCGACCTTCAAGACATCATCGCGATCCTCGGCGTCGAAGAACTCTCCGAAGACGACAAGATTGCCGTTGGACGGGCGCGCCGCATTCAGCGCATGTTCTCACAGCCTTTCTTCGTCGCCGAACAGTTCACGGGTA
The DNA here is from genome assembly GCA_038215615.1 of Vulcanimicrobiales bacterium. Lineage (GTDB taxonomy): Bacteria > Vulcanimicrobiota > Vulcanimicrobiia > Vulcanimicrobiales > Vulcanimicrobiaceae > Rubrimentiphilum. Next base: position 58,811 of record JBBQQR010000005.1, on the reverse strand, counting down.
CCGCGGGCAAGTACGTGAAGCTCTCCGACACGATCGCGGCGTTCAAGGAAATCCTCGACGGCAAAGTCGACGACGTTCCCGAGCAGGCGTTCTTTTATGCAGGCGGCATCGACGACGTGCGCGCCGCCGCCGAGAAATTGGGCGCTGCGGTCTGATGACCGTTCCGTTCAAGCTCGTCTCTCCCGCGAAGTTGATCTTCGAAGGCGACGCCGAGCTCGTAATCGCGGTAACGACCGAAGGCGAAGAGGGCATCTTGCCGCGGCATGCGCCGTTTTTGGCGGCGCTCAAGCCGGGGGTGCTGCGCGCCAACATCGTGGAAAACGGCGCGTCGCGCAGGCTGGAACTCGCCACGGGCGAGGGCTTCATGCAAGCGCTGCCGGATCGCGTCACGGTTTTGGTCGATCGAGCGGTCACGTTCGATGAAGTCGACGTCGCGCAAACGCGCGCCGAGCTTGCGGCAGCGCCGGATTCGGCGGCTGCGGACTTCGCATGCGCCAAACTGCAGCTGACCGGACACCACTAGCCTCCCGGCGAAATCATCCTTTGTGGCGCATACTCCGGGCTGGACGAAGTTAGCCGGGCCTGCGCTGGAGCTTGCTGCTCTGGCCTTCGGTTCGTTTGCCATGGAATTGGCGAACGGATCTCAGCCCAAGCCGAAGGCGCAGCCCAAGCCAGCGCCTCCCTCGGTTGAGCCGTCCGCTGAAAAACCGCCGCAAGCTAAGCGTGAGGGCGGCCCGCAAGAGTTTCTTTTTGAAATCGCCGACGACGGCGCGAACTACTACCGCGCTTACGACGCGACCGCGGAACTCGTCGCCGGTTTGTATTCGGACGGCCGGATCAGGCTCGCGGACTCGGGCGGCCGCCGTTTCGCCGGCGCGCTCATCGGCGGACACGCCGATCTGCTGGAACTGCAGCGCAACGAGTGGAGCGAAGTCTTCTTGCGCGTGACGCCGACGGGACGCATGCAACTCGAGCTGCGTGGCGGGCCTTACGACGCGCACGTCCTCACCTGCGAGCCTCTGGTTCAATGAATACTTTAGACAGACTCGAGACAACGCTGCGCGTGCGCGGCGGCTCTCAGCTGGAAGGTTCGATCGCCACGCACGGTGCGAAGAACGCGGCGCTTCCGATCATGGCCGCCGCGCTGCTGGCCAAGGGCAAGGTGACGCTGCACCGGGTGCCGCGCATCACCGACGTCTCCGTCATGTGGTCGCTGCTCGAAGCACTCGGCGCACGCTTGCGCTACGAAGGCGAAGGCAGCGTGACGATCGACGCTTCCAACGTTGCGCTCATTCGGGCGCCGTATACGCTGGTGCGCAAACTTGCCGCGTCGTTCGATCTCGTGGGTCCGCTGATCGGCCGGTTCGGCCGCGCGGAAGTGCCCCTTCCCGGCGGCTGCGTGTTGGGAACGCGCGCGACCGACATGCACGAGCAAGCGTTTTTGGCGCTCGGCTGCGACGTCAAAAATAAAGGCGGCTATTTTATCGCCACAGCCAAGAAGCGCCGTTTGCAGGGCGCGGACATCGAATTCCGCTCGCCCAGCGTCGGGGCGACGAAAAATGCGCTGCTGGCGGCGGTCGTTGCCGAAGGCACGACGACCGTCCGGAATGCGGCCATGGAACCCGAAGTCGTCGACCTTGCAAATTTTTTGATCGCCATGGGCGCGAAGATTCGCGGCGCCGCTTCCGATACGATCGTTATCGACGGTGTAAACGAGCTGCACGGCGTGGAGTACGAAATCATTCCGGATCGCATCGTGACGGGCACGCTGCTGCTGTGCGGTGCCAGCACGCGCGGCGACGTAACGGTGAAGCGCTGTCAGCCCGATCATCTGCACGCCCTCAGCTTGAAACTGCAAGAGTGCGGAGCGGACGTGACCAGCGGTGATGACTGGCTGCGCGTCAATGCGACGCGCATTACCGGTGGGACGGATATCCTGACGGCGCCGTTCCCCGGATTTCCGACGGATTTGCAGCCGCAAATGGTCTCGTTTCTCTGCACGGCGCCGGGAAATAGCATCGTGGAAGAATCGATCTTCAACGCACGCTTTTCTTACGTCAACGAGCTCGCGCGCATGGGCGCGGAAGTGCGCGTTTCGATGGAAAGCAACACGGCTGTCGTCAAAGGCGGTGCGCCACTCTCGGGCGCGCCCGTAGAAGCTCCGGATATCCGGGCCGGCGCCGCGCTCGTCGTGGCCGGGCTGGCCGCGCAGGGCGAAACGGAGATCATCGGATTGGAATACATCGACCGGGGTTACGAACGCCTCGAAGAGATGCTCTCCGGCTTAGGCGGGCAAGTTCAGCGATCGAGCGGTATCACGCCTCTCGTCGAACCGACCGGACTTTTCGAAACGAGCGCGTATCCTAAGACACGAGCCAGAGCGCAATAATCATTTACTCGTAAAGGGGCTTTCTTGGACATCGGGATCGATTTAGGTACGGCCAACGTGCTCGTGCACGTCAAGGGCAAGGGCATCGTTTTGCGCGAGCCTTCGGTCGTTGCGAAGGACATGAATACCGGCAAGACGCTGGCCGTTGGCGAGGAGGCGCGCCAAATGCTGGGGCGCACGCCGGCCCACATTCAAGCTATCCGCCCCTTGCGCGACGGCGTCATTGCCGATTTCGAAGTAACCGAGTCGATGCTCAGTTACTTCATCAAGAAAGTCATGCGCGATCGCTCTTGGTATATGACGCTCTTCCGGCCCAAACCCAACGTCGTGATCTGCGTTCCGGCGGAGATCACGAGCGTCGAAGAACGCGCCGTCAAAGACGCCGCGAAGCTCGCGGGCGCGCGGCACGTTGAGATCATTGCCGAACCGATGGCAGCCGCTATCGGCGCCGGTCTACCGATCGACGGACCGTCGGGCAGCATGGTCGTCGATATTGGCGGCGGTACCACCGACGTCGCGGTTATTTCTCTGGGCGGCATCGTCGTCTCTCAGTCGCTGCGAGTGGCCGGCAACAAACTCGACGAAGCGATCATTCGTTACGTTCGGCGCGTGTACAACTTAATGATCGGCGAGCGCATGGCCGAAGAGATCAAGATCAAGATCGGCTCGGCATACAAACTCGAATCGGAACTCGCAATGGAGATTCGCGGACGTGATTTGATCAACGGTCTGCCCAACACCGTCAAGGTGACGAGTGAAGAAATCCGTGAGGCGCTTTCGGAACCCGTCGGCGCGATCGTCGAAGCGGTCAAGTCCGTCTTGGAAAAAACGCCGCCCGAGCTCTCTTCCGACATCATCGATCGCGGCGTGATTCTGACCGGCGGCGGCGCGCTGCTGCGCGGTCTGGACAAACTTCTGGCCGAAGTCTGCGGCATTCCGGTGATCGTCGCCGACGATCCGCTGTCGTGCGTCGCGCACGGCACCGGCATGTGGGTCCGGCTCTAGGCCTCGGAGATTCACACGCCGGAGAGGATCGATGCGCGAACGGAGCCGCTCGAGCTCGTCGCCGAGGAAGTTGCCCGCGTCGTTTTGCGCGGAGGCATCGTCATCTTTCCGACCGACACCGTTTACGGCATCGGCTGCGATCCGTTCGATCTCGACGCGATCGCTCGCATCTACGGCGCGAAGAGCCGCCCGGCACACAAACCGCTCTCACTGCATCTGGCCACCGTCGGCGAGTTTCTGGAATACGTGCGCGATCAGCGCGAGGTCGCTTCCGCGGTACGGAAACTGCTGCCCGGACCGGTGACGATTATCATGCGCCGCCCGGGATTCATCGACCGGGAGATGAGCGCGGGTTTGCCGACCTTGGGATTCAGAGTTCCCGACGACGCCGTGTGCGGCGCCATCCTCGACCGGTGCGGTCCGCTGGCGGCGACCAGCGCCAACGTCAGCGGCGAGCAGCCCTACTTTGGAGGCGGAGACTCCGCCGCGCTGCCGGCGGCAGATCTTATCGTCGAAAATGGTCCGACCAGGTACGGACGCGAGTCGAGCGTCATCGATTTCACGACGCCCCAGCCGGTGCTGCTGCGCGAGGGGGTTGTTCCGTACGAGCGGCTAAGCGAGCTGGTAGGACCTCTGGTACGTTATCGGGTCGCGACATGAAAAAGATACATACGCTGTTCCTGGTGCTTGGCGTCGCGCTGCTGGCAGCGGCTCCGCTGTCGCGTCCGGCGGCCGGGTTCAACTTCAGCGACTGGCAAGTCAGCACGGGCGAACTCGACTGGAACTACCAGACGGGCTCGTTCTCCACGCCCGGACACGTTCGGCTGACGCGTACCGGGAGCGACATCCAAGCCGACCGTGCCAACGGCAACACGAAAACCAAACAAGCCTACTTGCAGGGAAACGTGTCGCTCCACGACCGCAACGGCGTGCTCACGAACTTCGGCAGCGGAACGCTGGGCGGATCCAAACCCGCTACGCTCACGTGCGATGCGCTGCAAATTGACGGCGTTACAAAAATGTATAACGCAACGGGCCACGTGCACTTTATTCAGGGCGGGAGTTACGTCACGGCCGATCGCGCGATCATGAACGGCTTCACTCACGACTTGCATCTCTATGGAAACGTAACGCTGCACCAATGAGCGTGCGCAAAGCCGTGGCCGCTTGGCTGATGCTGCTCGCCGCGGCTGGCGGAGCTTTGGCAAGCGCTGCGCCGAAAAAAGCCTCGCCGCCCGCCAAGAGCTCGGCAGCGGTCGGCGCATGGACGCTAACCACAACCGAAGTTGAAGCGAATCTAAAAACGGGAGCATTCAAGGCTCCCAAACACGTCACGATGACGCGAGCCGACGGGTCGATCGTGCAAGCGGATCGCGCGACCGGCAATTACCGGAAAAAGCAGGCTGTGCTTTCAGGAAACGTTAGCGTGCACGACGCGAGCGGGACGTTCGGATTGAAGAGTGCGGCGGCCGTCAGACGCGATGCCGCAACGCTGACCGCCGACACGGTCACAGTAAACGATGTTACGCACCTTTACGATGCCGATGGCAGCGTTCATTACGTGCAGGGCCAAACGACTGTCGACGCGCAGAAGGCGCACCTCAACGACATCACCCACCGGCTCGACCTTTCCGGAAAAGTGCACGTCGTGCAAGGCGAACGCACGCTCGACGCGGACACCGCTACCTACAACACGATCTCCGGCGACGGCGAAGCGGACGGCAACGCCATGATGGTCTTCCCCGGCATCACTCCCTCGATTGCGACGCCGAAACCGATCATTCTGCGCGGCCCCAAGATTCCGTAAGTGGATCCTAGTCTGTTCGGCTCCGCGGCGGGTCCAGCGCCGCTGGCCGCCCGGATGCGGCCGCGCTCGCTCGACGAGTTCGTCGGACAAGAACAGATCGTCGGCGAAGGCCGCGCGCTGCGGCGCGCGATCGAGAACGACACGGTTCCGTCGCTGATCTTATGGGGTCCGCCCGGAACCGGGAAGACCACGCTGGCGGAAATCATCGCCAACATGACCGGCGCGCATTTCAGTTCGCTATCCGCAGTGAGTGCGGGCGTCGCGGATCTGCGCCGCGTCGTCGCCGAGGCGCAGCACCGCCGCGCCCTGGGAAAGCGCTCGGTTCTTTTCGTCGACGAAATTCATCGCTTCAACAAGGCGCAGCAAGACGCGGTTCTTCCTTACGTTGAGGACGGCACGATCACGCTGATCGGCGCGACCACGGAAAACCCGTCGTTCGAAGTCATCTCGGCGTTACTTTCCCGCTCGCGCGTTTTCGTTCTTAAAGCGCTGACCGACGAACAGGTCGCAGCAATCGTCGATCGCGCACTGATCGATAAGGAAAACGGCCTCGGAACGCGATCTGTTTGCCTCGAACCAAACGCGCGCGCCGCGCTCGTATCGCTTTCCAACGGCGACGCGCGCGTCGCGCTCGGCACCCTCGAGTTCGCGGTCAACGCCGCGCCCGAATCGGAGGGCACGCGCACCATCAGCGCGACGCTGATCGCCGATGCGATGCAGCGGCGCTCGATCAGTTACGATAAGGGCGGCGAGAACCACTACGACGTCATCAGCGCCTTCATCAAAAGTATTCGCGGAAGCGATCCTGACGCAGCGGTCTACTGGCTTGCGCGCATGCTCGATGCGGGCGAAGCCCCGCTTTTCATTGCGCGTCGCCTCGTTATACTCGCGTCGGAAGATGTCGGACTCGCCGACTCGCGCGGCCTTTCCGTTGCGATGGCCGCGCAGCAAGCCGTGCACTTCGTCGGCCTGCCCGAGGGCTTCTATCCGCTTGCGCACTGCACGCTCTATCTCGCGACGGCGCCCAAGAGCAACAGCGTCGGCCGCGCCTACAGCGCGGCGCTCGCCGACGTAGAGGGCACCCGCAACGATCCGGTGCCGTTACATTTGCGCAACGCGCCGACCGGGCTCATGCGCGAATTAGGCTACGGAAAAGAATACGAGTACGCGCACGCATCCGAAAAATATCGGTCAGAGTCCGGCGATTTGCCGCCCGCAGAACGGCTGCAATCATATCTGCCGGAAAATATCGCCAGCCGCGCCTATTTCAATCCCGGAACGCAGGGCGAAGAATCGCGTTTCATCGACTGGATAAAAAAACGCCGGAAAACGAAACCGAAGTGAGGTCTTCTGTCGCATGCACGCAGCGGGTCCCATTTCGCTTGGCCACGCGCTCGCTGCGTGCATGCCATCAAAAAGAAAGAGGCCCGGCGTTTCCGGACCCCCTTTTCCCGTTGCTACTTTTCGGAGTGTGCAATGGAGCTTCGCACGAATAAAGGCTACCTCCGAGTTCTGAGAATATCCTGAAATGCCGCGAATTTATTTGGACCACGCCGCGACCACGCCGGTGAGCCCGGAAGTGGTCGAAGCCATGCTGCCGTTTTACGGCGCGGCCGGCTATAACCCGAGCTCGGTACACGCCGAGGGGCGGGCGGCGCGAGCGGCGCTGGACGACGCGCGGGAGCGGATCGCGCGCATTCTGGGAGCCAAGGCCAGGGAGATCGTCTTCACCGGCAGCGGCTCCGAGGCGGACAACCTCGCGATCGCCGGGGTCGCGAAGGCGGCGCAAGCCCGGCGGCGCCACCTGGTCTCCGTGGTGACCGAGCACCATGCGGTTTTGCATACCCTCGACGCGCTGCGCGACGAAGGCTGGGAGGTTACGCTCTTGCCCGTCGATACGGAAGGTTGCGTTGATCCTCAAGAGTTTGCGGCAGCGCTGCGCGACGATACCGTGCTTGCGTCGGTCGCTTACGCAAACAACGAGATCGGAACGATCGCGCCCATCGCGCAGCTCGCGGCGCTGGCGCACGAACGCGGCGCGCTCTTCCATACCGATGCCGTGCAGGCGCCGGCGTACTTGCCGCTCGACGTGCGCGAGCTCGGCGTGGATCTGCTGTCGATTGCGGCCCATAAGTTTTACGGCCCGAAGGGCGTCGGCGCACTGTTTGTGCGCGAGGGGACGCCACTCGCGGCGCAGGTGCATGGCGGCGGACAAGAGTTCGCCAAGCGCGCGGGGACCGAGAACGTTGCGGGCATCGTGGGGATGGCTCGCGCGCTGGAACTGACGGCCGCCGAGCGCGACGAAGCCGCGCCCCGCGCGGAAAAATTGCGCGACCGTCTGCAGAGGCTCGTCCGCGAGCGGCTCGAGGGAGTGCGGGTGAACGGGGGCGGCGCGCCGCGCCTGCCCAACAACTTGAGCCTGTCATTTTCGGGCATTGAAGGGGACCGGCTGTTAGCCCGGCTCGATCTCGACGGGCTGGCAGTTTCCGCCGGCAGCGCCTGCTCGTCGGGTGTGGTCGAGCCCAGTCACGTCGTTGCGGCTCTCGGCCTGGGTCCGGAGTGGTCGCGGGGCGTGGTAAGGCTCTCCCTCGGGCGCCTAACCACCGAGGAAGAAATAACTCGCGCCGGGGAGATATTGGAACGGGGAGTGTCGGGGATGCGCGCCGCATTCGGCTTTTCAAACCAAGCAGAACGGGGAATACTTGGTTCACGCCAAGGCACTGCCGGCGGAGGACATTTTTGAATACGGGCTTTAGTTGGGCCGCCTTTCTCGATGTTGCGGGAGGGCTGGGCGCATTTCTAGCGGGGCTGGGCATCTTTCTCGCGATGCTGAGTTTGGCGCGCACGTTGCGCCGGGTCAACCGGACGCTCGACGGCGTCGACGAGCAGATGGCCGCGCTCGGGAAACCGGTCGCCGAAACGCTGACGCACGTCGGCGGCATCGCCGACACCGCGGATCGCACGATCGCGCGTTTGTCGGGAGCGGTCTCGTCGCTCGAGCAAGTCGCCGGTTCGGTTGCCAGCGCCGCCAAAGTGACGCAGGAAGCAATCTCGCCTGCGATCGTCAACGTCGGAGCGACACTTGGCGGAATTAGTGCGGGGCTGCGTCGCATCGTGCGCGGCAATTCGAACGGAGAACCATCGTGAACGAACAGCAGAATAACGGTAGCGCGCGGCCGCGCGGAAACGGCTTCATCGGCGGATTCGTGGCCGGTGCGATCGCCGGCGGAATCCTCGCCTATGTCATCCTGCAAGAGGATGCGCGCGATATGATCGTGGGTAAAGCGCGGGAAGCGGGCAATCGCGCGATGGATGCCACGGGAGATTTGCGCGACCTGTATCAGCGCGGACGGGACGTGGTCGATTCGGCACGTTCGAACATGAATGACGATGTGACGCCCAAAGCGTCGGAAACATAGGAGCACATGGATATCAAAGTAGACGTTCGGGAATCCAAGGGCGATTCGTACGTCGTCGACCTCAACGGCGAGATCGACGTCTACACGTCGCCCAAGGTCAAAGATGCCATCGGCGAACTGATCGACAAGGGTCACTACAATCTTGTGATCAACTTGGAGAAAGTGCGCTACATCGATTCGACCGGTTTGGGCGTTCTGATCGGCGGACTCAAACGCGTCCGCGAACACGGCGGTACGGTGAACCTCGTTTGCACGAATCCTCAGATCAAGAAGATCTTCGACATCACGGGCTTGGTGAAGATCTTCGGCATATACGATGACGAGGATGCGGCGATGCAGGCTCTGGTTTGAACCAGCCCGTCGCGCAGCCGGGGACGCTCGGTGTCGTCGAGCTGCGCATTCCAAGCAAGGCGGAGTGGGTTGCCGTTGCCCGTTTGGCGGTGGCCGCAGTCGCCAACAGACTGAACTTTTCGATTGAAGATATCGAGGACGTCAAGCTGGCCGTCGCCGAGGCGTGCACCAACTGCATACAGCACGCGGAAGGCAGCGACCAAATCCAAATCACTTGCGAGACCGGACCCGAAGGCTTGACGGTTCGCGTTCGCGACTTCGGGAGCGGTACGCGTTCCGAGGGAATTCGCTCGCGCCGGACGGACGAACCGACCGTTGGCGGGCTAGGAGTCTTCCTGATTCGATCCCTCATGGATTATGTCGAGTACGACGTTGGCGATGGTGGAACGAATCTCGTGATGACAAAAAAAGTCGCCCATTAGCGTGCTGTAGTGCATTCGCACTCCGACGAAGAGCGTTGGGATAGGCACAAGACGCGCGAAGCTTTCGGGCGTTTTGCCGAAGCCAAAAAACATCCCGGAACGCCCGAATACGACAAGCTGCGCAGCGAGCTGGTCGTCGCGCATCTCAATTTGGTGCGGTACTTGGCAGTGAAATTCGCCAACCGCGGCGAGGCGCTCGACGATCTCATCCAAGTCGGAACCGTTGGGTTGCTCAAGGCGATCGATCGATTTGACCTGGAGCGCGGCGTCGAGTTTACGACCTACGCGACCCCGACCATCGTCGGCGAAATCAAACGATACTTCCGCGACAAGGGCTGGGCGGTGAAGGTTCCGCGCCGGCTGCAAGAGCTCAATCTTGCGGTCAATCGCGCGGTCGAGAAACTCTCGGTGAAGGTCGGCCGCAGCCCGACCGTCGCGGAGCTCGCCCAGCATTTGAATGCAACCGAAGAAGATATCTTGGAAGCTCAAGAGCTCGGACAAGCCTACAACCTGCTCTCGCTCGACACCGAGCTATCGGGCGACGGCGATAAGAAATCGCAAACGCTCGCCGATTACATCGGAACCACCGACGCCGGCCTGGCACTGCTCGAGGACAAAGCCAACCTGGAGCACGCTTTCGAAGTGCTGAGCGGCCGAGAGCGCGTCATTCTCTACCTGCGTTTTTACGAGAGCATCTCTCAAACGGAGATCGCAAAGCGGTTGAACGTGTCGCAGATGCACGTTTCGCGGCTCCAGCAGAAAGCGCTCGAAAAACTCCGCCACGTGCTGCAGGAGTAGGCCCCAGCCCCAAAACCCGCCAATACCGAACCGATCTTTATGAAGAGCCAGGAGTTGCGCTCGGCGTTCGTCGAGTTTTTTACGTCGCGAGGGCACAAGCACGTTCAGTCTGCGAGCTTGATTCCGGACGCGATGTCGACGACGCTGTTCACAATCGCGGGCATGGAGCAATTCGTTCCGGCCTTCATAGGTGACGAGCCGCCGCCGGCGGAGAACGTCGTGACCGTCCAGCGCTGTCTGCGCGTCGCCGGGGCAAAGAGCGATATCGAACACGTGGGGCGGACCGGCCGCCACGGCACGCTGATGGAAATGCTCGGCAACTTCAGTTTCGGCGGCTACTACAAACGCGAGGCGATCGGCTACGCGTGGGAGTTTGTGACCAAGGTTCTCAAACTCGATCCCAAGCGCATCGCGATCACCGTGCACACCGGCGACGACGAGGCGGAAAAGATCTGGCACGAGCTCGGCATTCCGCCCGAACGGATCACGCGTTTCGACGAAGAGAACTTTTGGACGATGGGAGCCACCGGACCATGCGGTCCGTGCACGGAGCTCTTCTACGATAACGGCCCGGAATGCGCGGCCGGGCCGGACGACAACGGACCGAACAAAGGCGATCGTTTCGTCGAGTTCTGGAATCTGGTTTTTCAGCAGTTCAATCGCGGCACCGACGGCGCGCTGGAAGAGTTGCCGCGCAAACAAATCGACACCGGGATGGGCTTTGACCGTACGCTCGCGATTGCCAACGGCAAGCGATCGATGTACGAAACCGATCTCTTCACCGGCCTCATCGACGCGCAGCCGCGCGTTGGGAAAATCACGCTTTCCGAAAAAGAGCAGCTCGAACGCCGCAACATCATCGCCGATCACATTCGTGCCGTCACGTTCCTGATCAACGACGGCGTCTATCCGAGTAACAACGATCGCGGCTACGTGCTGCGCTTTCTCATCCGCCGCGCCATTCGCAACGGGCGGCTCCTCGGGTATCCCGACGGTTTCTTGACCGGCCTCGTTCCCGTCGTCGTGACGTCACTCGAATCCGGCTATCCCGAGCTGCGGGCGAATCAAGCGCGGATCGCCGATGCGCTGCGCATTGAAGAACAAACTTTTGACCGCACGCTCGAACGCGGGATGGCGCGCAGTGCCGCGCTCTTCGACGAGCCCGAGATCCGTAAGAGCAACGTCGTGCCGGGACAAGCGGCCTTCGAACTGCACGACACGTTTGGCTTTCCGGTCGAACTGACGCGCGAGATCGCCGCGGAACGAGGCTTGAGCGTCGACATGCCCGGCTTCGAACTAGCCATGAACGAGCAGCGCGAACGCGCGCGCCGCGATGCCGCGTCGAAGCGGCCGGCCGTGGCCGTCGCCGATCTGCCCGCAATCAAGAGCGAGTTCAGCGGCTACGAGGGATTGGAAGACGAGGGTACGATCACGGCGCTGCTCAAAGACGGCGAACCGGTCGCGGAGCTGTTCGAAGGCGAGCGCGGTGACGTGCTGCTCGATCGGACGTCGTTCTATGCCGAAAAAGGCGGACAGATCGGCGACCGCGGCATGTTGTATCAGGCGGATTCAGATAACGGCGCCTCGTTTGAAGTCGCCGATACGCAATACGCCGGTGAAGCGATCTCGCATTCGGGCACGGTTCGTTCGGGCGAACTTCGAGTCGGCGATCGAGTTCGCACGGAAGTTGCGGCGGAGTGGAGGCGCGAGATCAGGCGCCACCATACGTCGGCGCACTTGCTGCAGCGCGCGCTTAAAGACGTGCTGGGCGACGATGTCACGCAAGCCGGTTCGTGGGTTGGCATCGACCGGATGCGTTTCGATTTTCGCTGGCCGCACGGCGCGCTCGAGCCCGCGCAAAAAAGGCAGATCGCGCACCGCGTCAACGAGATGATCCGCGACGACACGCCGCTGGAGACGCGCGTGCTGCCGATCGAAGAAGCGCGCGCGAGTGGCGCGATCATGATGTTCGGTGAAAAATATGGCGAGCAGGTCCGCGTCGTGACCGCCGGACCGTCGGTCGAGTTTTGTGGCGGCACGCATGCCCATTCCACCGGCGAGCTCGGCTTGTTTCTGATCCTGAGCGAATTTTCGATTGGAAGCGGCATCCGGCGCATCGAGTCGTGCGTTTCGCGCACTGCGGAAGAGTTCGTGCAGCACCAGCAAGAGCTCGTCGGCAACCTCGCGACTACGTTGGCGGCCAACCCCGACGAGTTGGGCGACCGCATCGAAAAACTGCAAAGCGATGTCAAGGAACTACAGAGCGCGGTCGGCGATCTCAAAGCGAAACTGGCGGCGGCCGACGCGCAAAGCTACGTCGACAGCGTCGAACGCAAGGGCGACCGCAGCTTTGTCGGCGCCGTCGTGCCCGACGCAGGCGCCGAAGCGCTGCGGCATTTGAACAGCGCGATACGCCAACGCGTGCGCAGCGGCGCCATCGCATTGGCGGGAATTGATGGCCAGACGGTGAGTTTACTCGTCAGCGTTAGCGACGATCTCGTGAAAGCCGGCGTGCACGCCGGCAATCTGGTCAAGCTGGCCGCGCCGCTGATCGACGGGCGCGGCGGCGGACAGCCGGGCCAAGCGCAGGGCGGCGGAAAAAATCCCGGCGGCGCCGAGGCTGCGCTCAAGGCGATCCGCGACGCGGTTCTCCCGGCATGATCGCCGCGCTCGCGCTGTTCGCCGCATCGGTGACTGCGCCAAAATTGCTCGATTCGCAGCTGGTGCTGCAGCGTTATGAAGCGCGTTTGACCGCGACCAAAGATCCGCAGACGCTCGTTTTTCTGTATGCCGTCTCGCAGGCCGGTCCGCAAGATATCGATCAAATGCATCGCGTGTACCGCAGCGGCAGCCTTGTGCGCGATGAAACGCTGGTCGTTGACGGCGTCAAGCAAAAAACGACGCGCATCGCGCGTTACCGCAACCGTTACACGCTGCACGATCTCGCGCCCCGTACGGCGCGGTACGTTTTTCTGTTCGTTCGGCCGATCGTGACCAACGGCAGGTACGACTACCTCTACCGCGCCGTCGCACTCGGGCCGCCAGCCGCTTTTACCGTGCGTACGCTGACCATCGACGGAAAAACGTTCTTGCCGCGCGAGATCCGCTTTTACAGCACAGGCGCCGGAGCGCGCGGCGACGGGACGCTCGCGTTCACCGCGGCCGGAAAATATTGGGTGCCGCTTTCGATTGCCGTGCAGGGTACCGTGAACGGACGGGCCGCACGCGAACGCATCACGTTCAGCGGCTACCAGTTTCCGCCGGCTCTGCCGAAGTCGACGTTCCATTCTCCGCGAGCGCTGCCGTCGGCGGTCTTGCCGACATTTTAACCGCTCGTAGTCTAGCGCCTTGGGCCGCGTGGCTCGTGCCGCTGGCGGTCTACGCCGCGTCGCTCGATGGCGCAGTGAGCTACTGGGACACGGGTGAATCTCAAGTGGTGCCGTGGATCTTCGGCATCGCGCATCCGACGGGATTTCCGGCATTCACACTAGCCGCGGGGATATTCGCGCACCTTTTTCCAGCCGGCACGGTTGCCTGGCGAATCGCACTCTTCAGCGCGATCGCGATGAGCGCGGCATGCTGGGCGATTTTTTTATCGCTGCGCGAACTCAAATGCGGTCCCTGGATTGCGCTCGGTGCAAGCTGGATGTTTGCCTTCGGCGAGATTGCTTGGACGCGCGGCACGCGAGCTGAAGTCCACGCGCTGGCTGCGGCGTTTGCGGCGCTGACGCTTTATTTTTGCGTACGCTGGTACGAGCGCGGCGAACCGAAGGCGTTCGCGCTCGGCACGCTCTGCTGGGGGTTTGCGATCGCAACCCATCCCGTGACCGTACTGCTCGCGCCGGCGCTTCTCGTCGCGTTCTATGCGCGTGTGCGAACGCTGCGCCTGCGCACGTTTGCGCAAGGGTTGCTGCTCTTGGGAATCGGTCTCTCGCTCTACGCGTACCTGCCGATTCGCAGCGCCATCGTCACGCACGCACAGCTCGATCCGACGCTCGCGCTGGGCGAGCCGCCCGGCAAGGCGTTTTGGGATATGAATCATCCGGCGACGTGGGCCGGGTTCCGCAGTTTCTTGAGCGGCTCGGATTACGGCGCGCTGAAAGCGTTTTTGGCCGCCTTGAGTCCGGAGACATATCGCACCGGCGCACCGCCATTTTTCATGTGGCTGTGGCGTGAGTTTACAGCCCTGGGAATCCTGATCGCGGCGGCGGGCGCAATTGCGCTCGCGCGCAGCCGCCCGTGGCTGGCGGCCGCGCTGTTCTTGGCGGCGGTATGTCCAGCGGTGTTCGCTTTCGGGTATCCGGTCGAAGCCGATATCCAGCGCTATTATCTGATTCCGTTCATCGTAACCGCGATACTCGTGGGTTATGGGGCGAACGCAATCGCCAAGGCGATGCCGGAATTGCGAGTTCCGTCGTCGCTCGTCTTGCCGGCGATCGCGGTAACGCTCTTGATTCTCAATCGAGGCACATTCGAGCAGCCGAAGTCGACCGGTGCGGAAGGGCTGATTCGAACGGTGCAAAGCGCAACGCCGAATGACGCCGTCCTGCTGGCGCCGTGGATCGATTCGACCGCGCTGGCGTATGCAGCGTACGTTGATCGTTCGCTCGGCCGCCGGATAGTGGACAGCGCGTGGCTGAGCGACGAAGCCGGACGCGTTCCCGGGTGGATTCGCGCCGGACGCCCCGTGTACGTGGTGGATCAGGTCTTCGGATCGGTGCCGGGCTATCGTTTAATTCGCATCCCCGGTTCGCCCGATCTCTACCGGATCGAAAAACAATGAAAGCGCGCGGATGCGTGACGGCGGGAATCGTGGCGACGCTGATCACGCTGATCGCCGGCCATTTCCGCTCGACTCCGTATAATAACTATGTCCTGCTGGCGGACGCGTTGCTTCACGGTCACACGTGGATCGCGTGGTCGGGCAATTACATCGACGCGCTCGCATATCGCGGGCGGCACTATGTGATCGAAGGTCCGGTCCCGGCGCTGCTGCTTCTGCCTTACGTTGCGCTTGCTGGAACGGCTGCAAATCAAACGCTCCTCTCGGCGATTCTTTGCGGCATCGCGATCGGCGGCGCTTGGGAATTGGGCGAACGTTTGGGGTTGGACCCAACGGCCAACGTTTGGTTAACCGCGTTCTTGCTGGCCGGAACCGATCTCTTATGGTGCGCGATGCTCGGCGACGTCTGGTTCATCGCACATGTCAGCGCAGCCGCGTTCACGCTCCTCGCGCTCGTAGAGTTGCGAGGAAAGCGGCGAGGCTGGCTGGTCGCATTGTGGGCGGTTGCTGCGGCGGGCTCGCGCTTTTCCTTGGTGCTCGCAATTCCGGTGTACGCGGCGCTCCTCATCGCTGCGGATCCGCAGCTGCAAAGTTGGCGTTTTTGTTCCGCGCGCTTGCGCGCCGTTTTGCTCGGCTTCAGCGGCGTGCTGGCGGGAGCGGGCGCGCTGTATGCGGCGTACAATTTCGCGCGTTGGGGAACGGCCGCCGACATCGGTTACACGAACTGGTACCATCAGGATTCGGCGGGCTCGCCCACGGGCTCGCCTTTCCGCTTGCAGTATCTGGGTTACGAGCTCTGGTCGTTCTTCGCGCAACGCCCGGATTTCTCGGCGGCATTTCCGTGGATACGTCCGTCATACTCGGGCATCGCGCTGACGTGGACCAGTCCGGCGCTCATCTTTGCACTTTGGGCTCGCAAACCGCGCGCGTTCGTGCTCGCGTTGTGGGCAGCGGCGATCCTCGTAGCCGTGCCCTCATTTCTGTACTACGTTAACGGATTCGCGCAGTATGGGATGCGGCACGCGTTGGATTTCATACCGTTTCTCTACGCGCTGATCGTGCTAGCCGCCCACGCCCGTTTGCCGCTTTGGGTGAAGGCGCTCATCGCGATTTCATGCGGGGCGAGTTCGTACGGCGTTTGGTACTGGGACGTTTTCTTGCGGTCGGGAAACTAGCGCACTTCGAACGCGTCGCGCAGGTCCGCCGCCGTCCTCGCGGGAGCGCTGCACATGTTTCCGCGGCAAAAATAAGCGGCCGGAGCGAGATGCGGGTCCATTCCGCGCTCTTTTAAAGCGTTGGCATCGGACGGATCGATCGTCACCACCGTAATGAGCGGATCGGGCAGCGCACGGGCGGTTTCGCGTAAATCGCTTGTCGTTTCAGGCGTCCCAACTAACACCACGGAGGTCATCCCACCAAAAAAGCGGCGCAACGCGCGTGCGAAAGGCGCGGCGAACATACGCATGCTTCCATAGTTCGATGCATAGAGTTGGAGCGTGCGCTCGGCGGCCGCGCGCTTTCCATCGTTCCCGTCTAAAACGGCAAGGCGCAGCAAAGTCTCAGCCAGCAGCGAGTTGTCGGCGAGCGGACGCTGCCGCACGGCCAAGGTACCGAGCTGCTCTTCCGTCCCCGCATGGTCGTAGTACCCGCCGTTGGGCGTCGCGAACGCGCCGTCGATTGAGGCGGCAAGATCGCGCGCGCGCACCAGAAAGCGCGGCTCGCCGGAACATTCGTGCGCGTCGAGCAGTGCGCGCAGGTAGGCGACCTGATCGGTCAGGAGTCCGCGCACTCGCGGGTTGCCGCCGGGTTGGAGGAAATGGTAGAGCAGGCCGTTTTCATCGCGCATGCGCTCGTGCAAACCATCGAGCGCCGCTTGCGCTTCGCGCATCACGCCATCGTCTTCGAGTGCGGCGGCCGCCAGCGCCAATGCGCCGGCCATCGCGGCGGTCCAGTTCGAGTATGACGTGCGATCGATGTAGGGCGCTTCGCGTTTGCGCCGTTCCTCGAGTGGAAGCGCGAAGTACTCCTCGTCTGCATCCTGACTGCCCGCGAAAAATCCCGTCTGCGGATCGCGCAGCACGGTACGTACGTAGCGCAGCGCCGATTCGAGGGTCGTTCGAAACGCTTCGTTGTGCGTCGTCCGCGTCAACTCGGCGAGAATGCGCAGCAGCGCCGCATGATCTTCGGTCATTTTTTCGAAATGCGGAACGCTCCAGTCGCGTGTCGTTGAGTAACGGAAGAATCCGCCCTCGACGCGATCGTACATACCACCGCCGGCCATCGCGAGCAGCGTCTTGGCGAGCATGTCGTAGAGCCGCTGATCGCCGGTTGCGCGATGCTCTTGCAGCAGAAAGTCGAGCACGTCGGTCATCGGAAACTTCGGTTCGCTGCCGAAACCGCCGTATTCCGGATCGTAGGCGTCTGAGATCTCTTCGAGCACGCGCGCGATCATGGTTTCGCGCAGCTCGCCCGAGGCGGGCCGCTCGGAGGAGCTTTCCTTGCGCAGCTCGACCGCCCGCTCTTCGACGTGTTCGCGATGCTCTTTGTAGAAATTTGCGATCTGATCGAGTGCGCCGAGCATTTGCTCGGGCGGCATGTATGTGGCGCCCGCGAGCAGGGCGCCGGCCGGTGCCAAGAACGCCGTGGTCGGCCAGCCGCCTTGGTTGTAGCGCGCGTTGATGTCGGGCCTGCGATCGTTGTCGACCCGTACCGGGACGAAGCGTTCGTTGATCGCTGCGATCACGCGCGGGTCGGAATAGCTGGTCTCATCCATGACGTGACACCAGTGGCACCAGACTGCGGAAATCGACAGCAAGATAGGCTTGTGCTCGCGCTCGGCTAGCGCGAACGCCTCCGCTCCCCACGTCTGCCAGGCAATTTCGCCGGCGCGGTTGGGCCGCGGTGAAAAATGAAACTCCGAGCTCATCTCACTCGTCTTCCCCGGAAGCTCCGCGCAGGAACGTCGCGCCGTAGAGAACCGCGGCTAGGGCCAGGATGGCGAGCAGGGGCACGGTGGCCGGCGGAGCGGCCGAGGAAGCCAGCAGGGAGGCCCCCAGCCCGAGAAAGGCCAGGGCATAGTAGCGGTGGCCCGCCGAGGAGACGCCGTAGACCTCGCCTTCATAGTACGTCGTGCTGCGGGACCTCGACCTTAGCCACGCCACGAGCGCGAGGCTGAGGGAGAGTATGAGACCGGACACAAGCCACATACCGCTCGCTTCGCCGCCCCCCGGTACGCTCGCTTGCACTCTGGGTATAAACCTCGCCGAGCTTACGAAAGGAGCAATGACTCGTATGGCTGATGGCCCGGTTGTAGTCAACGATGGCAGTGGAGGCGGAGCGGCTGCCGTAGGCATCGTTATCGTCGTCCTCATCGCGATCCTGATCGCGATCTTCGTCTGGCATCCATGGTCCTCGACGAGCAGCACCACGTCGGTGAACGGTGGTACCACGACTACCAACACCACAACCACTGGAGGAGGTACCAAACCTTAATGTCTGGTTTATTGTGGACGATTATCGTCATCTTGGTGGTTATCTGGCTGGTTGGGTTTCTGTTTGCGCACATTGCGAGCCCGCTCATCCACATCGTCATCGTGATCGCGGTGATCCTACTCATCATCAACTTACTGAGCGGCCGAGGAGCGCGAGTCTAGGCTCGCGCACCTTACGGCATCGTGCCGGCAAGGAAAACGACCAAAGGGGCGAGTCGGGTACGGGAACCCGGCTCGCTCAAACGTTATCACGCGAAACGCGATTTTAAGGCGACGCCCGAGCCGCGCGGAAAGCCGGTTAAGGGCGGAAAGCGTTTGCGTTTCGTCATTCAAAAGCACCGCGCGTCGCGGCTGCACTACGACTTCCGTTTAGAAGCGGACGGCGTGCTCAAGTCGTGGGCCGTTCCCAAAGGCCCGTCGCGCGATCCGGCGGATAAACGCCTCGCGATGCACGTCGAAGATCATCCTTTCGACTATCGCACGTTCGAAGGCATCATTCCCAAAGGCCAATACGGCGCCGGCGAAGTCATCGTCTGGGATGAGGGCTGGTATCGGCTGGCCGAAGGCGAGGATCCCGCCGCCGAGATCGGCCGCGGAAAAATCAAGTTCATCCTTTCCGGAAAGAAACTCAAGGGCGAGTTTACGCTGGTGCGGATCAAAGGGCGCGGCGAAGACAGCGGCGACCCGTGGCTCCTCGTCAAAGACCACGACGAGTTCGTCGATCCGAAGTACGACATTGCCAAGGATAACACGTCTGCGAAGACCGGGCGGACGGTCGAATCTTACGCGAAGGATCCGCGCGCGCCGCATTGGGATTCCGGACGCAAAGCAGCGCCCCGCGGCGCAACCAAGGAAAAAAAAAGCGCTAAACGCGATCCGGTGCCGGTCATCCACACGCCTATGCTCGCGACGCTCGTGGACGAACCGTTCGATGATGACGAGTGGCTCTTCGAAATAAAGTGGGATGGATACCGGGCGATTTGCACCGTACGCGAAGACGGCAAGATCTCGCTGGTTTCGCGTAACGGACTCGATTTTTTGAAGCAGTTTCCGGAGCTGGAAGAACTGCGCGGCGCCTGGAGGACGCTGCCGATCGTGGTGGACGGCGAGATCGTAAGCCTCGACGAACGCGGGCGCTCTTCTTTTCAACGCTTACAGGGAAGTTTCAATCGCAACCGCCCGAGCGCGCGATCGAGTGACGCCAAGCAATATCCGCTGACCTTCGCGGTTTTCGACATCCTCTACGCCGACGGAAAAGACGCGCGCAAGACGCCGCTCGAAGAACGCAAGGCGATCCTGGAGCACGCGATCGGCGATACGGATCTCGTGCTCTACTCAAAGCATGTGATCGGCGACGGCCGTGTGTTTTTCGAGCAAGCCCAGCGCCAGCAGCTCGAAGGCGTCATCGGGAAGCGGCGCGACTCAACCTACCACGAGCGCCGCACGCGCGACTGGGTGAAAATCAAAGCGCAGCTGCTGCAGGAGTGCGTCATCGGCGGATTCACCGAGCCGCGCGGAAGCCGGAAAGGGTTCGGCGCGCTTCTGCTGGGCTTATATCAAGGCAAGAAGCTGCACTACGTTGGGCACGTCGGCACGGGCTTCGACACCAAGACGCTCGCGGCGATGACCGCGCAGCTCAAGAAACTCGAGCGCAAGACGTCTCCCTTTTCAAACGAGGTCGCGTCGAATACGAAGGCGCACTGGGTCGAGCCGGAGCTCGTCGCGCAGGCCCGTTTCACGGAGTGGACGCGCGACGGCGTCATGCGTCACCCGGCATTTCTGGGATTGCGCACCGACAAAAGCCCGAGAGATTGCGTGCGTGAAGTGCCGATCGACACGGACGAGGTAAAGTAGTGCCGGCGCGCACCACGCAGACGGCGAAAGTCGCCGGGCACGACCTAACGTTTTCAAATTTGGAGAAAGTCTTGTTTCCGCGCGACGGTTACACCAAAGGCGATTTGATCGCATATTATTTGAGCGTGACGAAATGGCTGTTGCCGCACCTGAAGGATCGGCCGCTGACGCTGCAGCGCTACCCCGACGGGATCGGCGGCCAATCGTTTTTTGAAAAGCAGGTTCCGAAGTATACGCCGGAATGGGTCAAGACGATCGAAACGTCAGCCGACCAAGGCTCGCGCCGAATTTCATACATTATGTGCAACGACGAAGCCACGCTGGCATGGTGCGCAAACTTGGCGGCGATCGTTTTGCACGTGTGGTATTCGCACCGCCCGGCGCTCGAATATCCGGACTACGCCCTGTTCGATCTCGATCCGGGTGAGGGTTGCTCGGTAAAAACGCTCGCGAAAGTCGCGATCGAGTTTGCTGACATGCTCGCGGACATCGGGCTGAAGCCACTTGTGAAGACGACCGGCGGCAGCGGATTACACTTGGTCATTCCAGTGCAGCCGAAGTATTCGTACGAAACGCTCAAGCAGTTCGGCGAAATATCCGCGCGCAGGGTGGCGCGCGAGCTGCCGAAGTTGACGACTCTCGAGCGTTCGATCGCGCGCCGCCCCAAAGGCACCGTCTTGTTGGATTGGGTGCAGATCGGCCGCGGGAAAACCGTCGTTCCGCCGTATGGCGTGCGCGCGCGCGATAAAGCGCCGGTTTCGATGACGCTCGACTGGTCGGAAGTCGAGGAGCTTGCTTCCAAACGCGTCACGCCTGAAGCGGCAAACGCGCGTTGGACGATCGCCAACGCCCGCAAGCGCCTGGAGGTCGAGGGCGATCTCTGGAGCGCCAAATATTGGAAGCCCGCCGCGCTCGAACCGGCTCTCAAAAAAGCTCAGCGCGCCTGGGCTTAGCGCAGCGCTGCTGTTGCTTCCTGCACCGCCGCGACGAGCCGATCGACGGCCGCCTGCTGTTGGGGAGCCGTGGCGCCATTGGTGATTTCGGGAAATGCGTTGGGCGCGCGATCGATCGTGTGAAGGTACGGGTTGGTCGAAAGACCGGCGGGGATGTAGAACGCCGAAAATGCGGCTTGTTCTTTGGCCGAAAGGGATTGCATCGCCGCAAGGTTGCCGTTGCTTTCAGCTGCATCGAGCGCGCCATCGGTTGCGCGCGCGGCATCCAAGTATTCGGTCAGCGCGTTTTGCAGCGCAGTAATGTCCACGCCGGGTTTGAAGGTCGTAGACGTCGCGCCGAGTTTGAGCGCGGTGAGCAGGTCTTGCGCGTGATCGCTCATGCGCAGCGGCGCAACCGCACCGCCGGCGGTGCGCATCGCTTGTATGCCCGTCAGAATCGTGTCGCTAACTGCCTCTTTGAAACCGGGATCGTATGTCTTGATTCCAGCGATGTTGTCTTCAGCGGTGTGGTGCGCTCCGAAGACGCCGCGAAAACCGTTCGACGAACTTGGAATCCCCAACATATAGGCGAAGGTTTGGTGATCGGATCCGCTCGCGGGGGGATTGAGGAGCGGCACGGCCGGCGCGTCGTGTGCGCTTAGCATCAGAGCGTCCGGACCGGGAACGACGTCGGCGATCTGCTTGAGAAATTCCCACAACCCCGGCGACGCGCGAATGGCAAACGGGTTTCCGGTTGTAGTCTGGTCGGTGTTGATGTATTGCCAGAGCGTACTCCGTAGCTGCGGATCGAACTGATAGGCATACGAAATCGAACCGAAGAGCCCGAGCTCGTGTCCGTCCCACGACGCTATCTCGATCGTTCGTTGCGGGCGCCACCCGCGCGCTGCGAGCGCATGCAGTCCGTCGGCGACTTGCAGTAGTGCGGTCGTTCCGCTGCCCGGATCGATCGCGCCAAATACCATTGCGTCGCGGTGGCTGCCGATCATCACGATCGAATTTGGATTTTCGCTGCCTGTTAGAGCGCCAATCACGTTCCAGGTTCGCACCACTCGCCGCGACATCTGCACGGCAAGATGCACGCGCACGTTTCCGCCGGTGTGAACGACGATTTCGAAAAGTGGATGCCACTCGCGCGGCACGACCGCGCCGGCCATCGCCGCCAACAGAGCGCGCGCGCTGCGTTGCGTTACCGGTAGCTCCGGGATATCGGGGCGCGGCACGCTGTTCCATGGATGGTGCGCAATTCCGGGAAGCGGTGCTTGCCCGGGCAGCGTTACGTCGCCGGGCGGCAGCGGGGTCGGCGAAGCAGCGGGGGCGATCCCGCCGCCGCGCTCTGCCATGTCGATGTTCTTAAAGTTTCCGTACGGCCACACGTCGCCTCGCCCGTATCCGTCGTCGGCCGGATCGACAAAGGTGAGAATTCCGGCGACGCCGCGCTTGCGCAATTCGTCGTACGATCCGCCGAAGTTTCTGATCAACACGATCGCGCCGCGCAGATCGACGTGCATTGCGTCGAGCACGGTCAGATCTGCCGGGGAT
The DNA here is from genome assembly GCA_038215615.1 of Vulcanimicrobiales bacterium. GTDB lineage: Bacteria > Vulcanimicrobiota > Vulcanimicrobiia > Vulcanimicrobiales > Vulcanimicrobiaceae > Rubrimentiphilum. The sequence continues at coordinate 36,000 of JBBQQR010000005.1, read as the reverse complement.
CCGTTGTTGACGTAATAGAGATTGCCCGTTACGTTGCCGTCGCCGGAGTTTTCGCTAAACGGCGGTCCGGCCGCGATCTCTGCCGCGCTGTGATGGCCCGGCGTTCCTTCAAGCAGATCGAACGCGACATGCCTGGGAGACATCATCTCCAAGCGCTCGGCGACGGGCGCAGTGAATGCAAGGTCGTATGGAACCACGCGCGTTTGAAAGCCGTCGGCCTGCAGCCGTTGCTGCACGAATTGCGCGGTCGCGTAATCGGCTGGCGTGCCGGCCCGGTGCGGTTTCGACGAAATATGCTGCTCGATGTTGGCCGCGGCCGCTGCGCTCGGAACCGTGGCGAAGATCCGCTCCCAGAGCAGTTCTTGGCTGGTGGCCGGCCCGGCCGGCCAGCCGATAAGATGCGTGGCGGCAAGGGCAGCTAGGATGAGCATCGCAGGTGATTTGCTGCTTCTTCGGGGGTTTCCCTGAGGCGAGAGCGCCGGGGCGGGTCGCTTTCGAGGGCCCTCGTCGGGTATAATCCAAGTCGCTGTTATCCACAGGGGGCATTTGCTTGGCACACGCCATTTGGTCGGGATCCATCAACTTCGGGCTGGTCACCATTCCGGTGAAGCTTTTTACGGCCGTTCGCGGAAACGATCTCTCGTTCAACATGCTGCACGCCAAGGACGAGGGCCGGATCCGCTACGAGCGTATCTGCACCGTCGATAACAAGCCCGTGCCGTGGGACGAGATCGTCAAAGGCTACGAATACGAAAAGGGCGACTACGTGATCCTCACCGATGACGACTTTAAGAAAGTGAATCCGGAGGCGACGCAGAGCGTAGACATCCTGGAGTTCGTCGAGCTCGACAAGATCAACCCGATGTATTTTGACAAGCCGTACTATTTGGAGCCGACCAAACAAGGCCGCCACGCCTACGCGCTGCTGCGCGAAGCGCTCGAAAAGGCCAACAAGGTTGCGATCGCACGTGTCGTGATCCGCACCAAAGAAACGATCGCCGCCGTCAAACCGTCGGGCGATGCGCTTGTGCTTGAGATCATGCACTGGGCCGACGAGATGATCGAAGAGTCGACGCTCGATCTGCCCGGCGAAACGAAACTCCCCGAGCCCGAAATGAAGATGGCCAAGATGCTGATCGATGCGATGAGCGTGGACGAATTCGAACCCGGGAAATTCACCAATACGTACCACGAAGAGTTGCTCGCAATGATCGAAGCGCGCGCCGCCGGTAAGGAACTGCCCAAGCCCAAGAAAGCGCCGGCGCGTTCGAAAGTGGTCAACCTCATGGATGTGCTGGCGCAAAGCGTCGAGGCGAGCAAGAAGCGGCGCGGTGCAAGATCTGCAGATGCGGAGAAACGCGCGGCCCACAAGGCCGCGCCCAAACGCCGCAAGAGCGCCTAAGCTTTAGACGGCCTCTTCTTTTCGTTGCGAGCGGTGGCGCGGCTCTCGCCGCGTTTGTATCAACCCGGCGATCAACGCGACGAAAGCAAAGAAACACGAATACACCCCCGACCATTGAGGGCCGAAGCTGCCCAAAGTCGCCGTTGAGATCGGCGGCGAGATGATGCCGGAAAGCGAATCGAGCGACGACGTAACGCCGAGCACCGTCCCTTGCCGCTTTGCATCCGCGGCGACGCTGATGAGTGCGGTCAAACCGCTGTTGCTCAGCGCGAGCCCGAGACTAAACAGCACCGCAACGATCGCCAGCGCGTAGAACGAATGGACGATGGAGAGCAGTCCGAACCCCACAAAGAGCGACCCTAGTCCGAGCGTAGACATGCCGCGGTCGCCCAGCCAATCCGAGACGCGGCTGATCAGGAACACATTGACGAAAACGTTGAGCATAGACGTGCTTGAGAAAAAATAGTCGGTTTGCTCCGGTGTAAAATGCAGCTGCCTTGCGAGATAGAGCGCCATCACGCTGAACCAGCCGTAGAGCGAAAGCGATAAGGCGAATTTTTGCCACAGCAGCGGCGCGAATGTCTTGTTTTGGAACGTGCGAATGATCTCGGAGGGTCCAACGATTTCCTCACCCTTTCCGCGGGACTCGGGCAGATAGCGAATCGTTGCCAGCAGCGTTACCGCCTGTAGCGCGGCGGCCGCGTAAAACGGCGCGCTATATCCGAAGTGCTGGAAAAGCACCGACTCGATCAGCGGTCCGAAAATCATGCCGGCGCCGAACGTCGCGCCGATCAAACCGAAAGCGCGCGAACGCTCTTTTGGCTCGACGAGATCCGCAACGTACGCTTGCGTTACGCCGATGTTTCCGCCCGAGAAGCCTTCGATGATGCGCGCGGCAAAAACAAAACCGATGCTGCCGGCGGCGCCTAGCATCGCCCAGCCGATGGTCGCGCCGATCTGACTGATAATCAGTACGCTCTTGCGCCCGATGCGATCCGAAACGTTGCCCCAGATCGGCCCGGAGACTAACTGACAGAACGAAAACGTCGAAAAGAGCACGCCGACGACGAACGGCGATGCGCCAAAGTGCGTCACGAAGTATGGCAGCAAGGGAATCAGCATGCTGAATCCCAGGATGTCGATGAACGTGATGCCGAGGATCGGCGCGAGGCGGCGGATCACGCGAGAGCTGTTCGAACGCCGCAAGCGCGGTGCCTTCGCGCAGGGCCCCGCGCGGAAGCCGCGAAGCGGACGCGGCTAGTCTGTAAGCCCAGATGGCGGAATTGGTAGACGCGCTGGTTTCAGGTATCAGTGGCCGCAAGGCCGTGGGGGTTCGAGTCCCTTTCTGGGCAGAGAAAACGAGAAAACGAGCGCACATGTTTTTTGCGGGAAGAACGCGCGGAGCTACGAGCGTGATTCCGACTCAGCCGCCAAACCGTCGAGCACCGGGACGAAATGTTCGGCCATCTTTGCGCCCATGAGCGCGCCAAATAGGAAACCGAGGGGACCTTGGATTGCGATCCGCTGCGCGATTGTGCTGCCTCCACCGTCAGGCGTAATCTCGCAGATGAAGGTAAACGTGCAGAGGGGCGGACCGGTCATGCTCATCGTGAAACCGCGTGGCGGCTGTACGTCCTCGAACCGGACCTCATGACTGCTGCCGTGCGCAGTCTCCATTTTGGCCGTGGCGCCGGAAACCAGCGGCCCGTTCATCACGCACGCCCTGATGCCGGTGTTCCACCGGTTCCAATTATCCGGATTCGACCAGACGCTCCAAACTTGTTCAGGTGAGGCGAGCGTCGAACGCGACTTTCCGTAGGTCTTCACATACAGCTCCGTTGCTTACTTCTTGCGCGTGGTGGCTTTGGGACGCAGGGATTTCGCAAATTCGTAGCTGGCCTTGAGATACGGCCGTAACAACGCAGTCTTGGGAAGCAGACTGTCGGGAACGGCAACGTATTCTTTGTTCGGCGGCCAGGCCGGGTCAGCGCGAAAAACTTTGGTGTTGAACTTCTTGAGAAACTCGGAGCGCACCGGTTCGGGTAACCGGATGCCCACGACGCCGTACTTTGAGATCATCGAGTACATATTGCCGTTGATCGCCGTGTATGACGCTCCGAAATTCGCTTTTGTTGCTATTTCGGGTACGCTGGCGACCAATTTCTCATAAAGACGATTCTTGTCGGGCGGCACGCTGGTCTTCTTTGTAGACGGCATACTCGATTAAACTTTCACGCTAGCAAAGGCGCGAACTCATGATTCGCTCCTTAGGGTGGCGCCGCGCCTTGTGCTTTAAGCTCCGTGGTTTTATGCCCCTCTCGGCGCACCAAGGAAGATATCCATGCGCGCAAACTGGTTCGTAGCGTGAAATCTACTGTAGCATCGACGCGCATATCGCTGTGGCGTCAGTTGTCGACCGCTCTATCGGTCTGCGCGCTTGGCGCGACGGCGCCGCCGGCCGCGGGGCCGTTCGACGCAATGCAGTACCTCGTCGGCAGTTGGTCGTGCACGTACGAAGGCGGCTCCCAGCGCATCGCATACCAGACGAAGTACGCATTCGATCTCGGTGGAAGCTGGCTGCGCCAGCGTGATTCATTCGCCGGCGGCGGATCCGAAGAAGAAACGCTTACTTTCGATCCAAAACACGCCGTATGGACTGCCGTCCTCATCGAAAGCGCGGGCACGGTCACCGTCTTTCGGGCAACCGGGAGCGACGCGCGGCATATCGCCTACCGCAGCGTTTATCCGGACAAGACCATTACCGAGGCGTTCGATCGCCTCTCTCCCACGCGCTACATGCTCCACTTCGCTCAGAGCACCGGCAAAACGGTCGTCAAGTCGATCGGCACCTGTCTGAAAACCTGACCGCGCCCGCCGGACGTAGTCATCCGCGTCGGTTACGACGCGCCGTAATGACGAGCTACGTCGGATACCGCAGAAACTTCTAGCAATTCGGCGGGTTTTGCCGTGTGAAACGACATCACGATCATGTCTTCGGCTAGCGGATAGAACTCGTGGGGGACGCCCGGCTCCGTGACGCTCCATTGATCGTCTGAAGGTGCGTTAGGATCAAATGTTGTTAACTCGTGCTCGGAACCGGCGATCCTCGAGCGGCCCTGACCTCTGATAACGATCATGTGCTGGGTGCTATTTGGATGATAATGCGCGCCCGACCAGGTTTCGGCTTTGAGCGCAAAAATCCAAGCCGATTGAATCTCCGAGGGCATCGTGTCATCATGGGCGCGCAGCCCGAGCGAGGCCCAAACGAATGGTTCGGATGTCGTGAGCAGCTCTGCTTCTAGCGAACGAATAATTTCTGCGATCGAGGCGCGATGCAGCATGAAGGAAGCCGCTTGGCTTAACTCCGGGAGATATTCGGGCTTCACGCCACCGCGATTTCCAAGCTCGCGGCGCGTTGCCTTCTTTAGGGAGTTTGCGTCGTGATGTTGAAGTTCTCCGCGGCCGGGAGCGATCGACACCTGCTTTGCGCCTTTGATGGCGGAGGTCCAATGAAAAACCTAGTTCGAGTTCTATTGTCCGTCAGTCTCCTTGCAGTCACGTTCGCAATTGCCGCTGCGCCGGCATCGGCCGGTCCGTGTTCGGCCTACGTCAAGGGCCGCAACCTTGCGTTCGACAAGGCCAAGAAGCTTCGTCAAGTGATCGCGCGCGAGAAGAGTGAAATAGCGGTTGCGCAAAGTCGCGTCGCGGTGCTTTCAGGCGAAGCCGAAGCTGCCGCAAAGAAAGATCTTGCGGAGCACGAGGGGCTCCTAAAATGGTACGAGCAGAACCTCAAGAACGAGGAGGGCGCGGTTGCGAACTACGAGGAGTTGATCGCGAAGTGTCAAGGCGCGGGCACTCCAACAAGCGCCGCGCAATGGGCTGGGCGTTGGGAGGGTCGCGGCTGGTCGTACCGCCTGAGCGCGGAGGGCTCATCGCTCGAGTACGCTTTCAAGAACGCAGCCGGCGCGGCCGGCACCGGCACGTGCACGCTCAGCGGTAACGTGGCCCACTGTCAGTGGAAGATGCGAAACGGAGAAGGCGCCAACGGCACAGACCTGACCGGTACAGAAACGCTCACGCGTTCGGGAGACACCATCACCGCGGAAAGGCGTCTGGCGACGCTGCGCTGCATCGTAAGCACGCCCGATTGCGAGGCCGTCGTGCGCGCGATGTCGAGTTTGATCGGCCGGTCAGAGACGACTGTTTGGCAGCGAGCGAAATGAAGTCCTGATCCGCCGAGCCGGCGAGATCGGTGCCATTTACATACTGCCGGAGGCGCAAGGTCAAGGCCTTGGGAAAAGACTGCTCCGCGCCGCGAGTACGGCGCTGCGAGCCAAAGGCTTTCAATCTGCGTGGTTGCGAGTTTTGTCGGATAACACCCAGGCGCGGCGCTTCTACGAGAAGTTAGGCGCCGAGGTCATCTGCGAAACAACCGAAGAGATCGACGGTTTTATCTACCGCGAACACTTCTACGGCTGGCGCGACCTGTCTAAGCTTTAGGGCCCCAGCCCGAAAAAACGCCTGAGGGTGTCGGAATTGTCGTAACGCGTTCGCGTAAAATCGTTGGTTCCGACTCTCTATTTTCAGGCAACGCAAGCGTGCTCAGCGGCTCGTGCCGTTCTCTCACATCCGTATTCATACTACGCATCATACATGTTCTTATACAGAGCGCATACGACAATTGTTTCGCGCGCACAATGTTACTTTTCTCGCAGCGTTACGTTCCGGCGTCGCCGCCGAAGCGGAAGAGATACTTCACGACAAACCGGTCGAGCGTGCGCGCGGCCGCGGGCGTGCCGAAGTTCAAGAATAGTTCGTCGCCGCTACGAAAGCGGTGATGATACGTCGCCGCCAGATTGACGCCCGGCGCCGAGAAACCGCCTCGGCCGCTGACCGAACGCAGCGAGATCGTGAAGTTTTCATACGGACCGAGTTGCGCGCCCAGCGAAACGCGGCGCAGCCATTGCGAATCGAACGCGCCCGTCGTCATCGCGCGTTCGAAACTGCCGTCGTACTCGAGTCCCAGCGAAAGGACGCGCCCGAGCGGCCGCGACGTTGTGAACGAGTAGATGTGCAGATAGTCCGGCCCGTTGTCGTTGGGTCCGACAAAACCGAACCCAAACTTTCCGTAAGCCGCCTGGAAGTCGACCGGCGCGGCGGTTCCGTCGCGGTAGCCCACCGCCACCGTTGCGAGGTTAAACGTATCGGTTCGTCCGCAGAAATAGCCGGGGAATCCCGTGAAGTACGAGCGCGGAAGATTCGGATCGCTGCAGGTGGTGTGAAAAGCGGCCGGGTCGACAAACGAGTAACTGCGCAGCTCGTCGATCGACGGGCCTATGCCGATTGAAAAGGCGTTCTTGAACGTCGCGTTGAGGAAGATACTTGAGTCGGCTTGATGCACGGCGCCGGAGCGGTCCAAAAAGCGATCGGCGTTCACGAAGACGACGAAGTTTTTGATCGCCTTGGTCGATCCGCCGGCATCTGCGAAGAAATTAAAGCCGCGGATATCCGAATTTGCGGTAATGCCGTCTAGCGGGTTGTAGTTGGGGCTGATGTCGCTGTAGTCGAGGTTCACCTCGTAATTGGGCTTATGTACATCGATAAACCCATTGAGGCTGTGCGCCACGCCGCCCGGAACCCACGAGCCGTGCTCGCTGGCGTCGTTGATGCCGTAGACGAAACCATTCTTGAGGTTGCGCCCTTTTATGCCCGCCTCGAGTGCCGTGTCGTTGCCGAAGATGCTGTGATGCGCCATCACCCCGTCGGCCCACCACAGAAACGTACGGTCTTGCAGCGTGTGCGTGTATCCGAAAGCCGTGTCGTCGAACGTGTTCCCGGTCGTCTGATCGAATCCACGGAAATTCAGCACGCCGAAAGCCTGGCGGCCGAACGTTCCTTCAATCTTCTCACCGCGGTCGAACGGGCCGACCGACGGCGAGTAAAAGAGCTCGTTCCCGCCCGCAGGTGCCTGATTAGGATTGAGGTACGTGGCGCCTTGGGAAAAAAATGGCCGGTACTCTTGCAAAAAACGGCGGAACTCTTGCGGAGCGATCGTTTGCTGATCGATCTCAACATTTGAAAAGTCCGGATTGACCGTGCCGACGAAGTTGATTGTGCTAGTGAGGGGATAGCTGACGTCCAGACCGGCAACGCGCACAGTTTCGGGCAAAAATTGTCCGTTGGCTTGCGCAAAGAGTTTGCGGTCCCGGCCAAGCGTCTCGAGCGTGTAGAGTTCGGCGCGAGGCTTCGGCCGCGCGGCCGCCGTCGCGCCGGTCGTGATGCCGGTCCACGACGGCCAAAAGCGCGCGTCGCTGAAGAGTGGGAACTGATTGCCTACCTGGCCGTCCTGCATGACGCCGTCGTACGCCCACGTATAGTGTTCCGCGGGCGCCGCAACGTTGCGAATGAAATTGATGCGCCAGGTTTGATTCGTGCCGCCGCGTATGCGCAGCACATCGAGCGGAATGATCATGACGGCGCTCCACGAGTCTCCGTTTATCGCAGCGGCTGACTGCCACACAGGACGGAAGCGCGAATTTTCACTGGCTTGTTCGTACCGCACGCCGCGCGGCGTCGTTTCGAAGAAGTAGACATTAGACCCCGAGCCGCTTGTGTCGAGTTCCACGCCCACGAAGTCATCGTTGCCAAAACCAACGTCGTTCGTCGTTTGCGTGGCCGTGATTGGCGTGCCGCGCTGCTCGGCGCGAAAGGCCACGTACAAGTTGCGCGCGTCGTACATCATCCACACGTCCGTCGCATGCGGGGCTATCGTCCGCGTTGTCAGATCCTCGAACCCGCCCGATTGGGGAATGGCGCCGGCTTGCCAAAGTGCGATTGGAATGGACGGATCGAGCGGCGGCGGCGCCGGAGCTTTCACGGCCGGAAGCTGCAAGGTGGCAACGACCGACGCACGCGCGGACGACCCGGCAACGAGCACGGCTGCCAGGGCGAAGCCCGCGGCGAGGCATGACGAAATCTTCAAAGGATACTCCTCATTTCAACTACTAAATTAATCTTCAACCGGTTTCAGCGTCTTCAGAAAGCCATCAAAATGCTGTTCTTAGGGCCATTCCGCCTCGACTCCGAACGCTTGCTCCTCAGTGTGGGCAAGCGTCCTTTGCCGCTCGGCCCGAAGGTCGTGCGAACGCTGCTCGCGCTCGCCGAACATTCCGGCGAGGTGATCACCAAGCGCGAGCTGCTCGATGCAGTTTGGCCGGAGGGGTTCGTTGAGGAAGGCAACCTCGCGCAAAATGTTTACGTGCTCCGAAAAGTTCTGCGCCGATACTGGATCGATTGCATCCAGACCGTTCCGCGGCGCGGCTATCTCTTCTCGGGCGCGGTTTCGAAAACGCCGCCGCGGCAGCTGCTCGCATTCCGATGGCAGTACGTAGCGGCGGCGGCAACCCTTGCGATCTCATTGAGTTTCACGCTCGTGCACGGAACCGCTCGTTCGGCTCGGGTACCCGACGGGCTCAGCGCCAACGGGCAGCGTCTCTTCGCGATGGGGACATATTATTGGAAGCAGCGCACGCAAGCAAGCGTGCAAAAGAGCATTCGCTATTTTCGCGCGGTGATCCGATCCGATCCAAAAAATGCGCGCGGTTATGCCGCCCTCGCGGAAGCCTATGCAATAGAAGGCAATTACGCTTACGGGCCGCTCAAGCCGGCGCAAGCGTACGCGTTAGGGCGCGAATTTGCGCGGCGAGCACTTAAACTGGATTCGGGTCTTGCCGAGGCGCACGCCGCGCTCGGAATCGCGGAGGACGTACGAGGGACGCTCGCTTCTGCGCGCGCGCAGTTCCGCCAAGCGTTGCAATTGGATCCAGGCAATGCGTCGGCGCGCCAGTGGTATGGGTCTTCGCTGCTTGAACAGGGTCGAGATCGCGAAGCCTTTTATCAATTGAAGAAAGCCGCCCAGCTCGATCCGGTCTCGGTCGCCGCATTGGCCTGGCTTTCAGATGCAGCTTACCTTTCTCGCCATTATCCCGAGGCAGTCGCCTATGCGCGGGAAGCGCTCGATCTCTCTCCCGGCCGCATTGATGCGTACGTGCCGCTGGGGCTGGGATACGAGGCTCTTGGAAACTATCGAGCCGCCGAGAACGCCTATCAGCACTATGCGGCACGCTGCGGAACCTGCAGAGCGGAGGCGGCGGCGCTTCTCGCGCACGCTTATGCGGCTTCGGCCGACCTTCCCAGTGCTCGCCGGCAGTTGGCGATCGCCCGGACGAACCGTGGGATCGGCAAGGCCGATCCGTTGGATGTGGCCGTCGTTCTGGTCGCCATGGGGAACCGTTCTGAAGCGCTAGCGACCCTGGGGCGGGCCTGGCGTAAGATGCCCAGCGCCTTTCCGCTGGTGCCCGACGTGCGACTCGACGTCGTCCGCGGAGACAGCCGCTTCCGGAAATACCTGAAGCTGCCGGCATAGCGGCGGCCTCGGCGGAGCCAAAAAAAAATTGTTGGAGGGGGTTGACGAGGGAGAATTTCGTGCTATTATACTAGTGTACTAGTACAACAGCGTATTGGTACTCTAAGGAGAAGCGAAATGACGTTCCCCATCAACTTCCAAGAAGCGACCGAGCGTCGCAGCCCGAGTTTCCCGCTCTCGAACCAGGGAAGCTTGTTCCTAGGCTGGGGTCCGAAGCTCTAAGGAGCTGGCCATGCCTGCAGTATTCACGGTAGACCCGCGCAGCGGCGTTCCGATCTACCTCCAACTGATCGAGCAAGTCAAACGCTCTGTGGCCCTCGGCGTCCTCGCTCCCGGCGAGCAGCTGCCAACGGTCAAGCAACTTGCCGTCGACCTGACTGTCAATCCGAACACGGTGGCGCGGGCGTACCGCGACCTCGAGCATGATGCGGTCATCGAGACGGCGCCAGGGCGCGGCTCGTTCGTGCGAGCGGATGGAGTCGCTCAGCAGACTCGCGCCGCGACCGACGTCGCGGGTGAAGCGGTTACGCAAGCGGTCCGTGAAGCAAAGTCGTTAGGTTTACCCGCCGCCGGCGTGCGCGAACTCTTTGAGTCCGCACTGACGCGCTGGTTTCCGGAGGAAAAATGAGCACCATCTCCATCGAACATTTGAGTAAGTCGTACGGAAATTTTCTGGCCGTCGACGACGTAACCATCGAGATCCCGACCGGTTCCGTCTTCGGCCTGCTCGGTCCCAACGGGGCCGGCAAGACCACGACGTTCAAATGCCTTCTGGGGCTGGCACGCTCGACCTCGGGAGTGATCCGCTTTGACGGCAACGAGCTGACGCCGGCACTCTTCGAAAGCATCTCTTACGTGCCCGAACGCAGCGTGCTCTACGAGTGGATGAACGGGGCCGAGCATCTGGAGATGCAGCGGCGCACATTCAAGCGTTTCGATCCCAAACGCGCGAAGCAGCTGATGGATCTTTTCAAATTGGATCCGCGCAAACGCGTTCGCGCGATGTCGAAAGGCATGCGTACCGCGCTGGCGATCGTCATGGCATTCGCGATCAATCCGGAAACGCTGGTGCTGGACGAACCGACCAGCGGCCTCGACCCGGTCAATCAGCGCGCCGTCTTAAATCTTATGATTGAAAGCGCCGCGCAAGGCGCCACGATCGTGCTCTCGTCTCACCAGATCGGACAGGTCGAGCGCGCGGCGGATCATCTCGCGGTGCTCCAGAACGGACGCGTGATTCTCGCCGGTGCCGTAGATGATCTGAAATCCGATCGCAAGATCGTCGAAGGCATCTTTCCGTCGGAGGCGATCGCGCTCGACGGCTTGCGCCGCGACTCGCGCATCGAGCGCCTCGACCAATCCGGCCGGATCCTCCGGCTGACGGTCACCGCCGACGGCGGCGGATTGGCGGAAACGCTTTCTACCATGGGCGCGCAGAGCGTGCGGATCGTCGATTTGAATTTAGAAGACATCTTCCTCAACGCGGTCGCGCCGGGGTCACAAACGGCTGACGTCGTGGAAGCCGGCTGATGTACTACTACGCAGAAGTTTTGCGCGGAATGCGCGCCCTACGCGTGGTCGCAATCATCTTAGGAGTCTTCTTAGCGATTGCCATCCTGTTCCGCCTGTGGGCGTTTAGCGAGCACGACCCCGCCGCTATGGCTACAGCCATGCAGTCGTCACCGACGGCTCACGTGACCAGCAAAACGCTTGCCGACGGCACGATCGAAACGACCGTGAACGATCCGGTCAAGAATGTTCACGCCGTCATAGACCGCCGCGGACGTCTCTTTCATATGGATGCGTCGATGCCCAGCGGCGATCCGATGAGCCATAACCATTTTTCACTGGGCAATTCGAGCATAGACCGGGTTCAAAAGGCCGGTATGACGCACATCGTCCTGACGCACGATATGACCGCAAGCATCCCCGTCGCCATACTCTTTGCCATCGCCGAGGTGATCGGGCTGGTCACGGCCACGATGCTGGGCGGAGTGCTCGCCAAAGAAAATGACGGGCATCTGGAGCTCGCCTGGACCAAACCCGTTTCGCGTGAACGTTTAGCTCTGGCAACGATGGGCACCGATGTCGCGACGATCCTTGTCTCGCAATTTGCGACCGTGCTGCTGGTTCTCATCGTTTGCGCCATGTTTATCTGGCCGACGTTCTATTCCGATGCGACGACGCTGCCTTCGATCGCGATAACGCTTCTGGGTCCGATAGCGTGGTACTCATGTTTGACGGCGTTCAGCGCTTCACTCAAACGTGGCCTTGGCATGGTCGTCGGTTTAGGTTGGCTCGCCGCGATCGCCATCCCCGCAATTGCGGAAGGCACGGCCCGCAGCAGCAGCGATTTCGGCCGCGCGATTCACTGGGTATTCCAGCCGATCGCCTACATCGATCCCATAGAATACGTGCACCTTTCTTTCCACGGTTCGGGCGGAATGAGCGCCATGCAGAACGCGCCGCTCGGGCCACTCGGCGTCTCGGCCGGCATGCTGCTCGTCCTCACCGTCGTCTATCTTTCTCTTTCGGTGCTGCAATGGCGCCGGGTGGAGGCGTAAGTCCATGTATTATTACGCCGAAGTTTTGCGCGGAATTCGCGCGCTGCGCGTGATCGCTATTATTCTTGGAATTTTCCTGGCGGTCGCGATCATCTTTCGCCTGTGGGCTTTTGCCGAACACGGCCCCATGTTTGTCGCATCCCAGCTGCAGGGGTCCCCGAGCGCGCACGTGACATCAAAGATACGTGCGGACGGTACTGTCGAAACCACAATCGTCGACCCGGTCAAGCGGGTGCACGCCGTGATCGACCGGCGTAGCGGGTACTTTCACATGAACGCGACGATCCCCAGTGACAACCAAATGAGCCACAACAATTTTTCGCTGGGAAGTTCGAACATCACGGAAAACCGGAGCTCGGGCATGACGCACATCATCGTAACGCAAGACATGAGCGGCGCCAACATTCCCGTCGGCATTCTGTTCGGAATCGCTTCGTTTTACGCGCTGATCACGGCCACGATGCTCGGCGGCGTGCTGGCAAAAGAAAACGACGGACATTTGGAGCTCGCATGGACCAAACCGGTATCACGAGAACGCCTTGCGCTGGCCTCGATCGGCACGGATGTCTTGACGATTGTCGTTTCTCAACTCGCGACGCTCGTCGTCATCGTGCTCATCTGCGCCATGTTCGTGTGGCCCAGATTCTATACCAATTCCATGACGCCGCTGTTCGTGGCACTCGCGCTGCTCGGCCCGATCGCGTGGTACTCATGCCTGACCGCATTCAGCGCATCGCTGAAGCGCGGCTTAGGCATGGTATGCGGCTTGGGATGGCTCGCAGCCCTCGTCATACCTGCGATCTCACAGGCTACCGCACGCAGTCAAAGCGATCTCGGGCGCAGTATTCACATGCTCTTCCAATCGCTTTCATACATCGATCCAATCGCCTATCTATCTTTCCGGGGAGCCTTTTCGGTTTCGAGCAGTTCGGGGTTTGAATTTCAGACCGCGGTCGGCTCGCTTGGATTCTCGGCGCTCATGCTGGGCGTACTTACCATCGTCTATCTCACGCTTTCGGTGCTGCAATGGCGCCGGGTGGAGGCTTAATCATGGACCTATTCGGAATGAAGTTTTCACTCGCGCTGGGCGCGTGGCGGTTGCGGTTCGTGCTGATGCTCGAAGACTCCGAAGCTGCGGCGATGAAGCCGAAGTCCGCGCCGGCGCAGCGTCCGGTTTCGCTGCAGAGCATGCTGAATTAAAGGATGAACGCGCTCGGGTGAGAGGCCCCCGTATACTTGAGCGACGCGCCGGTTACGGTATAGAAGTACACGTTCGGGTCGACCGGGTCGCCGTCGAAGCCGAACTGAAATGAACCGACGACGGTATCGTAAGAGATCGGCGCTTGCAGCGCGGAGAGCATCGACAGCCGGTTCGTCGCGCCCGTGCGTTTTGAAGCAGAGATAACTATCTGCGTGGCGGCGTACGCGAACGCCGATATCGCCGTCACCGGCGTGCGCGCGCGAAAATCGGAGAGCACGTTGGCGACGTCGGGTGCCCGGTCGAGCGGCGGAAACGACGTCGAGACCAGCGCGCCGTTCAAAGACCCGGCATACTTGTCGAGCGTTCCCTGATTAAAAAACCCTTCGCTCGCCCCGAACGCGCCGCCGTAACCGGCGGCTTTTAGCGCATCTACCAGCGGACCTAACCCTTTGGTTTCGCCGCACAGATAAATGTAGTCGGGTTTTTTCGCCAGGATGACTTTTGCCGCTGCTCCGTACGCGGGCGAACCCCACGAAAAGGAATAGGTTTCCGCAGCGATTCCGAGCGCGCCGGCTTGATCGACGAAACCGGCGGCGACGTCCGGCCCATAATCTCCGTCTTGCGTGACGGCGAGCGCGTGTTTGGGTTTTCCGTGCCGCGCGAGATAGCGCGCGAAAAGTTGGCCTTCGGTTCCGTCTTTGGTCGGCAGTTGCCAAACGTTCCGGTAGCCGCGAGCGGTCACCACATTGGCGGTTGAAGCGCAGACGAGAAGCGGGAGCTGCGCGTTTGCATACGTTGGAAGCGCGGCGGCGGTGAGCTTGCCGTCCAGGCCGCCGATGACGGCGACGATCGACGGATCCGACGCGGCAAACTGCGCGTTTTGAATCATCTGCGCGAGCGCGCCCTGATCGTCGAAGGCGCGATAGGCGTATGCGGTTCCGAACGACCCGACGCTGACGTTGGTTTCGTCCACGGCCGCGCGCACGCCGTTGACGATTTGGCGCCCGGCGTCGCTGCCCGTTCCGGAGAGCGGGGCAATAATGCCGATCGTTACCTGCTGCTGGAACTGCGCGAGCGCGCGGACCCCCGGCAGTACGCCGGCGCCGCTCGCAGCCAAAGTCAAAAAGTGCTTCCGCTTCACCGCTACCCCAACGAAAACGCCGCAGCGGTCGTCGCCAAGAAGACGACCGAGAACGCCATGTTCGCCTTGAAAACGAGATCGTTGAGCGCGAAGATATCCGGCTCCCGCTCGAGCGCGCGGATTTCAGCCAGGAGCAGCACGCCGGCCGCCAGGATGCCGAGAACGTAGAGCTTGCCTGCATACCCGGCGAGGCCGGCGGCCGTCAGCAGAACGATCATGAGCGCGTGCAGCCCGACCGCCAACCGGCGCGCCGTTTTTTGGCCAAAGCGCGCCGGCAGCGAGCTGAGCGCCTGCGCGCGGTCCACCGCAAAGTCCATCAGCGCATAAATCACGTCGAATCCCGCAACCCACACGGTCACGGCGAGGAACAACAGAACCGCCGCAAGATCGATCCCGCCGCGAATGGCTATGAACGCTCCAAGCGGTGCGAATGCGTCGACCGCGCCCAGCACAAAGTGCGTCAGCCACGTGTAGCGCTTGCAGAGCGGATAGAAGAGCGCGCCGAGCGCGGCGAGCGGTAAGAGCTTCACGCAAAGCGGACTGAGCTGCCATGCCGCGATCGCGAGCAGCACGAGCCCCGCGCCGCACGCCCACAGCATGATCGCCGGATCGAGCTTGCCGGCGGCGAGCGCGCGCGTCGCCGTGCGCGGATTGCGCGCGTCTATCTCGCGATCCAAATAACGGTTGGCGGCCATCGCCGCCGTGCGCGCGCCGAGCACCGCGAGCGTAATCCAGATCAGCGCGCGAAGCGGGGGAATCCCACCGGCGGCAAAGATCGCGCCGGTGTAAGCGAACGGCAGCGCGAAAAGCGTATGCTCGACGCGGATCTCTTTGAAAAACGCTGCGGTCCGGTTCAGAACGGGCTCTATTTTTGGCCCGACCAGTCGTCGGGCTCGAGCGCGCGCTCGATGCGGTCCAAGCCGTACTCTTTCCAGCGCGCGTCGACGCGCGAGCGCGTCGCTTCGTCCATGATCATGTCGGGCGGCCACTCGCGCGTATAGCCTTCGGCTGCCGTTTTGCGCGTGGCGTCGACGCCGACTTTCATGCCGAGCGCCGGCGTGTACGATCCGTGATCGAGATCGTCGACCGGTCCCGGCATCATGACGACGTCGTGCTGTGCATCGAGATTGTTGAGCACGAACCATGCGACGGTGCGCGGGTTTTGGACGTCGACGTCTTCATCGACAATGACGAGCACGCGAGTCAGCATCATCATATGTCCGAGCCCCCACAGTGCGTTCATGACCTTCTTGCCTTGGCCGGGATACGCTTTGCGAATCGAAACGATCGCCAGATTCTGGAAACCGCCCTCGACGGGAAGATTCATGTCCACGATCTCCGGCACGACCATTTGCAGAAGCGGGAGAAAGATTCTCTCGGTCGCTTTTCCCAGCCACGCGTCTTCCATCGGCGGTTTGCCGACGACGGTTGCGGGATAGATCGCATTGCGCCGGTGGGTCACGCACTGCAGGTGGAAGGTTGGATACCGGTCGGCCAAACTGTAGACGCCGGTGTGATCTCCGAACGGGCCTTCGACGCGCACGTCGGTATTGTCGACGTAGCCTTCGAGCACGAATTCGGCGTCGGCCGGAACTTTGAGATCGACGGTTTTGCACGCCACGAGTTTCACGGGCTTTCCGCGCAGTAAACCGGCGAAGAGATATTCATCGACGACCGGCGGAAGCGGCGCGGTCGCCGCGTAGGTCAGAACGGGATCCGATCCGATTGCCACCGCGACCGGAACGCGATCTCCCCAGGCCTTGGCGTGAGCGCGTCCCTGCTTGTGCCGCTGCCAGTGCATCGCGGTTTCGTTGGGACCGTAGACTTGCATGCGGTACATGCCGACGTTGAAGCGCCCGCTCTGCGGATCTTTCGTCACGACCAAGGGGAGCGTTATGAACGGTCCGGCATCCATCGGCCACGTCGTCAACACGGGAAGTTTTGTGAGATCCGGTGTGTCGAGCACGACGTCCTGGCAGCTTCCCGACGAAACGGTTTTCGGCAGTGCGGCGGCAAGAGGCGCGAGCGAAAGCAATTTTCCGATCTTTTCCATGGCCGATTCCGGCATCGACATGTCGAGCAGTTTGCGAATGCGGTCGCCGGCTTCGTCGAGCGTGCCGGTTCCCAGCGCCATCGCCATACGGCGCCGCGATCCGAACTGGTTGGTCAGAACCGGAAACTGCGATCCGCGCACGTTTGTGAAAAGCAGCGCGGGACCGCCGCGCTTAACGACGCGGTCGGTGATCTCGCTGATCTCCAAGTGCGGATCGACTTCGGTTTCGATGCGGTGAAGCTGACCGGCGCGTTCCAGCGCCGCGACGAAATCGCCAAGCGAATCGTAGGTCATTCCTCGAACCCCATGCGGCGCATCAGCGTGCGGTCGCGCACATGCTCGGGGAGCGCGGTGAAGATCCGGCGCATCCAGCCCGCGGGTGCTCCGACTGAGTAGCGCGCGCGCGGTTTTTTCGCCGTCAGCGCGTGAAGCACGACGCGCGCGACGACGACCGGATCGATTCCGCTGCGCTTCTGGCTTTCGCTCAAACTCGCGAGCGCGTTGAGGTGCTTTTCGTAGTAGTCGCTGACTTGCGGAGCTCGCGCGAGGAGCGAGTCTTTCTGGCCGCGCCCTTTATTCCAAATCGGCGTGTCGACGTTGCCCGGCTGAACGACGCAGACGCCGACGCCCGAACCGCGCAGCTCCATGCGCAACACATCGGCGGCCGCTTCCAACGCGAACTTCGAAGAGCTGTAAGCGCCGACGAAGGCCGAAGCGATCTGGCCCGAGATCGAGCTGATAAAAACGATCCGTCCCTGCGAAGCGCGGAGCATCGGCAGATAGGCTTGCGTGACGCCGATCGCTCCGAAGAAGTTCACCTCAAATTGACGGCGCAGCTCATCGACCGGCAAAAACTCCAGCGGGCCCGGGATCGCGATGCCGGCATTGTTGACCACGCCGCGCAACGTTTGACCACTTTCGTGCACGGTATGCGACGCATCGCGTATCTGTTCGGCATCGGTGACGTCGAGCTGCAGCGGCGCGACGCCCGGGATTGCGCCCAGGCGTTGTGAATCGGCCGCGTTGCGAACGCCGGCAAAGACCGTGTAGCCTTCACTTGCGAGCAGCGCGCTTACGGCGTATCCGATTCCGGTCGACGCGCCGGTGACGAGGACGGCTTCCTTCAAGGCGTCGGCGCCGGAGCCGGAGCGGACCAGATCGTCTTGCCGTTCTCATCGTACATCCAGGCGGACGGTGCGCCGGCTTTGTCGGCATCGAGCATGAATCCCATGCGGCCTTTTTTGTTGAACCAGAAAAAAAGCGACGGGCTCGGTTTTCCGGACTTACCGTATGAGAAGCCGATCCCGAGGTTCTCGTTGCCGTAACCCTTTCCGAAGTACAGTCCGCCGCTGCCCAGCGACGTCTGGTAGTGATCGGGCGAAAAAAAGACGAGTTGCGTCTGCGCAGCCTTAGCTCCGGGATACTTCACCGGCGCGAGCTCCGCCAGCAGCTTGCCGTTTGCGTCGACCAGACGAATATCTTGCGCCGTGACGATGCCCGGGCCGGCCGCGGCCTGGACGGGCCTGATCAGCTGCTGCGAAAGCATTCCGCCCGCGAATCCGGCGAGCACGGCAAAGACCAAAGGGATCATCGATGAGCGAGCCTTCATAGTACTTCCTTTTATAGAAGAAAGAGCCGCATTTCTGCGGCTCTTACCATTCGACAGTCGTTCGGTCGCTACTCGCGGCGCCGCGGTCTGCGCGGACGGCGGCTTCCGCCGCTGCCTCCGCCGAAGCCGCCTTCACCGCTGCGTGCGGGTTCGGGTTCGAACGACCCGTTTCCGGACGCGCCGGCCAGCGTGGCCTTGTGCGAGAGATTGAGACGGCCTTGGCCGTCTACCTCCATGACTTTGACCGCGAGCTCGTCTCCGACTTTGACGATGTCTTCGACTCTTTCAACGCGTGTCGGCGCGAGTTGGCTGATGTGCACTAAGCCTTCTTTGCCCGGCAGGATCTTGACGAACGCGCCGATGGCAATGATGCGTGTGACTTCACCTTTGTAGGTTTCGCCGACGACAATGTCTTTGGTGATCGCCTCGACTTGCGCGCGGGCTTTTTCAGCCGACTCGCCGTCGAGCGCGGTGATATACACCTTGCCGTCGTCCTCGATATCCATTTTCTCGATGCCGGTTTCCTCGATGATCTTGTTGATGATCTTTCCGCCGGGGCCGATAACGTCTTTGATTTTGGCCGGATTGATCTGGACCACGATCATGCGCGGAGCGTACTTCGAGAGCTCTTCACGCGGCTGCGCGATTGTTTCTTCAAGTTTACCGATGATGAACAGGCGCGATTTTTTGGCCTCGGCCATCGCTTCGCGCATGATCTGCACGGTGACGCCCTGCACTTTGATGTCCATCTGAATTGCGGTAATGCCTTTTTTGGTGCCCGCAACTTTGAAGTCCATCTCGCCCAGCGCATCCTCCATTCCCTGGATGTCGGTGAGAATCGTGTACTTGTCGCCCTTAAGGATCAAGCCCATCGCGACGCCCGCGACGTGCTCGCGAATCGGAACGCCGGCGTCCATCAGCGCGAGCGAGCTTCCGCAGACCGACGCCATGGACGAGGATCCGTTGGATTCAAGCACTTCGCTGATCAGTCGCAGCGTGTAGGGGAAGTCTTCTTTTAACGGCAGCACCGGAACGAGCGCGCGTTCCGCCAGATGGCCGTGGCCGATCTCGCGGCGGCCGGGTCCGCGCATCGGACGTGTCTCGCCGACCGAGAAAGGCGGGAAATTGTAGAAGTGCATATAGCGCTTCTGCGATCCGAGATCGAGGATGCCGTCCAAACGCTGCGCATCGCCGATCGATCCGAGCGTTGCAGCCGTGAAAACTTGCGTCTGTCCGCGCTGGAAAAGGCCCGAACCGTGCACGCGCGGCACGTAATGGACTTTGGACCAGATTTCGCGGATTTGGTCGGGCTTGCGTCCGTCCGGACGAACTTTTTCGTCGACGACCATGACGCGCAGCTCGTCCTCTTCCATGGATTTGAGGATCTTGCTGAAGTCTTTGGCGAGCACCTTATCCTCAAGGAGCGCCTTTATTTCCGGATCCTTGCAGCGCGCGATCGCTTCGTCAACACTGATCTTGCCGAGCGTCTGCTCCCGTTCCAGTTTCTCGGTGACGCGCATGCCCTTAGCAACATCGTCTTTGAAGGTCTTGCGCATCCATTTTTCGAGATCGGAGTTGGGGCGCAGCAGCGGGAACTCGCGTTTTTTCTTGCCGGATTTTTTCACGAGCTTGTCGATCGACGCGACGATCAGTTTGATCTGCTCGTGCGCGAATTCGATCGCACCCAGGAAATCGTCCTCGGTGATTTCATTTCCGCCGCCTTCGACCATCATGACCGCGTCGGCCGTGCCGGCGATCACGAGGTCCATGCCGCCGGTCACGTACTGTGGCAGGGTGGGATTGCAAATGTATGCGCCGTCTTCATCCCGGCCGACGCGAACGGCGGCCACCGTCTTGTCGAACGGAATATCCGAAAGCGCGAGTGCGGCTCCGGCTGCGCAAACGCCCAGTACGTCGGCATCGAGCTCGCGATCGATCGAGAGCACGTTTGCGACGATCTGTATGTCGTTGCGGAAACCGTCGGGAAAGAGCGGACGGATCGGGCGATCGATTTGCCGCGAACTCAGCACGCCGTGTTCGGACGGGCGGCCTTCGCGTTTAATGTAACCGCCCGGAATTTTTCCGGCCGCATACATTTTCTCTTCGAAATCGCAGGTTAAGGGGAAGAAGTCGATGCCTTCACGAGGTTTCTCGGAGGCAGTGACGGCGCAGAGCACGACATTTTGGTCGCCATACCGGACCAGGGCGGAGCCGTTCGCTTGTTTCGCGAGCTCGCCGGTCTCGATGGTCATCGTGCGCCCGCCGATCTCTAATGAGACGGATTCAGGCACAATTTACTCCTATTTTTAGTTGTTTATCGTTTTATTATGAGGCCCGTCCCGTTCGGGACGGTGCCGGAATCGCCCTGGCTCTAGCGGCGGCGCGTACGCGACCGGTAGACCACCTGAGCCTTGGGCGGCGCGATGCTGGCGTCGGGGAAGAGCGGATTCTTGGTGCGATCCAGGCGCTTGCCCAGCGCGTACTCGATCTGCTTCATCAGCGGCTCTTCATCCGAGGAGACGAAGGTTATCGCATCACCCGTCGATTTCGCGCGGGCCGTACGGCCGATGCGGTGCATATAATCTTCGGCCGCGCGCGGGACGTCGTAGTTTACCACGTGCCCGAGTTCGAGGATGTCGATGCCGCGTGCCGCGATGTCGGTCGCGACCAGCACGCGGTGCTTGCCGCGTTTGAAATCTTCGAGCGCGCGCGTGCGCTGCGACTGCGAGCGGTCACCGTGGATCAGATCCGACGGAATGCGATGCTTTTCGAGCGCCGCTGCAAGCCGGTTCGCGCGAGCTTTCGTTCGCGTGAATGCGATCGCCGAGTAGATCGTGTTGTCTTTGAGCAACTCCAAAAAGAGATCGGTCTTCTTTTCGTTCGGCACGGCGTAGACCGTTTGCGTCAGACCGGCAACCGGCGACGCTTTGGCGGCCAGTTCGACCCGCTCCGGATCGTGCAGCATCTCGCGAACCAGTCCGGCGATCGCCGGCGGCAGCGTTGCCGAGAAGAAAAACGTTTGACGCTCGCGAGCGACGTATCTCAGGATGCGCCGTACGGGCGGTAGGAAGCCCATATCGAGCATGCGGTCGGCTTCGTCAAGGACGAGCAGCGAGACATCGCCCAGTTTTGCCGTGCCGCGCTCGATGTGATCGAGCAGGCGTCCCGGCGTGGCGACGATGATGTCGCTGCCCCGTTTAAAAGCGACGGCCTGCGGAGCGAATCCGACGCCGCCGTAAACGGCTGCTATGCGAACGTCGGTATATTTCGCCAGCAGCTTCAAATGCGCTGCGATCTGGTCGGCGAGTTCGCGGGTCGGAGCCAGAATCAGGGCGCGCGTTTTTCCACGCGGCATGCCCATCAATTTGTTGAGAATCGGCAAGCCGAAAGCGGCGGATTTTCCACTGCCCGTTTCGGCGCTTGCGAGCACGTCGCGGCCGGCGAGACCCGGCGGAATCGACAGCATTTGAATCGGCGTCGGTTCGGTGAATTTGAGGTCGTGCACGGCACGCAGCAACGCCGGCTGTAGGCCTAGTTGATCGAAGGTGTTAATTTTGGAGATCTTTCGAAGAGAGCGCGGCTCAATCGTATTCGAAAGATCGCGCAGGAGTGGCCTTCACTATGGCACACAACCGCCGTGCGCGTCAAACGCAAAGGTCATTACGGCACGGGGATAGCGAAAATCGTGCCGTTGCCGCCGCCTTTGGTGCCGTCGAGCGAGTCGTCGGTCGTTCCGCCGTACACGGTCATTCCGTATATCAATCCGCCCGAGAGAACGACGTTGTCGATGGGCTTGGCGCCGTCGCCGTTTTTGCCGGTGAAATGATAGAGCACTTCATACGTTGAGAGCGATCCCGGAATGAAGCGAAATACCGTGCCGTCATCGTCGCTCGAACCTCCGTAGGCGGTCATGCCGTAGAGATATCCGGAAGCCGAATCGTAGTACAGCGATCCGTAGGGATCGGCGCCGTCGTGCTCGCCGTTGGGCAGCGCGGTGTCCTGCCCTTGGAAGGCATAGTAGACGCTGTATGTTCCCGTACCGTCATACTGTCCGTTGGTCAGGTGCGGAATGACGCGGATGATAGCACCGTCGCCCATCCCGCTTCCGCAGTGATGGCTGTCGCCGCCGGTTCCACCGCCGCCGCATTGCGTTAAGCCGTACAGCATCGTTTGACCGGCTTCAGTCACGGGTGTCAAATAGCCGTGATCGGAAAAGTACGCGTCGGATCCGCCGCTGACGAACGCGTGGATAATGTTGATCGTGGGCTGCGGCTGCGGAATGCCGTTGCTGTAGGTCAAGGCCAAAGAAAAAACGGTCCCGCCCCCACCGGCGCCGTCGCTGCGTGTTATTCCCCACAGCGTCGACCCGAGCTGAATGATCCGGCCGTGCGGTTCGGTGCCTTCACTCTTGCTGAACTCGTGGATGGGATAATATGCCGACCCGCTCGGTGTGATCGCATATACCTGGCCTTCGTCTTTCGCACCGCCGTTGGCGGTTTGTCCGAACATGACGTTGCCAAACATTTGATCGAGGGTGAACGAGCTGTGCTGCTGCGCGCCTTGGTTCGGCGCGCCGGCGTAGGCCAGCACGACCGAGGGCGTGCCGCCCGGCACGAGCGCGTGTGCGTCGCCGTTGTTGTAGGTGTCCGTGGACGTATCGTTGACGCCTTGGGTAGCGAAGTACAGCGAGCCGTTGATCGGAACCATGGCATCGTGCCGCGGATCGCAGCCATCGCTTCCACTAAATGCGTACACGACGCTGTAGCTCGTGAAAGCGGTGTTCGTACTAAAGACCGTACCGCAGCCGATGCCGTTGTGTCCGATGTTCGCTCCGCCGGCCGGCGTGCGTCCGTAGAGCGTCGTTGCATTTCCCGACTGCACGAGGGTCAGCGTTCCCTTGGGCAGGCCGCCGTCGTTGGGCGGCGACGTCGGCAGACCGTTAGAGGCCGAGTAATTGTGAAACATGTAGGCGGTGTAGTTCGTGTGCCCGGCGATCTGACCGAAGCGCGGCGGTGTCGCGCGCGCCCGGGGTGTG
This sequence comes from Vulcanimicrobiales bacterium, assembly GCA_038215615.1. Classification (GTDB taxonomy): domain Bacteria; phylum Vulcanimicrobiota; class Vulcanimicrobiia; order Vulcanimicrobiales; family Vulcanimicrobiaceae; genus Rubrimentiphilum. The sequence continues at coordinate 12,570 of JBBQQR010000005.1, read as the reverse complement.
GCGCTGGAGTCGGGTAAACCGCCGATCGCGCCGTGGCACGCGGTGAGGGCGCTCGCCACAACAAGAAGCGCGAAACCGCTGCGAAGTGTCATGGCCGTTCTTCGAAGCTCAGACTCAGTCCATAGGACGACGTTGCGCTGTGGTGTTCCATCGTGCCGATCAGCGAAAGATGCGGGGCGATCGCGATCGCCGCATCCGCGTCGACATACCGGCCAAACTCGACGGGATCCGTCTCGCGCCGGTAGATCACATCGAAGCGCGTTCGGCGGCCGCCGTAATACGTCAGCCACGCGACGTCACGTCCCAGCGACGGACCAAGATTTGCCGTAGAAACGCCGGCGGCGCTGTTGTGAAGCGAAAGGGTCCAGGCCCGCAGACGAAAATCGCGCGCGAGCGGCCAGTCCACGGCAACGCCAAAGCCGCTGACCTGCGTCGTGGGAAGTGCCGTCGTGTAACGCTCGGAATAACCGGTCACCTCCGCTTGGAATCCACCCGGCGAACCGTAAACGATTGAACCCTCGGTAAGGTTGCTGCGGTTGAGCACGAGCCCCGGGACGGGATCGGCGAAAAATTGGCCGCTGACCGACGGCGTATCCTCGAAATTTCCGCGCGACGCTTCGAGCGCGACGCGGTTGGTGAGCTGCCAGCTAGCCCGCAGTGAGGCGGCTAGCCCCGCGGCGGTCTGCGAGACTCCGCCGGGAAGTTTTTTTGTAACGCCCGCGTCGTGCAATCCGTACCACGCGACCGTCGCGTGGGCGGCGAAGCGCGTGCCCTGATACGTTTGGGTCGCGAAGATTTCGCTCGTCAACGCGGATCCGCTGTACATTTTGGTCGTATAATTACGCACGCCGGTGTCGCGCGTCATCTTGACGCCGATCTCGTTGCCGAAAAGCGCGCCGCTGTTGCGCAGCCGGAACTCGCCTTCGACCTCGCTATCGGACTCCAGATAGTCGGCGAGTTTGTTTTTGATCTTTTGCTTGGCTTTGAGTTCGAACGTTGCCGTCGAGCCGAGCCACGGTTCGTCGAGACGCAGCTCCGTCGCGCTCGAATTGCCGAGTTCTTCGGTGCTGCCGCTTTGATCGACCAAGAAACTGCGGCCCGCGACCACGAGCAGTTTGCCGGCGCCCAGCGGAGTCCGCGAAATCAGATCGACGCGCGAATGCTGCGTCAGATCGCCCGCGCTATATCCGTAGCCGAACGCGACGTCGCCGGCGCGGCCTTGCAGCGAGTCGATCTGAAGCGATCCCCCGCCGGCTTGCAGCGAACTTCCGGCGGCCTTATCGAAACCGAGCGTATAGTGTCCCGCGGCGCCGTCGGAGTAGCGGAACGAATGAAATGCGTCCGCGATTCCGGCGAACGAAAGATAATGCGCGGGCACGCTTTCAAACGTCGTGCCGTTGCTCTGGAGCGCATTTGCGCTGCCGCTCAAACCACGGTCGCCCACGCCGATGGCGCCGCCGCCTTGAATCACGGCGAAAGGCGCGAGCGCGAAGATGTAACCGGTATCTTGATAGGGCAGGACGGCAAAATCCGCGCCGTCGATTTTCGCGGGCGATTTGGGCTCGCGCGGATAGAGAACGATCGCGTTCGAACCGAGTTCGGTGAAGCGCAGCGTGCGGCTTTCAAAACCCTTGGCTTCGATGCTCCAGGTTTCGGGCGGATCGCTCACAGCGATCGAAAAGCGGCCTCGTTTGTCGGATCGGCCCTTCCCGACTTCGCGCGCGTTCTCGGCATAAAAATGGATGTCGGCCTTATCGATCGCCTGTCCGTCGCGATCGACGACGACGCCCGCAACGGGTTCGGGCGCAGAAAAAGCCGCGACCGGCAGAAAGCTGAAAATCAGCAATCCACCAATCGCAGCGAAGCGGATCGCGGTCTTTACTTCGCGCCCGCCTGGATGCCCAGTTGCACTTGCGTCCGCGCTTGTTTGACGAGTGAGATCGCCTGTGCGCGGTGGCCGGCTTTGTCTGCCATTGCCATGTTGAGTTGATTCAGCGCGAATCCGAGCTGATTTTGGGCGGCAACCATGTGCCCTTGGTAGGCGGCGGCAACGGTCGTGCCGGTGACGATCGAGCCCAGAAGCATCGCTCCCAGGACCAGCGCGATGATGTTGAAGCGCTTTAGGAAGTCTGTCATAGGATAACTACCCTCTTTCTTAAGTTGGTGTGAGGGGTATTAGAGCTGGTCGAATTTGATCCCCGCATCGATCGACCGGGCGGCCTGGCGCCGCTCGGTGCCCACGAACCAGCGCAGCCCGCTTCCCAGCGGGGCCGAGATCGAAGCGTCCACGTGACGGTCGGGCTGCGCGTCGAGAAAATCGGAGCGGTAGATCGTGTCGATTCGCAAGCCCGAAGGGTTCTCGTAGGTGAGCCACAGAGACCCGGGGGTACCCGAGGGCGCGCTGCGCCCGAAGCGCAAGATATTTTCGTACGGCTGGGTGGTGTCGTTGAACCACATCGTCCACGCGCGCAGCGAAAGCTCCGGCGCGATCTGCCACGCGATCGACGCGCCGGCGGAATGCACTGTCCCCGCGTCGAGGCTGCTCAGCTGCTCGCTCATGTACGTCATCGAAATCTTGATCCGGTTTAAATCCGAGTACGTCAGCGTTTGAGTGAACTCGGCGTAGCGGTCGATGTGCAGATCGGGATCGGGTACCCTTCCGTACGCTTCGAGCAACGTGGGCAGGCGGAACGACGAGCCGGCGTACAGCTCGACGTTCCACTGCGGCGAAAGTGCGCCCGAGACGTACACTGACGGCACCAGTGCTTGCGCCTGCAGCGGCCTTGCTCTGCCGTCGGTTCCCCCGTTGTAAGCGATCGCGTAAGCGCCGATTGTCGCGCGCGCCGAGTATCCTTCGCCGCTCGTTTGCACGCCCGTCTCGATGTGCGTTTGCGAAACCGAACCGGCGATGCGCAAGCGAAACCTATCCGCATCGTACGAGCCCGTCGATTGGCGCAGCCCGAAGTCTCCGAAGATTTGCGCGTGCGTTTGCGACGAAACGGAGAGGTCGCCCACGAGATCGCTCCACGTCGAGCTGAGCGGCGCCGAAGCGAACGAGGTGTTGTAGCCGGCGCGGTCTGCAACGAAAGTGGCTTGCAGCGCCGTGTCGCGTTCGCGCTGGTATTGCGCCCGAAAACCTTGGGTCGCTTCGCGGCTTAAAATGGAGCTGCGCGTGAGGCCGGCGCGCGCACTGATTAGGGAAAGATCGAGCGAGTCACCGCCGGCGGGAACGTGCAGCTGCGCTGCGACACGCGCGCTCGTTGCCGCGTTGTTGGCGGCAGCGGAGAACGCGTATGCAGCGCCGGGTGTGAATACTCCGCGGCGTGCGGCGTAGCCGCTGCCGCCGGTGAGCGATGCATCTGAGCCCTGTGCCGGAATGTCGTTCAGAAAAAAGACGCCGCCGGCGAGCTGATCGCCCGTGTATGAGGTTTGACCCGGAGCCAACGCATCGGCCGACCGCAGGTCGAACGGCGGAATGACCGGCAGCATCGAGACATTGGCGGCAATATCGTAATCGGGAATGCCGTTATCGATGATGGCGCCGCCTTGTGCCGAAGCCGCGCGATCCGCCAGACGCGCGCCCGGCAAGAATGCGCGGCTGTCGGTCAGCACGACGAACGGATGCAGCGAGATTGCGGATTCCGCACGCGAATAGGGAAGCGAGCGCAGATCGCGCGCCGATGGCGAGCTGTCGCTCAGCGCGCGGTATCGCAGCACGATGGCCACAACCGGTTCCGAGTCTTGCACGCCGACGACGACGGGTTTGCAGTAAGAACACGTTATGCGCAGCGAGCGAACACCGCCGGCCTGGAGGGCGAAAGTACCGTCGGCGCCGGTTGTCGTGCGCAACGCCCCGGCGGCTACCGACGCGCCGGGAATGGGAGCGCCTTCCTGGTCACGGACCGAGCCGACGACCAGCGGCGCCGGGACCGCAGCCAGCGTCAGGAGCAGGGCCGGAATTCCTAAGGCGCGCTTCACGGATTCTTCAGAGATTCGGCTATACTTATAGATGATGTCAAGGCGATGGCTCAGGCTTTTCGTGCTGGCGGCAGTTTTAGCCGTCTGCTCGTTGGCTTTCGAACGCGGATATGCCGGCGCTGCGTCGCTTGAGGCGATGCTCGACGGCGCCCTCCAGCCCTCGGCCGCCCCTGCGCTTCTGGGTCCTATAACTGAAGTCGGGCGGGTTGGATGGGCCTGCAAACCGGAACAAGCCGCGGGCGCGAACTCCTGGCAAAACGCGGAACTGCCCCGGCCCTAAGACGTGCGACACTCCTGGCTGGTGCCGGCGCTGATCGTGTTCGCCGCGTGCGGCTCGTTGGCGCGCGCGCAGATGTATCCTCACTCGACCCCGGCTCCCCGCACGACCAGCGTGCCGGAGTTGCGCGCGCTCGCCGTCGGCCGTGAGGTCGTCGAGCGTTTTCATTTAGGCCTCGCCGCCGAACAGCGCGCCGACTGGCAATCCGCGGCGGCTGAATTCGAACGCATTATCGTGCTCAATCCGGGCGAGCCTGCGAACTCGACCGCGCGGTACGATTTGGCGATCGCTTATGCGAACATGCACCGGCTCGACGACGCCGCGCGCCAGCTGCAATCGGCGATCGCGCGCGATCCCGGTTTTTTGGCGGCGATGGCAAATTTGATCGCGGTCGATTTGAGCCGGGGCGACTTGCGCGATGCGCGCGCGGTGGCGGACCGTTTCGTAGCCGCCGCTCCCGATTCGGCCCGCGCCCTCTATGAACGGGGTCTCGTGGCGTTGCGCTCAGGCGATACGGTCACAGCCCGCAACGATTTCGGCCAGTTTCTGCAGGCGAATCCGAAGTACGCCTACGCTCACTACAATCTCGGATTGGCGCAAGCCAAGACCAACGACTTCGCGTCGGCCGAGCGTGAGTTTCAGATCGCGGTCGACCTCGCACCTGCGTACGCACGGGCGCGTTTCGCGCTTGGAACGGTGCTGCTGCGCGAAGGCAAACGCGCCCAGGCGCGGGCGGCGTTCGCAACGGTCGCGGGCGACTCCGCGACCGATCCGGCCCTGAGGAATCTGGCCGTCGCGATGCGCGACGCCATCAAATCCCGCTAGCTTTCAAACTTTCTTCATTCCTGGGGCCTATTGTGACGGGAATGGGTTTCAAGCATGCGCGCGCGGCATGCGTTCTGGCGCTCAGCCTCTTCGCTCTTCCTGCCGCCGCATTCGAACGTCCGCCGCAACTGGTCGATCAGACCGGCCGGACATTTTCAATGACCTCTCTGCGTGGGACGCCGCTGATCGTGACGTTCGTCGCGGCGCATTGCACCGACGCGTGCCCGTTAGTGAACGCGCAGTTCGCACGCGCCGCGCGCTGGCTCACTGCGGAGCACCGGAACGTTCGTCTGGTGACGATCACGCTCGATCCCGAAAACGATCCGCCGCGCGTCATGCGCGCGCTGGCGCAAACCTTTCAAGCAGATCCCCGCAGGTGGATCGTCGCCGGAGGCAGCGTTCCCAACGTGCACCGCGTGATGCGCGAGTTCGGCGTCATGACCCGCCGCGGACGTAAGGGTTATGCGGAGGAACATACGACCTTCGTGTATTTCGTCGACCCGCGTGGGGTGGTACGCAAAATAATCCTTGCTTCGACCAATCTTGGAGCGCAGCTCGCGCAATGAGGACTCTACTATGTGCCGCTTTTCTCTTGCTCGCGGCCTGCACCAACGGCGGAACGATGACGCCGGCGGGCGGCGGGAGCAACACGCAGATACAAACGATCGACGTCAATCTCACGCTCAATCCCAGCTCGCAAACGCCGGCGGGCAGCGCGGGCGGGTATTCGCCCGCCGTGACCAACGTTGCGGTCGGAACGTCTGTACGATTCGTCAACTCCGACGGCTTCGCGCACACCGCGACCGCTATTCCGGCAGCGACGACCTTTCCGGCGGGATCGCCTTATTCGTCTTCGGCGCAAACGCAAAGCGGGAGCGCCATATCGCAAAACTGGAGTAGCGGAACCTTGCCGGCCGGCGCATCGTCGCAGACGCTCCTCATCGATAAGGCCGGCACGTACCTCTACGGCTGTTTCTATCACTATGGCGGTCCGATGAGAGCGGAGATCGTTGCCCACTAGCACGCGATTCCTCGCGGCGTGCGTGCTTGCGGCCGCATTCACGCTGGCGCTGCGCATTCCGGCGCGCGCTATTCCCCTGTTCGCGCAGCGCTACCAGCTGCAGTGCTCGGCGTGTCACAGCGTGTTGCCCGAGCTCAACTCGTTCGGCAACTCTTTTCGCGCACACGGCTACCGGCTGCCCATTCCAAAACATGGCACGACGGGCGTTGCCATGCGGTATCAGCTCGAGTGGGAAGCCGACCCGGCAGCGGGCACCCGGCGATTCTCACCCGGCGGCGTTTTGCTCTCGAACGCCGACATCGGCGCGGTGAGCGCTTTCATTCATTATAATTTGGGCGCGGGCGGAGGCCCGGCGGGATTGTTCTTGGCCTATCTCGCCACTTACAACGCGCACACGCAATCGCTGTATCGTTTAGGCTTATTCGAGCTGCCGCTGGCGCAATCGCCGGGACAGCGGCTCGACGACCTCGCGCCTTATGGGTATTACGGCGCGCACGTCGGCCTGAACGATCTATCGCTGTCGTCGCCACGCTGGGGCTTGCAAGCCGAACGCGCCATAGGATCGGTCACCGCCGATTTTACGGTTGACATCGGCGAGTTCAAAGGCTCCGCGTACGGCGGCAAACCTGTTCCGACCGGCGAGACGACCGCCGCGAATTCACCGGAGTTTGGCATGTTCTTGCGTGCGCCGCTAACATCCAATCTTACGGTGGGCGGTGACTTCATCACCGGATCGCGGCGAATCGTCCCTGCCGGTCGGAACACCTTTTCCGATGCCTACCAACGCGCAGGCGTCCTTGCGAAACTCACCGTGCGCAACGTCGAGCTGCAAGCCGAACAATGGTGGGGCAGCGATCAAAACGCCGACGGGTTCGGCACGCGAACCGGAAGTACGGGCGGTTACGCCCGTTTAAAATATTACGTCACGCCGCACGCGTATCTGGGCGTGCGTTACGACGCGCAAGCCGTTCCGTTCATCTCGCGCGACATCGTGTATTACGCGGCGTTTCACGTTACGCCGCATGCGCGGCTGCTGATCCAGCAGGTAGCGCCGGTTGGGGCGTCAGGCCATCTCGGCGCGGCGCTGACAGTGGGATTTCCCTGGCCGCCGAAACTCTAGAGCATGCGAATCTTGGTGGTCGAGGACAACGCCTCGATCGCCGCTGCCGTCCGCACGATGCTCGAACGCCGCAAGTATGCGGTGGACCTCGCGCCGGACGGGGAAGCGGGCTTGGATCATCTCTTGCGCCAGCATTACGACGCGGCAATTCTCGACGTCGTGCTTCCTGGGCGCGACGGTTTCGCGGTCGCTAAGGCTGCTCGCGGCGAAGGCGTACAGACTCCCATTCTGATGCTGACCGCGCTCGACGCGGTCGAAGATCGCGTTCGCGGGTTGGACTGTGGCGCCGACGATTACTTGATCAAGCCATTCGTCGAAGAAGAACTCTTCGCGCGCTTGCGCGCGATCACGCGGCGGGCCGATAGACCCGTCCACGACACCCTGCGCGCGGGTTCGCTGGAAATTGACGCATCCGCACGCGAGGTCAGCGTCGCCGGAAAGCGTCTTCCGCTGGGCGCGACCGAATTCCGGATGCTCGAGTTTTTCGCGCGCAACGCGGGAATCGCGTTCTCGCGCGAAAACTTGCTCGAACATCTTTGGGATTACGACTTTGACGGATCGACCAACATCGTCGACGTCTACGTCAGTCAACTGCGCCGCAAACTCAAACGCGCCGGCGCCGGCGACGTGATTCAGACGGTATGGGGCGTCGGATATAAGTTGGAAGCGTGATCGCGCGGCTCACGCTCCGGTACCTGCTCGTATTCGCCATCGTGCTGGCACTGCTCAGCGCGGGCGCTTACGCATTTATGTCGCGCGAATATCAGTCACTGCTTCAGCCCGCGATCGGTACGCCCGAAGCAGCACAAGCCTATCGCGCCGCGATGACGCGCGTGGTCGAGACGATTCTGAGCTTCGATATTCCGCTGCTTGCGATTGTCGGCGGGGCATCCTGGCTTTTGGCGCGCGCGTCGCTGCAGCCGCTGATTGCCGGCCGCCAGCGCGAACGCGAGTTCGCCGCCGACGCGGCGCACCGTTTGCGTTCTCCGCTCGCGACGATTGCGGCAGTTTCACAAGCTGCCAAACCGGGTGCGCCCTCCGAGCTCGCGCAAGATTTCGATACGATCACGCAAGCCGCGCTCGATGCGTCGCAAACCGTGGGCGAGCTGCTAACGCTTTCCCGGCCGGCCGATTCACATCTGCTGCAACTCGAACCGGTCGACGTCGCCGTGCTTGCTAAAAACGTCTCGAAAGAATTTGAAGCGCGCGCGGCCGAGCGGGGACTCGCGATCGATAACCGCGCGCAGACAGCGATCGTCAACGGCGACGAACTGAGGCTGCGCGAGCTGCTGCGTAATCTGCTCGAAAATGCTCTGCGCCACGCGCGCCGACGCATCGTGGTCGATTCACACGCAAACGGACGCACAGTCGACGTGATCGTCTTCAACGACGGCGACGCGGTTGAAGACGCGTATCGCGAGCAGATTTTCGAGCGCGCGTTCAGCGGGGATGCGCGCGGTAGCGGATTAGGCTTGGCGCTGGTGCGATGGATCGCACGCGCGCACGAAGGTGAGGCATTTGTGCGCGACGGCAATGCGGGCGGCGCCGAATTCGTCGTGCGCTTGCCGCGTTTTGTAGAGTAAGGACGAGGAGACTCCGGCAAAGGCGGGTATTTACGGCCTGGTATGCCCACGCTCTCGCCGCAGCGTCTGCTCGAACTCAAACTCCACGCCACCGACGTGCGCGAGGGGATCATCCGCTCGCTATTGGCCGCGGGCTCCGGACATTCGGCCGGACCGCTTGATATGGCCGACGTTTTTACCGTGCTCTACGAGCACGTGCTCAATCACCGCCCAAAAGAACCGTTGTGGGACGACCGCGACCGGTTGCTGCTTTCGTGCGGGCATATCGCACCCGTTCGTTACAGTGCGATGGCCTACGGCGGGTACTTTCCGGTCGAAGAGTTGCTGACGCTGCGCAAGTTCGGAACGCGTCTGCAAGGACACCCTGAGCGGATGCGTCTGCCGGCGGTTGAGACGACGTCCGGCCCGCTGGGAGAAGGCTTGGCGCAGGGCACGGGGATGGCGCTCGCCGCGAAGATGGACGGGAAAAGCTGGCGCGTCTACGTGGTGACGTCGGACGCCGAGCACCAGTGCGGACTGCACTGGGAAGCGGCCATGACCGCCGCCAAATTTAAACTCGACAATCTGATCGCGATCGTCGATCGTAACTTCATTCAGATCGACGGCAGCACCGAAGACGTCATGCCGCTGGAGCCCTTCGCCGACAAATACCGCGCCTTTAACTGGGAAGTCTTCGAGTGCGACGGCAACGACATCGCGCAGTTTACGGAGACGATCGAAAAAGCCAAGGCCGTCAAAGACAAGCCAAGCGTGATCATCGCCAACACGGTTCCGGGCAAAGGCGTGAGTTATATGGAAGGCGATTACACCTGGCACGGTAAGCCGCCCAACAAAGAACAGGCTGAGACCGCGCTGCGCGAACTGCAGGCCGAACGGGAACGGATCGCGGCCAATGGCTAGCGCGCTCGACGGCGTGGCCGCCATGCGGCTGGCCGAGCTCCAAGATCCTGCCAGCGTCAAGCAAGTGCCCACGCGCAACGGCTTCGGCGAAGGCGTGATCGAGGCGGGCAAAAGTAACCGCAACGTGCTCGCGATCTGCGCGGACCTTTCCGAGTCCACCCGCATGCTCGGTTTTAAGGAAGCGCTGCCGGATCAATACATCGAGATCGGCGTCTCGGAGCAGATGCTGGTCGCCATGGCGGCGGGTATGGCCAGCACCGGAAAAATTCCGTTCATCGCGAGCTATGCGATGTTCAATCCCGGCCGCTCGTGGGAGCAAGTCCGCACGACGATGGCGCTCAACGAAACCAACGTAAAAATCGCGGGCGCGCATGCCGGCGTCTCGGTTGGGCCCGACGGCGCGACGCACCAAGCGATCGAAGATATCGCGATCATGCGCTGCATTCCGCACATGACCGTCGTCGTTCCGTGCGATTCCATTCAGACGAAGCGAGCGACCCTGGCCGTCGCGGCGATGGACGGTCCGGTCTACTTACGTTTCGGCCGCGAAAAAACGCCGGTCGTCACGACTGAAGAGACGCCGTTCGAACTCGGAAAGGCGCAGATTTTCCGCGAAGGCAAGGATGCGGCGATCGTCGTCTGCGGTATTTTGGTGTACAATGCGCTGATCGCCGCGCAGAAGCTCGCTCGCGACGGAATCGAATGCACGGTCGTCAACAATCACACGATCAAGCCGATGGACGAAAAAACCATCGTCGAAGCCGCCGAACGCTGCGGCGCGGTCGTTACGGTTGAAGAGCACCAAATTTTCGGCGGCATGGGCTCGCGCGTTGCCGAAATTTTGGCCCAGCGCCGGCCTACGCCGATCGAATTCGTCGGCGTGGCCGATCAGTTCGGTCAATCCGGCGATCCCGCCGAGCTGATCGAACACTACGGCATGGGATCCGGCGCGATCGAAGCGGCGGTGCGCCGCGCCGTCGCGCGCAAATAGTTTAGACCGTCGTAATTCCCGTCGTTCTAACGGGGACCTGGTCGAGCGTCAATTCGAAACCGCCGGTCCACCGGGCGGCGAGATTGTAGAGCGCTGCGTAGAGCAATCCCGCGATGAAACCGATGATGCCGTACATGATCGGAAAAAAGATGATCGCGAAGAACCCGATTCCGGTCATTGCGGCCATGCCCGGCGTCGTTATGCCGCTGCTCTTGATTCCCGCCATCATGATCGGGCTGATAACCAGCCACCACGCTAATCCGATGAGAATGCCGATCAGGGCATAGAGCACCGCCGCTACGAGCGCGAATTGCACGATGGCGATGTGACGTAAACGAGTAACCATACAAAACTCCCTTCGTTCCTAAAAGGCGAAGCGATAGGAAAAAGGGCTTACGGAACTTCGGCCGAGGGACCTTCGCAGGTATCGATCGTCGGGCTAACGGAAGAGCGATCGATGCTTTCGAAAAGCCGGGTTTCAGCTTTGGCGTGCATCGCATCACTCGCACTCTCCGCGTGCGCGGGGACGACGACGACTCCGCCGCCGGGTCCGCCGCAGACCACGCTCTCGATCGCAACTCAGCGGAACGCGGCGCAGGCGGCGTTGGCCGGCGAATTCGGCGTCGGAATCCTGACGCTCATCTTCGGGCAGGGCACGACTCAAGCGTTCGGCGGAAGCAACACGTTGCCGGTCTGCAGCAACGGTGTCAAAGTCTCAATCGTCTCGGGCCCAACGACGATCGCGACGACGATCGACGTCTTCTACGATCCGGTCTGCACGACGATCCTGGGGCACATCGTGCTAACCCAGACGCAAAACTCTCCGACCGCCTCGACGCTTTCGGGAACGGCGACGTTCACGTCACTTGCCGGCGCCGTGATCGCCTACAATTCACTGAGCGGAACCGTCACGAAGAGCGCAGGGACGACGTCCTTCAGCGTGACCGGCACTGCTGCGCCGAGCCCGGCGGCGCCGGCGGTCGCATCGTTCGGACTGACCTGCAGCGCGACCGGCGCATCCAACACATGCGGTTTCGGCGGGATCCAAAACGTGTCGCTGCTCAATATCGAGTTCGGCAACACATTTTCATTCAACGGAACGCAAAACGGCAACGTCAACTCGGGCGGCGCAACGCTCAAAGCATACTTGTCAGGGTTGAGTGCGATGACGCTCTCGCCCTCGGGAGCGGCCTGGACGATTACCGGCGCCGGGAGTCCGGTCATCAACGATTCTGGAAACTTCACGGTCACCGTCGGCGCCTTTAACTTGGCGACCGCGATTGGCGTAACGCTAAGTGACGTGACGGCTGATGCGAGTGCTACGGCAAACATGACGGGCGGCCCCTTCGGAAACACAGCGGGCGTGGTAACGCAAATCAGCAACTCGGCGAGTGCGGCGTTCTACGGGGCGGATGGCGCGGGTTTCGGAACGGTTCTCTATTCGGACGGATCCACGGCGCCGGTCGCCGGCTTTATCATTCAGTAAGCCGGCCAAAACTGGCCGTGGAAGCCTAACGGAAGCATCGTGGGCGCCCATGCGCGCGCGGACTCTTCGAACGTCGCGGCGTCCACAACGACCAGAGCCGAGCGTTTTTCGCGCGCGTTGAACGCGACGAAAAGCACGGCGCCGTCGGTTTCCCCGTTTCCGCCGGGTTTCGGAACGAAAATCGCTTCGCCGGGAGACTCGTCCGGACGTTCCCACATGCGTTGCGATCCGGATGCAGTGTCGATCTGTAAGACGCCGTCGGTAAACGAGTCGTCCTCGCCCACGCGCGGCGCATAGACGTAACGCGGCCGTTCGGCGCGAACGTCGACACGCGGCAGCTCCATACGCGTGCTCGAGAGCGTCTCGCGCGTAGCGTCTTGACCGTTGCA
>JBBQQR010000004.1:0-137887 GCA_038215615.1 Vulcanimicrobiales bacterium | reverse complement strand
TAGCATGGAGGGAGCAACCGAGCGCCAGCGGCGCATCCTCGAGGTCATCGAAGAGTTTCGGGCCGAGCGGGGCTATCCGCCGTCGGTCCGTGAGATCGGCGAGCGGGTCGGGCTGTCGTCCTCGTCTACGATTCACGCCCACCTCAAGACGCTCGAGCGCCGGGGCTACATCACCCGGGACCCTACGAAGCCGCGCGCGCTGCGCAGAGAAGCCCCGAGCGGAAACCCACCGGACAGCGTTGTCATGCCCATCATCGGGCGGGTTGCCGCCGGCGTTCCGATTACGGCCCAGGAGAATGTCGAAGGCGAATTCGTGCTGCCGGCGTCGTTCGCTCCGCGGGCGTCCAACGCGTTCATGTTGCGCGTTCAGGGTGACTCAATGGTCGGCGCCGCAATCTTGGACGGCGATTTGATTTTAGTCCGGCCCCAGCCTAGCGCCGAGAATGGTGAGATCGTGGTGGCCATGGTCGACGACGAAGCGACCGTCAAGCGCTTCTATAAGGAAGACGGACGCATTCGTTTGCAGCCGGAGAATCCGCAGATGGCGCCAATCTTCTCGAACGATGTCACCATCGTCGGACGCGTCGAAGCCGTCGTCCGTAAGATCTAACTGCTAGCGTCCCTTCGCGCCTTCGGCGATCTGCCCGCACTGATCGCCGTGCGCGAAAGCTTGCCGCGCAGCTTCTTTGCGCTCCTGGCGGCTATTCCGGTATTCATGCTCCTTGGGAGCGGTTCGTTTTTGCAACGCCTGGTCGCCGCCGAACTGCCAGGGTTCGGCGTCATGTCTGCGGCACTGGCCGCCATTCTGTCGTACCGGCTAGCTCTGCATTTGCGTCTGCCGCGGGCGCTGCTGGTTACTGCAACATGTGCGGCTTTTTTGTTGGCGCTGCCGCAACCGATCGATCTTTGGCATCCGCCGGCATATCTGAACCTCGTCGGTGGAACCGGACTATTCTTGGCCATAGGCCTAGCACTGATCGTCGCGGGCGCCGCCGCTGCCGGCCGGCGCGCCGGCAAAGCCGGAGAAGTAGGCTGCGTCGCGATCGTTCTCGCGTTGCTCATGACGGCTTTTCTCTTGCACGCATCGCCCGCGAACGCAGCGGCTGCGGCGCTTCACCCACTGGGAAGACTCGGCGATTCGTACGGCGCTCTGATGCTGGTGGTCGCGCTCGAAACGCTGCTGTGGACTGTCGGCGTGCACGGACCGGCAGTACTCGCCGCGGTGATCACGCCGCTGTACCTGACGCTGCAGCGCCAAAACACCGATGCGTTCTTACACCATGCGCCGCTGCCGCACATCGTGGTCGTCTCGCTTTTTCTTTTTGTCTTCCCCGGCGGCGCAGGCGCGACGCTGCCGATCGCATTTTTACTGCTCTTCAGCCGGGCTCCGCGGCTGCGGCTGCTTGCCCGCGCAACCGTTGGTCCGGCTCTATGCAACATCAACGAGCCTCTGCTCTTCGGATTGCCGATCGTTGCCAACCCGTTTCTCGTCGTGCCGTTTATCGGCGTACCGCTGATGACGGCGACGATCGCATACTTCGCCACGGCGAATAATGTCGTCGCGCGCGCGTACACTTATATTCCCGGCATCGTGCCCGCTCCGGCCGCGGTTTATTTTGCGACGCTGGATTGGCGGGCCGTCATACTGGTGCTCTTCAATATCGCGCTCGCCACCGTGGTGTACCTGCCGTTCGTGCGCGCTTACGAACGGCACGAGGCGGCGTTGCCGTGAACGTGCAGCTGCTCTGCGAGCGCTTCGGTTTCGCGGGTCCGGTCCGGGAAGCAGCGCTGCGCGCCGAAGCGACCGTTTCCGAGATCAGCTACGACGCGCAAGCGCGTGTAAAGACCAACGTGCTCGCGGCATTCTTGGAAGAAGGGGTCGCGGAGAGCGATTTTGCCGGCTCGTTCGGTTACGGTTACGACGATCCGGCACGGGCTAAATATGAAGCGCTGCTCGCGCGCATTTTCGGCGCGCAGCGAGCTCTCGCGCGGCTTTCGCTCGTCAGCGGCACGCACGCGATCGTCACCGCGCTGGCGGCATGTGTGCCGCACGGTAAAATGCTGCTCAGCGCGACGGGTAGACCCTACGACACCCTGCGCAATGCGATCGCTGACGCGCCGAACTCGTTGGTAAGTCAGGGGATGAAGTATCAGGAAGCCGATGACATTGAGAAAGCGCTCGAGGACCGCGACGTGGCGGCCGTATTTGTGCAACGTTCGCGCGGCTATGCGCCACGGCGATCGCTTTCGATTGGGGAGTGCGAACCGCTCTTCGCGGCGATAAAAAAGAAACGTCCCGACGTGGCGATCGTCGTCGATAATTGTTACGGCGAGCTCGTGGAAGACCGCGAACCGACGCACGTGGGCGCCGACCTCGCGATTGGATCGCTCATCAAGAATCTGGGCGGATCGCTCGCGCCGGGTGGAGCGTACATTGTCGGCCGCAGCGACCTGATCGCGTGCGTCGCCGATCGCTTGTATGCGCCCGGACTCAAAGACGGCGTCGGCCCGACGCTCGGCTTTGGCCGTGCCTTCATCCACGGATTGTTCGTGGCTCCCCTGATTGTCGAACAATGCTTGCGCGGTTTAGACTTTGCCGCTGCACTTTTTAGCGAACTGGGCTACGAGGTCGACCCTCGCGCCGGCGAAACGCGAACCGATATCGTGCAGGCGATCCGCCTGGGGTCGGCCGCGCGGCTGCGCGCGTTTGCGCAAGGGCTGCAATCGGCTATGCCCGTAAACGCGCGCTTTCGCCCCGAACCAGGCCCCGTGCCGGGTTATGCCGAGCCGGTCATTATGTCGGGCGGTTCCTTCATCAGCGGAGCCACGATCGAACTCTCGTGCGACGCGCCGATGCGCGAACCGTTTGAAGTCTATTTGCAAGGTGGAATCGTCACCGAGCACGCGATTCTGGGCGCGCTTTTCGCCGCGCGCGCGTTGACGAGCTCCTAACATTGGAGTGCAGGGCGCTCAGCTTCCATACAGAAGCCGACTACACGTGAGCACAGAGCAACCCTCGGGCTCGGGCCCGCAGCAGCGCCGCTTTTTCCGCGCCGCCGTTGATTTTCCGGTGGGCGTGACCGTATCGGGAAACGACGCGGCTCTCGAGGGCAGCGCCGTGGATTTGAGCGGGGGCGGCATGCGCGTGATCACCACAGGCGATCTGAGTGCCGGCCAAAACATCACCATGCGTTTTTCGCTGCCCGGGGGCGAGCGCGAAATGATGGTGCGCGGACGCGTAGTGCTTTCGTTTTTTGATGCGTCGCGTCAACAGTATGCGCACGGCGTCGCATTCACGCAAATTGCGGCGCCCGACCAAAGCGAGATCGTGGAGTTCATCCACGAGCTGCAGCAGCGCGCGCGAACCTAGTCTAAGCCCAGAAAACCGTAGAAAAAGTACTTATTGCCGTCGGCGGTCGTGATGACGATCCGCGTGTCTTCGAGCTCGGCCGAGGTCACGGTCTTGCCGACCATCGTCTCCAGAATGGACGCAACCTGCGCAAATTCCGCCTCGCGGAGCGCGTCGGGTTCCACCTCAATCAGGTGGAGCAGCTCGTCGATTCGCTCGTTCACCGTGCCCATTATACAGCTCACCGCCCTAGAGAGTATCGTCCCCTTTCAGAGAATAGTTAGCACTCATGCACTCGACCTTTGTTCTGGAGGTCTTGAGCGGGCCGCTTGACGGGAAGACCTGGCCCTTCGAAGACGAGATCGTGATCGGCCGGGACGAGACCTTGGCCGGCGCCTGCATTACCCTCGACCGTTACATCTCGCGCCGCCATGCGCGCCTGCGCAGCGATGCCGGCAGCTTGCTTTTGAGCGATCTCGAGAGCCGCAACGGGACGCGCGTCAACGAGCGGCGCGTTCGCGGGGAGCAGCGCATCGAGCCCGGTACGCCGTTCCAGGTCGGACGCACCGTACTGAGGGTTACGCGCAGCTCCTAACTTGAAGATGAAGGTTGAAAGCGAGCTGGCACCCGTGCGCGCCGAGCTCGAAAAACTCACGCGGCCGCTCGGCTTCGTTCCAACGATGGGCGCGCTGCACGCCGGACACTTGCGGCTGGTCGAAGCGGCGCGCGGTTCGTGTACGTCGGTTGCGGTGAGCTTGTTCGTCAACCCGATGCAGTTTGGACCGCAAGAAGACTTCGAACGCTATCCGCGCGACTTGGAGAGCGACACCGATAAGCTCGCCCGGGCCGGTGTCGATGTGCTCTTCGCGCCGGAGAAAGACGTGATTTATCCGCCGGATTTCACGACGTTCGTTGACGTCGGCAAGCTCGGCACGCGCTTCGAAGGCGCGGCGCGTCCGGCGCACTTTCGCGGCGTGGCGACGGTCGTGGCGAAACTGCTCAACATCGTGCGGCCGGACGTGCTCTTCTTGGGACAGAAGGATGCACAGCAGGCTGCGGTTCTGACGAAACTCGTCGAGGATTTGAACTTCACCACGCGCGTGGAGATCGTCGAGACCGTTCGCGAACCCGACGGCCTCGCGATGTCGAGCCGCAACGCCTATCTCTCCGGGGAAGAACGCGCCGCGGCGCCGACGTTATACGCAGCGTTGCAGACGATGCTCAAAGAGATCCGGGCCGGAAAAACCGTCGAGGAGGCTCGCGAAGCGGCGGCCGGCGTCTTGAGCCCGCGCGCGCGTTTGGAGTACCTCAACCTGGTCGACGCGCGCACGTTTTCGCGCCTGCAAGCGCTTCGCGCGCCGGCTTTCCTGATCGGCGCGGCGCGCTTTGGGCGCACGCGCCTGCTCGATAACCTTTGGATCCGGCCATGAGCGCTTTTTCCGGCAAGCGCATTCTGCTCTGCATCACCGGCGGCATCGCCGCCTATAAATCCGCGGCATTGACCAGCGCGTTAGTGCAGCGGGGGGCTATCGTTGACGTCGCCATGACCGCGGCAGCTGAAGAATTCGTCGGTCCGCTGACCTTCGCTGCATTGACCGGCCGCCAAGTCTATACGTCGCTTTGGGACGCGCCCGAGTCGATTCCGCACATCCGCCTGGTGCGCGAAGCGCAGGTTGCGATCGTTGCGCCGGCTACAGCTGACGTCATCGCAAAGCTCGTGCAAGGTATCGCTGATGACTTGGTGACGAGCGCGCTGCTCGCGGCCCGCATCCCGGTACTGATCGCGCCGGCAATGAACGACGCAATGTACAACGATCCGGCGACGCAAGCCAATCTGCGCACGCTGCGCGAGCGCGGCTACGAATTCGCCGAACCCGAGAGCGGTTTTTTGGCGGAACGCGAGACCGGCATCGGCCGCCTCGCATCCGAGGATGCGATCTTGCAAGCGCTGGAAACGATTCTTACGCGCACCCAATCGTTGAAAGGAAAGCGCGTGCTGATCACGGGCGGGCCCACGCGCGAAGCCTTCGATCCCGTTCGATTCGTCAGCAATCCGTCAACGGGCGCGACCGGCATTGCGCTCGCGCGCGAAGCCGTGCTGCGTGGCGCGGAGGTGACGCTCATTCTTGGCCCGACGCATCTGGCGGCGCCCGCGGGTGTGGAAGTTCTCGACGTCGTCTCGGCGCAGGACATGTACGCTGCGGCGGTCGGGCCGGCTAAGAGCGCGGATCTGATCATCGCAACCGCCGCCGTCTCCGATTGGCGTCCGGAGACCTCGTCACCGCAAAAGACGAAAAAGGGCGAAGGCGATCTCGACGTGCGCATGGTGCGCACGCCTGACGTGCTTGCGGCGATCGGTCGTGAAAAGCACCGCGGGATCGTTATCGGATTCGCCGCCGAAACGGAGAATCATGAAACCAACGCGCGCGAAAAGATGACGCGTAAACATCTCGACGCGATCGTCGTGAACGACGTTGCGGGCGGGCGCGGCTTCGGCGCGCAAAATAACGCATTGACCGTGTTGTGGGGAAACGATGGCCGGCGCGACCTAGGGGCCGCTTCGAAAGAGGTTTTGGCCGCCAGGCTGCTCGATTGCATTCTGAACGATGTTCCCTTCGACCCCGCTCAGGACTCCGGTGCGTAGCACCTACGATTGAATTGAATTGTTATTAACGGTTGACGTCGGCAATACTGAAACCAAGCTCGGCTGTTTCGCGGCCGGGCAACCGGAGCTCGTGCAGGCTTGGCGTATTCGCACCGACCCCAAACGCACGGCCGACGAACTCGGCGCGCTTTTTGTGCAGCTCTTCGGAACCACTCCGCTCCGTCCGGCGGACGTCGACGCGATCGTGGTTGCGAGCGTCGTTCCCAATCTCGATCAAACGCTGGAAGAAGCGTGCTCGCGCTATTTCAACAGCCTGCCGGTCTTTTTCAAAGCGCACCGGCAAACGCTCATGCGCATCGGTACGGATCGCCCGGGCGAAGTCGGAGCGGATCTGGTTGCGGCGGCGATCGGCGCGCAAGAACTGTACGGCGCGCCGCTCATCGTGATTAGCTATGGTACCGCAACGGTGTTCATGGCCATCGATCCGCAAGGGCTCTATCTCGGCGTCGCGATCGCCCCCGGCATCGGCATTTCCATCGACGCGCTGGTGGAACGTACGGCGAAACTCCCGCAGATCGCGCTGGAAGCTCCCGGCAAAGCGCTCGGGACGGATACGATCTCCGCGCTGCAGTCGGGAATCGTTTACGGTTTTGTCGGCCAAACAGAGGCGCTGGTCGCTCGCATCCGAGCGGAACTCGGTACCGACGCGAAGGTCGTCGCGACGGGCGGAATGGCAGAAGTGGTTGCGCGTCACACCAAGATCATCCACGCGGTGAATCCGCACTTGAGTCTGTACGGCTTGCGTCGATTTCATTCCGGAAAATAGGCGCGTGCGGTTCTTACCGGCTGCCCTCTTGTTGTGCGTATTGTGTGTAACGCCCGGCACCGTTCTGGCGAAATGGACGGTACTGAGCGGCCGAACTCTCTCAGCTCCGGCGGCGGTTTGGAGTCCGGATACCAACAAGGTCTACGTGGTTGTCGCCGGTTCGAGCGGCGAATTGTGGTTTGCCGCGGTCGATCACAATAAGGTCATCACTCAGCCGTTCATCAACATCGCCGGCAGCCGGCCGCTGCCCCCGGCACTCGTGTGGGATCCGGTGCTTCACAAGATCGACATCCTCGTGCTCTCTCCCGATAACAATCTTTGGTTCGCCGCGCTGAATAGCGACGGCAGTGTGTATGAGAACTGGAAGGAGCTCTCCGGGATTCTGGCGTCGCCGCCGGCCTTGGTGTGGAATCCGGTCTCAAAGAAAATCGACATCCTCGGCCGTTCGGCGGATAACCGGCTGTGGTTTGCAACGCTCAACTCGGACGGAAGTTTCTCCAAGGACTGGACTTCGGTGCCGGGGACGACGCCGTCGTCGCCGGCCGCGGCGTGGGATTCCTCGTTGCAAGAGATACAGGTGTTGGTGCGCTCGTCGAACGACACGCTCTGGTTTGGGACGTTAAACGCCGACGGCTCGGTTCATAAAACGTTTGCCAACATATCGGGGAACACCGTCTCCGCACCGGCGCTCATCTTTGATCCTAACGGAAACAGGCTCTTCGCCTTCGTCCGGGGAGGCAACAACGAGGTGTGGTTCTCGCGATTTGATTCGCGCGGCAAGACGATTCCGGTTTGGCAACCCATCTCGGGAAGATTGCTGCAGCCGCCTGCGGTCGCGCTGAATCCCAACAACGAGGTTGCATTCATCGTGGCGTCGATGCCGTACGATTACGCTGCCGGGTCCTATACCTACGTTGATGACTTTCCGGTAAGCGGTCCGGCGCCCAAACCGCCAGGTGCTGCTTCATCCCCGTCCTCTTCCGCGGATCGGGCCGCTGTGAAAGGTGAGCTCGAGTCGGAGTGGTGGCGAAATTTTTATTCTTTCAATTATAAGGACGTTCAATCTCGACAAGGCGGAAGTCACCCGCCGGGGTTTTTCTTGGAGTCGCTCACGAACGCGTACGCGCCGAGTTACTTCGCGCGCACCGGCGCTGCGCTGGTCAAGTTGTGGCTGATTACGGGCGACTTTGAACGAGCTCAAGATGTTCTTCAATACACGCTCAACGCGACCAAGCAGGCAGGACAAGCGCGGGTTCCGCATTACGTGCTCACCTCCGGAGCGCCTGAGATGACCGACCAAATGGACGGGCAATCCGGCGTGATTCTGGCATGGGCGCTCTACGCACGCGCCGCAAACGCGCCGTCATTCGTCAACTCGACGTACGGCCAAGTCGCCGCGCTCATGGATGCAACGATGGCCCAGCCGTATTTCACGCCGAGTTTCGGTCTGGTGCGAAATTTGCATCTCGAGCATTATCGCGAAGAACGGTTTTGGGACACGTACGATAGTTTTACGCAGTCTTTTGTTGCTCAGTCGCTGCGCGAGATGATCCGCGTGGCAAGGTCACGGGGCGATGCCGCGCACGCAATGCGATGGGAGAATGACAAGACTACCCTTGAGCGCGCCATAGCGCGCCGCATGACGTGGAAACTGGATGGGCACAGCGTCTATGCGGAAATGTTCGAAGACAAAAACATGACGCAGATCTATCCGGGACTTTCAGAATTTAGTTTCGGCCCGACCGCCGCCGGCTGGGAAGGCACAGACCCGAAGATCTACGATCAAACCATCGCGGCATTGATGCGGTACGGGAGTTTTGTCTGGAACGGGCATCGCGTCATCAGCATCGGGTTTACCGCCGACATCGATCCGGCGCCGATCACGTCGGGCAAGGTCCTTGCCTGGCAGATGTTGTTCTTCGCCCAGAAGGGCGATTGGAGACAGGTCGAGCAGACGCTGGCGTTTGTTCAGGACGAGCAGCAGCTCAATCACGAGCCGCGGGTCTTCGAGGCATCGCAAGTAAACGTTCCGCCCCCGAACTCAAATGTGTTCAACGGACCGGGCAACGGTGAGCAAACAGTGTGGATGCTCTACGCGCTTCATGAAGTAGCGAAGTTGGCCGGCGCAAGCCCGCTGTGAGCGGAGGTCCGGATCTGTATGGGCGTGACTATTTCGCGCCGCGCCGGCGGAATCTCTATGGAAAACTTTTCGGATCGAAGGGCTACGTGCCAGCGAAGCTGAGACGGGAACTTTCCACGAGCGCCGCGATCCTGGATGTCGGCTGCGGCACGGGGCAGTTTCTGGAAGACATTTCCGACTTTCCAAACCGCCGCGGATGTGACGTGAGCGAGGAAGCGCTCAGGCTGACCGCGCAGCGGAATCCCGGAATTGCATTGGAGCGAATGGATCCGGACGGGGCTTTGCCGTTTGCGGACGTGCAGTTCGATGGTGTGACGCTCTTCGATGTGATCGAACACGTTGCCGATGATCGCGCGCTGCTGCAGAAGATTTCCGCACGCCTGCGGCAGGGCGGTATTTTTATTCTTTCCACGCCCAACACGCGCTCGGTTGGCCGGCGACTTAAGGGGCAGCGATGGTTCGCGTATCGCGACGAAACGCACTGCAATGTCCAAGAGCCGCCGTACTTCGAAAAACTGCTCGATGCGTGCGGGTTCGATGTTCAAGACGTGCGTTACGACGGCTTGTGGGATGCGCCATATTTCTTGCCGACGCCGTGGCCTGAACGGCTTTTGTTGCAACTGCCGAGCGTGTTGCTATTCAGATTCGCGGCGATACGTCATCCGGCACTCGGCGAAAACGTCTGGATATGGGCAAGAAAACGCTGAGAATAGCCGGGAAGCGCAAGGGGTGCTAGAATACGGTCGCTATGAAGCCTCTGGTCGTCGGGCCGCACGAGATTTGGCCGCCGCTGGTGCTGGCGCCGATGTCGGGCGTGACCAACCGCACGATGCGCGCACTGTATAAACCGTTCGGCCTGGGCCTGACGGTGACGGAGTTCGTCTCGGCCAACGCGCTGCAGTATGCGTCGAGCGCGAAGCGGACGATGGAGATGATCGACCAGCACGGGCTCGAGAAACCGGTGAGCACGCAGCTCTGGGGTGACGATCCGGCAGTGATGGCGAAGGCGGCGAAGATCGTACGCGAGTGCGGCGCCGACATCGTGGACATCAACTTCGGCTGTCCGGCTCCCAAGGTCACGAAAACGAACGGCGGCTCGGCATGCTTGCGCGATCTCGATCGCTGCGAGGCGATCATGCGCGCCGTTGTTGAAGCCGTCGATTGTCCGGTGACGATGAAGATGCGACTCGGCTGGAGCGAAGATAAGCTTGTCTACGTTGAAGCCGCGCAGCGCGCGCAAAAGGCCGGCGTGAAAGCGCTGACGCTGCACGCGCGCACAGCGAAGCAGTTCTATAAAGGCAACGCCGACTGGGCGCACATCAAGCGCTTGAAGCAGTCGGTGGATATTCCCGTGATCGGCAACGGCGATCTTGCCGACGCGCACGAAGCGATGAATCGCATGCGCGAGAGCGGTGTGGACGCGATCATGCTCGGTCGCGCCACGCTCGGCAACCCGTGGCTCATCTCGCAGATCCGCGATCTGATGGAAGGCCGCGCGGCGCAAGCCGTGCCATCCGCAGCCGATCGCCTGCGCTACGCCATCGGCGTGCACTACCGCGCAATGCTCGAAGAACTTGGCGAAACGCGCGCCGTCCCGCAGATGCGCAAGCATATTGCGCTCTACTTGAAGGGTATTTCCGGCGCGGCGGTTTTGCGCGAACGAATCATGCGCCTCGATAGAGCGCAAGACGTCATCGCGGTCGTCGAGGAAACCATCGAATCTCTAGAGCGTTCCATCGCCGCTTAGTATGTCGTCGTGAGCTTGTCGAACGACCCCGAGCAGGACACCGCAGGTGGCCCAGTCGAGGGGTTATACGATGAAACGTACGAGAATTACAAACTCTACGTAAACCCGACGCTCGCCCGCGTGATGAAAGTGTCGGGCAGTCCCGTGGAAGTGCGCGCGCAAGGCTGCACGATTTGGGATCAAAACGGCAAGGCGTATTTGGATTTTGCGGGCGGATACGGCGTCTTCACGCTTGGGCACCGGCATCCCAAAGTGGTAGCCGCGGTTAAAGCGCAACTCGATATGATGGCGCTTTCGGGCAAGACGATGTTCAATATCATGCTCGGGCGCGCGTCGAAGCGGCTCGCCGAGCTCGCGCCGGGCGATCTGAAAATCTCGTTTTTTTGCAACAGCGGAACCGAAGCCGTGGAAGGCGCGATCAAACTCGCGCGCGCGGCCACCAAGCGCCGGGCGATCGTGGCGACGCGCGATGCCTTTCACGGCAAGACGCTCGGTTCTCTTTCGGCCAGCGGCCGCGAATATTTCAAAGATACGTACGCGCCGCTGCTCGAAGACGTCGCGCACCTGGATTATGGTTCGACTGTGGGTTTGGAAGACGCGCTGAGCGATGCGGCGGCGTTCATCGTCGAGCCCGTGCAGGGAGAGGGGGGCGTGAACGTTCCGGCCGCCGGGTATTTAGCCGAGGTGCGCGAGATCTGCGACCGGACGGGCGCGCTGCTCATCGCCGATGAAGTGCAGACCGGGTTGGGCCGCTGCGGCACGATGTTCGCCTGCGATCGCGACGGCGTCGTCCCCGATATCATGACGTTGGCCAAAGGGCTTTCAGGCGGAGTGATTCCCGTGGGCGCCTACATCGCGCGCACACCGGTGTGGAACGCGGGGTACGCCAAACATCCGGTCATGCACACGTCCACGTTCGGCGGCAGCGAAATTGCGTGCGCTGCGGCGCTCGCGGCAATGGACGCCCTGGTTGAAGAAGACCTCGTCGAGAACGCCCGCGTCCGCGGTGCGCAGTTGCTCTCGGGCGCGCAGGAGCTGACCCGCAAATATCCCGGTGTGGCGCGCGAGGCGCGCGGACTTGGATTGCTCGTCGGCGTGGAACTGACCAGCGAAGGCTACGGCGGCTGGATCATTCCTGAGATGCTAAAACACGGCGTCACGGCCGCTTGGACGCTGAACATGCAGCGCGTCATTCGGCTCGAACCGCCGCTCGTCGTGACCGAGGCCGAGATCGATAAAGCGCTGGCAGCTCTCGAGGCAGGGCTGTCCACCGCCCGCGAGAAGCTCGGCGCTCTGTAGTAGCAGCACATGCCTTATGTTGAAACGTCGATCGCGATCGCAGCTCCAGCTCGCGCCGTCTATGAATTGGCCAAACAACAGGATCGTTTTCCGGAGTTTATGCCCGACGTCGAATCGGTCACTATCCTCGAACGCCACTCCGACCATATGTTGACGCGCTGGAAAACTTTGGTCGAAGAAGCGCCCATCGAATGGACCGAAGAGGATCGTTTCGACGACGCCAATTTGCGGATCGATTACAAACTGCTCGAAGGCGATCTGGATAAGTTCGAAGGCAGTTGGACGTTCGCCGGGCAGGATGGCAAAACGCATGTCGTGCTGAGCGTGGACTACGATTTCGGCGTTCCGACGCTGGCGGAGCTGATCGGCCCGACGCTGGAACGTAAAGTGCGTGAAAACAGCGAGATGATGCTGGCGGCGCTCAAACGGGAAGCCGAAACCCATGGTTAACACTCCGAAGTTTTGTTTTGTGATCCACCCGCTCTCGCTGGAAGATGTGGTGCGTTATGAGCCCAGTGCGAAGGGCAAGGGCGCGCCGATCATCCGGAAGATCATGGAATGGATGCCGGCGTGGAACGTGGCGCATGTCACGGGCATCCGGACGCCCGACGGACGTGAAACCGAAGGCTGGTTCGTTTCAGCGGCGCTCTTGCCCGAACAGATCATTGGATTCCCGCGCGAGAAAGTCTACGAGCGTATATTGCGCGCGATCGAAATCGGCACCGAACTTGGCGCCGGAATCGCGGGACTCGGTGCATTTACCGGCGTTGTGGGTGACGGCGGTGTCACGGTGGCCGAACGTTCGCCCGTTCCGGTGACGACCGGAAATTCGCTGACGATTTGGGCTGGCATCGCCAGCCTCTTTCGCGGCGCGCGCGAGCTGGGGATCGATGCATCGGAAGCGACCGCCGTCGTCGTCGGTGCGACCGGCTCGATTGGGTCGGCCTGTGCAAAATTGATTGCACCGCGCGTGAAGCGGTTGATTCTGGTCGCGCGCAACAATACGCGGCTGGCGAAATTTCACGAATCGATTGCCGGCGAGTTACCGTGCGAATCGTCTTATACGACGGATCTCTCGTCGGCCGTTCGTCAGGGGCAGCTGATTCTGACCGCGACCAGCTCCACGCAAGACGTCATCGAGCCCGAAGATTTACAGACGGGCGCCGTCGTCTGCGAGCTGTCGCTGCCGCACGACGTCAGCCGCCGCGTCGCGCAAGAACGTGCCGACGTTTTGGTAGTCGAAGGCGGTAACATGCTGCTGCCGGGCAATCCCCGCTTCGAACGCGTACGCGAACCCGGCCAAGACTTCGATTTGAATCTGCCGCCGCGCACCGCGCTCGCATGCATGAGCGAGACGATGGTGCTTGCGCTCGAAAACCGGCTCGAACCATACTCGCTCGGTCGCGGAATCGACGTCGACAAGGTTATCGAAATCGGGCAGCTCGCGGAGAAAGACGGCTTCACGCTTGCCGACATGCGCGCTTTCGACGCCGCCATTACTCCGGAAAAAATCGCGGCGATACGCCACGCTGCCGAGTTGAGACGAGCGAGTCCGGCGCCCCAAGGAATAGCATGAAAAAAGTCGTTTCGGTGTCGCTCGGATCGAGCGCGCGCGATCACAGCGCGAAAGTAAACCTGCTCGGCGAAAATTTTGAGATTTCGCGCGTCGGCACCGATGGCAAGCTCGACGAAGCAATTGCGAAAGTTAAAGAGTTGGACGGTAAGGTCGACGCGATAGGCCTGGGCGGAATCGATGTGTATCTCTACGCCGGCAAGCACCGGTTTGCGCTGCGTGACGGCTTGCGTCTGCTCGAAGCTGCAAAGGTGACGCCGGTCGTGGACGGCAGCGGCCTGAAGAATACGCTCGAGCGTGAAGCGGTACGGTTCATGCAAGAAGAACTCGGCATCGACCTCAAGGGCAAGAAAGTGCTGATGGTCAGCGCGCTCGACCGCTTCGGCATGGCCCAGGCGCTCGTGGATGCCGGCGCCGACGTGCTCTTCGGCGATTTCATCTTCGCGCTCGATCTCGACAAGCCGGTCAAAGGCTTGCACGAGTTCGAAGCGATGGCCGAAAAGTATCTGCCGGATGCGTGCAAACTCCCGTTTCAGTTTTTCTATCCGACCGGCAAGAAGCAAGACCAGCCGCCGAAGCCCAAATATCCGCAGTATTATCGTGACGCGGAAATTATCGCGGGCGACTATCATTTCAT
This sequence comes from Vulcanimicrobiales bacterium, assembly GCA_038215615.1. Taxonomy (GTDB): domain Bacteria; phylum Vulcanimicrobiota; class Vulcanimicrobiia; order Vulcanimicrobiales; family Vulcanimicrobiaceae; genus Rubrimentiphilum. The sequence continues at coordinate 123,711 of JBBQQR010000004.1, read as the reverse complement.
GCGTCAGTTCATGCCGGACGACTTGAACGGAAAAATCGTCCTCACGAACACGGTGACGGAGAAAGACGTCGACGAGCTGCGCACGCGCGGCGTCAAGATGCTCATCACGACGACGCCCGACTTTCAAGGGCGCTCCTTTGGAACCAACGTCGTCGAAGCTGCGCTGCTGGCGTTGCTTGGGAAGAAGTGGGCCGACGTTACGCCCGAAGACTACGAGCGCGTGCTCCACGAATTGCATCTAAAGCCACGGGTTATTGCATTGTCATCGTGAGCTTGTCGAACGACCCTGAGCAGCGCCCGATGGGCGCATGACGAAGGGCTCACGCCACCTCCCCCGCGTCCTGCGGTTCTTCGATATTTCGGTGCTGTCGTCGGCCTCGATGGCGCCGGCCTACAGCCTGGCGTCGACGATGGGACCGATGATCGTGGCGGCCGGAACGTTCGCGCCGCTTTCGCTGCTTTCGGTTTCCGCGATCATGCTGTGCATTGCCATCGGGTATGCGCAGCTCTCGCGCGTCGCGCCCGATGCCGGATCGTCGTATTCGTGGATTCGCATGGCGTTCGGATCGTATGCCGGCGCGTACGGAGCGTGGTTGCTGATCCTTTCAAATGTTTTCGCGACGCTGGCGACGGCGGTACCGGCGGGTATTTATACGCTCGACCTGCTCGCGCCGGGCCGCGCGCAAAATCCGATCTGGGATGCCGCCGTCGGCGCCGCGTGGATCGCCGGCAGTGCGGTGCTGCTCTATGCGGGCGTGCGTCCGACGGCAATCGTTACCGCCGCCGCGCTAGCGCTCGAGATCGGCGTCGTTGCGGTGGCGGCGGTTTTCGCGTGGCTGTCGCCGCACGCGGCCGTCGCGCACGCGGCGTCGGGAAGCGACGTGAAAGCACTAGCATTTAGCGGTTTTGGTTTCGTCTATGCGATGACGCTGGGCGTTTGGATGAGCGATGGTTGGGAGCTGTCCGCCGCCACGTCCGAAGAAGTGGCAAAGGATCCGACGGCCTCGGGACGCGGCGGCATAACGGGCTTGCTCCTAACGACCGCAACACTGGCGGTGGCAATGTTTGCGTTCGACCGTCTCGGCACGCTTGGCGGATTCAAAGCGAATGAGGCGGACGCGATGCGTTATGTGGCGGATTTATTGGGGGCGCCGCTCTGGCGGCCGGTCATTCTAACGACCGTCCTAGTTTCGACCAGTTCCGCTTTGTGGACGACGCTGCTCTATCTCTCGCGCTCGATCTTCGCGATGGGTCGCGACCGTGTGCTGCCGCGCGCGCTCGGCACGCTCGACGCGCGCGAAGAGCCGTTCTGGTCGCTGGTAGCGACGGCACTCCTGGTGATCGGCGTGGAGCTGCTCACCGGACTTTCGCCCAGCGCCCGCGCCCAGCTGGATTTCGTCGTCAACGGCAGCTCGCTGTTCTTAGGCTTGCTCTTTGCCGCCAGCGCCGCCGCTGCGGTACGGATATTTTGGGCGCAGCCCGCCTTCCGCTGGACGGGGGTGGTCATCCCGGGGATCGGCCTGGTGGCGCTCATGGTCGTCTTGGGCGCGACTGTAATTTTTGAGGATCGAACCTCGCAAATATACGCCGCCGGGGGTATAGTGGTAGGCGTTCCGCTGGCGCTCTGGCGCGGGTGGGCCTCGTCGAAGGCCATGAGCAGGCGAGCCCCCCGGACAGGGTGAACCAACGGCGCTGGCGCCCTGCATGGGGGCGCTTTCCTTATCACTGGCCGCCGGGGAAGTATGAACGATAAAGAAGTCGTCCTCACCAAAGAGGGCCTGGAAAAGATGGAGCACGAGCTCGACGAGCTCAAGAGCGTTCATCGCCGTGAGGTCAATAACCGGATCCGGCAGGCCAAAGAGTTCGGCGACCTGAGTGAAAACGCGGAGTACGAAGACGCCAAGCAGGAGCAGGCGTTCATCGAAGGCCGCATCATGAAGTTGGAGTCGATGGTTCGCAACGCTCGTCTGATCGACGAGTCGGACTATTCGGCCGACGAAGTGCACCTGGGCGCCACGGTCAAGGTCAAGGACGTCAAATCGAACTCCGGCCATGAGTTCTGGATCGTGGGTTCGGCCGAGGCCGACCCCGTGAATCAGCGCATCAGCAACGAATCCCCGTTGGGACGCGCGCTCATCGGCCACAAGAAGGGCGAGACGGTCGACGTGGCCACGCCGCGGGGCATCGTGAAATACAAGATTGAAAGCATCCGGCGGGGAACGCCGGCGAAGAAGGCCGCGAAGAAAGCGAGTTAGAGCACGGACTCCCGCGAACTCGGCAAGACGGAAGAAGCACTCGTAGCGGCCAGACGTGAAAATCTGGCCGTTTTGCGTTCGCACGGAGCGGACCCGTTCGCGCAAACGCGTTACGCCGTCGATACCAACGCCGGCGAGCTGCTCGCCAAGTACGATTTTCTGTCTACCGGCGAAAAAGCCGAGAGCGAGAACTGGTCGATCGCCGGCCGCTTGATGTCGCAGCGGCCGCACGGCAAGACCGCCTTTGCCGATCTCGCGGACCGCACCAGCAAGCTCCAGCTCTACGTGCGCCGCGACGAAGTCGGCGACGAGAAATTTGCCGATTGGACGGTGCTCGACATCGGCGACATCGTCGGCGTGCACGGCTACATGTTCAGATCGCAAAAAGGCGAGCTCTCGCTGCATGTGCTCAAGTTCGACGTGCTCGCTAAGGCGATGTATCCGCTGCCCGACAAGTGGCATGGGCTGACCGACGTTGAGAAGCGTTACCGCCAGCGCTACGTGGATTTGATCGTGAATCCCGAAGTGCGCGAGGTGTTTTTCGCACGCAGCAAGATTCTCGCCGAAACGCGACGCTTCATCGACGCGCAAGGCTTCTACGAAGTCGAAACACCGACGCTGCTGCACGTCGCCGGCGGCGCGGCCGCGCGCCCCTTCGTGACGCACGTCAACGCGCTCGACCAAATGATGCAGTTGCGCATTGCGACCGAACTGAATCTCAAGCGCTTGATCGTCGGCGGCTTCGAGCGGGTTTACGAGATCGGCCGCATCTTCCGCAACGAAGGCATCGATCCGGTTCACAATCCCGAATTCACGATGCTCGAACTGTACGCCGCGTACTGGGACGTCAACGACATGCGCGAGTTTAACGAAGCGCTAATCGCGCATCTGGTCGACGTCATGACGGGCGGCAAAGACGAAGTGCCAGCCGGCGGCAAGACGCTCTCATTCAAGCGTCCGTTCAAGCGCATCGAGTACTTGGAACTGATTCGCGAGCATGGCCCTTCGGCGGGGCTCAGGACAGGCTCAAGAAAGGAACTGCGCGAGCAATTACTCGACCCCAAGGGCGCGGCGGCGATACTCACCGCGCTGGGTTTGCCCGAGTCGCCCTCGCACGCGCACGCGCTTGACAAGATCTTCGAACGCGTCGCCGAGCCGCACTTGTACGAGCCCACCTTCGTGACCGGCTACCCGGTCGCGATCTCGCCGCTGGCCAAGCGGCGGCAAGACGATTCCGAGATCACCGACCGGTACGAATTGTTCATTGCCAACGCCGAAATAAGTAATGCCTTCACCGAGCTCAACGATCCCGATGATCAGCGCGCCCGCTTCGAAAGCCAAATCAAACAACGCTCGGCCGGCGACGAAGAGATTCCCGAACCCGATTGGGATTTCGTGCGCGCGCTCGAGTACGGCATGCCGCCAACGGCCGGCATCGGGATCGGGATGGACCGCCTCGTGATGCTGCTGACCAATCAGCCGAGCATCAAAGACGTCTTACTTTTTCCGCTCCAGCGTCAGCACGGGAGCGGCGTTCGCTGAGATTGCAAATACATCTCGGCTTTTGACAGGACGTTTGACGAACCGGAACGTGCCTGGCCAGTCGACGCGCTTTCCTTTCCCCTGGGCCATTAACTCGCGGAACATTTCGGAGCCGGCAATCGTATTGGAGACATGCTGAGAACCCCGGCCGTCTTTGTTGCGTTCGCGTTGCTGTTAACGGCTATTTTCATCTCCGCAACGCGCGCGCAAGCGGACCCGCCCTCCGCAGCCGAGAGTCTCTACCTCGCGGCCGTGAAGGCAACGTCGTCTCGTGCGCAGCCGGCATTTGAAAGTTCGACGCTGCATTCGCAAGACGATGGCCTGCCCGTGAAACTTTTCGTAAGAAATCATTTCGTTTGGCTTGGGATCGGAAGCGGCAGCGGGCCGAGTGCGTGGCAACTGCGCCACCGTACGGACGACTACGCAACCGAGATTATCGACGAGAATGGAAAGCGTTACGTTACCGCCCGTTCGTTTTTCGATCCGACATGGTATGGTACATATCGTGCCTTGCGTGACGGCATGCTGAACTACCAAGACGTCGAGCAGCCAGTTTCGGCCGGCGCCACGCCCGTGCCTCAAGAGCCATCGTCCCTGCGCCAGATTGCGGCCATACATGTGATGGGTCCGACGATCTACCGACTGGAGGAGCGCGGGGCCCAGGCCTGCCCGAACGGCAGTCCGGGACACGCCCTTCATCTGGTCGCGCGCGATCGCGCGCCGCAGCATCAGCTCAGCGATGTCATCATCAACGTCCAGACGCAAGAGTTCTGCATGCTGCGCTACGGGGTTCGCGACGCCTTCGGCTTTCACGGGATAGTGGAACAGCACTTTGGCGACGTCGGCGGTTACTGGACCTTAACCGACGGGATAATCGACGGGACGCTGCGTTTCTTCGGGATATCGACGCACCATGGCATCTGGCGCTTTACCCTAGACGGCATCAGCTATCCGCGTTCGATCCCGCCCGACGTCTTCACCGTCCCTCTCTCGCAGTAAGCCACATAGGGAGCAGCCGGCGAGCTCTGCCTGAAACCTACTTTAAGTAAGTCGGGTTATAAGGGCCATGGATTTAACAAAAACGTACCCCCGCAGCGTGCACGAAAAATACCTGGGCATCGTGCAGCTGGGTCGCGCCCTCGATAAGGGCAAAGCCACAGCCCACGGCAACGTCGGAGAATACCACTTCGACTGCCCGATGGACCACGCGGTATTCGAATTTCTCGGCATCAACGGTGAAGAATTCTACAACGTCATCAAGAACGCCAAGAGCGATGCGGAGATCGATGCCTACGCCAAGCAGTTCGTCGACAAAAAGACGCCCGCTCAAATCGAGCAGTGGAACCGGCAATGCGTGAGTCACGAGCCCGAGGGCGAGTCGAAGACATACTTCCTGGGCCTGCGCAACCAAGTGGCGCTGGACCGGACCGACGTAACGACCTGGGCCGACTTGCTGGATCTGGACGAGAAACGCCAGGTCCCGCGCCGCGCAGCCTAACGACTATCAGAGCCGTCGTCGAGTACGACGGCTCTGCTTTTTCCGGCTTCCAATTTCAACCCGAGCTGCGCACGATCGCGGGCGAACTCGAGCGAGTTTTTTCAACCCTCTTTGCAAACACCGTGAAAGTCACGGGGGCGGGCCGCACTGACACGGGCGTTCATGCGACCGGACAGGTTGTTTCGCTAAGAACCGCGGCGTCGTTTCCGTTCGAGCGCTTGACGCTCGCAGCGAATACCGAATTGCCCCCCGATCTTTCCATACGCGATGCCGGCATAGCGCCGGCCGGCTTCTCCGCGCGTTTTTCGGCGCTGGAGCGCACGTACGTCTACATTATTCTAAACCGGCGCGAGCGCTCGCCGCTGTACGCGCGCCATGTGTGTCACGTCTGGCCGCCGCTCGACGTCGCAGCGATGAAGGCGGCTGCGGCGCCGCTGATCGGCGAGCACGATTTTCGCTCGTTTTGCGGCATGCTCCCCGAGAGCGGTCCGACGCTGCGAACGATTCGCGCGATCGATATTCGCCGCAACGGTGATTTGCTGCGCATTGAAATTCGCGCCGACGGATATTTGCACCGCATGGCCCGCAACATCGTTGGAACGCTGGTTGAGTGTGGAACCGGAAAGCGCGATCCGGCCGGCATTGCGCCGGCGCTGGCGTCGCTCGATCGTTCCGCGACGGGCATGACAGCGCCGCCTCAAGGTCTGTATTTAGCGGGCGTGCGTTACGCGGACGGGTTCGACTCGTTCGGAGAGCCGCCGATTAGCGCCGGATGGTGAAACCGAGGCCGAGATAATGCGCCTTGGAATGCCTGGCGGCGTTAAAAGCCGTGCCGAGCTGCACATTCGCCAACACGTTACGGCCGATTTCATGCTGCAGACTTAGCGTCCCCGAACTTTGCGCCGACGAATGTAATGCGGCTATCGAAAAACTCCGCAGTTGCAGCGTGAGCCACGTCTTGCGCATGATCGGCGCGGTGACCCCGAGCGCAAACGTCGCGGCCATTTTTTGCTCGTGACCCATTCCGCGCTGCTGGAACCAGAATGCGCCCGCTTGCCCGGTGATAATCACGTTTGAACGGCGCGGCATCCACGAAGCGGTCAGCGTGGCATCCGCCATCGGCAGCAGGCTCATGTGGGCGAGCGCGTGCAGCTGAGGCCGGGTCTCGAGCGAGAGGCTCGAAGCGAAGGTGCTGCTGCTTGAAAGCAAGGCTTTCAGACCGACGCCCGGGTGGGTGAAATAGAAGATGCCATCGCCATGAGTTCCGGATTTGGCGATGTCGGAGGGCGCGTCCACGAACAGCTCGAGGCGCGGACTGACCCCCACGCGGAAGGTGGCCTCGGGGTAGGCCGCCAGGGCCGTTCCGCCTTCGCGCGAGGCATTCTGATAGTACATCGTCTCGATGACCATGTGACCGCGCGTCACGACGCAGGGCGTCGCCCGGGCGTGGGTGGTATTGGCAATCGACCTCAGGGACTCGTCGCAGATCGACCCGATGGGAGGCCCCTTGGGGGCCGGCTTGTCGACGGCCATGGCCAGGGCCGAACAGGCAAAAAAGGCAGCGGCTATACCACCGACGATCCGATGCTTCATTCTAATCTCTTTTTCATGGAGGCAGGCGGCCGCCTTTTGGCTATGCGAAAGTCTGACGTGGCCTTAATCATGCTTGACGGGTGCGGCGGGCTCCGCGTATAGTAGGTCGGTTGCCCACGCTTATAAGGAAGACCATGCGCACGTACCAGCAGAAGACCGCGGAGACGAAGCACGATTGGTACATCGTCGACGCCGCGGGCCAGCGTCTCGGCACTCTCGCCGTGCGTATTTCGCGCGTCCTTGCGGGCAAACACAAGCCGACCTGGACGCCGCACATCGATGACGGCGATTTCGTGATCGTGCTCAACGCCGAGAAGGTCGAGCTGGGCGGCAACAAGTGGGACCAAAAAGTGTATTACCGCCACAGCGGTTATCCCGGCGGCCTGAAACTGCAGACCGCGCGCGACCTGATGGACAAACATCCGGAACGCTTGATCGAACGCGCGGTGCGCGGCATGCTGCCCACCAATAGATTGCGCGACGTCCGCCTAGGCCGTTTAAAAGTGTATACCGGTGCGACGCATTCGCACGAAGCGCAAAAACCGCAGGAGCTGCCTTGAACGATAACTTCCTAGGGACTGGACGGCGTAAACGTTCCGTCGCGCGCGTGAGACTCGCGCTGGGCGAAGGCAAGATCACCGTCAACAAACGCCCGCTCGAAGAATATTTTACTCGCCAGACGCTGCAGCAAATCGTGAAGCAGCCGCTCGAAGCCACGCAAAGCCTGACGCGCTTCAACATCGACGTCAAGGTCGAGGGCGGCGGCACGTCCGGCCAAGCCGGCGCGCTGCGGCACGGCATCGCCCGCGCGCTGGTGCAAATGGATGAATCACTGCGCGAAATTTTGCGCAAAGCCGGCCTCTTGACGCGCGACGATCGCGAAAAAGAGTCGAAGAAGTACGGCCGCAAACGCGCCCGCAAGCGCTTCCAATTTAGCAAACGCTAAGACTCCGCGTACAACTTTTCGCCGACGCGCTGCTGATCGTAGCGGGACTCTTTGCCGCGCTCTGGCATCCGTCGCCGGCGTGGGTCGAAAGCGCGTTCAGCAACGGCTGGTATCCCAAGTGGGAGAACTTTTGGGGATCATTCACGCCGGCGCTTCCGTTTTCGCTCGGCGACGTGGTGATCGCGGCCGGCGCGGTCGTGGTGATCGTCAAAATATGGCGCAACATCGAACGCATGCGGCGCGGACGCTTCGGTGTGCCGATGCTGCGCATGCTTTTCGGGATTGCCGGAGTCGCGGGAATGTATGCGCTCTGGTTTTATGGCGGATGGGGCTGGGGTTACGACCGCGCGCCGCTGCAGAGTCGCGTCGCCTACGACCGTTCACGCTTAACGGCGGGCAACGTTGACGCCCTGCGCGGCCGGGCCATTGCCGAACTCAACCGGCTCGCGCGCCCGGCGCACGCGCTCAACGATAACGCCCCGCGCGGTGAAGCGCTGGCGTTCGAACTCCTTCGCAACGCATGGCTGCCGGTGGTGCAACGGCTGGGCGATCGCTGGACGCCCGAGGTGGGTGCAGCCAAACCGACGCTGGCCGGATTTTTCATGGACAAGAACGGCACCAGTGGCTTCATCAATCCGTTCACGCTCGAGACTCAGCTCGCACCCGATCTCTTGTGGTTTGAGCGCCCGTTTTCACAAGCGCATGAATGGAGTCACGTCGCCGGCTACAATCGCGAGGACGAAGCCAATTACATCGCGGCGCTGACCTGCATGCGCGATTCCGACACCGTTGCGCAGTACTCGGGCTGGCTCGAAGTATTCTTGTATCTGCCCCCGCTGCAAAAGTATCCGCACAAGATGTTCGCGCCCGAAGTCTGGCAAGATTTCGAAGCTCTGCGCCAACGCAACGCGCGCTTCGTCAACATTGATTTCTCCCGCTTTTCCTGGCGGATGTACAATAATTACCTGAAGTCCAATCGCGTCGCCTCGGGCGTGCGCAATTACAGCGAAGTGACGCAGTTGCTCATCACCATTCCATTGGATCGAGGCGGGCTACCGCTCTCGGCGCAGTGATTTTGTAGCTGGTTGAACCTGACGGTCGCCGCATGGCCTGGATGTGGCGGAGGCCATGCGGCTAACATGTTACGTGCCCGGCCTTTACACTCCGAGGCCATAGCCGCCTACAATGCAGGTCCGGGTGCCGTCGAGAAGTATGGCGGCGTCCCGCCTTATGCAGAAACACGCGCGTACGTCGAAAACGTCCTGGAGAGCTACCGCCGCTATAGACTGCGGCCGTAACAAACTGCTCGTCGCGTTCTGCGCCGCGACGCTTGCCTTGCCGGTTGCGGCGCGCGCCCAGTCCGTGCCTGACCTTACCAGCGTCCTTGCAGCGCGCAAAGCGGCAATCGCCGCGATGCACGTCCGCGATGCGCATTCGGTCGAGGTGGTCGGCATGGTGAGCGGCGCCGCGCTGCAAGGAATTTTTCATAGCTGGCGCTCCGGCGGCGATCAGCGTTACGACGAGAAAACCGGCGTCCGCCGTGAATCAAATCTGCGTCTGGGCGGCCGGGAGTACGCTGTCAACGAGAACGGCGCGATTCGAGAACTCCGGGGACTGCTTTTGGAGCGCCAGCGCACCGAGGATTTCATCGAAGGCGATCGCTTCGTGACCGAGCCGCTATACGACCGGTTCTTGGGACCTGCGCAGCTCCCGGACGGCCGCGACGTCTTTGCGATCTCCGTCGCTCCGCCGCAAGGACAGCCCGAAACGATCTATCTCGATCGAAAGACCTCCATGCTCGATCGGGTCGCGTACGACGACACGGACGGAACCGACACCCAGGACTACCACGACTACCGCCTCTTCGCAGGAGTACTGATCGCGCAGCGCTCGGTCGAGTCAAACGGCGACCACGCCTTCGATCTGACGCGCGCAACGGTCAACGTCATCATCGACCGGCCGATTGCAGCCGGTATCTTCACGCTGCCCGAAGCTCCAACCGTGCAGACCGACGTGCCGGTTACCGTGCCGCTGGAAGTGCACGATGGTCACGACTACGTGCGGCTGAAGATTTTGGGGCGCGAATACACGTTTCTTTTGGACAGCGGCGCGCAAGCGGTCGTGCTCGACGCGCATGTTGCCAAGGAAGCCGGGCTGACGCCGCAAGGGCAGCTCGAAGTTGCGGGCGCGCAACGCACGGGTGGTCTTGGTGTTGCGGCGTTGGATTCGATTTACATCGGCGGCGTCGCGCTGCCGGTTCGGATGGTGACCGTACTCGACTTGCGCGGAGTCACGGGCGCGCAGCCTATCGACGGCATCCTCGGCTACCCGTTTTTCGCAACGGCCGAAATCCGGGTCGATCCCGACGCGCAGACGATGACGTTTGCAAAACCCGGTTCGCTGAAATCCGAAGGCACGAGTTTCAGCGTCGATAGCGATCGCGAACTCGTCGAGCTTCAGGCCAAGGTCAACGGCACGAACGGGCGCTTCGTCATCGATACGGGCAACGGCAATGAGCTGCTCGTGTATAGCCCGTTCATCCGCGCGCACGCCGGCCTGATCGAGTACGCCGGCGGACGGTTCGCCAACAACATGGGCGTCGGTGGATCGGCCAGTGCCGTGGGCGCGATCGTTGACGAGCTCGACATCGGACCGTACCGCTTTTTTAACAACTATGCCAATGTTATGCTTGGCACCCAAGGCGCATTCGCCGACCGCTTCGCCGCCGGCAATATCGGTTTGGGCGTGCTCAAGAATTTCGTCCTAACCTTCGATTTGGCCAACGCCAGGCTCTACGCGAAACCGGCGGCGCATTTCGACGACGGGCGCTATCGTACGGTTCGGCAACTATGACTTGCACCCGCGGACGCGTAGCCTTTACCAACTGCTACCATGCCCTGACAAACTGGGAACTTGGTAGAGGCGTCGCCGAGAGCTTTCGTTAAGAGCAGTTCATGCGAATCAGCGACGCGCTGGCGGCGCAACGGCCGTTTTTTTCGTTCGAGTTCTTTCCTCCCAAGAACGACGAAGCGCACGCACAGCTTCTGGAAACCGCACATACGCTGCGCGAGCTGCGGCCGGCGTTTGTTTCGGTAACCTACGGCGCCGGCGGATCGACGCGTTCGCGCACCGTCGAAGTCTCCAAGCAGATCCGCAACGACGTCGGCCTTAACGTCATGGCGCACGTCACCTGTGTCGGAAGCTCGCGCGCCGATTTGCGTTCCCTGCTCAGCGACCTCGAGGCGGCCGGCATCGATAACGTGCTCGCGCTCCGGGGCGATCCGCCGCGCGACGCGACTTTCGTGCAGCCGCCCGGCGGTTTCGCACACGCCGACGAGCTGGTGACGATGATCAAGCGCAATTTTGATTTTTGCGTCGGTGCAGCGTGCCATCCCGAAAAGCATATCGAAGCGCCCGATTTCGAAACGGATGTCGAGCATCTGCGCATAAAGGTTAACGCGGGGGCGGAGTTTCTCATCACGCAGCTTTTTTTCGACAACGACAAATACTTTGCGTTTGTCGACCGCGCGCGTGCCGCTGGCGTCGGAGTTCCGATTCTGCCCGGCATCATGCCTATCACGAACTACGAACAGATCACGCGCTTTATCGCCTTGTGCGGAGCGACGATTCCGCCGAAGCTCCTCGTCGAGCTCGAAGAGCGAAAATCCGAACCCAAGGCCGTAGAAGATTTGGGCGTCGCTTTTGCGACGCTTCAATGTGCCGACTTGCTGCGGCGCGGAGCGCCGGGCATTCATTTCTACACGCTCAACAAATCGCCGGCGAGCCGCGCGATCGTCAGCTCGCTGGTAGCGGCGACGGCTTGGAGTCCCTCCTTCGCCTAAGCGCATACGGTGGCCAGGATGGCAAGTAATGGCACATATTTGGGGCTCCTGGTCTGGTTGCCGTCATCGAAAGCATTCCTGGGGCTTCACCCCGCGGCCAACCGCCATTTCTTGAAGTCGCGGTATGGGAACCCGTAGCCCAACGCCACGGTCAACCCGGCCCGCGCAAAATCCTCGAGCCAGTGCGGCAGCTGAAGGCCCCGCAGAGGCCCGTCCACAACATTCGGCGGTTAGCCATGACCTGGAATAGATGGAAGAACCCGGTGAAGGCGCTCGTCGTCCTCGCCATCGTCGCGCTGTGTCTCTACGCCGCGCTGCCGCTGCAAAAGAAGATCCACCTCGGGCTGGATCTGCAAGGCGGAGCGCGCCTCTTGCTGCAGCTCAACACGACGCCCGAAGTCAAGACCATTACCGCCGACGTGCAGAACGAAACGATGGACGTCATAGACCACCGCATCAACGGCCTGGGCGTCACCGAGCCGCAGCTCAACAAGGTCGGCACCGATCGCATCTTGGTGGAGCTTCCCCAGGTGAAGAATGCCGAGCAAGCCGAGCTCTTGCTCAAGCAAGTCGCGGTGCTCGAATACAAAATCGTTCCGCCCGCGATAGCGCAGCGCGCTGAAGCCGCTCTGGCCTATCTGGGACCGAATCCGACGGCGGCCAAATGCAACCTCAACAAAGCCACCAAAGACGCGTGCGCGCTGATTGCCCGCGGCGCATATAACGCGAGCGGTCCGACGGTGTACACCGGAAAAGAGCTGAAGGCGGCGCAAGCTGCTTACAGTCAAGCCGGCGCGCCTCAGATCAACTTCCAAACCAAGGACCCCAAGAAGTTTTTCGCGCTGACCACCGCTAATCTCGGCAAGCCGCTCGGTATCTTTTTAGACAAGCGCTACATTTCGGCACCGACGATCAATGGTGCCATCTCCGACAGCGGCGAGATCTACGGACAGTTCACCGAAGACCAAACGATCACACTGGCCAACGAACTCAATGCCGGCGCGCTGCCCGTTCCAATCACGTTCATCGAAAACGAAACGATCGGACCGACGCTCGGCAAGATCGATCTCGTGAAGTCGCTGTACGCTTCGATGCTTGGGCTGGGGCTCGTACTGCTCTTCATGATCGTGATGTACCGTCTGCCCGGACTCTTGGCCGACATCGCGCTGGTGATCTACGTCATCATGATGTTCGGACTGCTGGCGGCAGCGCACGCGACGCTCACGCTGCCGGGTATCGCCGGCTTCGTGCTCTCGATCGGTATGGCGGTCGACGCTAACGTGCTGATCTTCGAACGCATGAAAGAAGAACTCTGGGCCGGCAAGTCCATGCGCGCCTCGGTGCGCACCGGCTTTGCGCGCGCGTTCACGGCGGTCTTCGACAGCCACTTTACCACGATCGTCGGCGCGGGCGTGCTGTTCATGCTCGGAACCGGCACGGTCAAAGGCTTTGCTTACACGCTCTTTTGGGGCACGGTGTTTTCGCTCTTTACCGCCGTCTTCATCACGCGGTTCTTCGTCGATCTGGTCGTCGACAGTAACGTCGCGACCAACCCGAACCTCTACGGCGTGAAGCCCGAAGAAGTCGGCATCTTGTCGAAGGCGGGGACGTAACCGATGTTTTTCCGCCGCCTGAATTGGAATATCGTCGGCTGGTTCCGCGTCGTCTCGCTGATCTCGTACCTGATCATCCTTGCCGGACTGGGATCGATGGTCTATCATTCGCTGACTGCGCCGGGCGGCGGATTTCAGCCATCGCACGCGCTTCGTTTGGGCCTGTCGTTCACCGGCGGCACCGCGGTCGATGTCGTCTTCAGCAAACCGGTTACGCAAGACCAGGTGCGCGCGGCGCTTTCGAAACTGAACGTGAGCGACGAGCGCATCACGACCGTCGGCCAAACCGCGGGCGCTAACGCGTGGACGAAATACTCCGTCGAAACGCAGACCGCATTCGGCAACAACACAACCGCGCTGTGGAACGCGCTGCAAAGCATCGCGCCGGTCGATCGGAATTCGTCCGCCGTCACGTCGGTTGGACCGACGCTGGGCAAAGAGTATCTGATCAAGGCGATCGAGGCGCTGGTCATCGCTCTGCTGATCCAGTTCCTCTACATCGCGTTCCGGTTCGGCTGGAACTACATTTTCGGCTTGGTCACGGTTATCGCGCTCGTGCGCGACGCCGCGATGATGATCGGCATCTACGCGCTCGCGGACAAACGCGCCGACGATGCGTTCCTAGCGGCGGTACTTACGGTCATCGGCTATTCGGTCATGGATACGATCGTTATTCTGGATCGAATACGAGAAAACACCCGCGTGATGGCGGGGCAGCCGTACGACAGGATCGTCAACACGTCGATTTTGCAGACGATGACGCGCTCGTTCAACACGCTGGCCACCGTCGTCATCACTCTGGTCGCGCTGCTCGCGCTAGGCGGAGCATCGCTGCAGAACTTCGCGTTCGCGCTGCTGGTGGGGATTTGCTCGGGCGGATACCACTCGATCTTTTACTCGGCGCCGCTGGTGCTCTTTTTCCGCAAACGCCAACTCGATTCGGCTTCGCGCAAACGCGCGGCGGGCTTGGCCGCGCAAGGTACGCGTTCGGCGCGGACGGTTGCAGAGAGCCGCGCGCTTGGCGCGCATTCAGGCATGGCGCGCGAAGACATCGTGGCGGCGCGTAAGGCTCGCCGCGAGAAAGCCAAAGGGTCGCGTACGGTTACGCCGGGAACGCCTGCACGCTACAAACGCAAGCGCGACGAGAACGCCCCTGCGGGCGACGAGATGACGCCGACAGCGGGCGAAGAGGCGAACACGATGGATCCGCTCGACGCGCAAGCCGCGGGCGGCGATGAAACCGCGTTCGATCAGGGTCACGAAGAAATAAACATGAACCTCGAAGGCTTCGAACCGGAGCGGCCGCTGCCACCGGATGACGCGCAGCGCGAAGAATAGGAAACTCCCGCTCCCGACTCCATCGGAAGCCGCGTTCGAGCGGCTATTAGAAAACTTTGGCAAAACCTCAGCGCCTGCGCCAAGCGCAGTCCTGAGCGAGCGTAGCGAGTCGAAGGGGCCGGTTGAACTGCCGTCGATCGACGACGGAACGGAGTCGATTGACGACTTCGTCGAGCGCATGTTCGCGCAGCAGAAGACGTTCTTGGACCGCGATGCGTTTGCGGGTATCGGTGAGCGCGATTCCTTTCCGACCAAAATCATGGGCGTCTCGTTTGAGGGCCGGCAGGACGTCGTAGCGGGCATCGTGCCGGGCGTCGATCTGTTGCTCGAGCGCGAGCCCGCGAATCCGTTCGACGCCAACGCCATTGCCGTGTGGTACGGAAATCTGCAACTCGGTTTCCTGCGCAAACAAATAGCCAGGCATCTGGCGCCGCTGATCGACGCGGGAATCGGGTACGGCGCGCGGGTCGAGCACGTAACCGGGGGAACCGAAGGCAAGAAGTTCGGAGTGAATATTTGCGTCTTTCGCGCGCTGGGGAGCGCGCTCGATGCGTTTGCCGTGCAAGCGCGCGCTCAAGCCGATCATGCCGACGTTCGCCGCGCGCTCATCGGTGAATCGGAAATGCACAAAGCGCAACGCGATGTGCTGGCGCGACTGGATGCGGGAAAAAACACGCTTGCGGTTATGGGAACGGGGCGCGGCAAGTCGTTTTGCTTTCAATACCCGGCTGCGTACCGCGCGCTTGAGTCCGGCCAGAAGACTTTGGTGCTCTATCCGCTGCGCGCGCTTGCCAACGACCAATACGAGGCGCTCAAGCGCCGTCTCGATGGATTTGGATTGCGCATTCTGCGCGCGAACGGCGCGATCGGAGCCGCAGAGCGCGCGCATCTGATGTCGTCGCTTGAAACGGGCGACTGGGATATCATTCTTGGCACGCCTGAGTTTTTGCAGTTCCACCGCGAAGCGTTTACGGGGAAAAGTGCGCCGGGGTTACTGGTCGTCGACGAAGCGCACCACGCGTACGAGTCCAGTCACCGCCCGGCGTACGGAAAATTGTCCGCGACGATCGCGTCGCTCGGCTCGCCGCAGGTTTTGGGCTTAACCGCGACCGCTCGCGACGAAGCTTTCGGCCACATCGTGCGCGAGCTTGGAATAGATGCGTGGGTGATCGATCCGTCCGTGCGCGAGAATCTGCACGTGGTCGACGCGCGCGGCACGAAAGATAAACTGCGGTATCTGCGCGACACGCTGGGCGGCAGCGGCAAGGCGATCGTGTATTGCAACTCGCGCAGCGAGGTGTCGAAGGTTGCCGACGGATTACGGCGCGATCTCGGATCGAGCGTCATGTTTTACCACGCGGGAATGCCGGCAGCAGACCGGGCCGATGTGGAAAAGTACTTTCGTTCGGGCGAGCTGCGCGCCGTCATCGCAACGTCGGCCTTCGGCGAGGGTATCGACCTCCCCGACGTCCGCAACGTGGTGCTCTATCACCTCAACTTTTCGTTCACCGAGTTTAATCAGCAGGCCGGCCGCGCCGGCCGCGACGGCGAACCGGCGCACATCCACTTGCTCTTCGGTGAGGGCGATCGCCGCATCAACGAGTACATCATCGATCAGGAGGCGCCTACCATCGGCGTGCTGCGCGAGCTCTACCGCGGTATCCGCGGGCTGGCTCAAGGCGGGGTCGTGCGGATGTCGCAGGGCGATATCGCCGATACGCTGCAGTTCGACCGAGTCAGAGAACGGACGGTCGGGGCGGCTTTACGGATCTTCGAAGACGAGGGGCTCATCCAAGCCGGCATCGACGACGACGGGCGTTACATCCGCTTTCTGCCGGCGTCGGGCAAAATCGACCTAACGCGTAACGAACGCTTTGCTGAAGGTGAAGCCGAGCGTGAGAATTTCGCCAAATTCGGCGACTTTGTGCTCAGCTCCAAAGCCACGACCCTTGAACGCATCGTGAATCGCCCGATCTATCCGCAGGGTCAGCCGCTCGTTCGCTGAAATTCATAGGTCTGGGCGCTTGAGGCGCCCGTCCTAATCCGGAGGGTTCATGACGACCAGTCTCTTTCGCGTTATACTCGGCGGTTTTTTTGTGTTGGCCTTGGCGGCTCCGGCCGCCGCGCAAACGGCTCCGCCGCCCAGCGCTGCCGCAGCGGCAGCCGCAGCCGCGGGTTCAGGCCCAGCCCCCTACGACGTGTTCGTGCGCGGCGCCGTTGTTCAAGACGGTCTTATTCCGATCATCCACAAGGCCGGCCGCGTTTATTTAGCGATAAAACGAGCCCAACTCGGGGCCGACTTCATCCAAACTGCCGTTCCCTCAAGCGGACTTGGCGGATTGGGTCCGGCCCAAGGTGAGCCGTACGTTGCCCCCGCGCGGTTGATCCGTTTCGAAAAAGTCGACGACACCGTCGTCATTCGTTGGCCCAACACGTACACGATAACACGGCCGAATACGCCCGAAGCGACCGGCGTGCAACTCTCGCTGCCCGCCTCCGTGGTTGCGGTGGCGCCGATTGCGGCGGCCGACGACACAACGGTCGTCATTCCGGCTTCATTCTTGCTGGGCGATGTCGCCGATTTCGACTCGAGCTTGAACTTCGGTCCGCCTAGCCCGGGTGCGTACAGACTCGATCCGACGCGCTCGTACTTTGCGGTGACAAAAGCCTTTCCGGAAAACGACGTACTACGCGTCAGTCAGACGTGGCAGTCCGCCGCGCCCAACCGCATCGACAATGCGCCCGACCCTCGCAGTCTCGAAATCTTGATGTCATACAACATCATTCAAGCGCCGAACAACGGGTATATGCCACGTATCGCCGATCCGCGGGTCGGATATTTTACGCAACCGCTGATCAACTTCTCGACCGATCAGATAGGCACGAGCCGTACGGTTCATTACATCATGCGTTGGAATTTTGGGCCGCGAACATCTTCCGCTCCCGTAAAGGCCACGCACCCACTCGTATTTTATCTCAGCAGCGACATTCCGTATCAGTATCGCGACACGGTCAAGGCCGCGCTGCTTACGTGGAACGACGCGTTCCGCCGGGTAGGCATCTTGGACGCCGTGCAGGTGCAGCAACAGCCCGCCGATCCGTCATGGGATCCGGAAGACATCCGGCATAGCATGATCCGGTGGCTCAATACGAGCTCGCCGGCATTCGGTGCGGAAGGGTTACTCGTTACCGATCCGCGCACCGGCGAAGAGCTCAACATCGGCGTGAACTTCGATGCGGTCGAAGGTCTTGTCGGGCGCACATACCGGTATGTCATCGCTCCCGCTCGCGGCTTACCGGACACGGCGGCCGCGGAAAATCAGTTCACGCAAGACTTGATCCGCTCGATCATGTTGCACGAGTCCGGCCACGATTTCGGACTGCAGCATAACTTCATCGGCTCGACGGCTTACACGGCAAAACAGATGCAGAGCAAGGCGTTCACGAGCCGCTGGGGCGTCGGGAACTCGGTGATGGAGTACGCTCCGATCAACCTCTGGCCGAAAGGAACGGCGCAGGGAGATTACGTTCAGCTCGGTTTAGGTCCGTACGATTACTATGCGATTCGTTACGGTTACGGTTACATTCCCAACGCAATGACGCCCAACGCTGAAGTTCCCACGCTCCGGCGCTGGGCATCGGCCTGGGCGAATCCACGCACGCGCTTTGCCAGCGACGAGGATGTCTCGTTTCAATTCGGTCACGCAATCGATCCGCGCGTCGCGCAGAACGATCTGACCAACCACCCCTTACAGTGGTGCGACGTGCAGATGAAGACGATGCACAGCGTCATGAACGCCGTCGGGCAGCGCTTTCCGGCGCCCGGTCATACGTTCGACGAAGCGCGTCAGGCCTTCACGTCTCCCTTCAATTTGTACCTGCGCTGTGCGGTCATGCCCGCGCACTGGATCGGCGGCGAGTATATCTCGCGCGCCGCTAAGGGCGAGTCCGGCGCAGGACAACCGCTCTCGCCGGTTTCGCTTGCCGACGAACGCGCAGCTTGGAGCATGCTCGCGAACGGACTGTTCGCAAATTCTGCCTGGCACTTCAACCAGAACGTTCTCAACAAGCTCACGTACTCCGAGTGGTCGGATTTCACCGGCGGAGCGTGGGCGTACAATCCGACGCCGCGTCACGACGTGGCCGTTACGACCATCGTCAACTTGGCGCAGAACCAAGTGCTCGCCGAGCTCTTTGCCCCTCTGACGCTGCAACGCATCGACGATCTGCAGACCAAGTACAGCTCCGGCGCCACCATGTCGCTGACGAATCTCTTCGACTGGGCGCGCGGGAGCATCTTCGGCGATCTGACGGGCGGAATCAACAGCGCCGGCCCTATCCGCCGCAATCTGCAAGTCAACTACGCGAAACGGTTGTCGGATATGTGGGTTAATCCGGCACCCGGCACTCCCGCGGATGCTCAAGCGCTCGCGCGCATTCAGCTCCAGCAACTGCGGCAGTTGGCAGCGCAGGGACTCCAAAGCTCCGGACTAAGCGAATTGACGCGCGCGCATCTCGAAGCGCTCGCGGCGGTGGCTCAGCAAGCTTTGGACGCAAAAGCCAACATTTTGCCGGCTGGTTCGGTGCGGTAAGGAGCGAGGCTCGAACCAAAGGAGAGGCCGGTCGTAAGCGACCGGCCTCTTTTCTTATGCCAAGACGCGCTCTGCAGCCGCAGCGTCGGTTTCGCTGAAAAACGTGTTGTGCGTTTCAGTAACATCCGGTTAAAGCGGCCGCTGCCGCAATCGCAAGAAAAAGATTGCGAAGTTTCATGGATCTATTCCGGTTCTACAGCGATCGGACCGCTGACCGTGTGGAGAGTCATTGAGGCTGTGCCTTTGCCGATCCGCCCGGTGGCGGAGTTTCCGACCACGCCTTGATGAAGGTCCGACGGGAAAAATACATTGACCGAACCGCTGAGCGTGCTGGCGTTGACGCGCGCGCTGCTGTCGCGGTCGATGCGCACGGTGATGCGTCCGCTGATGGCGTTCATGTGAATGCTGCGCGTTCCGGCGACCCGTCCAAGCGTGGCGTCGAGACGCCCGCTGATTTCGCTTGCGTCGACGTCGCCGGCGAGTCCCGTCAGCGTCGTCGGGCCGCTAATGTTCGTGACGGAAACGGCGATTGTCTTGGGCGCGCGGATGGTGTAGTCGACTTCGGCGCCGTTGTGGTTTCCAAAAATACCGCCGTTGTTGTCGTATTCGGTCTTAACGGAGATCTCCGAACCGCCTTGCGTCACGACGTGCGTCCGGGCGACTGCGTCCTGACTGGCTCCGTAGACGCGCGCGCTAATGTCGACGCTGGGACGATCCCACGCAATGATAGTGATCGAGCCGGAGACATTGATCACGCTCAATTGAGTGGCGCCGGCGGCGGCGATCGAACGGTGTAATTTCGCCTCGACGTTGTGACTGGCAAACGTTGATGCGTCGATACATCCCGCGAGCGAAAGCGCTGCGAACAATGCAAAATAGCGTGGGCTCATAGGCCCTTTCCTACGACACATAAGAGATTTAACCGCTCGCTTGCGAAGCGGGTTTCACTAACTTAAAGAAAGTTAGCCGCTCGGACACTCCTTGAGCTTCGTGCTGCCGCCGGCCGTCGTGTGATCCATCACGTACTGCACGAGGGTGGGCACGCTCTGGCCCGACGGCGGGAATTGGAAGAGTGCCGTTTTCGCACTGGTTATTCTGAACGGGTCGGCCGCCGTCGACGCGTAAAACCACGGGTAATCCAGATCGATGCTTTGTGCAGTGCCGTCGGGGAATCGCACCGTCATGGAGATGTGCTCCCAAATACGTCCCGTGCCGTTGTCGATGGTCGGCTGATCGTAAGGAATGAAATCGACGTAGCCGCACGGCTCGTGCGCGGCGGGCGCGCCGCCGGTTCCGGTTCCAGTGCCGCTCTCACCGGTTCCCGTGCCGCCCGTCCCGACACCGCCCGTGAGCGCCTTGGACTTGCTGGTCCCGGTGCCTTGTCCGCCTGTCGGAATGTGGACGGCAGCGATCGCTTTGTGATATTTCGTGTGCACCATCGGCCGCGCGGAAGCGACGCGCCGGATATGCTGGTTTTCCGAAGGCTTTCCCGGGTTGACCACTTTCGGCTGCACGTTCGTCGGCGCGATGACGTGCGCGTGCACGATGGGCTTCGGCGTCGGCCTCTGCTCGATGCGCACGAGCTTCGCAATCGTAATGATTTCGGGCTGTTCGGGCGGGATGGTCGTCGTGCGCCAAGGGACCAGCTGGGCCAGGACCATCTCCAGCGCCAAGGCGGCGGCGAACGCCATCACCAGCCGCTGACGGTGGTCGTCTTGGATGAGAAGTGAAAATGGCTGCGACTCCGCGGGTGTCTCCCGGGCGTGCTTGCCCTGTCCTGTGTGATTCATGGATAGTCCAGCTTTAGATCATCCCCAGGAACAACGGAAAGGCCGCTTGTACCGGCTCGCGGAAGCTCGTGCTCCGTGGAAATTCAGAGCTACATCCGCGCGATTCCCGATTTCCCATTGCCGGGAATCCTGTTCCGTGACATTACCCCACTGCTCAAGGACAAGCAAGCCTTCAAGGCTGCGATCGATCTCTTTGTAGACAAATACAAGCAGGCGGGAATTCACCATGTGGTCGGCATCGAGGCCCGGGGATACATGCTCGGCGCCCCCCTCGCCTATGCGATCGGCGCCGGTTTCGTCCCGGTGCGCAAGCCCGGCAAACTGCCCTACAGCAAGCTCAGCGAGTCCTACGCGCTCGAGTACGGCACCAATTCCCTCGAGATTCACGCCGACGCCCTGGGCGACGGCGACCGCGTGCTCGTCGTCGACGATTTGCTCGCGACGGGCGGGACGTCGGCGGCAACGCGCCGCCTGCTCGAACGCCTGGGCGCCAACGTCGCCGGATTCGCCTTCCTGATCGAGCTCGATGCCCTTAAAGGGCGAGACGCTTTGAAGGGCGCCGACGTTACCTCGTTCATCACGTACTAAAAATGAAACGCAGCCTCATATTTTTCGCCTTCGCCGCGGGCGTGGCGCTCTTTCCTGTGACGACGACGCACGCGCAAACCGTGCAGGCTTCGCCATCCCCTGCGTCTTCCGCGCAAGCCACGGCGCTGCCGGCTGAAAACTCGCCGCCGCCGCTGCCTTCGCCCAAGCCGGCGCCCGAAGATCCGAAGATTCGCAAACTCGCGCTGCAGCAGTTTGTCGCCTGGCAGGGCGGCGCGGTCGACCGCAGCCGTTACTCCGACGACGTCAACGCTCAGTTGAGCGCCGACGTGCTGGACGCGTCCGAAAAAGCGCTGGCGGCGCTCGGTGCTTTGCAAGTCGCGACATTCAACGGCATCAGCATCGCCAAGGGCATCCACGTCTACGTCTACACGATGACCTGCGAACACGGCAGCATCGACATGAAGTTCGCGCTCCAGCCCGACGGCAAGATCGCGCTCGTCTTTTTTACCTAGCGGCTTTGCCTTCGGCCCCGGCCCTGTGGCATGATACACGGAAGTATCATGACCTTTGAGGAGCTGGCCGCAGCCGTCAAAACCTACGACTCGTCGCTCGATGTCGCATGGCTGCAGCGCGTCTACTCCACGGCGGTCGAAGCACACGAAGGGCAGCGCCGCGCCTCGGGTGAGTCCTACGTCGAACACCCGCTGGCCGTCGCCGGCATTCTAGCCGAGCTCGAGATGGACCGGCAGACGATCGCTGCCGCGCTGCTGCACGACGTCGTCGAAGACACGAGCATCACCGCCGAGCAAGTCTCAGCCGAGTTCGGCAAGGAGATTGCAAGCCTGGTTGAGGGCGTCACCAAACTCACGCGCATTCCGTATCAATCGAAGGAAGAAGCGCAGGTCGAGAATCTGCGCAAGATGTTTATGGCGATGGCTAAGGACATCCGCGTCATCATTATTAAACTCGCCGATCGCTTGCACAACATGCGCACGCTCTCAAGCTTGCCGCCGGCCAAGCAGCTGTCGATAGCGCGCGAAACGCTCGACATCTACACGCCCATCGCTCACCGCTTGGGAATCTGGAAGATCAAGTGGGACATGGAAGACCTGTGTCTTCGCGTGCTGGATCCCGAGCGCTACCGCGAGATCGTGGAACGCGTCGCCAAAACGCGCAAGGAACGCGAAGGCGTCGTTTCGTCGGTCATCACGAAACTCAATGCCGAGTTTGAGGTGCTGGGCGTCAACGCGAAGATCGAAGGCCGCCCCAAACATTTCTACTCAATCTACACCAAAATGAAGAACGGGCGCGATTTCTCGACGATTTACGATTTGACGGCAATCCGCATCATCGTCGACTCGGTCAAAGACTGTTACGCCGCGCTGGGTGCCGTCCACGCGCTCTGGACGCCGCTGCCGGGCCGCTTCAAAGACTACATCGCGATGCCCAAACCTAATATGTATCAGTCGCTGCACACCACCGTCGTCGGTCCCGAAGGTGAGGCGCTCGAGATTCAAATTCGTACCATGGAGATGCACCGCACCAGCGAGTACGGCATCGCCGCGCACTGGCGCTACAAGGAGGGCGGCAAGACCGATCAGTTTGAGAACAAACTGTCGTGGCTGCGCGCGCTGCTCGAGTGGCAGAAGGATATGCGCGATTCGCGCGTATTCATGGAAAATCTCAAACTCGACCTGTTTGATTCGCAGGTCTTCATCTTTTCGCCGCGCGGGGACGTCTTCAGCATGCCGGCCGGGGGTACGCCGCTCGACTTTGCCTATGCCGTGCACACGGACGTCGGCAACCACTGCGTCGGCGCGCGCGTCAACGGCCGCATCGTTACGCTGGACTCGACCCTGGAAAATGGCGACATCTGCGAAATTCTCGTGAACAAATCGAGCGGACGCCCGTCGCTCGACTGGCTTTCCACCGTCAAGACCAGCAGCGCGAAGCACAAGATCAAGCAGTGGTTCCGCAAAGAACGGCGTGAAGAGAACGTGCTCGCGGGTCAAGAGGCCGTCGAACGCGAGCTCGCGCGGCGCCACATCGGCTTCGAAGTGCTGCGCGGCGAACTGATCGAACGCATCGCGCGGCGCATGAATTACACCGCCCCCAGCGATCTCTTTGCGGCGATCGGTTTCGGCGATGCGTCCGCACTCTCGGTCATCAACCGCATCAAAGATGATCTCAAGTCTTCCAAAGTCGTTGAGTTTGATACGATCGCGCGTCCGCCGTCGGTGTCGAGCCGCACAGTCCGCAAGAGCAGCGGCATTCGAATCGCGGGCGTCGACGACGTGCTCGTGCGGCTCTCCAAATGCTGCA
This sequence comes from Vulcanimicrobiales bacterium, assembly GCA_038215615.1. Taxonomy (GTDB): domain Bacteria; phylum Vulcanimicrobiota; class Vulcanimicrobiia; order Vulcanimicrobiales; family Vulcanimicrobiaceae; genus Rubrimentiphilum. The sequence goes on along the minus strand of JBBQQR010000004.1, from coordinate 99,831 downwards.
GCCCGGTACCGGGCGATCACATCGTCGGCTATGTCACGATCGGAAAGGGCGTCTCAGTGCACCGCGCGGATTGTCCGAACGTCGCCTACATGACAGCCACGCCCGAGCGCATGCTCGAGACGAGTTGGATCGGCAAGACGGAGATTACACATGCGGTGGACATTGAGGTCGAAGCGCTCGACCGCCCGGCGTTGCTGCAAGACGTTATGGCGGTTTTCGCCGAGTTAAAAACCGCCGTCAGTTCGGTCACCGCGCGCGTGAAGCGCGACCGCCACGCCGTCGTGAGCCTCACGGTTCAGATCCACGACTTGGATCATTTGCACAAAATCCTGCGCAAGCTCGAAACGCTCAAGGACGTCCGCCGCGTCTATCGCGTCACGAAGCGAGAAACAAAGGCATCGTCGTAAACCACTGGTTGTTGGTCGGCGCCGCCGCCTTGATCGGCGGGGCGATCAATAGTGTCGCCGGCGGGGGCAGTTTCTTGACCTTCCCCGCGCTGCTGCTCGCGGGCGTGCCCGCGATTCCGGCCAATGCTACGAATAATACGGCGATGTGGCTGGGCGTCGTGGCCTCCGCACGCGGCTATCGCGAAGAAGTACGCGCGCATCGCCATCTGTTGGTTGTGGCGGGTATTGTGAGTTTGCTCGGCGCCGTGATAGGCGCGGTTCTCTTGTTACATACGCCGCCGAGGCTGTTCGTGCGCATGATCCCCTGGCTGCTGCTTTTTGCGACGGTGGTTTTTGCGCTCAGCCCGCTTATAAAAAGGCGGAATCACTCCGCCCGCCCGCATACGCCGCTGCAGCTGGTCCTGCAGTTTTTGATCGCGATCTACGGCGGCTACTTCGGGGCCGGCATGGGTATTCTGATGCTCGCGGTGCTTTCGTTTTCGGGCCTGCCCAACATGAATGCAGCCAACGGTTTAAAGAATCTCCTATCGATCGTCATCAACGGCACTGCGATCGTGCCATTTGTTATCGCGGGCATCATCGTCTGGCAGGTCGCACTCGTGATGGCGATCTTTACGATGCTGGGCGGCTACTTCGGCGCGCGTTTCTTCCGGCGGGTGCCTTCCTCGGTCACGCGCGTCGTCGTACTGTGCATCGGCGTAGCGATGTCGGCGTACTTTTTTGTCCGGTGACGCGGCCTTGGCGCTTGCGCTAGTCGGCCGGAGCACCCGAGGGGCGGTCGTTTCGCCGGCGCGCACGCGCGCGTTGCTAATGCGTCGTTCCCATCGTGCCTTAGAATGTGCCAAAGCGGGTGAGAAGCCCCTGAGAGGCCCTCCGGCCCGCCTCGGGGAACACCGGGTCCCGCCATGGCAAACGAATATGAAGTGACCTATCTGCTGCGCCCCAACCTCGAAGAAGCCGAAGCCGAGCAGCGCGCGGCCGCGATCGCCCAGTCTCTTACGTCGAACGGCGGCGAAGTGCTCAACGTCGATAAGCTCGGCAAGAAGCGCCTCGCCTACGAGATGCACGACGTCCGCGAAGGGATCTACGTGATTATGCGGTTCCGCAGCGATGCGCCCGCGGCCAAAGAACTCGAACGCCAATTGGGGTTGAACGAAGACGTTCTGCGGGCACTCCTGATTCGGCTCGATAAGCAAGCGCTCGAGGCTGAAAAAGTCGCCGCGGCGGCGCCTCCGGTCCCAGCGCAGGCACCAACTCCCGCCGAGTAGAGTGCCAGACTGGTGGCAGTCTGAGGGCTTATCATGGCACCAGGAACGAGCATCTGAAGAAAAGGTAAGGCATCATGGCGGCATCGTTTAACAGAGTGATTTTGGTCGGTACGCTGGTGCGCGATCCCGAGATCCGGTACATCCCCTCGGGCGCGGGCGTCACCAAGTTTCGTATCGCCGTTAACCCGGCGAAAAAGGATCCGAAGCCCGAAGACACGCTCTTCGTGGACATCGTGGCTTGGGAGAAGCTCGCCGAAACGTGCAACACGTATCTAAAGAAGGGCATGTCGTGCCTGGTCGAAGGCCGGCTCTCGATTCGCCAATACGACGACAAAGAAGGCAACAAGCGCCAAGCGACCGAGGTCGTTATCAACACGATGCAAATGCTCGGCTCGCGCCAAGATCGACCGCAGCAAGAATCGGGCGAAGGGTTCGGTAACGGCACGCCCGTTGCAGCAGGCGCAGCGCGCGTCGAAGATTCGCTGGACGAAGAGATTCCGTTTTAGCGTTTTAGCCGTTTAACGGCGCAACGTCGAGAAAAGGACTCGCAGGTGCGGGTCCTTTTTGTATTAGTATGTGGAACTAATCTTTTTCGGGCAGGCGCAACTTTGAGAGGGTGCAAACGCAATAAAGAATGGACCGGAACGAAGTAATGCGCTCGTGCGGGCAGTTTTTTGGACACCCGCCGCAACCGCTTCGGGCGCGGCTGGCCGAGATCGCCGAAGCGGCCGGCGACGCTGAATACCCCGATGTTTATGGAGAAGGCGCGCTCGTAGAGTCGTTCGAGAGCGAGATCGCACAGCTGCTGGGGAAAGAGGCGGCGGTCTTCATGCCGAGCGGAACGATGGCGCAACAGATTGCTTTGCGCATCCACGCCGATCGGCGCAATTGCCGCAACGTGGCGCTGCATCCGCAGAGTCATCTCGTCGTGTCCGAAAACAACGCCATGCAAATAGTGCACGGTTTGCAGCCGATTCTGCTGGGCGATCGCAACGCGCTCTACACACTCGCGGACCTGCAAGCGGTCCACGATCCGCTTTCGTCGGTCTTGCTGGAGTTGCCCGAGCGAAATATCGGCGGAGCGTTACGCCCCTGGGACGAGGTGCTGAGCATTTGCGGCTGGGCGCAGGAGGCCAACATTGCGATGCATCTTGACGGCGCGCGACTTTGGGAGTCGCAGCCATTCTACAGCCTGCCCTTGCCCGAGCTGACGCGGCCTTTCGATACAGTCTATGTATCATTTTACAAGATTTTGAACGCGGTGGCTGGCGCGGCGCTTGCCGGTCCGAAAGCGATCATCGACGAAGCGCGCGCATGGCAATGGCGTCACGGCGGCCGTCTCGTGCAGCAGTATCCGATGATCGTTTCGGCGCGTGACGGTATCCGTCGGTACTTGCCGCGAATTCCGCTCTACTGCAAACGCGCCCGCGAAATCGCCGCTATTTTGTCGGACTTTCAAGACGTTGTCGTTACGCCCAACATCCCGCCTACGAATATGACGCACGTGTACGTCCGAGGCGAGATCGAGCAATTGCGAGCTAACGCACTGCGTGTTTCGCAGGAAAACGGCGTATGGATGCCAGCTCGATGGAATCGCACGCAAATTCCCGGCTGGGCAATGTTTGAACTGAGCTGTGCCGAGGGCTCTCTGAAGATCAGCGACGATCAAGTGCGAGAATTGTTCGGCCGCGTTTTCAGTCAGGCCCGAAGGAGGGTGGCGGTTCTCGGATAAGGCAAAAGCATTATGGCCAAATACGCCACAGGAAAAATTTGCTACATCGAACTACCGGCGACCGACGTCGCGCGTTCCGCGGATTTTTATCGCGACGCGTTTGGCTGGGAGAACCGCAGACGCGGCGACGGCAGCATGGCCTTTGATGACACGGTAGGCGAAGTAAGCGGATCTTGGGTTCCGGGCCGTCCTCCTTCGGATAATCCCGGATTGATCGTCTACATCATGGTTGCTGACGCCGACACCGCTATGAAAAAAATCGTTGCCGCGGGCGGCGAGATCGTGAAACCTGTCGATCGCACAGCGCCCGTCATCTTCGCGCATTTTCGCGATCCGGCCGGCAACGTGCTCGGCATTTACGAGCAGAGCGGTCTTCAGGAGTAAACTCGAACGGCGGCTACTTGAAAATGAAATGCGCGACGCTGGGCTCGACGTTCCAGTAGATGAGCGCCAGCGCCGTTAAGTCAAAAACGGCGTGTGCAATCATCGGTATCCAAATTTTTCCCGTAATCGCGAGGATGCTTCCGAAAACGAGCCCGGTGACGGCGGCTTGTTCGGCGCCGGGAATTCCTTGATCGTAAAGGTGCGCGAGCGCAAACACTACGGACGTGATCAGTACAATACACGTTTTGGCAGCGGCACTCGACCCGAACACCTTGTCGAGACGTTCGAACAAGAAGCCGCGGTAAACGAACTCTTCGCCGAAACCCGCGATGACAATAACGGTAAGCGCCATGCTTACGAGCGCGGCTGGGTTCCCCGCTACATAATGGTAGACGTGATTGATGGGATCGGCGCCCAGAAGAGGCATCACGACCGCTTTCATGACAAGCTTGAGCCCAACGCCCAGCGCCACGCCGGCCGCAACCGTCACGAGCCAGCTCTCGGGCCGCACGAAGCCGAGCTCGCGCCAGGGTGTGCGCGATAGCTGGACCCACACCAGAACCAAAACGGCGACGACCAAGCCGATCATCCTACTTCGAATACGCCGGTCCGCATAGATTGTTCCGTCCTTGGCGATTGGCAGATCCTCGCCGAGAGTACACCGCCCGAAGCACGTGGTGCATGAAGGTGAAGCGGGTATACGGCCGTTATGGAAACGACGTATTACACGTGTCTCAACCAGCACTGCGCTAAACACCGTTCCGGCGCTCCGTCCTTCGTTTCGATGAGGAAAGCAAGCGCCCGGGCTGGCTGCGCTGGGCCGTACCCGCTGCGGCGGTGGTAGCGGCGCTGGTCGCGGTTCAAGTCGTTAGACGCGGCGCGTAATGTCCGGTTGAAAATCCTTCGGAAGACGGTCGATAACTGGCGGCGGCACCGGGTTTCCCGGATGGCCGCCGCGCTTTCTTTTTACATGGTGTTCTCGCTCGCGCCGCTGCTGTTCATCATCATCGTGATGACCGGCACCGTACTGGGGGCTGAACACACGCAGCACCTCGTGAAGAATCAGCTCCAACTGATGGTCGGAACCCAGGGCGCGCACCTCGTTGATATGCTGGTCTCCGCATCCTCGCATCGCACGAGTCCCGTAGCGTTACTTGTCGGCGGCGTACTCGTCATCGTCTCGGCGTTTGGAATTTTCATGCAAGTCCAGGAGGCGCTCGATGAGATTTGGGAGGTCCCCGCACAGCGCCGCGGCGGTTGGTGGAAGACGGTCGTTCTGCGTTTGCATGCGCTGGTCGTTGTGGGGGCGCTCGCGCTCCTGGCGATGGTATCGCTGGTCGTGGCCGATGCCGCCGGCCTCAAGGCGGGCATCGCCGTAAACATCCTTGCGCTCGGATTATTCCTGACGCTGACCTACCGCGTGCTGCCTCAGACCGATGTTGGCTGGAAGAGCTCCGTTCTCGGAGCGGCGATTACCGGCGTCGTGCTGCTGGTTGGCGAAGCCGCCATATCGATCTACTTCACGCACGCGCGCCCGGCCTCGAGCTACGGAAGCGTGGGAGATTTCATTCTCGTGCTTCTGTGGATCTATTACTCCGCGCAGCTCTTGTTATTCGGAGCGGAACTGACGCGAACCGTCGAAACGAGCCTAGCGAAACGCTAACCGCCGGCGATCGCGCCGACGACGAGCAGCGGCTCGTTACCCGCCGCGACCGAATCCGGCAGCGGCGCGTCGATGGGGTCGTGCGAGAGATCTTTCTCGCATGCGAAAAACCGTATGTAGGGACGGCGCTTTTTGGTGGTATGGTCGCGGATCGTGCCACGCAGCGTCGGATAACGCTCCTCAAGCGCATCCACTACTGAGCGCTGCGTGATCTTTCCGTTCACGGAAAGTTCAAGCTCGCCGCTAATGCGGGCGAGCGTGCGCAGATGGGCCGGAAGCACGACGCGGATCATGCCAGCGTCTGCACCTCGACCGAGAGTACCGCCGGCAAATCGCGCACAATCGGTTTCCAATTGTCGCCCGCGTCGGAAGAAGCGTAGACCTGCCCGCCCGTCGTTCCGAAATAAATGCCGCACGAATCGAGCGAATCGACCGCCATCGCGTCGCGCAATACGTTGACGTAGCAATCCTTCTGCGGCAGCCCGTTGGTTAGGGCTTCCCACTCGTTTCCTCCGCTGCGGCTGCGGTAGACGCGCAACTTTCCTTCGGGCGGAAAATGTTCGCCGTCGCTCTTGATCGGCACGACGTAAATCGTCTCCGGTTCGTGCGCGTGCACGTCGACGGGAAAACCGAAGTCGCTCGGCAGATTTCCGCTGATTTCCGTCCACATGTCGCCGGCGTTGTCGCTGCGCAATACGTCCCAGTGTTTCTGCATGTACAAAACTTCGGGACGCGACGGATGCATAGCGATGCGGTGCACGCAGTGGCCGACCTCTGCCGTGGGATCGGGGATGTACTGCGAGTGCAGCCCCTGGTTGATCGGCTTCCACGTCTGGCCTGCGTCGTCGCTGCGAAATGCGCCCGCGGCTGAAATCGCGACAAAGATGCGCTGCGGGTTTTTGGGATCGAGCAAAATCGTGTGCAGGCACATGCCGCCCGCGCCCGGCTGCCACGAGCTTCCCGTCTTGTGTTCGCGTAATCCGGCGAGCTCTTCCCAATTTTGGCCGCCGTCGGTGGTGCGGAAGAGTGCGGCATCCTCGACGCCGGCGTAGACTGTGTCGGGATCGTTCAGCGAGGGTTCGAAGTGCCAGACGCGCTTGAATTCCCAGGGCCGCGCCGTTCCGTCGTACCATTGATGCGTGCCGGGGACCCCGGCATATTCGAATGTGTTGCCGACGGGTTCCCACGTTTCGCCGCCGTCGCTGGATCGTTGCACGACCTGACCGAACCAGCTGCTCGTTTGCGATGCGTACAAACGTTGCGGATCGACAGGCGAGCCTTTGACGTGATAGATCTCCCAGCCCGCGAAATGCGGCCCGCTGACGTCCCATTTGTCGCGCTTGCCGTCCGCGCTCAGAATGAAGGCGCCCTTGCGCGTGCCGACCAAAACTCGAACTGAACTCATCGCTCACTCCTTATTGCGGGCGTCATCCCTTTTCTTTCGGAGGTGTTTCGTGCCTTTCGCTTTCCTGACGCTTTTCGCGGTGCTCGTCGCAGCAACGCCGGCGGCAAACCCGTACGCCGGCTTTTCGTGCGTCACCCTGGCGCACCGCCAGAGCCTCCCCAGCGCTCCCGGTGTAACGTTCCGCGTGCTGAAGCAAAAGTATGCGCCTACGTTCGCCGCCGTGAGACATCGCCACGAATTCGGCGAGATTATGTACCTGCTCTCGGGGTCGGCCACCGATAACACCAACGGACGCAAAACGGTGCTCTCGGGCAACCGCGCGATCGTGATTCCCGCGGAAACCTATCACGACGTCACCTCCGGACCAAAGGGTGCGGTCTTGTTAGATATTCAGTTTTTGGATACGAAGCCTAAGACGCCGGGCTGGGAGCCCAAGGTCTATAAAGCTCCGGAGCTCTGCAAGGACTAGCGTTTAGCCCAGGCGATGCACCAGCCGTTTGGACTAATCTTTCCGTGCACGATCGAGCAGCCGTTCGGCTTCTTGAAGAAGCGGCAGCCCGAACACTTCTGACCGTGAGTCCCGGGTTTGTCTTGATACTTGAATTGCTTCTTGTTATCGGCTGCGTCGGCGCTCGAAAACGAACCGGCCGCGAGCAGTCCGGCCAGGGCCGGAAGCACGACGAGCGCTTTGAGCGCCTCGCTGCGTGATATGTCCTTACGTGACTGATCCATCGCTGTCTGTGGCCTCCTTGGAGAAAAAGGCTGGGACTTCAATCTTGCCCAAGAGCGTGCCGAAAGACCTTCCGGAGCCGTGATCGATGTATAACGCTTATTTGTTGTTAAAGCTCGTCCATGTTCTTGCGGTGGTCGCATTTCTCGGCAATATCGCGACCGGATTATTCTGGAAAGCGATCGCCGACCGGAGCGGCCGCCCTGATATTGCCGCGCACACCTTGCGCGGAATCATACTGAGCGACCGCCTGATCACGATTCCGTCGATCATCGTGATTCTGATCGCCGGCTTCGGCGCGGCCTCGATAAGCGGGTGGACGATTCTGGGCACCGGCTGGATTCTGTGGTCGCTGGTGCTCTTCGCAATCGCCGGCGTGGCCTTCGGGCCGGTTTCGCGCGCCCAGCGCGAGCTTGCCGAGCTCGCGTCGGCCGGTACGTCGCTTACAAGCGAAGCTTACCGGAAACTGTCGCGCCGCTGGGAAGTTTGGGGGACGGTTGCCCTGCTCGCTCCGCTGCTGGCGCTGGTCTTGATGATCACCAAACCCGCGCTCGTCGCATTTCACCACTAGGAGCAGTGCATGAAGCATTCCGTGGACATTGCGCACTTCGACCGGCTGCTGCAAGGCACGGCGGATCCCGGTGCGGTGCTGCTGGACGCGCGCGATGCGGAGGATTCGGTGCAATGGCATCCCGAGGGCCCGGGGATTCCCACGTTCGCGAACGTTTCGTATTCTGAATTCGCCCAAGACGAAGAAGGCGCGCTCGCGCGCCTGCCCGCCGCCGAGTCCATCTACGTTATTTGCGCCCGCGGGCGATCGTCGCAATATGTCACCGGCGTGTTGCGCGAGCGCGGCCTCAATGCGATCAACGTAGACGGCGGCATGCTGGCATGGGCCGCGCACCACCGGGTCGTTCGCTTGAATCAACCCGGCGACGCCTTTGCTCTCTACCAAGTCGTGCGTCCCGCCAAGGGTTGTCTTTCGTACATCGTCGCGTCTGACGGAGAGGCGCTCGTCGTCGACGCAACCCGTTACGGCGACGTCTACAGCGATTTCGCCGAACGGAGCGGGCTGCGCATCGGTGCCACCGCCGATACGCATTTGCACGCCGACCATCTTTCGGGAAGCCCGGCGCTTTCACGCGATGCGGGCGGCGGTTATCATTTGGCCGATGAAGACGCGCAGGGCAGTTCGCTCAAACGCGACTCAATGCCTAAGCAGTTCGAGATCGGCAGCGCGAAGATTGTGGCGCTGACGCTTCCCGTTCCCGGACATACGCTGGGAAGCACGGCGCTGCTCGTGAACGATCGCTATTTGATCAGCGGCGACACGCTGCTGCCCGAGGGCGTCGGCAGGCCGGATCTCGGAAACAAAGCGCGCGAATGGACGCAGCATCTCTACGAGTCGCTTTCCGGCGTGCTCGGAAAACTCGATCCGCAGACGACAGTGTTGCCTGCGCACGCCGCTTCGGCGGCGCAATTCGATGCACGCGGTGCTTGTGAACGGCGGCTGGGGACGCTGCTGGCGGGCGCCGCGATCACCGATCGCGATGCGTTCGTGGAGAGCGTAGAAGAGCGAGTCTCTCATTCTAGTCAGCCTGCGGCTTATGCCGAGATAAGAAAGATCAATCTTGGGGCGCCCATTTCCGCCGAGCGTGCCGAAGAGCTCGAAGTCGGCATGAACAAGTGCGCGCTCTCATCCACCGCCCCCGCCTAGCTTGCATGTAGTACCTGTCCGCCCGCGGTTCGCCGTGCGAGCCGCTGCGATCGATTGGCGCACGCCGTTCGCGCGATGCGGTCTCTATTTGGCGGCCTTTGTCTCGGTGCTCAACGTGAGCATCGTTTACTTAGCACTGCCTGCGATGCGCCAGTCGTTGCACGCGGGCATTAGCGATCAACAGTGGATCGTCAGCATCTATCCGCTAATGGAGGGAAGCTTCACGCTGGCAGCCGGCACGATCGGCGATCAGTTGGGACGTAAGAAAACGTTGGGCTTGAGCGTGGGACTGTTCGTGCTTGCGTCGATCGCTTGCGCGCTTTCCCGCGATCCGGTCGAACTCATCGTTGCTCGCGCCGCCCAGGGAATCGGCGGCGCGGCGCTGCTCTCGCTACCGCTGGCCTTGCTGCTGGAGACTGCGCCAGGCGCCCGGGCGAGAGATTCGACGATCGCGCTATATTCGACGGTGGCCGCGCTGGCGGCGGGCGTCGCGCCACTCGCCGGCGGAGCTCTCGTGCAATGGATTGCGTGGCCGGCAATATTCTATCTTTCCGCTGCGCTCGGCCTGATCGTCATCGCGAGTCTGTTTTTCGCGACCGAAAATACGCCGCACTTAAAAACGGGGAGCGACTTGTGGGGGCAGTTGCTCAGCATTGGCGCCATCGTCGCGATCAGTTATGCGATGATCGAAGGGAACTCTAGCGGCTGGACCTCGCCCGTCATTCTGACCGCCTTTGGGATTGCCGGAGTCGGCTTTGCGCTTTTTCTTGCCGTCGAACGGTACGCAAAGTGGCCCATGATTCACCTGCACTATTTCAAGCTGCGCGCTTTCAACGTTGCCGTGCTGTTGCTGGGCCTCGTGAACTTTGCATGGTACGGCGTCATGCTGCTCATCTCGCTTTTCATGCAAGATATTCAGGGACTCTCCGAAATTGCGGCGGGGCTGTGTTTGATACCGTGCAACGCCGCGTACTTTCTGGCGAATGTTTTCAGCAATGCGCTGCGACAAAAACTCGGATTGCCATGGAATATCGTGCTCAGTTTCGTGTGTTCTATTTCCGGCATCGTCTGGCTCGCCACGGCCGTACAAAGCACGCCGCCGTGGGAGGTGGCGGCTGCCCTCGCCCTGGCGGGACTGGGCTGGGGCATCATCTGCACACCCGCCTCGGCGGTGGGCTTAGCGGTCATCGACGCGCCGGATGAGGGGTTCGCTTCCGGAACGCTGGCCTTCGGGCGCTCGATTTGCGGCGTGTTCGGGATAGCCGTGCTAGGTTCGTTGCTTGCGGCGGGCATGAGCAGCCGGATCGCCGAGCGCATGAACAAGCTGCACGCTTCTCAGCGGGCGATCGCGCAAACGACGCGCGCCGTTGTGCACGGCGATCTGCTCGCTGTCGCGAGCAAGTTTACAGCCCTCGTGCACAAGTCGTTCGTTCACGCCATGCACGACGCGCTGCTCGTCTGCGCAGCGCTATCGGTTGCGGTCGCCATCGCGATCATGATCGCGCTCACTTCGCGCGACCCGAGCCTGCCGCAATCTTGATCTTCCAGCCCGCGAGCGCCGTTTTCGCGAGATCTAAGCGATTGACAAGCGCGGCGAAACGCTGCGCCGCCGTTCCGGTGCCGCTCGAGCGCTCGGCGATGAAGAACGGCTCCCAGGACTGATAGTAGAGGGTCGCATCGACACGCACGCGCCGCGGATCCACGGACGGCGGCAGCATCACGACGTACCGCACGATCGCATGGCCCATTCCGTCCTGATAACGCGGGTCGCTTGCGGCGCGGCCGTGCGGGTACGTCGCCCGCAGAAAATACTCGGGCAATGTCGGCGTTGGCCCGGTCTTCGACCAGCCTTGCGGCAGCAAACGGTTATCCTTGACGTCCTGGTCGCGACGGATGAACGACGTCGTAAAATGTCCGCTGTGATCGCGAGTCAGCTCTTCGAATATTTGTACCTGATCGGGTCGCGTGATCGGGTTCGCTTCGTCAAAGTGATCTTGGTATTGCTGGCGGCCGTCCCGACCGGCGCTAAAGAATTCACTGAGGAGTACGCGGCCGCCCGGCCCTAAAATGCGGCCCTTGGCGTCGGGTCGGCCCGAAACGAAGAACGGAGTTGCTCCGTCGCGCACTTCGACATCGAGAAATGCCCGCCTGAACCCAACGCCGCTCGGAAAACGGTGGCCGGTCAGATTGACGACCTCCACGTCGGCGATCAGTTTCCGGCCTGTAACGCTCGTTCGCACGTAGACTTTTGCGGTCGCGGTGCGCGCCTGCTGCATGACGTGCGCGATTGCATCGTCGAGGCCGGTCGAGGAGCCGCTCATGTAATCGTTGAGCCGCACGCCTAGGACATCGGGATACTGTTTGAAGAGCGAGAGTAGAAAAGCGTTGAGTCCTAGCAGCTCGTGACGGCGGAAGCCGGTCTTGCGAAACCGCACGTTGAGATCGGCGTGGGGCGCGGCGCCGGTCGTGGCGGGATAGCTCGTGTCCTCGATGAGCGCCATCTTCGTCGCGATGTGGGTCAGCGCGACTCCGCGGGCGTCGTCGTGAATGCCCGCCGGCATATGGCAATCCTGACACGATTTCGCGCCGGGCAGCGCGCCGTATTCGTTTTGGAAGCGGCTGTTGAGCCATTCGACATAGGTGGCTTGCTCGACGCTGTGTTCTTTGGGAACGGCGGCGACGGGCGGAGCATCGACGACGGGCAAATTGATCGTGTGGCAGCTTCCGCAGAGTCGTGACGACGTAACGTAAGGTGAATAGTGCGGCTTGGCGCCTAGCGCCTCGTTCATGGGGTGTGTGACGATCTCGTTGTTTTTGAACGGGCCGTATATTTTGTCAGGCGCGCCCAGATCGTATTCGCCGTTAATCTTATGATCCAAGAAAAAAGCGAGGGGCGTCTGGCCGGCCGGCGTCTTCGTCTGCACGATATGATGGCAGACCGCGCAGCTGATGCCGTCGCGCGCCAGACCGCCGTAATGGTAACTCCAATGCGAAGGGTCGGCGTCGAAAACCATCTGCGGCGTGAACGTCAGATGCGGATGATCGAGCGCGAGGGCGCGTTTGGCCATCACGCCATGGCAGGTTGAGCAGATGGCGGTTATCTGTCCGCGCAGCGCGTTGCGCGCGTGCGGGTCTTTCATCGTATTCAGATACGCGAGCTCGGATTCGAACTGAGCATAAAAGACCGGGTCGCGCCCGGCCAGCGCCATCGGCGACCACCGCCATTCGCCGTATGCGGAAACGTTGAATCCACGCACCCAAGCCAGCGGGCCACGCGGAAGGCCGGGGGCGGCGCTGTGGCATCCCATGCACTGGTCGGAGGTTACGAAAACGTGCGCGCCGTGCGCTTTTGCAAGATACGTGTCGACCGATTCGGGCGGGAAAGTTTGAACCGCGAGTGGTGCTTGCGAAGGGGACGGAGCGGGCTGTGAAGCGGCGGCGGCTTGCGGCGGCGGCGGTTTTTTCACGCGCCACGAATTGTCGATGAAGTAGTGAAGCGGTGTACCGGGATACCCCGCGATATTTTCCAGCGAAACGAACGTAAGCGCTTTTGCGGCTGAAGCATGGCAGCGCAAACAGTAGATGCCGAATCCCGCGCTCGGATATTGCGTCTGCGCCGCATTTTGAGCGGCGAACATGCCTTGATAAACTTCTGCCCAGAACCAGCCGTCGCGCGACGCCGACGCGCGACGGATCATGATCGTCCAATCCGTCGGCCGGAGCTGCGCGCCGGTTTCTCCGGCGAACGCCGCAGCCGGTTTGGGCATCTCGTATTGTTCTTTGATGATCACGGCGCCGTCGGCCGGCATGCCGCGCTGCCCGTTGTGAAGCCACTGCATGACTTCGGGCGAGTAATAGATCCGGACGGTCGGATGCACGCCGTAGGCAATGCCGTGGATGTAGGGACCGGTGTCGCGCAAGCTCTTATCAACGCACCATCCCAAATCGCGGTAGCGGTACGAGCTCAAGTAATCGAGCAGCGTGTGCTCCAGCGCGACCGGCTCGCCTGATGGAACGGTCGCCGGCAAACGCAAAGCGGATGGAACCGGGAGCGCGCGTCCGCAGGGATTGCGATCGCTCGAACGCTCGAGCGCTTGGAGCGCGGGCCGTGCGCCAAAAAGCACGGCAGCGATAAGCCCCGCGGCTACGATAAAGGACCGCACGAGGCGGCCCTTTATGTTAGCGAGTCTCTCTCCCTCTACGGGAGAGGCTTACTTTATCGGTAGCTGGGGCGTTGCGCGAAGCAGTCGCGGCAATACACGGGCTTGTCGCCACGCGGTTGGAACGGAACTTCCGCTACGCCGCCGCATTGGCTGCACGTCGCAGTGAACATTTCGCGCTGACGGCCGTAGCCTTCACCGCCGCCGCCACCGCTGCCGCCGCCCGAACGGCCCGACTTGCGGGCTGCACGGCAATCGGTGCAACGACTGGGTTTGTTGGTGAAGCCTTTGCTGGCGAAGAATTCTTGTTCGCCGGTCGTGAACGTGAACTGACGTCCACAATCCACACAGGTCAGCGTTTCATCGGTATACATATATCTAACGAGTCTCCTAGTTTTTAGTTGTGAGTTATTCTCTGGATCCGACTCGCTAGTACTTGGAACGTAGACCATGCGGACTTCGAAGCCTGATAACCCTCCTGCAACGCTTCGCCATCGGCGAAGGTTTCACTAGGTGGCCGGATCGGCCAGGGTGACCCCCCAGGGGGCCTCGAACCACCTCCGGTCGCCCCCGCACCTCTCCCACGAAGGACCATAGCAGTTGAGACGAGGCTCCAAGCAACCGCTCGAGCGCCGCAAGCCCAGCGCCACCAAAGAGGCGCCCCTTGAGGTTTTCGGCACGATCGTGCAAGTTTTCCCCAGCGCCAGCTTCTCCGTTGAGCTGGAGAACTCGCACACGGTCCTGGCCCACGTTGCCGGCCGTCTGCGCCGCCACCGCATCAGAATTCTGCCTGGGGACCGGGTCGAGCTCGAGATTTCGCCCTACGACCTCACGAAGGGGCGCATCGTCTATCGCTACCGGGCGGGAGAACCGCGCCGGATTTAACCGCCCAAGGCAGTGGCGCGCTGCGTCACTTCGCTAGGCCTCCGGCGCGTCCGGGGGCGCTATCCACCTAGCAAAGGAAACTCGAATGCCCCCCAAAACCAAACTGAAGACCAAACGCGTGGTCAAAGACCGTCGCGTAAAAAAGAAGCCGTGCACGTTCTGCACCGAGCGCACGATCGACATCAATTATAAAGACGTCATGCGCTTGAGGAAATACGTCTCCGAACGTGGCAAGATTTTGCCGCGCCGCATCTCGGGAAACTGCGCCAAACATCAGCGGCTCTTGACCGTCGCGGTGAAGCGCGCGCGTATTATCGCCTTTTTACCGTTCGTCACCGAGTAGGTCCGTGCGCCTGATCTTGCTGAGCGACGTGAAGCCGCTCGGCAAAAAAGGCCAAGTCGTCGACGTCGCCGAGGGCTACGCGCGGAATTTCTTGCTGCCCCGCAAACTGGCGACCGAAGCCAGCAAGGGCGCTTTGACGGTGCTCGACGAGCAGAAGAAAGCGCACGACAAGCGCGAGGCCGAGTCCCTGGCCGAAACTCGGGAACTGGCGGCCCTGTTGGAAAGTAAGCCGGTCGTCGTGCGTGCCAAGGCCGGCGAAAGCGGGAGGCTCTTCGGTGCGGTAACCACCGCGGACGTCGCACGAGCCTTCACGCAAACGTTTTCGGCGCCGGTCGACAAACACAAAATTGAAATGAAGGCGGCCATCAAAGCTGTGGGCACCTATCCGGTCGAGATTCGACTGGGAAGGAGCGTCGTTGCCAAAGCGACACTGGACGTCGTCGCGGAGCCGGCGTGAGCGACAGTCCCTACGTAGTAAGGTTCCGTCGTAAATTCGGCAGCGAAGACGAGATGGGCCGCTACGTTTCGGCGCTCTACGACGTGCTCGCCAACACGATCGGCTCGGACAAGTTGGTTCTGCGCGCGGGTAAAATGAACGCGCTGAAAATGATGCGCTCGGGCGCGCTGCCGGACCGCATCTGCGCGCTGCAGCGGCTGGTCTTCGAAGACCCGACCATCGAGCGCGTCACGGGTCGCCCCAGCTTCCGGCGGGCTTTAGGAGAAATCGAAGAGCAGCTCGCCGATTTGATCGCGCAGAAGAACGTTGAAGATTCGATCGAGCGCAAGATCAACACGAAGATGATCGAGCGTCACCAGGATTACCTCAAAGATTTGAAACTGGAAGCGCTGCGCGAAGACTCAGGCCCGGAAACACCGGCGACGCAGAAGAAACTGCAAGAATTGCAGCAGCTCAACGATCGCGGTTTGGCGGCGTCGGCGCTGCAATTGCTGCGCCCGCAGTCATTCAAGGAAATCGTCGGGCAAGAAGCTGCGATCCGTTCGCTGTTAGCCAAGATTTCATCGCCCTATCCGCAGCACGTCATCTTGTACGGTCCGCCCGGCGTCGGCAAGACGACCGTCGCGCGGCTGGCGCTCGAGGTGGCCAAGGCGCGCGCGTACACGCCGTTTGCCAAAGACGCGCCCTTTATCGAGGCCAGCGGAACGACGCTGCGCTGGGATCCGCGCGAAACGACCAACCCGCTGCTGGGAAGCGTGCACGATCCCATTTACCAGGGCAGCCGGCGCGAATTCGCCGACGGCGGCATTCCCGAACCGAAGCTGGGCATGGTGACCCGCGCGCATGGAGGCGTGCTCTTCATAGACGAGATCGGCGAGATGGACGCGCTGCTCCAGACGAAACTGCTCAAAGTGCTCGAGGACAAGCGCGTCACGTTCGAGTCTTCCTATTATGACGAGAGCTCGGCCAACGTGCCGGAGTACATCAAAAAACTTTTCCGGGAAGGCGCGCCGGCCGATTTCATCTTGATCGGTGCGACGACGCGCGAGCCCGGCGATATCGATCCTGCCATCCGGTCGCGCGCGGCCGCCGTCTACTTTGAACCGCTGACGCAGTCGCAAATCGTCTCGATCGTCGGCGCCGCCATTAAGCGGCTGGGCGCGAAGGCCGAGCGCCGCGTACCGCAACTGATCGCCTCGTACACGATTGAAGGGCGTCAGGCGGTGCAAATTGTGGCCGATGCCTTCGGAGAGGCGCTCTACCGCGCCAAAGCCCCTGCGAAGACCCCCAAACCGCGCCGCGCCGAGAACGTACTGATTACTGAAGAGCACGTGCGCAATGTCGTCCAGGCGGGGCGGCTGGTCCCGCACACCTTGGTGCGTGGACGGGCGGCGCGCGAGATCGGAAAGACGTTCGGTTTGGGCGTACTGCACTATTTAGGCAGCATCATCGAGATCGAAGCCGTGGCATTCAGCGCGGGCGCACGTGGAAAAGGCTCGGTGCGCTTCAACGATGCGGCCGGCAAGATGGCCAAAGACAGCGTCTTTAACGCCGCTGCGGTCTTGCGCGCCGTTACGGGACTCGATACGGCAAATTACGATCTGCACATAAACGTGATCGGCGGCGGAAATATCGATGGCCCATCGGCCGGCCTGGCAATTTTTCTCGCCCTGTACTCGGCGTTAAGCAAGACGCCGGTTCCGCAAGACGTGGCGATGACGGGCGAACTCTCGATACAAGGCAAGGTTCGTCCGGTCGGGGGCATCATTGAGAAATTGTACGCGGCGCGACAGGCGGGCATGCGCGCGATCCTCGTGCCCAAGGAAAACGTGCGCGAAATCGATCGGACGCTCGCGGGAATCGAAGTGATTCCGGTTGCCTCCATCGAGCAGGCATTTAAAGCTTTAGCTCTCCACAAGAAATCCACAAGGCGAGCGCTCACGGTCCGGCGGAGTATGTCAGCCCGCTCATGACCGTAACGCATCTGCCCGTCATCGATCGTATACCGCCGCAAAATCTCGAAGCGGAGATGGCGCTGCTGGGTTCGATTCTGGTCGACCGCGAGATCATGGGTGCAGCCGGCGAAATCGTGCGCTCCGAGGATTTTTACGCGCACGTGCACGCGACGATATACTCCGTGCTCGTGCATCTCTACGATCGCGCCGAACCGCTCGACAAGATCACGATCGCCGAGGAGCTCAAGCGGCGCGACCAGCTCGAGAAGGTCGGCGGCATCTCGTATCTTTCGTCGCTCATGGATACGGTGCAGACCGCCGCGTCGGCGACATACTACGCGAAGATCGTTCGCGAAAAAGCGGTACTGCGCGGACTGATCCATGCCGGCACGCAGATCACCCAGTACGGCTACGAAAACGAAGAAGACGTCGAAGGCGCGCTCGATCGCAGCGAGCAGATGGTCTTCGAAATCGGCCGGCGGCAGCTCCATCGCGACTTCGTGCCGGTCGGCCAGCTCCTAAAACCGGCCTTCGAAAACATCGACAAGCTCTTTCACAGCCGCGGCGGCCTCACCGGGCTCACGTCAGGCTTTCGGGACGTCGACGACATGACTACGGGCTTCCAGCCCGGCAATTTCATCATCCTGGCGGCGCGGCCGGGCATGGGCAAGACCTCGTTTGCGCTCAACATGGCCGTCGCGGCGGCGCGCGTGGAGACCGAGCCGGTCGCGTTTTTCTCACTGGAAATGTCCAACGACGAAATCGTGCAGCGCTTGATTTGCGCGGAAGCCCATATCAGCATGCACGACATGCGCCGCGGTAACATCAAGCCGCATCACTGGGAAAAGATATCCGACGCGATGGGCGTGCTCAACGAGCTTCCGATTTATCTCGATGACTCGGGCGCGATCTCGATCGCCGAGATTCGCAGCCGGTGCCGCCGCCTGCAGTCTGGCGCCGGCCTGTCGGCTGTTTTCATCGACTACTTGCAGTTGGTAAGGCCAAACGTCTTAAGCCGCAACTCCAACCGCAACGAAGAACTCTCCGACATCTGCCGCACGCTAAAAACGACCGCCAAAGATCTCGGCGTACCGGTCATCGCGCTCGCGCAACTCAACCGCGGCGTGGAAACGCGCTCCGAAAAACGCCCGATGCTGGCGGACTTGAGGGATTCGGGCTCGCTCGAGCAAGAATCCGATATCGTCGCGTTTCTCTACCGCGAAGGCTATTATAAAGAAGAAGCGGCCGAGCCGGATCTCACGGAGTTTATCATCGCCAAACACCGTAACGGTCCGACGGGCACCGTGAAGTTACGCTTCCAGCGCGAGTACACGCTCTTCTTACCGTACGGGGATGAGTCGCACTTTCCAGCGGCCTAACGGCTAACCGAAAGACTCCATCAGCTGTTTCCAATCATCGCGCGAGATGCGAAGATCGTCTTCTGCGAGCTGCGCGAGCGGCCTCTGCGGAAGTTTTTCGCGTTCGCAGAGATCGCGGGCCTTCACATCGACATACAGCAAGCCCGTAACGAGCTCTCCGCGGTCGCGCGCCTCGTTTAGGACGGTGAGCGCGCCGACGCGATTGGCCGGATCGTATTCGACCTCAAGTTTGCGCAGCAAGATGCGCGAGCCGTCGTCGAACTGCACTTCCTTGACCGTCCCGGGCTCGTAATCCACAACGATCTCGCGTCCGCCGACGATATAGTCGGGCGTGTGCAAAATTGCGTGGTGCTCCTTGACGTAGGCGTAGCTCTTGGTCGAGCCTTCGTGATCGTTGAACGTCACGCACGGGCTGATAATGTCGAGCACAGCTGTGCCGCGATGCGAGAACGCGGCCTGCAGGAGCGGAATCAGCTGTTTGCCGTCGCCCGAAAAAGAGCGCGCGACGAACGTGGCGCCGAGCTCAATCGCCAAGCCGCACACGTCGATCGTCTCAAGCTCGTTGACTTGGCCTTTCTTGAGTACTGAGCCGCGGTCGGCGGTGGCTGAAAACTGCCCCTTGGTCAATCCGTAGCAGCCGTTGTCTTCAATAATGTAGGTGCAGTCGACGTTGCGCCGGATCATGTGGCAGTATTGGCCCAAGCCGATGCTGGCCGTGTCGCCGTCGCCGCTGATGCCGAGCACCATCAACTCGCGGTTGGCGATCTTCGCGCCCGTAGCGAGAGAAGGCATGCGTCCATGCACGCCGTTAAAACCGTGCGCGCGTTCGACGAAATAGGCCGGTGTTTTCGAGGAGCAGCCGATGCCGCTCATCTTCGCGAGCTTGTGCGGCTGTACGCCGTACTCGAACAGCGCTTTGATCAGGTGATTGGTGATCGAGTTGTGCCCGCAGCCGGCGCACAGCGTGCTGGGCAATCCTTTATAGACCTCGCGAGAGAGGCCGGCGGAATTGACGTTTACCGGAGGTGCGCCGCTGCTCATGCAGGTACGAGTTCCGTTTGTTCGGCTTGCAGCAAAGGTTCGAAGATCGCCGACGCGTCGATCGGCACGCCGTTGTAGTGGCGAACCGAATGCAACCGCTCGATCATGTGCGCGGGCAATTCCATGCGAAGAATGCCGTAGAGTTGCCCGTCGCGATTTTGCTCGACGACGTAGACACGTTCGTGCCGCCCGATGAAGGCTGCGACGTCTGCGCTCAGCGGCAGCGCGCGCACCCGCAGATAATCCGTTTCGACGCCGGCTTCGCGGAGCTGCGCGCGCGCTTCAACTATCGCATGGTGCGTCGTGCCGAATGCGATTAGTCCGCACGGTTTGCCGCTCTCTTCGACGATCGCTTTGGGTACCGCGGCACGCGCGGTATCGAATTTGCGCGTGAGGCGGTCCAAATTGTTGCGATAGACGTTGGGATCTTCCGAATAATGTGCGGTTTCGTTATGGCCGGAGCCGCGCGTGAAATAGCCGGCGTTAGCATGTTCGGTTCCGGGAAGCGTGCGATAGGGGATGCCGTCAGAGTCGACGTCGCGATAACGTCCCCATGATTGCACCGCGTCCAACTCGGTCGCGCCCAAAATTTTTCCGCGGTCGAAGCCGAGCTCGGGATACGGCAGCGGCTTGGTCATCCACAGATTCATTCCGAGATCGAGATCGCTGAGCACGAAGACCGGCGTCTGGAAGCGGTCGGCAAGATCGAAAGCGTGGCTTGCAAACTCGTAGGCTTCGATCGGCGTGGCTGGGAGCAGTACGATATGTTTGGTATCGCCGTGCGAAAGGGTGTAGGCGAAGGCGACGTCGCCCTGCATCGTGCGCGTCGGCAAGCCGGTCGACGGGCCTGCGCGCTGCACGTCAAAAATCACGCCCGGAAGTTCCGCATAATAGCCCAGTCCGGCAAATTCCGCCATCAGTGAGAGGCCCGGCCCCGAGGTCGATGTCATCGCGCGCGCGCCGGCCCAGGTCGCGCCGAAGACCATGCCGATGGCGGCAAGTTCGTCTTCAGCCTGCAGCACGGCGACTTTTCGTTCGCCGGTTTCCTTGTCGACGCGGTAGCGATCGCAATAAGCGATGAATGATTCGCAGAGCGAGGAGGAGGGCGTGATCGGATACCACGCGGCCACGGTGCAGCCGGCCATCACGCAGCCCAACGCCGCGGCAGAGTTACCTTCCATCAAGATCAACCCATCGTTGTTTCCGGGCATCGGTTCGAGCTTGTATGGATCGGTCTTAGGCAAGTTCTCGCGCGCGTAACTGGCGCCGAGCCGGACCGCATCCATGTTGATGTCGACCGCTTTTAGTTTGGTGCGAAATTGCGCCCGCAGTGCTGCCTCGATGGCATCTTCGCCGATGCCCAGCAACTGCGCGAGCGCACCGACGTAGATCATGTTCGTCAAATACTTGCGCAGGTCGGCGTTGGAGATGTTCTCTTTCGCCAACTTCGCAAATGGAACCGGATAGTACGTGACGTCGTCGCGTTTCGTAGCGCCGGTCACCGCGAGCGTCTCTTCGTACAGGATCGCGCCGCCGGATTTTACGTCGCGGACGTCGGCGTGCCACGTCGCGGCGTTAAGCGCGAGCAAAATATCGATGCTGCTGCTGCGGCATTGGTAGCCTTGCGGCGAGACGCGCACATCGAACCATGTCGGCAACCCCTCGATGTTCGAAGGAAAAACGTTTTTGGGGGCGACGGGAATGCCCAAACGAAAAATCGCGTTGGCTAAAACCAAATTCGCGGACTGACTACCCGAGCCGTTCACCGTTGCGGCGCGGATCGTCAAATCGTTGACTTGCACGGCCGAATTCTTCGGGACGGCGAGCGCGTTCGCCTAGCGCTCGCCGTCCGCCGGCTGCTAAACCTGCTGGTCGACTTCCCTCGTGTCGCCTTGCTCGACCGGCTGTGAGCCGCGCGCGCGGTCGTCTGCGTCGCCTTCGGCCAAATGATCTTCCGGAATTTCCCCGCGGCTGGAGGGGCTGCGCGTCACGATCAAGCTTGCTAGCCGTTTTGAGATGTTTTCTTCGTTGTGCTGGCGGTCGGCCATTGGAGTCTCCCTCATTTTCTGTGTACTAGGGAGTACCCATCGGCTGCGGGACCTAACGTGGCGAGCGCTGCTCCTCACGCATTCCGATGCCCTGGGAGCGGTAGGACCGGGAAAGCTTTACATACTCGCGCGCGCTGATCGCGATCCACTTGGCCGACTCGCCGTCCAGTTGCTTTTTTACCTTGGCCGGAGAGCCGGCAACCAGCACGCCGTCGGGAATCTCCGAACCCTCGCCGACGACGCTGCCCGCCGCAACGAGCGAGCGCTCGCCGACCGTCGCGTTGGTGAGCACGACCGCATTGCTCCCGATCAGCGCGTGAGATTTGATGTGACAGTCTTCCATGATAGCTGCGTGGCCGACCGTGACATCGTCGTCGATCTGCGTGAGGCCGCCTTCGCTGACGTGAATCACGGCGTTGTCTTGGATCGACGTGCGCGCACCGATGCGGATCGGACCATTGTCGCCGCGCAGCACCGCGCCGAACCAAATGCTCGACTCGGCCCCGATGACGACGTCGCCGATCAGCACCGCGGTTGGGGCGATAAAGGCCGAGGGGTCCACTTTCGGGCGCTTCCCGTTGTACTCAATGATCGTGGCTTGTTCCATAGAAAGCGACAGGTTCTGATGCACCGCCATAACACCCCGCTGCGCGGCGTCAAAGCCGTTCCCCGGCCCAAACCCGATGACGCCGGCTACACCGCCGTCAACTACACGTATGCGGGCAAGACCGGCCACATCCACGAGGTGGTGACGCTCAACGGACGCGAACTGGCGAAGGTCGGCTTCGACGACCGGAAGATCGTCTATTATTTTTTGGACGATTTAGAGCTCGATGCCGGAGCCAAGCGCGGGACGTTCCACGATAACGATAAGAAGGAGTAGAGATGCCTATTGTAGCTGCAGCTCCGCCCGTAGCGGTAACACCGCCCGGCGGTTTCGATTACGTGACGGTGGATTCGTTGCACCGCCGCATCTATGCGGCGCACGGCGCGGTGCTTATGATCATAGATGCCGACACGGGTGCCGTCGCTGGTACTGTCCAGCTGGGCGGCGTCGCCGGATCGGCTCCCAATGCGACGAGCGGCCATGTGTACACGGGCAACGGCGGCGCAAAAGCGCTGTCGGAGGTCGATCCGGTGACGCTGAAAGAAATTGCGCGCGTGGCGGTTGCCGGTCCCGTCGACGCAATCGCTTACGATGGGCAGCTCGGCCGGATCTATGGCGATGAAGACGACGGTACGCGAATTTTCGTGATCGACTCGAAGACCTTCAAGCAGATCGGGACGATTGTCGTTCCGGGCCACAAGCCGGAGTATCTGCAGATCAATCCGGCCACGCACGAGATTTATCAGAACATCGATAGCGAGAGCGAGATCGCCGTTATCGATGGGCGCAGAATGCAGCTGACGCGCACGATTTCGACGCCGGAGATCAAGCATAACCATCCGCTGCAGTACGACGCGCCCTTCAATATGCTGCTCGTGGCCGGCTCGAATAACAAGATGTCGGGGTACTCGACTGCCGGAAAACTGCTGTGGACGATCGATTACCCGTCACGAGTCGATCAGTGCGATCTCGACGTGTCGCGCCAGATGATGGCGTGCGCGGGCAACGGGATCACGTTGCTCAAAATCAATCAGAACGGACCGGCGACGATCCTCGGCACGTTGCCGATGACGCCCGGACCGCACACGGTCGCGATCGATCCAAAAACCGGCGATATTTGGGCCGTTTGGGGAACGCGTCCTACTGCAACGGCGCCCGCAACCGCCTTCGTGCAGCGCTTCCACTACGAGCCCTAAAGCGACCGCGCCGCTGCGGCAAGATCAGCGGCGAAAAGTGAACGCCGTCGATTCCCTTGATATAGCGGGCGCGCCGAAGGGCGCGTCCGTTACCTTTATTGGCATTTCCGAAGGTTTCGGTCAAAGAATGATGGTTGGGGCAAAGTAGTCGCAGATTTTCTGGCCTATTGTTCCGCGCGTTTCCGTCGATGTGGTCTACGTGCAATGGGACGCGCCCTGTTCTCGGGTTGCGCTCGCCCCATCCGCAGACGCTACATGTGTAACCGGTCGATTCCATAAGATATCGCCGGACGCGCGATCGCGGTCCATCAAGGTTTCGGCTGGAACCATCGATTTCGCCGAGTTTCCATTTACGAATAAACTCGTCGTAAAGAAAGTCGAATTGGCACCGCTGGGAGCAATAGGATGTCGCGCCCTTCTTGACGAGGTTGTCGCAGCCGGGCCGTCTGCAAATTATGTTTCTCATAGTATCGATGATACGGATTGATAGTGCCACCTGTATGGCACAAAGAAAAACGCAACACGATTTGTGTTGCATTTTTTAGATGGAGCCGACGGTCGGATTCGAACCGACGACATCAGCTTTACGAAAGCTGCACTCTACCAACTGAGCTACGTCGGCGCGGCGGAATCCTTTCTCCCTTGCGACCAACGCCCCTGCGGCCTGCAAAGTTTCGCCGAACCCCTCTGCAGAGTGACAGGCAGCTGGCACCCTGCCCGGCAATAATTGGGCCATGGCCGTCGCAGTCGAGGAAATCGCCTCCGTAGCGCTTTCCCCGCCGCTAAAATGGGCCGGCGGGAAGCGCTGGCTCGTGCCCCATTTGCTCCAAACGTGGGCGGAACACCGCGAGCGCCGTCTCGTCGAGCCGTTCGCGGGCGGAATGGCCGTGACGCTCGGACTGTTGCCGCGGCGTGCGCTTTTAGGCGACGTGAATCCCCACCTGATCTCATTCTACCGTTGGCTGCAGCGGGGCTTAGATTTGCGTTCCACCGGCGTCTCGCTGAAAAACGATCGCGAGATCTACGCCCACAACCGCGCGCGCTTTAACGAATTGATTCGTAAAGACGAAGGCGAAACGGCCGAAGCCGCCGCGCTTTTCTACTACCTCAACCGCACCGGTTACAACGGACTCTGCCGCTTCAACGCGCGCGGTTTTTTTAACGTACCCTTCGGCCGTTACAAACACGTCGAATGTCACAAAGACTTTCTGCCGTACCGTCCGACGCTGTCGCGTTACGAGATCGTCCAAGGCGATTTCGAAGCAATCGATATTCGCGGCGATGACTTCATCTACGCCGATCCGCCCTATGACGTCGAGTTCACCTCGTACGCGGCGGGCGGCTTTACGTGGGCGGATCAGCGACGGCTCGCCAAGCGCCTTGCGGCTCATCCCGGTCCGGTCATTGCTTCGAACCAGGCAACCAAGCGTGTCCTGCGGCTCTACCGCGAACTCGGATTTGACGTGGAAATCCTGGACGCACCGCGCCGCATCAGTTGCGACGGCAATCGCGACGACGCGCGCGAGATGCTGGCCACGCGTAACCTCTGATGCTTTTTCCGGGCAGCCTCGGCACGAAGACCGGGTCCACCCTCGAAGCGGGCGTCGAAGCCGTGCTGCTCAACAATAGTTACGCGGTCGAAAAACAAGTTGTCGTCGGAAGTAAGCCGGGCGGTGGAAGACATCGCGCCGACTTGGTCGGCATGCGCCCCAACGGTTCGCGCTTTCTCGTTTCGCTGAAATGGCAGCAGACCGCCGGCAGCGCCGAAGAGAAAGTCCCCTACGAAGTGATCAAACTGCTGCACGCGCTGCGCGAGAATCCGAGCTATGACAAAGCGTACATCGTCATCGGCGGGAGCGGTTTTACTTCAGGGCTCGTGGCGTTCTATCTCTCGCAAGAGTTCCGCTCGTACATCCGCGAGTCGGAGAAGATTGAGATCCTCACGCTCAACGAAGTGATGGCGCGCGCCAACAAGGGTTCGCTCTAAGCGGCTTTCCCCGGCGCGAACGTGAGCGCCAACCCGTCGATGCAGTAGCGTTTTCCGGTCGGCTTGGGGCCATCGTCAAAAATATGTCCCAGATGCGACCCGCAGCGGCGGCAGTGCGCTTCGGTGCGCGGATCGAGGAGCTCGTAATCCGCGCGGGTGCGGATTGCGTCAGGAAGGGGGACCCAGAAACTCGGCCAGCCTTCGCCCGCATCATATTTGGTTTTGGAAGAAAAGTTCGCCAGCCCGCATGCCGCGCAGGAATAGGTCCCGGAACGATGCTCGTCGTTCAACGGGCTGCTGCCCGGCGGCTCGGTGCCGTTTTGGCGTAAGATTTGAAAGCGTGCCGGTCCGAGTATTTGCCGCCACTCCGTGTCGCTGTGGGTCACGGCATAGCTCTCGCTGGCGCGCGCGCCACGCATAAATGCCAGCGCGCCAACTGCAGAAGCGACGCTGATCGCAAAAGCCGCGCGCGTCATAGTGCTATGTGGCATGCGACCCCATTTCTTTCGAAATATCGCTGATGGTAATCTTCGGCCGGATAAAAATCGCCGGCGGCCGCAATCTCCGTCACGATTGGCTGGGATTGATTGCCTTGCTCGCGCGTGCGCGACGTTTCAGCCAGTTTTTGCTGTTCGCCGCCGTGCGTGAAAATCGCCGAACGGTACTGCGTTCCGACGTCGGGCCCCTGACGGTTGGCCGTCGTAGGATCGTGAATTTTCCAGAACGCGTCGAGCAGCGCGTCGTAAGAAATTTTTTGCGGGTCGTAGAGAATCTCTACGGCCTCGGCGTGCCCGGTGCGCCCACTGCAGACATCCTGGTAACTCGGCGCGACCGTGTGGCCGCCGGTGTATCCACTGGTGACTTCCAGCACGCCCGGAAGCTGCCGAAAAGCCGCTTCGACACCCCAGAAGCAGCCTGCCGCGAAGGTCGCCGTTTCGTTGCTCATCATTGACTAGAACGTTTTCGGGCCGGCGTTGGATTCACCAGCGGTATGCCGCCAGCGCGTCCCACTGGTACGGCTGCGTGCCATCCCAGGCAAAGAAACACTCGCCGATCGCTCCGGCGGCGCGGCTCGCATCGAGTGACGCGGTGATCTCATCGGCGGGCGGGTAGCCGTTGCGTCCCTCCGCGGTCGTCTGTCCGCCCATACTTACCGGCAACCGCCGGCCGCTCAGCGCGATCACTTTGTCGTACGATGCTCGCAGCAACACCTTGACTTGCTCCGGTGTTGTCGGCGTGCGCCGCATCATACGCCAGTACGCCATCGGCTGCAGCACGTCGCTGTATTGCGCGATTTGGCGGTACGGATATTTTGCGAGGGTGAGATGTTCGAGATAGGGATCCTCGATGGTCGAGACCAGCAAATACTTTGGGCCGAGCGCGGCGCGCAGGCGCTGCATGTACAGCCACAGCGCATCCAACTTTTGCGGATCGCCGCCCATGAACTCGTCACCGCGCTCCAAATCGACGGCGAGCCCCGTCAGCGGCGTGCCCTTAGCCGTCCTATAATATGCGGTACGGACGCTGGCTTGCAGATCTTCGAACGTCGTATCGCGCGGAACCGTCCAACCGATCGTGCCGATGCCGTGCGCCGCTAAACCGTCGATAATTGCATCGACCGTGGGTTTCGCCTCGGGCGTGATCTCCCAATACGCGCCGTACGCCGTGCGCAGTTCCACGTAGTGCAAACCGGCGCGCACGGCTTGGTTGACCATGGCCTGCGGATCGAGGTGTTTGAAGTACAGCGGATCGAGCGGGTTCACCGTAAAGAACAGCCACATCGCTTTTCCCGAGGCAGCCGAAAGCAAAGTCGCGGGCGCGGCCGGCGGCGTCACAATCGCCGTCGTTTTCGCCGCCGGATGGTCGCTTCGGTACACGAGGTAGCGGTAGTGTGCGCCCGGTTCCACCGATGTGTCGCGATAGGAAGAGCTCGGTCCGGCGATGACGCTCATGATTGCGCGTCTGCCAAAACTGTCGATACGCACGACGCGCGCCAATACGTTCTCTTGCGGAAACCAGCCGACTTGGATCGTATGCGGTCCGAGCGCTTGCGCGACGACCCGCGATCCGGTCCAGCTGCGCGTGTCGGTCATGACCGTGACGCTGCCGAGCTTCGGCGTGTTCGAGCGCACGACGATCTGCAGGCGCCCGTTACGATGGGTTTTGAGAATAGCTGCGGGCTGACCAAAGCGCAGGCGCGTCTGCCACTGCACATAGCCGTCGCGCGAGAGCCAATCGAGGTCGCTGCCCGTCATGATGCGCGTGGGTTTGCCCTGCGCGTCGAGAAAGCGCGCGACCAGGAGCCAGCGCGCGTTCCCGTCCGGATCGAATCCGAGCGGGCGCGAAACGATCGTGAGTGTGGCGGCCGGATTCCCGTAGTACACCAAGCCTGCGGGCATCGGTGCGGGCGTGGGAGTTGGGCTCGCCTGCGCGAGAAGCGCGCCCAGGAGCAGCGGAAGTGGGAACGGCATGCATCGCGTTTCGACAAACGAAAGGGGCGATGCTTTCGCACCGCCCCAGAGGTTCTGCCGATTCCGGGCCTACGGGATGCGCTTGACCAAGAACAGCTCGAACTGCGGAGTCGTCTGCGAGTAGTCTTGGTACGTGCGGTACGAACCCCCCGTTGCCGGCGTCAGCGTCGGCGTGTTGGGCCAGAACGGTCCGCAACCCGTGTAGAGTGTCGGCGTGCTTCCGAGCTGGCTAGCCGAACATTCACCGGTCGGATCGTGCGTTTGGCTGAACAGGTTCTGCACTTGCAGGCCCAACGTGAGGCCGTGCGGCAGGTGGGTGAGCGCACTCATGTTCATCACCCAGTATCCTTGTGTCATCGCTTCTGATTGCCCGATCTGCGGGGGCTGGACTTGTCCGTGGAACGTATTCGTGCATCTCGACGCGCTCGTCGTTATCCCGATCGTGCAGATGGTCTGCACGCCGATGTTCGTGAACGAAGGTCCCTGGAAATAGACCAGCGGGATGAGGTGGAAGTTGTTGTAGTGCAGATCGGCCGTAAGCGTTCCGCTAATGAGCGGATCGAAGGCGGACCGGATCAGGTTGCCGCGCTGCACGACAGGAGTCGGCAGTGGCGCAACGTTGAACGACGCCGCTAGCGACGACGTAATCGACGTCCAGTAGTTGTCGTACGTCGCGCTAAGCCACCACGACACGCCGATCGGCCGCGGGTCGGTGTGGTTCACGCCCAGTTCGAAACCGAACGCTTGACGGATCCCGCCGTTTTGCGGGAGCTGCGGGCCGAACGTGATCGGCAACACGCCGTCAGCGCTCGTTTGCGGCCGGTAGAGATAGAACGTATTCGTCGCTTTGTTCATCCACGGTCCGAACTTCAGCGACGTGTTGGCATCGAATTGATGCTCCCACTGAAGGTCGGCGCTATGAATCCGTGTCGGATCCGCCGAGAAGCCGTTTGCACTAGGGTTGTATGGCGTAAACGGCGGTGACGTTGCCGACCCGCCGTTAAGCGGACCCGGCGGAACGATCCGAAAAACGTATCCGCTGCCGACGAACGTTGTCGAGTCGGTGTACGATCCCCGGATCACGTCGTTCGGTCCCATCGTGTATGTCGCTGAGAATGTCGGATTGAGGATTCCGACGGTGAACGGGCCTCCGGGATAACTATAGGACATCCGCTGATAACGAAGCCCGGGTTGAACCAGCCACCGGCTGTTACGCAGTGCGACATCAACGTACGCGCTCGGAACGTGAGTCGGATAGTTCGACGTGAAGTTGGTTCCCGGGTACGACCCATCCGTGTTAAAGAAGAACGTGTAATAGAAGTTGTAGAGATTGATGTCGTACTCTTGGCCGATGCCCGCCCGGATGGTCGTGTTCGCGTTAACGGCGTTGGTGTAATCGAGCGAGGCCAAGTACATATTGGAGCGCCGGTCTCCAAAGAAACCCGTATTGAACCAGTTGGTCTGCTGCATGCATGCAACGCCGCTGGTTCCCGCGCCGCTATTCATGATGGGCGTGCCGGGCATGTATGGTACCGGCGGGCAGCCGGCGCGGACACGAAAATCGGCTGTATTTTCAATGGCTAGGTTTGCATCTACGACCGGTTGATCGAAGATGTACTGGTTGAAATTCTCGGCGAATCTCAGTGCGAAGAACGAGTGGTCGTTAATGATGTGGTTCCACTGAATCTTACCGATGCCCGAGTAGTGGTGCCAGATGTTCCCGTTGTTGTTTGAGGCCGTTCCGAAGTAAAGACCGAGCGGGCAGTTCTGCCCGTTGGGCGCGGTTCCACCCGTGGCACCCGTATACGTTGTCGCCGAAACCGCGTATCCTGGGCACGGTACTGCGGTTACTGGTGGCGCTTCTCCCGGCGCGCGTGCCATCAAATAGTTGAACATGAAGTCGCCGACGCCGTTTTGGACGAGGAACTGTATGTCGTTCCTGTCACTTGGACGGTAATGGAAGTTGGCGACGATGTCCGTGGTTTTCACCGGTCCGGGGCCGTTCAAGCCTTCCGCGAGGACTGCCGGATAGGTCAGCCCGGAGCTGTAGTAGTTCAGCTGGTTGGTTTTGTCGATCGCGGCATACCACGAAAAGCGCCGGTTGGGCGTCGCTCCGCCAAATTCTGCAGTCAGCTGTTGGTTCTGACCGTAGAGATTGGTGCCGAACGAAACTTGGCCGAACGCCGGGTACGTGCCCGACTTTACGACCGTATTAATGATGCCCAGGCCGTTGGCCGCATCGCCCGCCGAGAGGCCGCCGGTGTAGACTTCGACGTTGGCGATGCCGACGTTCGAAAGGTTCGTCGTAAAGAAGCCCGTGATGCGTTCCTTGATCGGAATCCCATCGAACTCATAGCCGATGTCGGTGATACTGCCGCCGTGAATGCGCGGTTGCGCGGGGAAACCGGTCGAGGTGACGCCCGGTACGCCTTGTACGTACTGGTAAAGCGTCTTGTGCAGATCGTTTCCGAGCGAAAGTGCGTTCAATTGCGCTCCCGAAACGTTGTAGACGTCTGACGTCACGTTCGGTTGCACGAGGTTGCCCGCCGCACGTGAGGTGACGGAAGCAATTGTGCGCAACGCGTTTGTCATCGTCTCGTTGAGCGAAACAGTTTGCCCTTGCAGCACTGTGACGCCCGGTAGAACGATCGGCGCGTAGCCGTTGATTTGATACGAGACGGTGTACGTGTCGGGGAAAAGTGCCTGGAGCGTGTAGAACCCGCGCGAGTCCGTCTTTGTCCGGGCCGTTGCCGCGGGCGAAGCCGCGGTGACGTCAACGTTGGCGATCGGTGCGCCGGTGGCAGTGTTCGTGACCGTACCGACGATGGCGCCAGTATTGGCTGCCTGCGCGGGTACCGGAATGGCGAAGATTCCAATGAGTACTGCCACGGCTATAGCCAAAGCCGTGCACCGCCCCGAGTGTCGTAAGTCTGTCATGCGCCGCTCTCCTTGCCGGCGGCACCGTCGCGTTGCTTCGTACGCATCCCGTGACTTCTCCGCCGGCGATAACAAAAGAAAAGCGACCGGCGTGGTCCCACGCGCGTTCGCTGACTGGACTATTGTCTGCTCGTATGCCTTAAGTCCTGCGCGGGGAGCCGGCCTCCAACGTCTTGGCTAGCCCCCGCGGCGCGTCGCTTTCCACGTAGCGCGCGCGGCCGACGTGGAGCGCCACCATCTGCGCGGCGACCAGCCAAGCCAGCGTATTAAAGGCACTCCCCACCACGGGACCGAGCAGTGGAATATCGCCGATGTGGCCGCCGATGACGTAACGCAGGCTCTCGGCGTGCGCCGCCTCCAGCATCGGGCCGTTGACGATGTTGCGCGCAACGTCGTCAACTATTCCGATGATCGCGCAGGTTGCGTCGAGCATCGCCGCGCTTCCGTGACGGAACTCACCGGCCGAAAATCCCTCGGCGTGAATATAGCTGGCTTCCTTCAACTTGAGCGCGAATTCGTTGGCAATGGGAATGCCGTAGCCCGCAGCGACGATGACGATGCTGCGCCGCCGGGCTATGCGCTGCGCCGCTTCGTGCACGGTCTCGACGCCGGCTCCGTCGAGCCAGCTGCGCACGTCCTCGGCTGTTTCGGTCAGGCTGCCGGCGCTGCGCAAATGCGTGCCCGCCATCAAACCCGCGGCCCACAGTAGGATCGCGGCCGTGGCGCTGACGCTCTTGCTGGCCGGAACGGCGATCTCGGGCCCGGCGGCCAGATCGATGGTGAGATTAGCGCGTCGTCCGAGTTCGGAATCGGGCGTGTTGGTGATCGCGATCAGATCCTTGGGCTGCAGCACGTCGAGCGCCTCGAGCAAGTCGCCCGACCGGCCGCTCTGCGAGCACGCAATGATCGCGGCATTTCTGTACGCGACATTGTCGAGCGGCGCTTCGGTGGCAGCCAGCGCGTGCGCGCGGATGCCGCGCCGCCGCAGCGCCAGAGCGCCCAGCTGCGCCATAAAGAGCGAGCTTCCGCTGCCGAGCAGCACCACGTCGCGTTCGCGGATAGCGTGCGCGAGCGTTTCGGCTTTATCCGATAACGCAATCGCGCGCCACACGTCGGGCTGCTCGCGGATCTCGCTTTCGAAACGGGCGCCGAGCATTGCCTACTGCGACGCGATCGCCGCGAGAATGGCGCCGCGAAGCGTCGCTAAGTCGGCTGCGCCGTGCGGCCGATCCTCGCCCATCCATTGATTGATCATGAATGAGAACGTCACGGGGCCGTGCGTCTTCGTTCTGACGTACCCCGAAATCGTGCGCACGTGGCTGATGCTGCCGGTCTTCGCGAAGACAGTGTTTTCCGCGGCCGTTCCTTTATACGAGCTCTTGAGCGATCCGCGGACGCCCGCGACCGGTAAAGCGTTGAGAACTACGTCGCGGTTGGGCGAACTCCAATCGTTTTGCAAGATCAGCAGCAGATCGTGCGGCGTGATGCGGTCATATTGCGAGAGCCCCGAACCGTCGGAGATCGTCACCGTCGAAGGATCGATGCCCGCCGCCTTCAGATACTGATTCTCCATCGCGATTCCGATTTCAAACGTTCCCGGCGCGCCTTTTAAACGGTAGCCGAGTTCTTTCAGAAACATTTCTCCCATCAAATTATCGCTCGGATACCAGAAGTCGGCGAGCAGTTGCGGCATGGCTTCGGAATGTTTGCTCCAGAGCAGCGTGGCGCCCGCGGGCGTTTTTCCGCTTTGCATTGGGCCGGTGACGGTGATGCCGTGCGCGCCCAACGCTTTGGCGAAAACATCGCCCGCATAACCCTGGGGATCGGGGACCGCCGGGCGCACGTCGCCTGAAATTTTTGCATCGGCCGGATAGCTGCCGGTGATGCGAATCGTTGTTGGTTGATCCCAGGGGCGCACGAGTTCGGAGGTATCCTTGGATTTGGGTGGCCCGGTCACGAGCCGGTTATCGAGCGTAAACGCGTCCGTTAAAGGCCGAATCGTTATCTGCGCCGGTGCGCCCGGTGCGGTGCCCGGAGAAAAATACATGTGAACGATGCCGTCCTCAAGCTCCAGCGCAGTAACCACGGGCGCGTAGTAAAAAGGCAGGTCGTCCCAAGACCAGCCGTAGCCGTACCGTACCGAATCGAAATGGGTGGCGTCCGTCACGATGCTGCCCGAGATGCTTTTTACGCTTTGCGCGGCAATAGCGGCCGCGGCGTTGTCGAGATCTTGTGCGCTCAGGAGCGCGTCGCCGCCGCCCCGCAGGTAGACGTTGCCGGTAATCGCGCCGTTTTTCGGCGGCCCGTCCGCTGCGATCGAGGTGGTGTAAGCGAATCCCGTGCCCAGGATATTCAGCGCGGCGGAGCCGACCAGCAATTTAAAGTTCGAAGCCGGCATGAACTCTTGATCGGCGTTTTGCGAATAAAGCGTGTTTCGGCGAACCGTGTCAATCGCGATCAGCCCCACCTGAGCGCCGCGCAGCGTCGGTCCCGCCAGCAGTTTTTCGATCGTGCGATGCAGCGCAGCAATCTGCGCGGCACTCCACGGCGCGCCGCCCGGAGCCGGCTTTGCCAACGTTGCGACGGACGACATGTCCGCCGCTGTTGCGGCAAATGGCGTCAACAGCAGAACCGCAAAAAATAACGTTGTCATCCTGGTCGGCGCGCGCGAGCGTGCCATTGTCATCCTGAGCGGCGCGCGAGAGCGCGCCAGTCGAAGGGCTTGCTATTCATCACAGTCGTTCCGTAGGATGTCGTCGATGCTTTCACGCTTGGCGATGAGGGTGTGCGTGCCGCCGCGTACGGCGACGACCGCCGGGCGCGCGAAGCGATTGTAATTTCCCGCCATGCTGTAGGTGTATGCCCCGGTCGTGCACATTGCGATCAGATCGCCTTCGGCGACGTTCGAAGGCAACCCGGCGGTGCCGAGTTCGTCATTTTCGCAAGACCGGCCGCAGAGAGTGGTTTCCTGCAGCGGCCCATTTTCGCGCGCGGCGTACGCATGGTGGTACGCGCCGTAGAGTGCGGGGCGGGGATTTTCATAGATGCCGCCATCGACGATGACAAACGGTTTGCCGGATTCGCGTTTGGCCGACATCACGCGATAGAGCGTCGTGCCGGCGTGCGCGATGAGCGCCCGCCCGGGCTCGATGCCTATCCGCGGAAGCGGAAGATTCCAGCGACGGGCGTCTTTTTTCGCCGCGTTGGCGATCTCCGTGATTGTTTTGTCTGCATCGAAGGTGGCGGGCTCGTTGGGTCGCATCGAAACGCCGAAGCCGCCGCCTACAACGATGCGCTCGGTCACAAAGCCGGCGGCCGCGGCGAAAGCGGCCCGCTCCATGAGTGCATGCGTATTTTCGGCGAACGCGTGCGCGTCGTAAATCTGCGAGCCGATATGCGAGTGCAGTCCCTCGAAGTGTAAGCCCGGCGATTTCTTGAGGGTCGCGAGCGCGGCCGGCAGAGCGGCGGCGTCGAAGCCGAACTTCGTGCGTGCTCCGCCGGTGCGCACGAATTCGTGGGTGTGCGCTTCGATGCCGGAGTTGATTCGCAGCAGAACGGGAACCTTCGCGCCGCCGGAACGGCTTGCGAGGCGGCGCAGCTCTTCGAGGTTGTCGACGATGACACGAGCCACGCGTCCCTCGGCGGCTGCGTCGAGTTCCTCGGTGGTTTTTCCGCAACCGTGAAAAGCGATCCGGTCGGGCGGGAAAGCTGCCCGTTCGGCGGTGGCGAGTTCCCCCAGCGAGCAGACGTCCAGGTGTAGCGACGTGTGTTTCAAATGGCGCGCGAGCGCGGCAAGCAGCAGGGCTTTGCCGGCGTAAGCTATTTCGACTGAGTGAGGCGCGCATGCTTGCAAGAAATGTGCGATCGCCGCATCGAAGACGTCGTAATCGATCGCGAGCAGCGGCGTGCCGTACGCCGTGGCGAGTTCGTCGGCGCAAACGCCGCCAGCGAAGAGCTCGCCGCCGCGCCGCTCGTGTCCCGGAGCAAGGCCGCCGCGCCAGCGGACGGGCGCAGAGTTGCCGATCATTGCTCGCGTTGCTTTGGCTCCAAGGCGCGGGTTGTCATGCCGTGCGGCGAAGATATGATGATGGAGTATCCGTCGTGGAAGCTGACCCAGTGGGCGCCCGATCTGCCCGAAGGCCGCATAGACAATATCTACATCCATTGGTCCGCGCACGACTACCGGTCGGTTTTTCCGGCCTACCATTTTTGCGTTGCATTGGACGATGACGGCGAAATCGTCGTCGTCAACACTCACGACGTTCGCGAAAACATGCGCTGCGTTTACGATGCGCCCGACGAACCGTACGCCGCGCATACGCGCAAGCGAAATTCATTCGCGCTGGGAATCTCCGTCATGGGCATGCAAGGCTCGAAACCCAATGACTTCGGCCCGTATCCGCTCACCGCGGGACTCATCGACGCATTCTGTGTAGTCGCGGCGAAACTCGCTGCCCGTTATCGCGTTCCGGTTGACGCGGAGCACATCATGACGCATGCGGAGGCCGCGCTGCTCGACGGCTATTTTGGAACGCAGCCCGAACAGCGGTGGGATATTGCGCGCCTGCAGCCGGACCGGCGCCCGCTCGTGCCGCAAGATGCGCTCGATACGGGAGAAGAACTGCGCTCGCGAATCCGCTCTTTCAGCTAGCCCGCGAACTGCGCGAGAAACTGCTCGATGACGGGTTGCGCGACGCCTGCGTCATGGAGGCGCTGCTTCATGGTTTCCGCCGACGCGGGCGGCGTCACCAGCAGGAACGGCGATGCGGGTCCGTTGCCGGAGATGCGCACCGTTTGCGCGGCGGCCGGAATGAGCGCGGTTTGGTAGCGGTGCAAATGCGTGTTTCCGTCAGCACAGGCGAGCTCGAGTTCGTCTGCGAGCGTCATCACGATAAGCGGACGGTCGTGCGTTCCCATTGAAGCCGGCGTTTCGGTTGCGGTGACGCGTTCCACGACGAAGTGCGAATCCGCGATCAGCGCCGTTCGCTGAAAACCTTCGTACGCGTAAGCAAGCTCGGAAAGCGCATTCGAGGTTCCGGCTTTGTAGTTGAGAACGTCGCCGGCTTTTTGCACGTGCAGCTCGCGCGGCTTGCCGTCGGGTCCTATGCGGTTCCAATCGAAGATGCGATAGGTGAGATCGCTGGCCTGCTGCGTTTCGAAGATCACGATGCCCGCGCCAATGGCGTGCAGCGTGCCGGCGGGGATGTAAAACGCGTCGCCCGCCTCGATCGGCACGCGGCGCAAAATCTCTCCGAGCGATCCGTCGGCAACCCGCCGCTCGTACTCTTCACGCGTCGTGTCGCGCGTCCAGCCCATCACGAGTTCCGCGCCCGGTTTGGCCTGCAGGACGTACCAGCATTCGGTCTTGCCGTTGGGCTGATGCTCCACTCGCTGTGCGTACGCATCGTCGGGATGCACCTGCACCGAGAGTGAGTCGCAGGCGTCGATAATTTTCGTGAGGATGGGAAAAATGCGGTTCGGATCGATCGATGCCATCAGTTTGGCGCCCAGCGATGCGCGTAATTGCGCGACGGTTTGCCCCGCGAGCGGCCCGTTCGTTACGGTGTTTTCGTCCCAGCACTCCCAGCTTTCGCCGATCTTTACTCCGGCGGCGCCGTCTTTGCCGAACTCTTTGACCAAATCGCTGCCGCCCCAAATCGCCGGAGCGAGTTTGGGCCGGAGAACGTAGGGATACAGGGAGCCGTCAGACACGGTTGCGTTCGCTTGCAAGCTGAGCTTTCAGCAGCCCACGCGCCGAGTTTCCAACGAAAACGGCTTCTGCGGAACGCAGGTCGTTTTCATACAGCACGCGTTCGACGGCTTCGCCACGCAAAACCATAGCGTTGCGCAAGATGCCGGGCAGAACGCCGCCGCTCAGCGGTGGCGTGTACAGCGTTCCGTCAATCCGGACGAAAAGGTTGGTGCGCGATCCCTCGGTCAATTCGTTGCGTTCGTTTCGCAACAAGGCGTCGAAACATCCCGCTCGCCGGGCGAATTCTGCGGCGGCATCGTGCGCGGGGCGCCAGGACGTCTTGTATTTCAACAGAGCGTCGCCCGAAAAGACGCGTTCGTCCGAAACGCGGATCGTGATGCGCCCCGAGTGGTCCGCAAGCGGCTCGGGCGCAACCGATGCCTTTCCATCAAACCCCAGACGGATTCGAACGAGCGCGGGCACCTCGCGCACGTTGAGCTTTTCCAAGGTGCATCGTAATTCTGTATCGTCGAAAGCGATACCGAAATGTTCTGCGGTCGCGCGCAACCGTTCGACGTGCGCGCGTACGTCACTGGGCTCCGGTCCGCAGCGCAGTGTTTCGAGGCAGGCAAAAACGCCGAGAGCAGGTTTGAGGAAAGCGGTCTTAAGCAACACTTCGCGCCATTCTTCCTCGGCCTGTGAATCGCTGACGATTCCGCCGCCGGCATCCAATCGCCCCGCGCATTGCGTGCGATCGATCTGCAGCGTGCGAATGGCGACGTTCCACCAGCCGCGCCGCTCCGGTATCAGATAACCGATGCTTCCCGTGTACACTTCGCGAGTTTGCGACTCGAAACGCGCAATGTGGGTCATCGCCGCGCGTTTGGGAGCGCCGGTAACGCTTCCGCAAGGAAAAGTCGCGCGAAAAATCTCGCTTAGCCGCGTGCCGGGCGCAAGCGTTCCCGAAATCGTGGACGTCATCGTCGCAAACGTGGGGTACGCTTCGACCGAGAAGAGCTCGTCGACCGTCACATCGCTGCAGACTTTGTGCAAGTCGTTGCGCAGCAAATCGACGATCATCACATGTTCTGCCCGGTTTTTGGCGTTCTCCAGCTCGGCGGCCGCACCCGGAGAGGCCGTGCCCTTCATCGGTTTGGTGAGGACGCGGTTTCCTTCGAACTGCAAAAACAACTCGGGCGAAAACGACAGCAGCGCACGGTCGCCGTCTTCGACATAAGCGCAGTAGCGAGCTCCGCTTTGTTTGGCGAGCCTGCGGTATAGGTCGAACGGTTCGCCCGAAAACGCGAAATCAAACGGAAGTGTATAGTTCACTTGGTACACTTCGCCGTCCGCAATGGCCGATCGGATCGCGTCGATCGCTTCGTCGTATCCGCGCCGCGCGATACGCGGCACCGGCGGCGTCATGCGATAGTCTGGGGATCCGGCCTCGAGGTCGAACGTCTTTGGGGCATCGTAAACGCCCAGACAGCTCACGCCAAGTTCGTAGGAAAGAAAGCCGGCGATGCAATAGCCTGCTGCCAGCGCCGCATCTGCTGCGTCGAGCGCGTTCCAGGCTTCTTCGGGCGAAGCGGCTCGCAAGACGTGAATCGGTGAGTCGAAGAGCAGCGCCGGGCCGGATCCGGCTATGACGCGCAGATTTCCCCGCGTTCGACGATCGACTTGAAGCGCCGCAAGTCTTCGGCGATTTGCTTTTGCGGTTCTTCACCCAAGAGTTTGGCAATCGATGCGCCGGCGAAACGTGCAAGCGGTACGTATTCGAGAACGACGCGCACGTCGGTGATGCTTCCACGCTGATCGAAGTGGACCGATCCGGCATGATTGATAGCCGAACCCGGCAGCGAACGCCACCCGATCAGTTCGCCCGGCACGTCGTTGATGATCTCGGCTTCCCACGAGAGAAGCCTTCCGGCCGATCCGTGCACGCGCCAGCGCGATCGCGTCGGCGTCAGCACGGTGACGTCGTCCAAGTGGTGCATGAATTGCGGCAGCGTCTCCAGACGCCGCCAAAATGCGTAGAGTCCCGCCGCCGCCATCTCGATAGCGATCGACTCCTCGACGCGAACGCCCGTGCCGTAAGGAACGCTCGCGCTAGGATTATGCGCATCGCCGTCGGGCATCGACGCGATTCCGAGCGCGGCATAAATCGTGCAGTAACCGGTCGCGGCGCGATAGAGAAGATGAGCCGCGGCGGCGCCCAGCAAAATCCCCGCCCCCAGCGACAGCCAGCGCTCGGACCGGGCAACGTTGCGTCGGTTGTGCATGCGATTACTCTCCTCGTCCCTAAGTACCACTGCGTGCGCGTCCACGTCGGCATCGGCTCGAATCTCGGCGACCGGCAGGCCAATATTCTGGCAGCTCTGCAGCGGCTCCGGCGCAAAAGCCGCGTGGTGGCGGTTTCGTCATTTTTTGAAAGCGCCCCCGCGGAAGGCGCCGGTGGCCCGCCTTTCCTGAACGTCGCCGCCGAACTGGAGACTCAACTCGATCGCGACGGTTTTCAGGAACTGGCGCGCGGCGTCGAAGTTGCGGTCGGGCAGCCGGGTAAACGGCGACTTGCCGCTCGGGCCATCGACATCGACCTGCTCTCTACCGGCGACGGCTACGTTCATCCCGCGCTCGCGCAGCGTCCGTACAATGTCGTGCCGCTGGCGGAAATCGCGCCGCAATTCGCGCCCCTGGTGGCCGCGCTAAAATCCAACGGGATTCACCGGCGCGCGCGTTCGCTGCACTTCGATGCGAACCGGCAGGAAGCAACTCCCGACGTGCGGCTCTCTCTCGACCGCGTCGGCGTCTCCCGCGTGCGCCGGATCGTCCGGTTGAACGTGGCGGGCCGCGAACAAGTCTTTAACGGCGAGTTTACGATGCTCGCCGACCTGGCGCCGGATAAAGCCGGCGTGCACATGTCGCGGTTTCACGAAATTTTGGAAGAGGCGGCTCTGGAAGTGCTCGCCCGGACCGATGCGCCGGCCCGAATCGAAAGTTTAGTCGAAGCGATCGCGCGGGAGATCGTGCGAACGCAGCGCGCCGTGCGCGCCGACGTGCGCTTGCGGGCCGACTTTGCGCTCGAACGGTGGACGCCGGTCAGCGGAAAGCGCGGCGAGGAAACCTATACGCTGACCGGCATCGCGCATGCCGATGCAGCGGGTGTTCGCCGCGCGATTGGAGTCGAAGCTGAGGGCATGACGGCGTGCCCATGCGCGCAAGACATGGTCCGCGAGCAAAGTTTTAGCGATCTGCGCGAAGCCGGCTTTTCCGAAAGCGACGCGCGGCGCGCGCTCGAAGCGCTGCCGGTCGCTACGCACAACCAGCGCGGGCGCGGCAGCGTTTTAATCGGCGCACTTTCGCAAGAAATGCCTGCGGTCGAAGATCTCGTCGAGATCGTGGAGAACGCGATGTCGAGCGAAACGTACGATTTGCTCAAGCGGCCCGACGAATTTTTCGTGGTGAACAAGGCACATCATAATCCGAAGTTCGTCGAAGATGTCGTGCGCGGCATTTTGGCGGGAGCGCTGGAAATGTATGAAGATTTTCTCGACGGGACGTTCATTAGTGCCTCCCAGGTTAATTACGAATCGATTCACAAACATGATGCGTTCGCCGAAGCGTTTGGAACGTTCGGCGAACTACGCGGCGAACTGCGCGGCGGCACGTACGCCGGCCGCAAGACGGATTTGACGGCTTGGCTCTCGACTCGGCCCTCGTCTTAAAAAACGCGCGCGCCTACCGCTACGATCCGCGCGCGCGTACGTACTCCCGGCACGAAGGCGTCGTAGTGCAAAATGGCCGCATTGTCTCGCTGGAACCGGCCGATGCCGGGGCCGGCGTTGCGTCAATCGATCTGGGCGGCGCGACGATCTTGCCGGCTTTCGCGGATTGTCACGTGCATCTCACCGACACCGGGTATTTTACCGGCGCCCGGCACTTCGGCGCGGTGCGGTCATATAACGAATTTGCGGCTGCGGTGCGCGGCCTACCCCGCGAAAGCTACGTGCTCGCCGGTCAGTATGACGAAAGCGCGTGGAGCGATGGCCGCGCTGCGGATGCCGCGCCGCTTGAGGTCGAATTTACTGATACGTTTGCGATGCTGGTTCGCATTGACGGACATTCGTGTGTCGTCAACCGCAAGACGTTTGCGTGGCTCAATCTGCCCGCACAAACGACCGGCATTGAGAAAAATGCCGCCGGACAGCCGAGTGGAAAACTTTTTCTCGAAGCCAACTGGCGCGCGCAATCGGCGTTTATGGCAGCCCTGCCGCACGCGGCGAAGCGAGCGGCAGAATCGCGGGCGGCGGCGCTGGCTCTGTCGCGCGGCTGTCTCCATTTGCACGCGCAGTTCGTCGGTTTTGCGCGCGAGGAGTACGCAGCCGAGATCGCAGCGCTGCGCGATCTGCCAGGAGCGAAATGGTACCCGAAAATCTGCGAGCCCGATCCGCAGCTCGCCAAAGAGCTGGGTTTGCCGTTTATCGGCGGCGATGTATTTTTGGACGGCTCGATCGGCAGCTGCAGCGCGGCGGTCAGCCGGCCGTTTCTTTCCGATGGGAAAGAAACCGGCTGCGGCGATCTTCGCTACACCGACGCGCGAGTGTTTGAGTATTTTTCGACCGCGGAAGTCCTGGGCATTTCTGCCGGCGTGCACGCCATCGGCGATCGCGCGATCGAACAGGCGATTGTCGCGTGGGAGCGCGTCTTGAACGGACGGCCCAGCGAAAGCGGCTGCCGGCACTTCATCGAACATTTCGAGATCGCGCGCGACGATCATATCGAACGCTGCGCGCGCCTGGGCATCTACCTTTCGATGCAGCCGCAGTTCGATTTGCTCTGGGGCGGAGCGGGTGGAATGTACGAGCAGCGTTTGGGAACTCCGCGCATGCGTTCCATGAACGCGCTGCGCCGCATCGAACGCGCCGGCGGTGTTCTCTGCGGCGGAGACGACAGTCCGGTCTGCGACTTGGATCCTCTCCAGGGCATGCAAGCGGCGGCTTTGCATCACGAGGAGGGCGAGCGTCTTTCGCCCGAATCCGCCCTGACGATGTACACTTACAATGCGGCGCGGCTGGGCCACGCGGAAATGCGCACGGGCCTGCTCGACGAAGGATACGCTGCGGATCTCGTCATGCTCGACGCCGATCCGCTTGACGGCGCGCCGTTTACAGACTGCCGCGTTTTGTCCACTTGGCGTGACGGAGAGATCGTTTATGCAGAAGATCGACCGGTCTAGCTTTCTTGCAATGACAGGCGGCGCGGCCGCCGCTTGCGCGCTGCCGCTGCACGCTTATGCGGCCGAATCAGATATGGTGTTGCATACGGCAACCGGATCGATCTTCGGAACCCTCATGTTGCCGGCACGTGCAAAAGTGTCGCCGGTCGTGCTGCTGATCGCGGGTTCGGGCCCGACCGACCGCGACGGCAACAACCCGTTGCTCCCGGGGAAGAACGACGCGTTGAAGCTTCTTGCCTCGGCGCTGGCGTCGCGCGGCATTGCATCGCTCCGTTTCGATAAGCGCGGCATTGCGGCGAGCGCCGCTGCGATGACCGCTGAAAAAGATCTTCGTTTTGATACCTACGTCGACGATGCGGCGGGCTGGGTAGACCTGCTCGCGCGTGACCGGCGGGTTTCGCATATTAGCATCGCGGGCCACAGCGAAGGTTCGCTGATCGGGATGATTGCCGCACAGCGTGGCGCGGTGGCGGCTTATGTTTCGCTCGAGGGCGCCGGCCGCCCGGCTTCCACGGTCATACGCGAGCAGCTGCGTCCGGCGCTGACACCCGCGCTCTTGGCGCAAGCCGACACGATCATCGCGCAGCTGAATGCGGGAACCATTTACACCGGCGCGCTGCCCGCCGAGCTCCAATCGCTTTTCCACCCTTCGCTGCAGCCCTACCTGATCTCGTGGTTCAAGTACGATCCCGCCAAAGAGATAGCGAAGCTGAAAATCCCGGCGACAATCGTGCAAGGAACCGCGGATGTTCAGGTGACGATGGCGGATGCGCAAGCGCTCAAGAGTGGCGATCGGAGCGCGAGCCTCGTCGTCGTGCCGGGGATGAATCACGTACTAAAGATTTCGCCCGACGTTTCGAGTCGAGCCGCAATCATTGCCGGCTATACAAATCCCACATTGCCCGTCGCGCCCCAGGTCATTAACGCGGTCACTTCAGCCGCAAAAACCCCCTAGCTCCTCTGGGCGCGGAGCTGAGGAGCCGAGTCGACCGGCCTGGAAGTCCATTAGGCGACAGGCTCACTCGATTGAAGAAGGCAAGCACGATGTTTGAATATTCGGTCATTATTGAAAAATCGAGAACCGGCTACAGTGCCTACGTCCCGGATCTTCCAGGATGCGTAGCGGCTGCGAAAACTGCAGCGGAAACCGAAGCGCTCATTCGGGGTGCGATCAAACTCCATGTGGATGGCATGCGCGAGGATGGCGATCCGATTCCAGAGCCGGTCACGATCGTGCGCCGCGTGCGCGTCTAAATAATCGAGATCGTTTCCTTCGGCTTGGGATGCGCTTCGATCGCGTCCAGCAACGCGCCGGCGAGCCGATCGCAGATCGGATCGTCGATCTCTTCGACGCGCCCTTCGTCGGCGAGCCGCGCCTTTTCCGGATCGATGGGAATGCGCGCGAGCAGCGGCGCCTTCGCGAGTTCGGCCACGCGCTCGGCGTAGGACGGCCCGAAGATTTCGTACTTGGTTCCCGTGTCGGGCGCGATGAAGTACGACATGTTTTCGACCACGCCGAGTATGGGTTTCTTCAACTGGTGAACCAGATTGGCCGCCTTACGCACGATCATCGTCGCGAGCGCTTGCGGCATGGTAACCAGGATGACGCCGTCGATCGCGAGCGACTGTAAAATCGTAAGCGGTGCGTCCGAGGTTCCCGGCGGAAGATCGATCAGCAAATAGTCCAGATCGCTCCACAGCACTTGCTCGTAAAATTGCCTGATCACGCCCGAGAGAATCGGACCGCGCCAGAT
Organism: Vulcanimicrobiales bacterium; assembly: GCA_038215615.1. Lineage (GTDB taxonomy): Bacteria > Vulcanimicrobiota > Vulcanimicrobiia > Vulcanimicrobiales > Vulcanimicrobiaceae > Rubrimentiphilum. The sequence goes on along the minus strand of JBBQQR010000004.1, from coordinate 56,377 downwards.
CATCGCGGTGTCTTCTTGATCGGTGAGCAGATTCGAACTGACGATTTCGATTGCAGTACGCGATTGCGCGGGCACCATGAGCGGCGGCGCGTTCCCGCCTTGCGGAGCGGCCTTAGCGTTGGGATCGACTTCGAGCAATAGCGGCGTGCGCAGACCAAAGAGTTTTGGAATGGACGGCCCGGTGATGTCGGCGTCGAGAATACCGACGCGAAGATTCCGCCGGCGCAACCCGAGCGCGATGAGCGCGGTGACCAGCGATTTACCGACGCCGCCTTTGCCCGACATGATCGGCACAACGTGCGCGATCTTGCCGTGCCGTTTGAATTCGCCCGGCGCGCGGCGCAGCGGAATGCGATCTTCGTTGCTGATGCTCGGGACAAAACCCGAGAGCCGCGCCTGCACGAGGGCGGCGATGATGGGTTCTATCCGCAGGCCGTGGGCTTTGGCACCTTGCTCGATCGTCTCGTATTTGTTGACGCCGCAGCCGGCGCAGTGCAGGCCGAACTTGCCGAGAACCTCGGCCGCGATAGGCAGATCACGGACCAATTCGGCGATGTTACTCTGCGGCCCGATCGCCATTTCGAGGTGCGGCATGGTCGGGGGGTTCGCGTTCCGAAGCCCCCGGTCTTATGCGAGAGATGTCGCACGAGCAGCTCGCCTTGCTTACGGCGGCCTACATGCATGTTCCATCGCGCCGCCTGCGGTCGCTCGCGCGCGGGGAAGATTCCTCATTAAAGGAGTGGCTGGAATCGGATTCGGGTCGCCGCGTTGCGCACGCCCGGCGCCAGGCCCGCGAGGCTTCGCATACGCTGGCTGCTTTGGGAGCATCTTTCGTCACGATCGCGGACACGCGTTATCCCGAAAGTTTGCGCGATCTGGACGATCCGCCCGCGTTCTTGAGCGTGCGTGGAAATCTACCGGCCCGCGGCGTGGCCGTGATCGGCACCCGCACGCCGCCCGAACAGGCGCGGCGGTTTGCCCGTGAGTTTTCGGGCCGCCTCGGCGAGCCCATCGTCAGCGGTCTGGCTCTGGGAATCGACGCCGCGGCGCATCGCGGCGCACTCGATGCCGGTATTCCGACCGTCGCTTTTGTGGGAACGGGACTCGGCGTAACCTATCCGCCGGAGCACCGCGCGCTGGAAGAGGAGATTGTCGGCAACGGCGGCGCGGTTGTGAGCGAGCGCCTTCCGGGGGAGGGCGCGACGAAATCCACACTCGCGCATCGCGACCGCCTGCAAGCGGCGCACGCGCGTGCGGTCGTGCTGATTGCCAGCGAAACCGACGGCGGCGCTATGCTCACGATGCGTTTTGCAAAGCAGCTGGGACGCCCGCGGTTTGCGCTGGCAGCGTATGGCGACCGCTGCTATGCCGGCAACGCGCAAGCGCACGCCGACGGTGCGCGCGTCCTGCCGTTCGAAGTCGAACGCGCGCTCAACGAGCTCCAAGGGTTTTTCTCGAAGCACCTCGCGCAGGTGTAAGTGCAAAACACGCTCGCGGGCGGATGCAGCTCGCCGGTGCGCTCGGGCTGGTCCGTTGGTGAAAAGCCGTTCGTACAGAGCCGCGGCGACGGCGCGTATGCGTTTGATGAGAACGGCGAACGGTACATCGACTACATCATGGGCTACGGCCCGCTTTTTTTCGGATACAACCATTCCGCGCTGACGGCCGGGCTCGACCAGCTCGCTGCGCGCGGCGTCCTTTTCGGATCGACGCACGCCGAAGAAGAGCGGCTGGCGCAGCGCATCCGCGCACGGATTCCCACGATGGAACGGGTGCGTTTCACGACGACCGGCAGCGAAGCGATGATGAGTGCGATTCGCGTGGCGCGCGCTTTCACTCGCCGCAACCTCATCGTGCGATTTTCCGGAAACTACCACGGACACTTCGACGCTGCGCTTTTCGACGCGGGCGCATCGGCGCAGACGCCGGAGACGGGACGCAGCGGCATTCCCGCAGGCGTGATGCAAGACGTCGCCGTCGCGCGGTACAACGAGAGCGAAAGCGTGACGCGCGTGCTGCGCGGTCGCGAGCACGAACTTGCGGCGATCGTCGTCGAGCCGGTCTGCGCGAACATGGGCTTGGTCCCGGCGCGCATGGAATTTTTGAAAGATTTGCGCGCGCGCGCGAATGATGCCGGCGCGCTGCTGGTCTTCGATGAGATTATCACGTGGCCGCGCGCCGGTATGGGCGGAGCACAAGCGGCATACGGCATAAAGCCCGACCTCACCGCGATCGGCAAGGTGCTGGGCGGCGGGTTTCCGATCGCGGCATTCGGCGGGCGCGAAGACGTGATGGGAGTACTCGCGCCGGACGGGCCGGTCTTTACGGGCGGCACCCACGCGGGCAATCCGTTTGCTATTGCGGTCGCGCACCGGGTGCTCGACGAACTCGAGGCGCATCCCGAATATTTCACTCGCGTGCGCGGGTTGGCGCAACGGCTCGCGGCTGGGATTCGCGAGATGTTCGCGCGGCGCCAACTCCTCTACAGCGTGGTGCAATACGAATCGATCGTCGATTTCATGTTCCTCAACGGGCCGCCGGTCAGTAATTATGGTGACGCGCGCGGAAGCGATTCTGAACGTTACGCAGCGTACTATCGCGCCATGCTCGAACGCCGCATCTTGCTGCCGCCCTCGCAAAACGAAGTGATGTTTCTTTCGACCGCGCACACCCAGACCGATGTCGACGAAACGCTCGCCGCGATGGACCACTCGTTAGCGGGCGTGGTTGGCCTATAGTGTCATGGTGAGCCTGTCCGAGAGCCCGTAATGAGACGCCGCAGTTTTCTCACTACGACCGCAGCTGCGACGCTGATGCCCACAGAGCTCGCCGCGCTCTCCCCGTCAATGCCATCGCCAAAAGCGATCGCGGCACGGGTGCGCGATGAGTTTTTGCACGCCTGGCACGGATATAAGTACATCGCGTGGGGCTACGACGAGTACCGGCCGCTGGCCGGAAAGCCGTCCAATTTCTTTCTGAAAAATCATTCGTCATCGATTACAAGGACCTCTCGGTCGTCAGCGCACGCCATTGGCTGCGCCCGACGGAACTGCCGGACGTCCAACGGTTACACCGTCCTAACCGACGTGCGCTCGCGCCCGATGACGCAAGGCGACTACTTCCCGGCCTACTCGTTTTCCGACTTGACGTACAGCGTATCGAGCGCTGAGCGAGCTGCCGCATTTATGCTGCCTTCATTCACACCTCCGAGATAGCAAGACGTTCTCGCTCGCTTCCGTGGAGGCCGAAATTTCTACTGCCGCACCGCTGCCGGATAAACTGCCGGGCTGACTAATCCGTTCGCGTCCACTGAACGCACGCCCAGAATGTAGTTGTCTTTGCTAACCGGGACCGTCGCTTGAGTGACGTTGCCGACGTTTTTTGCGTGCTGCCACAGCGGCGCGGTTGTGTCGCGCCAGACGATTTCATAGCTCGCTGCGCGCGCGGCTGGTTTCCAGCGCAGCGTCGAATCGTTGGTTAGCCGATCGATCATGATCTGCGCCGTGCCCGGCTGGTCCGGTCCGAGCGCGAGGGCCGCCAGCGCCGCGACGTTCATGCGCGTGACGTTAGCGAGGTAGTTCCAATCGTTGTATTGCGGTAAGTCGCCGTACTGCACGCCATTTTCGACGCGCACGTTTTGATGCTGATGCTGATAGACTTCATGGATTTCGACGAAGCGGATCGCCGGAAAACCTTGCGCGGTGAACGACTCCTGGTCGCCGCCGCGGCGGAACCGGTCGGCGCGGTAGATCAGCGTCGCGGTCATCGGAGCGACGTACTGTTCGGAGACATTCTTGACGAAGCGCGCAATCTCGCGCGACGGCGAGTCGTTTTCGGAACCGGCTGCGTCAACGGCGCTGACCTTCGCATCATCGGGAATGCCCTGGCTGAAGACGCGGACCGTATGCCGGTCGGGCGATCCGGCCGGAGCATTCGAGGTACCGATGATGTCGTTGTTGAGATCCGCGATGACGTTCGTCTGGGCGGCTTTTAGCTCGCGCGCGAAATGATCGGAGCCCCACAGATTGAGTTCCTCACCATCGAAGACGGCAAAGATGATGGTGCCGTGAAACTGCCCAGATGCCATAACCTTGGCCGCTTCCATCACGGCAGAAGCGCCCGAACCGTTATCGTCGGCGCCGGGCGCGAAGCCACGGCCGTCGGTACAATCGCCGTCGCAGTCGTCGTAGTGGCTGGACATCACATACGTCGGACCCGGCTCGTCGCCGCGCAGCGTCGCGATGATGCTCGATTCAGTGACGGCACGTGGCGTGCGCGGCGTCTTGTCTTGCAGATAGGTATCGAGGGCAACTGTCATTCGTCCGCCGCTCTTTGCCGCCGCAGCGTCGAACTGCGCTTTGATCCAGTCGCGTGCCGCAAAGACGCCCCTCGTCGGCGAGTTCATGTCCTCCGAAAAATCGTTGCGTGTGTAAAAGTCCACCAGGCGCATGTCATACGCTCGTAGGTCCGAAGCGGAGACCGCCTGGACCATCGCTGTGATGCGTGGATCAACGGCAGGCCTGGCGGAAGCGGAGGCAACGCTCAGCGCGAGGATCGCGCTCACGGAAAGAATGCGGGCAACGTTCATGAAAGTGCCTTCACGAAAATATGTTCGTCTACATTCTCTCTTGCCGGGACGGCTCGCTCTACACCGGCTGGACGGATAACCTCGACCGGAGGGTGCAGTTGCATCTCGACGGCCGCGCCGCCAAATACACGCGCTCCCGCCTGCCCGTGCGTCTGGTCGGCTGGATGCAAGCCGACGATGCGTCGCACGCCAAGAGTTTGGAGGCCCGCTTCAAGCAACTGAGCCGCGGAGAAAAACTCGCGGCCCTCGCGCAGGGCCAGGCCTTCGGAGTCCCGCTGCACAAAACGCGCTAAATGGCAACGCAAACCGCACCCACGGGCGAAGAGCTCGGCACATTGGTCGCTCAAGCGCGCACGTCGGTCGCGCGGATCAGCACGCCCAAGGGCGATATGGTCTTTTCTTTTTATCCCGACGATGCGCCGCAGCATTGCGCCGCGTTTATCAAACTCGCCGGCGCCGGATTTTACGACGGCACCGCTTTCCACCGCGTCGAGCCGGGCTTTGTGATTCAAGGCGGCGATCCGCAGGGCGATGGCACCGGCGGCCCGGGTTACAACTTGAAGGCGGAATTCAACGACCGTCCGCACGTGCGCGGCACCGTCGCGATGGCGCGTGCATCGTCGCCGGACTCGGCCGGCTCTCAGTTTTACATCTGCTTGGGCGACGCGCGTTTTCTCGACAAGCAGTACACGGTCTTCGGGCAACTGACCGACGGATTCGAAACGCTCGACGGGATCCGCCGCGGCGACAAGATGACGAAAGTGACGATAGAAGCTATAGCATAGTCCCCGCGACCTTGTGGTAGACCAGGCGGGAGATGTCGGCGATGCCGTACGCGCCGCCGCTCCAATCGTTGAGTTTCATCGTGTAGACCGCCAGCACGTACGGAGAGTTGCCGAACGGATCGACGATCGCAATGTCGGCGCGTGTGCCGGTCAGTTCGCCCGTCTTGTTCGCCACCGCGACGCCGTGCGGAATGCCCGCGGGAATTTTGTCGCGATCGGTTTGTCCGAGCATGATCTGGATCATCGCCCGGCACGATTCGGGCGATGCAACCGTGCGGACTGCTTCGCGCGTGCCGCGTTCCAGCTGGAAGAGCAGGCTCGCCATGTCTTGCGGCGTGGTGCGGTTGTCGTGATGTTTGAGAATCGCGGGCGTATCTAGAAAATGACGGCGCAGGTGCGTGTGTGTCAGGCGGGCCGCTTGCGCGCTTGCGTTGATCGCGTCGAATCCGAAATGCGTGATCAGCATGTTTGCAGCCGTGTTGTCGCTGACCGCAATCATCGGCACGATGAGCTCGTGCACGGTGAAGCGGTCGCCGTTCGAAGCGTGCGCCAGAAAGTCCGAGCCGCCGATGAAATCGGCGTTGCGGAACGTGATGACTTTGCTCATGACCGACGGATCGCGTTCCGCCAGCCGGAACGCCGTCAGCATGATCAGCACTTTGATTGTGGATGCGCTCGGAAAAGACAGACCGGCGTTGTAGGCCGCTACCGGAGCGCCGGGAGCCATCGTTCGCGCGTAGACGCCGACCGTCGCCGGAATGCGATCGATGGCCGCACGCATGAGATCGTCGAATGACCGGGCGGACGCGTGCTTCGGCCACAGCGCTGCCGCGCCGGCGCCGGCAACGAACAGCGAGCGTTTCACGAGCCCGTTCCCTGGTAGTGCTGCATGCCATAGCGCCAAAACGCGTAGGAAAGCGCGAGCCATGCCGCGCCGACGAGCGGCGTCAGCAAACCGATCGAGGGCGAGAGTGAAAATCCGGTCTCGGCTTTGTGCAGCAAGAACGTCGCCGGGAAATAATTCATGAACGCAAACGGAAAGACGAACGCCAGCAAAAAACGGACGCCGCGCGTATAGATGCTGATCGGATAGCGCGTAAACTCCTGTTCGAGCGACATGACCACCCACCGCAGCGTGTCGACCCGCACAAACCAAAATGAAACCGTGGCCACGGCCAGCGAAATACCCAGATCGATGAGCGCGCCTCCGACCATGACCAGCGGCACGAAGAGCAGAAATGCCGCATCTACGTTGACCCCGGCATACCTCGTTGCGAGCGCCATCCAGATGACCGCAAGAATCAGGCCGTCGGGAAAAAGTTGTGCCGGCACGGTGAGCGTTTGAAAGAGCGTATCCTGCGGCCGGACCAGGAACCGGTCGAAGCGGCCTTCGCGAACGTATTCGGGAACGCTCACGACATTGAAGAAGAACGCATTATGAAACTCGTGCCCGAGCATCCAGAGGGCGTACAGGAACGCCATCTGCCGGAAATCCCAGCCGTTCATCGAGGGAAACGTGCGCAGCGTCACCCAGAGCGCCGCGATGGCGGTTGCGTGATAGACGATCGTGAACGCGAACCACATGATGAAGTTCGCCCGGTACTCGAGCATCGTCAGGAAATTGATCCGCCAATATTGATAGTACGTCGCGAGCACGACACGAGAGTTAGGTCAGTCATAAGCCGGAGCCTGTACTGAGCGAAGTCGAAAGATTCGAAACCGAGCTCCCCGTCCGGGAACCGTACCGGCTCGATTTGACCGCCGACGCCTTGCGGCGGCTCGCCGCGAACGTCGTTGATGTCGTGAGCGAAGACGGCGCGTACCGCCGCGTGCTCTCCGATGATACCGGCAGCAACCTCATCGAGGTGCGTCAGATGCGCCCAGGCGCGCTGCAGCTGCGCACAACCGGTATGAAGCCCGAGCGATGGACGGCTACGGTGGGCTCCATGCTCGGAATCGAGGCCGGCTTGGCCGAGTGGGACCGCCGCATAAGACCGTTTCCGTGGCTTGTGCGGCTCACGGAACGGCTGCGCGGCATGCATCCGCCGCGCTATCCGTCACTTTGGGAAGCGATGGCGCACGCGATTGTCTTCCAGCAGATCAGCATTCACGCAGCGTCGTCGATTATGCGGCGCACGGTGCAAACGCTCTGCGCGCCCTACGAAGCACACGGTGATGCGATCCATCCGTTTTTCAGTCCGTCGAGCGTGCTTTATGCGTCCGACGAAACGCTGCGCGCCGCGGGCCTGAGCGCGAACAAAGTCGATCATCTGCGAAGCGCCGCAGCCGCTGTCGAAGACGGTGTGGTTTCGGAAGAATCGCTTGCCGGGCTTTCGAGCGAAGAGGCGGCCGCGAAATTGGTGGCCATACCGGGCATTGGCCCGTGGAGCGCCGCCGTGGTCTTGCTGCGCGGCATGGGCCGGCTCGACGTCTTTCCATTGAAGGACTCCGGCGTGGCCCGCTCGCTGCGCGAGCTCTCCGGCGACCCGGACCTCGACCCCGCGGCGCTGCTCCAAGCGCTTGGGCCCGTGCGCGGTTTCCTCTACTTTCATCTGCTCCTGGGGCGCACGCGCAACCTCGTGCCCGGCACCGACGATTCTGGAAGTGCATGAAGACAATTTCGCAGCCGCCGGCGGGCGTTGCCGTTCAACGCGCCGACGAGCGGTTTTCCGCAGACCACGGCTGGCTGAAGACGTACCACTCGTTCAGCTTCGCGGACTATTACGATCCGGCGAACGAACAGTGGGGGGCGCTGCGCGTCTTCAATGACGATCGCATTGCGGCGGGCATGGGCTTTCCGGTCCATCCGCACCGCGACATGGAAATCCTCACCTACGTTTTCAGCGGCGAGCTCGAACATCAGGACAGCATGGGCAATCACGGCGTCGTGAAGTCGGGCGGTGTGCAGTTCATGAGCGCCGGCACCGGCGTGCGGCATTCGGAATTCAACGCGCGCAAAGATCTGGAGTTGCATTTAGTGCAAATGTGGGTGCTTCCCGGACGGAGCGGAACGCCGCCGACGTACGGGCAAATGGACTTCGCGGAAAACGATCGCCGCAACCGCTGGCTAACGGTAGCGACGGGCGAACCCAACGTCGACGCGCCAATCAAACTCATGCAAAATGCAACGTTACGCGTTGCGCGGCTCGAACATCACGCCTTGCGGCATACGTTTCAGCCGCAGCGTTTTGGGTTCGTATTTGCCGGCCCGCACGTCAGCGGATCGGAACTCAAGGTAAACGGCGAGATTCTGCGTCCCGGCGACGCCGTGCGCACCTACGATGTCGAGCGCCTCGAACTGGAAGGAAGCGGTGAAGTTGTGCTATGGGATCTTCCGTCGGCATGAACGTCTGCAAGCACCTCGATCATATTCATCAGGTCAAGCCGAACACACCCGACGGCTGCGAACAGTGCCTAAAGACCGGCAGCGACTGGGTGCACCTGCGCGAGTGTTTGGAGCGCGGGCACATCGGCTGCTGCGACGATTCGGCGAACACGCATGCTACCAAACATTTCCACGCCACCAAGCATCCGATCATCCAATCGTTTCAGCCGGGCGAAAACTGGAAGTGGTGCTACGTGGACGAGTTGATGTGGGAGTGACGGCTAGCCGCCCTGGATCACGACTCGGCGCGCGGCGGCTCTCCACATGAAGAGCGACAGCGTGCTGAAAAGCCCTAGCCATAGGATCTGCACGAGCAACATGCGCCCATAGTCTTGCGGCTGAATGACGCCGACGTAGATCAGCAGCGGCGTAGAATAGATCGCCGCGAAGGGCAACGCGAAGACAATCCGGCCGAAGATGCCGGGGAAAAATGTCAGCGGAATAATCTGCCCGCTCAGCAGATCCGAAACCCAACGCACGATCAGTTGAATCGCAAACGTTTCGAGCGTCCAAAATGCGATGGCGTTCATGACGAAGTTCACGAAGAAATTGAGCAGATAGCCGACCGCGAACGAGAGCAGAAACATGCCGAGTACCGGTAGGCTCGGTACATCGATGTGCACCAGCAGCAGCGCGAAGAGAATACATGGGATGACCAGCAGTGCGTGGAGTCCAGTCTGACCGAACCCGTCGCTGAAGAAATAGAACGGCACGCTAATCGGTTTCATCAGGTCGGTCGCGATGGTGCCTTCGCGGAGTTTTTCGCGAATGAGCCGCGTGCCGTCGACTTCCAAAATCAGCGACATCAGCAACGCGACCGTCGCGTACGTGATCATGCTGTGCAGCGGTAGGTTCATCGGCGCGATGTTTTGCGCGTAGAGCGCCGTCCAGACCGACCGCAGCAGGTAGACCCGCACGATCAGGGAGCCGATTTCGGTGAAAACCTCGAGCCGGTACGTCGCCTCGCGCGCGAACGCTTTCTTCGCGAACTCGACGTACGGCTCTAGGGTCATCGCTTGGTTTTCTTCTCGCGCTCGATAGCGGCTTCGCGCCGCAATCGCGCTTCCTCCAACTCAACGAACATCACGTCGACGACTTTTTCGACTTCGGTCGCCTGCGTCGGTGGTGGTTCTTCGGTCCTGCGCAGCGGCGCCTTCGGCGCGACTTTTTTCGGCCCTTCGCTGATCGCCGCGTCCTGCGCGTGCGCCTTGCGCAAGAACTTCGAGTAGCCTTCGGCCGCCTTCGCGCGCACGTCGTCCGAATCGGGTAAGTTGAAGACGTCCTGGAAGAAGGTCTTGCTGAGGTCGCCGGCCGTCGTATTCTCGGCGATCGTCTCACCGTTGCGGATGCGCGCGCCCGAGGCGATGAAAGCGCCAGGTTCGATCGTTGCACCAACGACGTAGGCGCCCGGTCCGATGATGCAGCTTTCGCCGACTGAGCAGGGAAACTGCATGACTTTTCCACCGCTGGATTTGACGACGGCGTTCTCCATCACCACGCTGTTCGCGCCAATCGTGACCGGCGCACCTTCCGCGCTGATGACCGCGCCGAAGAGCACGGCGCATCCCTCTTCGATGGTGACGTCGCCGCTGACCGTCGCCGTCGGCGCCACGTACGCGCTCGCGTGAATGTTCGGTTTCTTCGTTCCGCTTGAAACGATCATGTGTTTACCGGCTCCTGCTCGTAGCCTTCGACGTAGATCCGTCGGATTATCGATTCCAAATCAGGCTCCTCGATGCTGACGTCGCGCAGTTCGTATTGTTCGGTGGCTTCGCGGATCAATTGGTCGGGTCGAACGCGCCGCCGATCGAAGCGGTAGCGCACCAGGCCGCGATCGTTGGATTCAATATCGGTGCCTTCCAGTGCCGGATTTGCGTGCGGCTGCGTTAGCGTGAGCACGAGCGTGCGGTGCGTCCCGTACTGTTCCTTGATATGCTCGACTGTACCGTCGTAAATGATCGTGCCCTCGTCGATCAGGATGATGCGGCGGCAAAGCCGTTCGACGTCGGCCAGGTCGTGCGTGGTGAGGATGATCGTCGTGCCGCGATCTTGATTGATGTGGCGAACGAACTCGCGGATCGCTTCCTTCGCGACGACGTCGAGTCCGATCGTCGGCTCGTCCAGATAGACAATGCGCGGATTGTGCAGCATAGCCGCGGCGAAATCGCCGCGCATCCGCTGTCCGAGCGAAAGCTGGCGCACGGGCGTACGCAGAAACGGCTCCATTTCCAGCATCTCGATGAAGCGCTGGAGGTTCTCGCGGTAGCGATCCTTCGGAATCGAATAAATCGCGCGCAGCAGCTCGAACGATTCCACCAGCGGCAGGTCCCAATAAAGCTGGCTGCGCTGTCCGAAGACGACGCCGATATTGCGCGCGTTTTCATTGCGGCGCTCGTAGGGCACGAGTCCGGCGACTTCGATCGTGCCGGCGGTCGGCACCAGAATGCCGGTCAGCATTTTGATTGTCGTGGACTTGCCGGCGCCGTTGGGTCCGATGTAGCCGACGAGTTCGCCGGGTTCGAGTTCCATCGTGACGTCGCGGACGGCGACCTTTTCTTCGTAGGCGCGTGAAAAGAGCGTGCGCAGCGCGCCGCCGACGCCGGGCCGTCTTTTGGGCGAGCGGAAGGTCTTGCGCAAGTCGCGCGTCCGAATGATCGGCGGCATCTAGGCCCTGTTATCCCGAGGCTCGCGCGGGCCCTCGGAGAAAGACGCGGGCGTGGTCATCACGATCTCCAACCGGTACGGCTGCGGCGCGCTCGCGATTGCGCAGCGCGTTGCGGAACGGCTCGGCTACGAATTCGTCGACGAGCAGCTACCCGTGGTCGTCGCCAAACGTTTGCGGACGTCGCCCGAAGCAGTCGAGGAGGCCGAAGACCTTGGCCGCACGATGAGCGAGCGCATGTTGCGCGGGCTGGAGCTCGGCACGCCCGAAATCCAGGCGGAAGCTGGGCCGTCTTTCGACGAAGAGTGCCTGCGCGAAGTGCAAGAAACCGTGCGTGAATACGCGGCGCACGGCAACGTCGTCATTATCGGCCGCGGCGCCCACGCGATTCTGGGACGCGGACCCGGCGTGCTGCGCGTCTTCATGGCGGCGCCGCGCAACTGGCGCATTCATCATCTTATGGAAGCCACCGGCGCCGACGAGAGAACCGCGGCCGCCGAAATCGACCGGATCGATCGCGCGCGCCGGGAGTATCTGCGCGCGTACTACGACCTGGAGTGGACCGATCCGCAGACCTACGATCTTGCGCTCGACACGTCGACTTTCAACGTCGAGCGTGCGGCCGAGATCATCGTAAGCGCGGCCGGCGCGCGGTGAGCGTCAGCGTCGAGCGCGGGCTTCCGCGCCGCCGCATCACGATATTCTCGGCGCTGCGTTTTCGCGACTTCCGCCTGCTCTGGATCGGACTGCTGGTCTCCAACGTCGGATCGTGGATGCAGCTCACTGCGACCGGGTACTTTATCGCTAAACTCGCGGGCGACGCGCACACGGCGGCTCTCTATCTGGGCTTCCAAGGATTAGCCCGCGCGATTCCGGTTTTGCTGCTTTCGCCAATCGCCGGCGTGGTTGCCGACGTCTGGCCGCGCCGCCGCCTCCTGTTCATCACCAATTCCATCATGGCGCTGCTGGCGCTCATGCTGGCGGTCTTCACAAGTCTTGGCTGGATGAACATTCTGGGATTGATTCTGATCAACGCCGCAAGCGCGACTGTCCTCGCCTTTGATTCGCCCGCGCGGCAGAGTTGGGTGCCGCTCATGGTTGAACGCGAGTACGTCGGCAATGCGATCGGGCTGAACTCGGTCGCCTTCAACGCGCCCGCCGTGATCGGGCCTGCGATCGCCGGCGTTCTGATCATCTCGGTCGGCATCGCCGGGTCGTTTTACGTCAACGCGGTCGCGACACTGGCGGTCATCCTCGCGCTGGTCTTCATGAAACCCGCGCCGCCCAGCACAGGCCGTCCGGAGAATTGGCTGGCGTCGATCGCGTACGGCCTGCGGTTTCTGCGCGAGCATCCCATCCTCAAATGGATCGTCGCCATCTTTGTCGTGACAGCGCTGCTCGTTCGCCCGTACAGCATGCTGCTGCCGGCCTTCGTCGTGAACACGCTGCATGGCAACGCTTTGGATCTGAGCCTCGCGATCTCGGCCACCGGCGTGGGCGGTTTCGCCGGCGCGCTCTTGACGGCGTATCTTGGTGCGCGCGAGCGCCGGGGTGCCATTTGGCTCATCTCCGCGATGGTGATGTCGCTGGGCGTGCTGAGCTTAGGGTGTATCTGGAATCTCTGGCTAGCACTCCCGGTGCTGTTTCTGATAGGCACCGCGACGATGACGCTGTTGGGCGCATCCAATACCCTCATTCAAACGCTCTCCCCCGATCACGTGCGCGGACGCGCGATTTCGGTCTACACGATGGTCGCGATTGGGCTGGTGCCGGGCGGCGCGCTTGTTGTAGGCGCCATCGGCTCGCTGATCGGCCTGCACATGGCGTTTCTCATCGTTGGCGCCGCCACAGCGCTCTTTACCTTATGGCCGTGGGTGACGCGTCCGGTGTTGCGGACGGTATAAAAAAAAGCGCGCCGGACGACGGCGCGCTAAAGGAAAAACGCCGAAGCGTCTTTAGTTAGGCGGCCTTTTTCCGGCGTTTCCGGCGGGTCGTCTTTTTGCGAGCCGTTGTCTTGCGAGCGGCTTTGCGTGCGCCTTTACGGCGTCCGCCCTTGCGCGCTGCCTTACGGCGCTTACGCGGAGCTGCCTTTTTCGCAGCTGCCTTTTTCCTTTTACGTTTGACTGCCATTGAAGTTCAGTCATCCTTTCTCTGGCTAGGTAAGTAGCCAGGGGTGTTGCCTATGTTATACAGTATTACGAGCGCCGTGACAAGTTTTTACGTTGACGGAGCCGAGCTCGATGTCGCGATCGATGGCAACGGCGACGCGATTGTTCTGATCCACGGCTTTCCGCTGACGCGCGAAATCTGGAACGCGCAGGCTTCGCAGCTCGCGCAAACGCACCGAGTGATCCGTCCGGATCTTCGCGGCATGGGACGATCGAGCGCGCCCGACGGACCGTACTTGATGGAAACGCTCGCCGGCGATCTCGCTACGATCTTGGATGCAATGGCGATCGATCGCGTGACGATCGTCGGTCATTCGCTGGGCGGATTCGTCGCGATGGCGTTCGCGCGCATGTATACCGAACGCGTTGCGCGTTTAGGGCTGGTCTGCAGCCGCCTTAGTGCGGATTCGCCTGAAACGGCGGGCTTTCGCAACGATCTTGCCGATCGGCTGGAGCGCGAGAACAGCATCGAACCAGCGGTCGAAAGTTACATTCCGAAGTTGTTTTCCGACGAATCGTTGGAAAAAAAATCCGGCACGATCGAACGGGCGCGCGCGATCGTGCGATCGAATTCTCCGCGCGGCGCCGCCGCAATGTTGCGAGGCATGTCGCAGCGGGTGGAATCCTACGACATCGCTGCGGATCTCGCGATGCCGGTGCTCATCGTCGCCGGCGCCGGCGACAAAGTCGTGCCGCCCGCGGAGGCTGAAGGAATGCGCGCGGCCTTTCCGGCGGCGCGGCTGGCGCTCATGAAAAACAGCGGGCATCTTCCGATGCTCGAGGAACCGGAGGCGCTGGCGGCCGAGTTGGCCGCGTTCGTTCGTTAGCCCCGGAAGCGGGTGATCGCGGCCGAAGCCGTGCGGCGCCGGAACAGATTCACAAGGAAGAGCACTCCGACGACGAGCGCCGCGATGATCAGCGCCGGCACGACGATGTGCACCACCAGGAACGAGACGACGAACAGCACGACGAGCACGGCGGCGACCAGAAGCGTCAAGCGCATGAAAAGACTGAGCATGCCCCATACTACCGGGGAATTGCCGGACGGGTTTCGTCCCGGCCGGACCGAAGTTTCTCCCATGAACCGACACCTTCATATAATCTGTGCGTTTGCTTTACTCGCCGGGCTTGCGAGCACAGCCGCGGGCGCTCAGCAGAAGGCGATGCGCCATTTGGCCTACACGTTCGACTGGACCAGCACGTCGGATCTCACCGTGCACTCCTCGGGGATCGGCGAGGCCGGCGGCGGCACCGGCAGCGGTATGACGCACTATCCGGGGAGCAACAGCGACAAGGGCATGGTAACCGTCGACGTCATGGGCGTTCAGCCGGATACGGGACTGGTGGTCACTATCGCCGAGCAAGGCCGCGGTGAACGCACGGCCGCGCCCGCGACGTGCGTGGTTTACGGGATCGGCAGCGTTATTTGCGATCCGAACGGCAAGGTGAACGAGGAAGAGATGTCTTTGTTGCGCGTCCTCGGCCGGAATTTCGTGAACCCGTCCACCATTGACAGCAACCACCACTGGCAGAATATCGAAAGCGGCGCCGGCGGTAAGGAAATCAACGATTACACGATTTCTCACGATAACCACGACGGCATGCTCAGCATCGACTTCCAGCGCGTCCTTACCGTTGAAGGCGCGTCCGGCTATCGCGCCGACACGCACGGCTCGCTGGTCTACGATAAGAATCTCAGCGTGCCGAAGCAGGTTAAGGAAGACACGATCACGCGCACACATCCCGGGCAAGGCCAGGATAACCGCGTCGAGCAGCAGCTGACCCTGACGCTGACGGCCGACTCGCTCGCCCAAGCCACCCCGTAGCAGAGAGCGGCTCCCCGCCGTCGAACAGGTGTTCGTATCCATGGAGCCGCTTTTTGACGCCCTTCATCCCGACGTCGCGCGCTGGTGCCGCGATGTCTTAAAGGAAGCCACAGAACCGCAGCGCGCCGCCATACCCCTGGGCCTAGCACGCCGGAACGTTCTGGTTTCCTCGCCGACCGGCACCGGGAAGACGCTCGCGGCCTTCTTGCCCGTCATCTCGGCGCTCGCGGCCCGCCGCGACGAGGATGGGCTCTTTCCGCGTACGTTTGCCCTGTATATCTCGCCGCTCCGCGCGCTTGGCTACGATGTCGAGCATAACGTCCGCCGGCCGCTGCGCGAGATGGGCCTGCTGGAGCGCCCGAACTCGCCGCGCGCGCGGCTCCGGCGCGGGCGCATCCGCGAGACGCACATTCGAACGGGCGTTCGCACGGGAGATACGCCCAATGACGAGCGCCGCCTGATGCTCTCCCGGCCGCCGCACATCTTGATGACGACGCCCGAATCGCTCGCGGTGATGCTGGCGATGGAATCTTACCGCAAAACGCTGCGCACGGTTGAAACGGTCATCGTCGACGAAGTGCACGCCCTGGCGAGCAACAAGCGCGGCGCGCAGCTCGCGCTCTTGCTCGAATCGCTCGAAGAGCTCGCGGAAGCGCCGTTCAACCGCGTCGGCCTCTCCGCGACCATCAGCCCGCTCGACCGGGTCGCGAAGTTTTTGGTCGGCACGGATCGCGAGTGCGAGATCGTCGACGCGCGCCGTCTGCGCTCCATCACCATCGACGTGCTGGCTCCGTTTCCCAACGCGATGGCGCCGCTGGCGACAGTTGCGCAGGCGGCCGCGCGCCTCACCCGGGGTGAGCGCACGACGCTCGTCTTCACCAACGTGCGCAGCCAAGCGGAACTGATCGCACACGGCATGGCGCAGATATTGGAACCTGAAAGCGTCGAAGAGGTCAACGGCCAGACGCGCGAGCGGCAATATGATTCGCGCATCGGCGTGCATCACAGCGCGCTCGAACGCAACGTGCGCCATCGCGTGGAAGCCGCGCTGCGCGCCGGCAAACTGCGCACCGTGGTCTGCAGTTCGAGCCTGGAGCTGGGCGTGGACATCGGATTCATCGATCGCGCGGTGGTGATCGGCGGCGCGCGCGGCATGACGCCGACGCTGCAGCGCATTGGACGCGCGGGCCACCGCCCCGGCGCGGTTGCGCGCGGCACCGTGATCGCGCAAGATCGCGACGACATCATCGAAGCCGCCGCGACCAAACGCTGCATCGCAGATGCCATCCTCGAAGAAGCCGCCATTCCGCAAGCGCCGCTGGACGTGCTCGCGCAGTGGCTCGTGGGCAGCGTCTGCTACGACCGGCGCCTCGCGATCGAGGATGCGCTGCGGATCGCGCGCCGCGCCTATCCCTTCGCGCAGCTCGAACGGGAAGATCTAGTGGCGTGCGTGCGCTATCTTTCCGGCGGTGGCGTAGGCGAAAACGAAGCGCACGTCCGGCGCTTGGGATGTGACGGCGAGGCGCTCTACGGACTCGGCCGTGAAGTCTGCGCCGCCTTCTTCGAAAATGTCGGCACGATTCCCGACGAGCAGCACGTTTCGGTGACGCTGAAGGGCGCGCGCCACGCCATCGGCCGCGTCGAAGAGAGTTTCCTGAGCGAGATCCGGCAGGGCGATGTCTTCGTCCTCAACGGCCGCACGCTGCGCGTAAAAGAACTAACGAGCACCGGCATCATCGTCGAACCGCACGCCGGCCGTCCGACGGTGCCGCAATGGAGCTCGCACTTACGCGGCATTCCAACGGCGCTCGCCGCGGAAATTCACACGCTTCGCAACGGAGTTGCGCAGCGGCTCCGCTCAGATTCAGAATGTCATCCTGAGCTTTCAGATTGTCATCCTGAGCTTTCAGATTGTCATCCTGAGCTTTCAGATTGTCATCCTGAGCTTGTCGAAGGACCCCGAGTAGGCTCCGTGAGGAGCCATATCGAGGGGAGCGCGAAGGAGTACCTTCGCACGCGCTATGGACTCGAAGGCCTGGAAGCGGGTCACGTTGTGCGGTACATCGCCGAGCAGATCGCGCTTTCCGATGTGCCCGACGCGACGCATCCGGTGATCGAAGTGTACCGTATCGACCGCAAGCAGTGCGCAGTCTTTCATACCGGCGCGGGGCGGCGCATCAACGAAACCCTGGCGCGCGCCATCGCGACGCGCATATTTTGGCAGATCCGTGCGAACGTACAGCTCACTACCGACGACAACGGCTTTCTGCTAACATTGCCGGAGGGCAAATCAATGCGCGACGAGACCTGGACCAAACTGCTGCACACTCACGATTTCGAACGCGATCTGCTGGCCGGGCTGCGCAGCTCGCATCTGCTGCGCAGTCAGTTCCGGTACGTCGCGAATACCGGGCTGCTGGTACTGCGACGCGCGGGCGGCAGGACGCTGAGGCGTCGCGCGCTGTCGTGGAATTCGCAGCGCATTTTCGAGCGCATTTTTGCAAACGATCGCGATTTTCCGCTGCTGCGCGAAACACTGCGCACCGTAACGCGTGATCTGCTCGACGCGCCCGGCGCGCTTGCCTATTTGGAATCGGTCGAGCACCCGGTCCGGCTCTTTCACCCGAAAGCCGCTTCGCCGTTCACATTCGGCATCATCACATCGAGTTTCGGCGATGCCGTCGTGCTGGACGATCGCTCGAGCATGGTCGAGGCGCTGCATCAGCGCGTGCAGGAAGTGATGGAACGCCGTGCTTCGTGAATCGGCCGCGCGCACCGCGCAGCTGGCGCAGGGAATCGATGCCGTCGCGCCCGGACTGCTTTGGTTGCGCGAAACGCGGACGCTCGTTGCGGCCGACGCGCATCTCGCGTACGAAGACGTCATCGGCGGCGCATTGCCGACGTGGAGCACGACCGACGCCATCTTGGTGCTGCAGAGAGCGGCGGTGGAATTTGGCGCGCGGGAGTTTCTTTTTCTCGGTGACGTGATCCATGGCGCGCGTATGAGCGAAGGCGCTGCGCGCGAGGTGCAGTCGGGCTTGGACCGGCTGCGCGCGCTGGCGGCCGTGACGCTGGTGGCAGGCAATCACGAAGGCCGCACGCGCGGCGTCGAGGTGCTCGGCGATACCGTTGAATATGCGCAGCGCGCCGGCTGGCTCATGATCCACGGCGACAATGCTTGTCATCCTGAGCCAGCCTGCCCTGAGCCGGGTCGAAGGGAAGGACCCCGAGCGGGGCGCAGCGCGGCCGAGGCGAGGGGCGTCATCATCGGTCACTTGCATCCGAGTGTGCGCAGCAACGGAACGTCGGCGCCCGCGTTTCTTTCCGGAAGGGGCATTATCGTTGTGCCGGCGTTGACGGCGTATTCCGAAGGCCTCGACGTATGCGGCGACGACTGTTTCGAGGCGCTGCAAGCGTTCGGCGTCACGTCGCGCAGCGAACTTCACGTCGTGGCTGCCACCGCCGAGCTGGTGTATCCGCTTGGCAACCTCTCGGCGCTGCGGCAAGAACTCCGCCGCCCGCCGCATGCGCCGCAGCATCGTTACCGTCGAAAGTTCTTGCGCCCCGACCGCTAGCTAGGGCCGGTCCAGCATGAGAAAAATGGACGCGACGTGCGTCACCGAATCGATCGTTCCATCGCGCACGAAGCCGCGCAACTCGTCGAAGGTGGCCAGCTCGACGGTAATATCTTCGCCCAATCCGAGGTGCTGTTCTCCCACGAGCTGCGCGCTCGGCGCGTAAAAAAGATGCGCGACCGTATCCGCGTTGGTCGGATCGGTGCAGAACGTACGCACGTGCTCCATTGAACCGGCATAACCAGTTTCTTCGGCGAATTCGCGTTGCGCGGTTTGCAGAGGCGCCTCGCCGGGGTCGATCGCACCGGCGGGAAGTTCCAGCAGCGCTTTGCCGATGCCGTGCTTGTATTGGCGCACCAAGATCACGCGCCCGTCGGGCGTCGTTGCGAATATGACGACGAAGCCGCGGCTTTCGCGAACGTAGTAATCGTCGATGGTGCGCCCGTCAGGAAGTTCGATCCGGTCTTTGCGCAGACGCAAATGCTCGGTGTCGACCACGTATGACGAAGAAGTTACGCGCCAACGCGATTCGCCCATTGCTGCTCCGTTTCGGCATGGACTGCGGGCGTCCCCGAACAAAGAGTAAGCGTGATTACGGTAGTGATCGGGGGCGGGACCATGGGCGCGGGCATTGCGGCCGTCGCGGCGCTTGCCGGCGACGACGTCGCGCTCGTCGAGCCGGACGCGGGTGCCCGCGAACGAGCGCGCACCCTGATTGCCAATGCGGCCGGCGAGCGCGCTGACAAGGTGCAATTCTACGACGTGATTCCAGGGGGGATCCAAGCTGATCTGGCAATCGAAGCGGTTACCGAACGTATCGACGTGAAGCGCTCCGTCTTCGCGGAACTCGCCAAGGCCCTTGGACCGCAAGCGCTGCTTGCGACCAACACATCATCGCTATCGGTGAGCGAGATCGCGCAAGGCATCGACCACCCCGAACGCCTGCTGGGTTTGCATTTTTTCAATCCGCCCACTGCGATGAAACTCGTGGAAATCGTGCGCGGCGAACAAACCGGCGACGAGGCCGTCGAGCGCGCACGCAGCACGGCAACCCGTTTCGGAAAAACCCCCGTCGTTACGGCCGATACGCCCGGCTTCATCGTGAACCGCGTGGCGCGTCCTTTTTACCTCCAGGCAATGCGCGCGTACGACGCCGGCGTGGGCACGTTGGAAGAACTGGACCTCTTAGCGCGCGGCGCCGGTTTTCGCATGGGCCCGTTCGAACTGATGGATTTGATCGGCCTCGATATCAACCTTGCCACGTCGAAGTCGATTTACGAACGAACCGGAGCGGCACGGCTGAAGCCGATCGAACTGCAGCGCGAGTTGGTGCGCGCCGGAAAACTTGGCCGCAAAAGCGGCGCCGGCTTTTACGATTACAGCGCCGGAACGCCGAAGCACGACGATGCGCCGCCGCAGCTTTCGCGTGAGATGAATCAGGACGAGCGAATTTTAATCGTGGGTCTGGCAAATGCCGCGATCGAAATGCGCGAAGCGCTCGACCAAGCCTACGCGCACGTGAACGTCTGTGAGAACGCCGAAGCGGTCGAGGAGATGCCGCTGGATTCGACGGTCGTCATCGATGGCGGCGACGGCGTGAGCGATCGCGGGTCGTTCATTACCGAATTGGACGGCCTGTTTGCTCCCGACACCGTTCTTCTCGTCGACGCCTACGCAACCGACCTCATCGCACTCGCGAAGCGGCTGCGCCATCCGGAAAGGGTGGTCGGTTTTGGTTTGCTCGGATCGCTTTCGCGTCAGAGCGTGCTCGAGATCGTCGCTGCGGAAGAAACGAGCGACGACGCGCTCGAGCTCGCGGAAGAGCTCTTCGAATCGATCGGCAAACGGACGGTGCTCGTGGGAAACAGTGCCGGGCTCTTTCTGGGTCGCACGGTGGGCTCGATCGTCAACGAAGCGGTCTGCGCCGTGCAGGAAGATGTCGCGACCCCCGACGACGTGGACCTTGCGATGCGCTTAGGGACGAACTATCCGCTCGGACCGATCGCATGGGGACGCGAGATCGGTGGGGACCGCGTCGTTCGCATACTCCAGCGGCTCGTCGGCGCCGAAGGTGCAGCCTTCGCGCCGTATCGCGCGTTGTGGGTGTTGGATGTCGAAAGCGAACAAGATCCGATGGATGTGGCGGTTGCAGAAGGTGTCGTCGAAACGAAACCCAGCAGCGGCACCATGGGGTATCCTGGAATGCCGTTTTAGAAATGCGTGACGTCGTCGTTATAGATGCGCTACGCACGCCGATCGGAAGATACGGCGGGGCGCTCGCACACGTTCGCCCGGACGATCTCGCGGCGCTCGTCATCAAGGCCATCGTGGAACGCACCGGCGTCGATCCGAAAAAAATCGAAGATGTATTTTTCGGCGCTGCCAATCAGGCCGGCGAAGATAACCGCAATGTCGCGCGCATGGCCGCGCTGCTCGCGGGGTTGCCGGTTGAAACGGGCGGCGCGACGATCAACCGTTTATGCGGCAGCAGCCTGCAGGCGCTAAACTCAGCCGCGCACGCCATCGCGTACGGCGAAAGCGACGTGATCATCGCGGGCGGCGTCGAATCGATGACGCGCGCACCTTTCGTGCAACTCAAGGGCGAAAAACCATTCGAGCGCGCCCCCGAACTGTACGACACGACCCTGGGTTGGCGCATGGTGAACCCGCGTATGAAAGAGATGTATCCGCCGGTTACGCTCGGTGTAACCGCCGAAAATGTTGCCGAACGTTACGGCATTTCGCGCGAAGAGCAAGATCGATTCGCGTACGAATCGCAGATGCGCGTGAAACTCGCCGTTGCAAAAAACACCTTCAAAGACGAGCTCGCCGCGGTCGGCGCCGTTACCGTCGACGAACATCCGCGTCCCGATACAACGCTCGAGGCCTTGGCGAACCTCAAGCCCGCGTTTAAAACCAACGGCACGGTGACCGCAGGGAATTGCGCGGGAATAAACGATGGCGCTGCGGCGCTTCTTCTTTGCGAAGCGCAAGCGGCGAAGCGGCTCGGCCTGCAGCCCATCGCGCGCGTGGTGGCGACGGCGTCGGCCGGAGTGCATCCCGACTTCATGGGCCTGGGACCGGTTCCCGCGACGCGCAAAGCCTTCGCGCACTCGGGATTGGCAATGGACGCGATCGACCTGGTGGAGATCAACGAAGCGTTCGCGGCCCAATCGATTGCATGCTTGCGCGACCTGGAGATTGACCCGGCCAAGGCGAATGTGAACGGCGGCGCGATTGCGCTCGGGCACCCGCTCGGGGCGAGCGGCGCGCGCATCGCTGCGACGCTGCTGCACGAACTGCGGCGCCGCGGCGGGCGTTACGGTTTGGCAACTATGTGTATCGGCGTCGGACAAGGCGTCAGCACGATTTTCGAAAGGCTTTAATGGCGGTAACTGCAGCGGCTGTGAAAACTGAACTCTTCATCGGCAATCTTTGGGCCGGCGCATCCGACGGGGCGCTCTACGACGATACCAATCCGGCCACAGGCGCAACGATCGCTCAGGTCGCAAACGCGTCCGCCGCCGATGTGGACCGCGCGGTGACCGCCGCACGCGGCGCGCTCGAGCGTGGGAAATGGGCGACGATGGCCGCGTCGCGCCGCGCCAAAGTCATCTACAAGATGGCGCAGCTGATCGCCGAACGCGCCAACGACATTGCGCTGCTTGAAGTGCGCGACAACGGCAAGACTTTGGGCACTGCCAAGGGCGAGTTGGGCGCCATCGTCGACTGTTTCGAATTCTACGCAGGCGCAGCGACCAAAAATTACGGCAACAGCTTGCCTGGTCCGCTGCCTAACTACCTCGCGCAAACAGTGCGCGAACCGGTGGGGGTGGTCGGCGCGATCGTGCCGTGGAATTTTCCGCTGCTGCTGGCATCCTGGAAAGTCGCGCCTGCGCTGGCTGCGGGCTGCACGATCGTGCTGAAGCCGGCCGGGCAAACGCCGCTCTCCGCACTCGAGCTCGCGAAGATCGCGCTCGAAGCCGGCTTACCGGAAGGCGTGCTCAACGTGATTACCGGCGAAGGCCGTGATTTGGGCCAAGCCATCGTCGAGCATCCCGGTATCGACAAGATTGCGTTCACCGGCAGCACGACCACCGGAAAGCGCGTTGCGGCGACCGCGGCACAAACGGTCAAGCGCGTCACGCTCGAACTAGGCGGCAAGTCGCCATCGATCGTTTTCGACGACGCCGACGTCACGCAGGCCGTCAACGGCGCGCTGTACGGCATTTTTTATAACGCGGGGCAATGCTGCGAAGCGCGTTCGCGGGTGCTGGTCCACGAAAATATCGCCGACGAATTCATTGCGGCATTTACGAGCAAGGCGCGCAAACTGCGCGTCGGCAATCCGGAAGATCCGCAGACGCAGATCGGAGCGATCACGACCCAAGAGCAATACGATAAGATCAAATCGTATTGCGAAATCGGCGCAGGTGAAGGCGCCAAGCTGCTGCTGGGCGGCGAACCCGCGCGCGTGGGCGAAGGCTTCGAGGACGGCAAATTTTGGAGCGTCAGCGCCTATGAAGCGCAGCCGGCGCACCGCATTTCGCGCGAGGAAGTCTTTGGACCGGTCGCAACCATTACGCGCTTTAAGGATGAAGCCGAAGCGATTGCGCTCGCAAACGACAGTGAGTACGGTTTGTCGGCCAGCATCTGGACACAGAACCTGGGGCGCGCCGGACGCACGGCTAGGGCGCTGCGCACAGGAACCGTAGCGATCAACACGCCGTACTCAGTTTTTCCGGGCGTACCGTTCGGCGGGTACAAACAGTCGGGATACGGGCGCGAGCTGGGCATCGAGACCATGGCGCTGTATTCGGAAATCAAAAGTATCATTACGTATATCGGCGAGAAGCCCATCGATCCGTTTGGAGTTTAAGCCATAGAAGCCCTGAGAATCGGCACGGCGTATCAAACCACGTACGGCACGCTATGGAAAGACGGAACGTTCTTTCCGCGCGGTACACGCGTGCTGGTCGTCGGTTTGCACCTGGTCGAAGGCTTCTGCGTTCGTTTCCCGGCTGAAATCGACGGAGAGCCGCTCGAGACGTGGGAGGATTGGGAAGAAAGCGATTTCCTCGCCGAGGAAGGCGAGGTCGAGACGGCGCCGCCGGTCTCGCAAGCCATGCTTTCCGAAGCCCGCGAAGTGTTACGCGATGCCGAAGACGGCTGCCATCTCCATTTCCACGAAGGGGATGACTAGCGCAATTTCTTTGCGTGCCATTTACAGGCAATGGCGTGAACCGTCACTGCGGATCCCGGGGCAATCTTCGTCTGCGTTCCATCTTGCGCACGTAGCGTCACGCGGCCGTTCGCTGCGGTCCTCACAGTATCGCCGTCGGCGACTAAGTCGTTGACGTGCAGAATCGCAGTCATGCCATCATGCACGACCTGCGCCTCACCACTAACGAAAGTAACCGTGAACTTGCAATGTCCCCCGGCCGTGGGCGGTGACGCGCGCTGTTCACCCGGTATCAGCAGCGCGCTGAGATCATACGTACGATGGGTCGGCAAAGAATGGGCCTCTTGACGACAACCGCGTCCGCATGAGCCTGCCGGCACGGGAGGAGGAGTCCACTTGCTATCCCCGACGTAATGTACCGAAATCGATTTCCCGGCGGCAACATCATTCGGATCGGGATCGCTTCCGGCCAGTGGGATGGCAGGCCAAGGAATCCCCGCCTGCGTGAACGGCTGAACGTAATCTTCTGAGGTAAACGCGAAGTAGCCCGTGGGAGCCCGGCACACGTCGGGCAGCGCCGATGGATTCAGGAAAGACCACTTCAGCGAACGGGATTTTCCTCGCTCGACGCCCCATTCGATCTGGATCGGCGCAGTAAAACTTGTAGTACCGCTGCACATACGATCCCCGTTCGCAGTAACCGTACCGGTTACGTTGACCGTCGCCTTTCCGTCCCAGTTCTCCCCGGAGCCCACGGCCTCGCCGTTCCCCCTGCTGGCAGTCGAGAAGGCAAGCGTCCAATGGACCGTAACGACGCCGCCCTGCCACACAGCGGCTTGCGTAAAAGTGCCCTTAAAACGGAACTGCCCGACCGTATAAGCAACCCTGTCTTGCGCTCCGGCTGCCGGCGCGCAGAGAAGCGGCGCAAGCAATACAGTCGAGAGCAGGGCGGAAACAGTTCGCTGCATCGAGGAACCCAATACGCGACCAAGCAATATTTCTCTTTCACACAGCCTAGGGCGGGGAGTTTCATGGCGCGCAT
Source organism: Vulcanimicrobiales bacterium (assembly GCA_038215615.1). Lineage (GTDB taxonomy): Bacteria > Vulcanimicrobiota > Vulcanimicrobiia > Vulcanimicrobiales > Vulcanimicrobiaceae > Rubrimentiphilum. The sequence goes on along the minus strand of JBBQQR010000004.1, from coordinate 31,164 downwards.
CGCGACCTTCGATGACTGGCTGGCTTTGCTGGCGGATTGGCAAAACGATATCGGCTTGAACAAAGAGCTGATCGACCGGTTTATGCCCGGCTACCAATTCGAGGCGAAGTACGGCGAGTTGCCCACGGCTGAAATCTATTTCGGCGACTTTCAAGGGCAGCGCCGTTGGGACAAGCTGATGGAAGTCCCCGACCAGCGCATGCGCGACGCGCTCATGAACATGATCGTCTATCAGGGCGACACGGAATTCGCTTCCAACGAACAGCAGCGCTTCCTGGTGAACAACGCGCCGTCAGAATACGATCTGGCATCGCTGGTGCGCATTATGGTCGAGGAGACGCGCCACGGCTACCAGATGTGTCATCTGCTGATCAAGCACTTCGGCAACGATGGAAAAATCGAAGCGCAAAAACTGCTGGAGCGCCGCGCCTACGGGAAAAAGAACCGCCTGCTCAACGCCTTTAACGACGACGTCACCCACTGGCTGGATTTCTTCGCCTACACGAATTTCATGGACCGCGACGGCAAGTTCCAGCTGACGATGCTCTCGCACTCCGGCTTCGCGCCGCTCGCGCAATCTATGGGACCGATGCTGCGCGAAGAGTCCTATCACATGGGAACCGGCATCTCGGGATTGCGCCGCATCGCACAGGCCGGCGTCGTGCCGGTCGAGATGCAGCAGAAATATTACAACAAGTGGATTTCGGGCTCGCTCGATCTTTTCGGTACCGACCATTCCGGTTCGGCACAGTGGGCGTACACGTGGGGCATCAAAGGCCGCGTGGACGAGGACAAGACCGGCGAAAAAGCCGACAAGGAACACCTCAACGAACGCGCCCGCGGACAATTCTATGACGAGATCGGAAAAACGGTGGAGCGCGTCAACGCCGTGAACGCCGCAGAGACGAAACTCTACGTGCCGGACATCCGCTTCAACCGGAAAATCGGACAGTACGCCGGCCAGTACTGGGCCGCTGACGGGCGATCGCTTACGCAAGCCGAATGGGATGCCTATCTGCCGTCGGTTCTGCCAACTGCCGCAGATGAAAAAGCAGTTCAAGCATTGACCAAAGATTCCAACTGGATCGCACCTAAAGGAAAAGAGTAATGGCGACTATTGCAAACGGGCCGGCCACAGTGCAAACGCCGTTCGGGCGTGAAGCGCGCGCTTTCGACGGAAAGCGCGTTATTAATTATTCGAAAGACGGACACGTCGCCATCATCGAGATGGACGATCCGCCGGCCAATACCTACACGCATGAAATGATGCGCCAGCTCGACGAGGCCATCTTGGACGCTCGTTTCGATCAGGAAGTGGAAGTCATCTTGCTCACCGGCAAGGGCGAGAAATTCTTTTCGGCCGGCGCGAATATCGCGATGCTCAACTCGGTCACGCCTGAGTTCAAATACAATTTCTGCCTGCACGCCAACGAGACGCTCTCGAAGCTCGAACAGACGCCCAAACTCGTCATTGCGGCGCTGAACGGCCACTGCGTCGGCGGCGGTTTGGAGATCGCGATGGCCTGCGACATCCGCATCGGCCGGCAAGACGCGGGCAAGATCGGTCTGCCCGAAGTGTCGCTGGGTGTATTGCCGGGAACCGGCGGCACGCAGCGGCTGGCGCGTTTGGTGGGCAAATCCCGCGCGATTGAACTGATGGCGCTGGGCCGCACGTTCAGCTTCGAACAAGCGCTGGAATGGGGGATCGTCAACGACGTCTACGAAGGCGACGCGGCCGATTTCCGCGATCAAGCGCTCACGTACGCCAAGCAGTTCACGTCGCCGAACAAGGCGCCGATGGCGGTCGGTCATATCAAACGCGCCGTGCAGACCGGCATGGAACTGCCGCTGCAAGATGCGCTCGCGCTCGAGCGCGAGCTGCAGTCGCTGCTGTTCAAGAGCGAAGACGCCAAAGAAGGGATAGCGTCTTACAACGAAAAGCGCACCGCGCGCTTCAAGAACAAGTAATATTCTCACCCTCGCGCGCAAGACGCTGTTCGAAGACCTGCCGCGTTTTTTCGTGGCGCTCTGCGGCATCGTTTTTGCCGTCACGCTGCTCACCGTTCAGGTTGCGCTTTTCACCGGGTTCTCCAATTCCGCAACGCTGCCGATTGCCGAATCCAGCGCCGACGTGTGGGTCAGTGCGCCCGAGATGCTGTACTTTGAAGGCACGCTGCCGATAGAGTACGGTACGGTTGCCAAAATTCGCGCTATTCCCGGCGTCGCGCGAGCCGAAGCGCTCTCGCTGGGCGTCGCGCGCTGGCGCAGCCCGCACGACGAATTGGCGCTTGGTCGCGTGATCGGTTTCAATCCGCGCGGGACGCTCTTTAATCCGGGGAACTCTAACCGCGCTACGCTCGATCTCTTGCAGAAACCGTACGCTTTTGCGGTGGACGCCACGCAGCTGCATATCTTGGACCTGGGCGCCGGACAGAGCGGCGTTATTGGAACGCTGCCGGCACATCTGGCTTACGAGACGCACGGCACCCAGCCGGTCGTATCGGCGACGTTTTTTTACACGTCGCTCGAAACAGCGAACGCCTATACTCCGTCCGCGCTGTCGTTTTTCTCACCGCCCGGCGCGGCCCCGCCGCCGCTGGAAGAGACCGATCCGATCATGTATGTCATGGTGAAAGCGAAAAACCCGGCCGCATCCGCGCAGCTTGCTGCCGCAATCCAGCGCAGCATTCCACACGTCCGCGCGATGACGCGCGACCAGATGCTGACGGCGACCCGCGACTACTGGGTCAAGCGTACGGGCATCGGTTTTATTTTGTCGCTGATCGCGCTGATGGGCGCCTTCGTGGGAGTGGTCATCGTGGGCCAGATTCTTTATACTTCAATCAACGAGCACTTCCAGGAATACGGGACGCTCAAAGCGATCGGCGTCAACGACGGCTATCTGTACGGCGTGATCGCATTGCAGGCCACATGCATGGCGCTGATCGGCTACGTGCTGAGCTTAGCGCTAACCTTCGCGATTCGCGGCATAGCGGCCGAGCGCGGTGTCGACATTCTGATCACGCCGGGCGGGGCGCTGCTGGTGCTTGCCGCGGCACTCGTTATTTGCATTGGCGCGGGGGTGGTCGCGATGCAGCGCGTGGTTCGCTCCGATCCCGCCTTGGTGTTCCGAGCCTAGCATGCTTGAGAAAGTTGCCGTGGCAGCCCACGACCTCCGCATGACGTACGCGAGCACGAAACCGGTGCGCGCGCTCAAAGGGGTGTCGATCGATATCCGGCAGGGCGAGTTGCTGCTGATCATGGGACCGTCCGGGTCGGGAAAAAGCACGCTGCTCTCTATCATCGGCGGCTTGCTGACACCAAGCTCCGGCAGCGTAGCCGTCTTAGGAACCGATATTACCCGCCTGGGGCGCAAGGAACTGTCACGTTTCCGCTTGCGGCATTTTGGTTACGTTTTTCAGGGATTCAATCTTTTCAACGCCATGACCGGGGCTGAGAACGTAGAGATCGCCTACAACGTGCGCGGCATTCGGGGCCGGCGCGCGCGCAAATCGTCTGCCGATCTGCTCGGGCAGCTGGGCTTGGAAGAACAGGCGAATCGGCCCGCGCGCGAGCTCTCCGGCGGTGAGAAGCAGCGTGTCGCCATCGCCCGGGCGCTGGCCGGCGATCCGTGCGCCATTCTCGCCGACGAGCCGACCTCGCAGCTCGACGCCGAGAACGGTGCGATCGTCACGAATATTCTGACCGATCTGGCACGCAAGCGCGGAACGACCGTGGTCATCACGTCGCACGATTACCGGATCCGCCGCGCCGCCGAACGCGTCGTTTTGCTCGACGATGGGAGACTGTAAAAGACATGCGCACTCTTTCCGTGTTTGCCGCGTCCTTTGTTTTACTGGCGGCGCTTTCGCCGGCTGCCGGCGCGCGGTGCGGTCGCGGCTCGTATAAAACATTTCTGCACGGATTCGAAGCGGCGCGCGATTCGATGCGTGCCAAACCCCAGCCGTCCTACAACGCCTTCGTCGCGCTTAAATCCCAGGCGATAGCGTGCGGCCGGGGAGAAGGTCGCGCCGACGTCCGCTACAAACTGCGGCTCTTTGAAACCGGCTTGGGCGCGTATATTGGAGCTGCCGACGCGGAGCGCGGAAACGTCGCGCGCGGTCGCGCAGAGGCCGCTGCAGCGATGACGGCGGCGCTCGCGATCGAGCGGTTGCACCATTCCAAGCCGTCGGATTTGCAACTGGCCCAAGAACTCATCGCCCAGCTGCGAACGCCGCTGCAGATTATCGACGCCCTGCAAGGCCCGTCCGCGCCCGAACCGAAGGCGACGCGGCTCTAGCTAGTCGGTGCGCAGCAGCGCGAAGCAAGAGACGTGCAGTGCGTCGGGAGCACCGCAGAGCCGACGGTACGGACCCGGGTGATAGTTCTCGTTGGTCAGCGGCCCGGGTAGGTTAACCGATTCGGGACGGCTGAACGCACCGGTGGCGCCGTTGGGAGTGCCCAGTCCGGTCGGTCCATCATAGCCCGCTTGAGCGTTGCAGAAATACGCCGAAGTGCCGCCGCACGTTGGATCGGCGGGGCTTTGGTTGGAGCCGGTCGTGATGTCGTAGAGCGAGCCCGTGTGCGAGTACGGATACGATCCGGCCACGACGGTCGATGCATTGCCGGCGATGGCGTAGACCGACGCGATGATCGGCGCCGATGCGCTCGTGCCGCCGACGCGTCCCCATCCGGTCGACTGATACGTGTCATACGTCCAGACTGCGGTTGCGGGATCTGCCACGGCAGAGACGTCGCTGGTCATGCGCTTCGCGCATCCCGGGTCGGTCTGCCAAAGAGGCTTGGCAATAAACGCGCTGCAGCCGCTGCCGGTGCCGCTGCCTGCAGTCGTCGTGCCCCAAGCGCTTTCGGTCCATCCCCGGCCGCCGGATATAGCGGCCAAAGTCGTGCCGCCCACCGCCGTCACGAAGGCCGACGATGCCGGATAGCTTACGCCGGCGCCAAAGGCGTTGTCGCCCGTGCTGGCCGTGATGGGAACGCCCGGATGATTGAAGTTGACCTCAGACGAGAGAATGCCGGAACTTTCGCTCCCGCCCCAGCTATTGCTGACTTCAGTTCCTCCCAGAATGACGGCCTCGTTCTCGGCCGCGAACATATCGGAGAATGAGTTCGTGGTGGATTCGATGAGCAGAATCTTGCAGTTTGGACAGATCGCGGAGACCATGTCGAGATCCAGCGAAACTTCTCCGGCCCAACCCGCGTCGGGAATCGGATAGGTGGTCCCGCCGGTTTGCGAGCGCTTCTTGAAGCATCCGTTTGCCGACGTGCACGGCGCCAGGCCGAACGCACTGCGGTAGACCGCGAGGTCGCTCTCGGCGGTCGGATCGTCATACGCGTCAACGATCGCGACGGTTTGCGTTCCGCCGCCTGACGCCGAGCTTGAGGCCAGGTTATACGCGGATTGCAGATCGCACGGATAGAAGCCCGCGCGCGAGACACCTGCGGTCGGAATAGGGCAAGGTCCGGTGACCAGGAACGATCCGAGGAGCACGCCACCGACGAAGGCCCTGAAGCGCGTTCCGGTAAACGACGGGCCGCCGTTGTACGTCATGGTGACAGAAGTGGTCGACGATGGAACGGAGCTGACGTTCAGACTGGTGCTTCCGGTTGCATCGAGGGTCGTAAACGTGATCGGGAGCGTGTATGTTCCGGTAATCGTCTTGCCGTTGACGTCTTTTTCGACAATGGTCAGCGGAACGGTTTTCGGCGTGCCGAGCGTCGTGTTCGTATATGCCGCTCCACCCGAATCGGTCATCACGATGCTCGCGACGGGACCGAACGCCGGCAGCGCAGCCGAATAAATCGCGCCTGACGAACTGGTGAGATAGAGATTCGATCCGGCGGAGATGCTGAGCAGTCCGGCGCCGTTTTGCGCGGTGAATCCCGGCGTATTCAGATCGAAGTAATAGACTTGATTGCCGGACGGCGCCGTCGGATAACCCAAGACGAAGAAGCCGCCGTTGGTCGTCGGCGTGATGGCCGAAGCCGCACCGGGAACTTGGGTGAAGGTCAGATTCGCATTCTCATACCAGATCGAACCGGATGAACTCAGGATGTAGAGTCCGCCGGCATTGATCGCGCCGGTCATGCCCGCTCCGGCCGGGAAATTGTTGGTGTCCCAATTCGCGGCCAGGACGACGCCCGAACCGTTGAGCTGCGTCCATCCGCCGCTCGGCGAGTAATGCCAAATCGCGCGGTCGGGGCCGGAGCCGCCATTGGAAAGGACGTAAATTCCGTTGGTCGAGTCGGTTGTTATGCTGTTGGTGGCGCCGCCGCCCGGCGAGGTCCACGTTCCGCTGGCGTAGTGCCAGATGCCGCCGCCCGAATTGATCGCCCATAGCGAACCGTCGGCTGCAACGGAAAGACGCGACGCAAGACCCGAAATGTTCGTCCAGGCGCCCGAGGCGTAATGCCAAATATATTTATCCGAGCTGCTGCTCGGCTGATCTGAAAGCACCCACAGCGACCCGTCCGGGCTGGCGGCGACGACGCTCGCCGTGCCGGGGACTTGCGACCAGTTGAGCGGTGGTTGGGCGATGTCCGAGTGCGGCGGCGTTACCATCGCGCTCGCGGGAAGAATATCGGTCTTCGCCATCGGCGCGGCCGTAATGGTTCCGGGCGAAACCGACTGCGGAGTAAGCGGCAGCGCCGTTGTGCCCGAGCCTGGAACCACCCCTCCCGAACCGGCGTGAGAACACCCGGCTGCGAGAACGACAAAAAGGACGCCTATCAGGGATTTGCGCATCGAATCGGCTTCCCGCAAGGAGCCTTAACGCCCCGCTGCCCTACCGCCGGGAAACGTTAGATTATGCATAAGTTTTAGGCCTGGGAAAGCCCCTCGCGGGCGAGCATCTCCCGGTAGATTTCCTCGACCCGCCCGATGGTGTCGATCTCCCCGGCCGGCTTGTCGTCGCGCAGCCGGACGATGCGGGGAAAGCGCAGCGCGAACCCGCTCTCGTGCAGTCCGCTTGGTTGGATGATGTCGAAGGCGACCTCGAGTACGATTTTGGGCTCGACCGCGATGGCATGCGGAAATCGGTTGTGTCCCTCAGCCTGTCGAAGGGCGTGCGACAAGAACCATGGCGTCAGCTCGGCGATCTCCGCGTCGGTGAGGCCCGAATAGGCTTTGCCGATCGTCTGGAGCTCGCCGTCGCGCCCGCGCACGGCGAACGTATAATCGGAAAGAACTTTGGCGCGCTTGCCGTGTCCCCACTCGACCGCGACGACAACGACGTCGAGCGTGGAGAGCTCGCGTTTGAGCTTGAGCCACCATTTGCCGCGCCGCCCGGGATAGTACGGCGAATCGCTGCGCTTGAGCATGAGGCCTTCGTGCCCGCGCGCTCGGGCCGCATCGAAGAGCGCGTGCAATTCTTCGGGTGCGGGCGTTTCGGAAAGACGCGTGAACGGCGCGATTTCCACGTGTTCAGATGGCGCGATCGCTTTTGCCAGGCGCTCACGCCGTGAGATCAGCGGCTCGTCTAGCAAAAAATCGTCACCTCCGGCGAGCATGTCGAAAACGAAGTAGCTGACGGGAACTTCCTCGAGAAGCTCCGCTTCGACGGTCTTGCGCTGCAGGCGCGCTTGCAGATAGCGAAACGGCAGCACGTTCTCACCCCGCATCGCAACGAGCTCGCCGTCGAGCATGAAGTTGCCGGGAATCGCTTTTAGCGCAGCGGCAACTTCCGGGTAGGATTGTGTCACGTCGTTCAAGGTGCGCGAGAAGAGGTTGATACGCTCGCCGATCTTGTGCGCCTGCGCGCGGATGCCGTCGAATTTTTCTTCGGCAAGCCATGTGCCGGTGCGAAGATCCTTGTAATCGGAACCGTACAGCATCGGTGACGCCAGCATGAAACCGATCGGTGAGCCGTACGTCACGCGCAATTCGCCGAGCTTGCCGGCGCGCGCCGCGATCGCGACCGCGCCGATATCGCCAGATGCCATGACCGCGCGCCGGACGTCGTGCGCGTCGAGATCGAATGCTTTGGCGATCGCGTCAGTGACCAGCCCTTCGCGCAAACCGATCCGCAGGTCGCCCGTCACGATTTTGATTACGTAGGTGGCTTCGGTCGCATCCGTGCACGCGCGCAAAATGCGCTCGCTCAGCGCTGCGCGTTTTCTTCCGGCGGCCTTACCGCGCGCATTAGCGATCTCTTCGAAGAGCGCATAGAGCGCAGCCGGCGTCAGCGTCTCGGAGAAAAGCGCCAGGTCCATGGCCGGACGAACGAACGGCCCGAGCGCTGCACCGAGATCGCCATACTCGCGATAATTCGCGCCAAGTTCCGTCTCTTTAAACCCCCACGCGGTCTGCGCGGCAGTGACGATCGTGCGCCAGCCGATGCCCAGGCTGCGATCGTCGCGTGCCGCAAACGGGTTGCCGGTGAAGAAGCGTGCCGCCGCGCTGAGGTTGGGGTCATCGAGCGAACGGAAGTACTCCGCGAGCAGCGCGATCTTTTCGAGCTTTCCGGCCCGAGCCGCAATCGCCGCGCAGGTCTCACCGAAGCGGAGCATTGCTAGAACAGCGCTAGCTGCGAGTGTTCCTCTAAGTATTCCGCGTCGATACCGAGGCGGCGCAGCCGGTGGACGAAATCGGGCCAGCCGTGATTGAGTAAAACTTTCTTGGGCTGCGCCAATTCGATGTAGCGAAGGAGCGCGGGATAATCGGCATGGTCGGAGAGCGGGAAACACCGGTCGACGCCGTAGCGGAATCTCGCGCTGCGATCCATCGACCAGCCGGTCAAAACCGCGGTCCGCACGGGCTTGCCGCGCAAAGCTTTGGGCAGCGCTTTTCCCGACGGCGGCCAAACGACGGCGCCGTCTGCCTTAAACGTCAGCACATCGTAGCGTTCGTATTTCGGAAGCTGCACGCCGCACGTCTCGTAGACGCGGCACAACGTCTCGATGGTGCCGTGCACCGTCACGCCGATCTCCGCGCTGCCGAGAATTGCTACCGCCTCTTGCGCCTTCCCTAAAGAGTACGCGAAGAAGACGGGCACGGCTCCGGCCTCGAGCGCGTCGCGCGCGAACGCGATCATTTCCGCGGCCACTTCTTCGCGCGGCGGAAATGCATATTGCGGCCGGCCAAAGGTGCATTCCATCAGGACGAGATCGCACGGTTTGACCTCGGGCGTCTCGGCCGTGAGCGACGCGGCGAGTTTAAAGTCGCCGGTGTAGACGAAATTGCCGTGCTCGCCTTCGATCAGAATCTGCGAGCTGCCGAGCACGTGACCGGCGGAAAATAACGTTAGCCGGTGATTTCCGCTCTCCCACGGTTGATTGAACCCATGCTCTTCAAAGATGCTGGGCGGCCGCGGCGGTTTCGGCGTTTTGAATCCGGCCAGTAGCGACGGTTGCGTCGCGCGCGCATTGCGGCGCGCGAATTTCGCGCGGCAGATTGCCGCAGTGTTGGGAGTCGAGACGATCGTGTCATGTTCACGCGCGTGATCGGAGTGACCGTGCGAAACGTAGCAGCGGCCGCGCGAGGTCATCGAATCGATCCAAAGATCGATCGCTTCGACATATAATGACTTGCCGGCCAGGGAGAACACGAGCGCTATTTTCCGTCGAACCGCGGGCGCGGCCTGTGCAGCTTTTGCCGGGCCGGCGCGGTTCTTGGCTTTCATGAGCCGCATCTACGAAAATTTGGCCGACTCTTTCGGCAACACTCCGCTCGTTAAGCTTCCACGGCTGGCCAAGGGACTGCCCGGAATAGTTGCCGTCAAAATGGAGTCGTTCAACCCGGGCGGTTCGGTGAAGGACCGCATCGGGATTTCGATGATCGAAGCCGCCGAACGCGACGGACAGCTTCGTCCGGACAGCGTGATCATCGAGCCGACCAGCGGAAATACCGGCATTGCTTTGGCGTTTGTGGCCGCCGCTAAGGGCTATCCGCTGATTCTGGTCATGCCCGATACGATGACCGTCGAACGCCGGAACCTCCTTAAAGCTTACGGCGCACAGGTCGTGCTGACGCCGGGTGCTGAGGGTATGAAGGGCGCGATTGCCAAGGCCAATGAGATTCGGGCGAGCGACCCGCCCAAGTATTTCATGCCGCAGCAGTTCGAGAATCCGGCCAACCCCGAGATCCATCGCCGCACGACGGCCGAAGAGATTTGGCGCGACACCGACGGCACCGTCGACGTCTTCGTGGCGGCCATCGGAACCGGCGGTACGATTACCGGCGTGGGAGAGGTGCTGCGCGAGCGCAAGCCCGCCGCCCGGATCGTCGCGGTCGAACCCGACGCCTCGCCGGTGCTCTCCGGCGGCACGCCCGGCCCGCACAAGATTCAAGGAACCGGAGCGGGCTTCGTTCCGAAGATTCTCAACACCGAAATTTATGACGAAGTGATCCGCGTCACCGATGCGGACGCGATCGCGACGACGCGCCGCGCGGCGCGCGAAGAAGGTATGCTGGTCGGAGTTTCATCGGGCGCGAATATTTGGGCAGCCCTGCAAGTCGCGGCGCGGCCCGAGTCGAAAGGCAAAGTCATCGTGACCGTTGCTGCTGATACAGGCGAACGCTATCTTTCAAACCCCGTATTCGCCGAACAAGAAACGCGGATTGTCGAAGCTGCCCTCGTTTAGCGTTCACGTTACTCGCGGCGGTATTGTGGAGTCGATCCACGATATCGCTGCTTGCGCCGTTGATGCGCGCGGGAAAACGGTGCTCGCCTTTGGGGACATCGACAACTTCCCAGTTTTCCTGCGCTCGAGCGCGAAGCCGTTTATCGCCGCGGCGGTTATCGGAGCCGGCGCGCGCGAGCGCTTTGGACTCGAACCGCGCGAGATCGCCGTTATGGCAGGCTCGCACGGCGGACAGTCGTTTCACCTCGAAGCGGTGCGATCGATTCTGCAGAAGATCGACATGTCCGAAGACGCGCTGCAATGCGGCGTTCATCCGCCGTATAACGCGGCCGCGGCGCTCGAGCTCGAACGCGCCGGCCTTCTGCCGACGCCGATGTACAATAACTGTTCGGGCAAACACGCAGGCATTCTCGCGTTGTGCAAGATCATGAATGCCGATGCCCGGACGTATCTCCAATTGCAGAATCCCGCGGAGCAACTGATCTTGGAGTTTTGCGCGCGCGTCAGCGATGTGAAGATGGCAGAGATGCCGGTCGGCATAGATGGATGCGGCATTCCCGTCTACGCCGTTCCGCTGCGCAACGCAGCGCTGTCGTTTCTCCGCCTCGCCGAGCCTGAAGGCTTGAACGACGAAGATGCCGCGGCGCTTGCGGTCGTGCGCGATGCGATGACGGCATTCCCGGAGTACGTTTCGGGCACCGGCGAATTCGACGCCCGTTTAATGGAGGCCGGCGGCGGTTCCATCGTGTGCAAAGCAGGAGCCGAAGGCGTGCACGGCGTCGGCGTGCGGAGTCCGGGCCTTGGCCTAGCCTGTAAAGTGCTCGACGGAACGGCGCGCGCTCGCGGCCCGGCGGTTCTGACGATGCTCAAGAGCCTTGGCGCGCTCTCGCCCGCGCAGCTGACGAAACTCGCGGACCTCGAGCGCGGAATAGTATATAATCGGGCTGGGCGCGCCGTCGGCGACATCAGCGCCCGCGAAGGATAACGTTGGCGGACTACCTGCAACTCTTGGGCGAGCGCGTGCTCGTTTTCGACGGGGCCATGGGCACGCAAATCATGGACCTCGAACTCACCGCCGACGATTTCGGCGGTGTTCGCTATCAGGGCTGCAACGAAGCTCTCGTTTTGACGCGCCCGGATATCGTCCGCGATATCCATGAAAAGTATTTGGAAGCGGGCGCCGAGGTCCTCGAAACCGACACGTTCACGGCATCCCGTCTAAAACTCGACGAATACGAACTCGGGAGCAAAGTCGCTGAAGTCAACCGCACCGCCGCGCAGCTCGCGCGCGCCGCGTGCGACAAATACTCCACGCCCGATCGCCCACGTTTTGTGGCGGGCTCCATGGGCCCGACGGGCATGCTGATCTCGTCGTCGGATCCGTCGCTTTCAAAAATTACGTTCCAAGAGATCGCGGACTTGTACGGCGAGCAGGCGCGGTACTTGGTGGAAGGCGGCGCAGATTTCTTGCTGCTCGAAACGATGCAAGATCTGCTTGAGCTCAAAGCGGCCGTCGCCGGCATCACGCGCGAATTCAGCAAAGGCATGCGCCGCGTTCCCATCCAGGCGCAGCCGACGCTGATCACCGAAGGGCGCATGTTACTGGGAACCGACGTTCGCGCGATTTGCGCGGCCGTCGGCGCGCTGCCCGTCGACGTGATCGGTTTGAACTGCTCGACCGGACCGTCGCAAATGCGCGATCCGATCCGTTACCTGTGCGAAAACTCCGACCGGTACATCTCCGTCGTACCGAATGCAGGCTTGCCGCTGATGGGGCCGCGCGGTGAAACGATTTATCCGGAAACGCCCGCGGAACTCGCGCGCGAGCTGGCGGAGTTCGTCCGCGACTTCGGCGTGAACGTCGTGGGAGGCTGTTGCGGTACGACTCCCGAGCACATCGCTGCAATCCGCGCGGAAGTCGACGCGCTGGCGCGGGCCGGCAAGCGCGGCCGCATTCCGGTCGCACAGCCCAAGCAATTCGCCGCATCGGCCATGACCGCGACCGCGCTCGAACAAGAGCCGCGACCGCTGCTGGTGGGCGAACGGATCAATTCGCAAGGCTCGCGCAAAATCAAACGGCTGTTGCTCGAGGAGAACTTTGACGACATCACGCTGGTCGCGCGCGAGCAGGTGGAAGGCGGCGCGCACGCGCTCGACATCTGCTGCGCGTTAACCGAACGCACCGACGAGGACGAGCAGATGCGCCTGATCGTGCGCAAGCTCGCGCAATCGGTCGAGGTTCCGTTGATGATCGACTCGACCGAACCCAAGGTGCTGCAAGCGGCGCTCGAAGCCTACCCCGGCCGCGCGATCGTGAACTCGGTGCATCTTGAGAGCGGCCGCGCGAAGATCGACGCGGTGCTGCCGCTGGCGATGGAGCACGGCGCGGCCGTGGTCGCGCTTACGATCGACGAAACCGGCATGGCGAAAACCGCCGAGCGCAAGCTCGAAGTCGCCAAACGCATCTACGATATCGTGGTTAACGAGTACGGTCTGCCCGCGGGCGCGCTGATATTCGACGATTTGACCTTCACGCTCGCGACCGGCGATCAAGAGTACATCAACTCTGCGGTCGACACGATCGACGGCATCAAGGCGATCAAAGAAGCGCTTCCGGGCGTGCTGACCTCGCTGGGCGTCAGCAACGTCTCGTTCGGCTTGAATCCGGCTGCGCGGGCGGCGCTGAATTCCGTCTTTCTGCATCACTGCGTGCAAGCGGGCCTCGACATGGCGCTGGTCTACGCCAAAGAGATTACACCGTACGCCGAACTCGACGCGACCGAACGCGAACTCTGCGACGACATGGTGTTCAACCGCCGTCCCGACTCGCTGCAGCGCTTGATCGAACACTACGAAGGTGCCGTTTCTTCGGCCGACGGCAAAGGCGAGAAGAAGGACGACGACGCCGATGCGCCGCCGGACGTGCGCATTCACAACGCGATCCTGCGTCGCCGCAAAGACGGTATCGAAGCCAAGATCGACGAGGCGCTGCTGACGCGCGGCCCGGTCGAAGTGCTCAACGAAATACTGCTGCCCGCCATGAAGGAAGTCGGCGACAAGTTCGGCGCGGGCGAGCTGATCTTGCCGTTCGTACTGCAGTCGGCCGAGGTCATGAAAAAAGCCGTCGCGCATCTGGAGCAATTCCTTGAGAAGAAGGAAGGCCAAACCAAAGGCAAGGTTGTGCTCGCGACGGTCTTTGGCGACGTGCACGACATCGGTAAAAATCTTGTGCACACAATTCTGGCCAACAACGGCTATACTGTTTTCGATCTCGGCAAGCAAGTGCCGATGAATACCATTTTAGAAAAAGCGGTCGAAGTAAAAGCCGACGCGATCGGGCTTTCGGCGCTACTTGTCTCGACGAGCAAACAGATGCCGGTGTGCGTGCAAGAGCAAGATACGCGCGGCTTGGAGTTTCCGGTACTCGTGGGAGGCGCGGCGATCAATCGCGATTTCGGCCGGCGGATTTCCGTGCTCGAAGGAAACCGTTATTTCGAGCCGGGCTTGTTTTATGCCAAAGATGCGTTCGAAGGTTTGCAGGTGATGGAGACGCTGACCGGCGATCCGGCCGCGCGTGAAAAATTCATCGAGCAGGCCAAGCGCGAGGCGCTCGCGCCGCGCGCCGCCGCGCCGGCCGTAGCGGCGAGTAACGGGGCCATACAATACTCGGCCGTGAAAGCCGACCGTCCCGCCATTCCCAAGCCGCCGTTCTTTGGGACGCGCTCGATGCGCGACGTCGATTCCGCCAAACTCTGGCCGTGTTTTGACATGCGCAGCTTGTACCGGTTGTCGTGGGGAGCTGCGAACACCAAAGGCGACGCGTTCGAAAAACTCGTACGCGAGGAATTCGAACCGCGTTTACAGCGCTATCAGGAATCGGCCGCGGAGTTTTTGGAGCCGCGCTTTGTGTACGGCTACTTTCCGGCGGCGGGAAGCGGCAACGATGCGATTGTGTACGATCCGGAAGATCCGTCGCGCGAAATCGCGCGGTTCACGTTTGTGCGCCAGGCCGGCGGCGAACACTTATCGCTGGCGGATTATCTGCGCGAACCCGAGGGCGGACGCGGTGTAGATGTGGTAGCGCTTCAAGTCGTTACCGTCGGATCGCGCGCATCGGAACGCATCGCCGAACTCCATGCTGCCGGCGAGTACAGCGAGTCGTATTTCTTGCACGGCTTTTCCGTGCAGAGCGCGGAGGCGCTGGCTGAGTACGCTCATCGCCATATTCGCTCCGAATTGGGTTTGCCCGGCGATCGCGGAAAGCGTTACTCGTGGGGATACGGCGCGTGTCCGGACCTTTCACAGCACGAAATCGCGTTCCGTTTGCTCGACGCCGGGAACGCGATCGGCGTGAAACTCACCGAAGCCTTTCAAATCGTTCCGGAGCAATCGACCGCGGCCATTATCATGCACCATCCGAAGGCGGCGTACTTCAATGCAGCGGCCGTGAGGGAACTCGAACCAGCCTAGATCACTAAGAGGAAAATGGCACTTGCAAAATTCGCGCCGATTCACCCGGGTGAGATCCTCGCTGAGGAATTCATGGAGCCTCGCGGCTTGGCGGCAAATCGCCAGAGATAATCCGCGGCCGCCGCGGGATCACTGCGGATACGCATTGCTGGCCCGCTATTTTGAAGCTTCGCAAGGCTAAGGACCAGATCGGCAGCCGTGTGGAGCGCGAAGTCAGCATCGCTTGATCAATGCGCTGGGAGGAGCTCTGGCGCGCACAAGTAACCGAAAATGCCATGCGAATCTCTGCTGTGTTAGCAATTGTGATGCTCTCGGCGTGCTCCGGTGCGAACAACGCCTCGACTTCAAAAAGTACGACGACGACCACGACTGCGGTGACCGCGGCTCCCAGCCCGGCTCCTCCGGGGCAAGTTGTGAAGATCGGAATCGATTTGCCGCTCTCGGGTGGCGACGCGTCGGTTGGAATCAGCACCGAGCAAGGTGCGTTGCTCGCCATCGATCAGGCGCAAAAAAGTGTGCCGCGCGGCTTTACGCTGCAAGGCGAAGCGCTCGACGATTCGGTGCAGGGCGTGCACAATCCCGAACAGGGCGTTTCCAACGTACGCAGCTTCATCAGCGATGCGGCAGTGCTGGCGGTGGTCGGTCCCTACAATTCCAACGTCGGGCGCGCGGAAATTCCGGTGACGAACGCGGCGGGAATGGCGCAGGTCGGGCCGTCGGTGGTTGCCGATAACCTGACCATCGGACCGGAAGCGGCGCAGTTGCGGCGCGCTAACCCATCGCTGAATACGTTTTTCCGTGTATGCACCACGGATTCGCGCCAAGGTTCCGCACTCGCGCAATTCGCTCGCTCGCTTGGATTCCAACGTGCTTATATCATCGACGATAACGAAACGTATGGACTCGATTTGGCCGACCGCTTCGAAAAAGACTTCACGAATGACGGCGGCACGGTTCTCGGGCGCGATCATCTCGCCAAAAACACGCAAGACTTTAAATCGCTGCTGCTCAAAGTGCTCGCCGTGAAACCCGATGTCGTGTTTTTCGGCGGCGTCACCAGCACCGGCGGCGGGTTGATCCGCAAGCAAATGTTTAGCGTCGGACTGGGAAAGACCGCATATATGGGCGGCGACGGTTTGGCGGATCTCGCGACGGTAGCGGCGGCGCAGGCAGACGGTAGCTATTACACGCTGGCGGCTCCGAACGCAGTGAAACTCCCCGCCGCGCAGGCGTTCGTTAAAGCATACCGGGCGAAATACAACGCCGACATCGGTCCGTACAGCGCCAACGCGTACGCTGCAGCGCAAGTGGCCGCGAGTGCAATCATACGCGCGATTCGGAGCGGCCACGGCGTGCTGCCGGCGCGCACGACGGTCGTCAGTAACGTTGCCTCGACGAAGCTCGAGACGCCGATCGGGCCGATCAGTTTCGACAAGTACGGCGACGTTACGAACCCCGTGCTGAGCCTCTATGGCTTCAAAAACGGCCAATCGTATTTTATCCGGCAGATCCAATTGAAGCTCTAGCCCTTCGCGGCTGAACCAGCTCATGCATGAGTTTCTGGCGCAACTCGTCAACGGGATTTCCCTCGGCGGCATTTATGCGCTGATCGCGCTTGGCTATACGATGGTCTACGGGATCATCGGGCTCATCAACTTCGCGCACGGCGACGTGTACACGCTCGGTTCGTTCTTTGCGCTGACGATACTGACGGCGCTCGGCGTTTCCGGCGAATTGCACGGCGTGGCCCTTGTCGTAGACGTCGCGATCGCGCTGATCGGCGCGGCGTTGCTCTGCGGCATCGTCGGCGTGCTGATCGAGCGGCTCGCATACCGGCGCTTGCGAAATGCACCACGCTTGGCGCCGCTGATCACCGCGATCGGCATCTCATTCATTCTTGAAAACGTGATGCAGATATGGAAAGGGCCGGCGCCGGTTCCATTTCCGGCGGTCGTGCCTAACCCATCGATTATGGTCGCCGGGGTTGCGATTGGAGCACAGCAATTGTTGCTCGTCGGGCTAGCCGTTGTGATGATGGTGGCGCTTCAGCTCTTTATTCACAACACGCGGCTCGGCCGCGCGATGCGCGCTACGGCGGAAGACCGCGACGCCGCGCAACTCATGGGCATCAACATCAACAAAACGATCATGTTGACGTTTCTGATCGGCAGCGCGCTGGCAGGGGTAGCCGGTTTCGTTTCGGGCGTCTACTACCAGTCGACGTGGTTTTTCAACGGCTTCGGAGCGGGATTGAAGGCGTTCACGGCGGCGGTGCTTGGCGGGATTGGCAACATCGCCGGCGCGATGCTCGGCGGATTTTTGATCGGCATCATCGAGTCGTTTGCAACCTGGAAATTCGGCGGCCAGTGGAGCAACGTCACCGTCTTTGCGATTTTGATCCTCGTCCTGGTCTTTCGCCCGTCGGGTCTGCTCGGTGAAGCGGTGTACGAGCGCGCATGATCTACGCGTATTTTTTGGTTGCAATCGCCGTCATCGCCGTCGCGCAACGTTTGCCCGACATACGGGTGAAGCGTGCGCTGTTCTTGCTGCTTGGCGCCGCGCTCTTGTGCGCGCCGCTCTTCGACCGCAATGACGCGACGTTCAACGTGCTCGCGGACGCCGGCATTTTCGTGCTGCTCGCGCTCGGACTGAACATCGTGGTCGGCTTTGCCGGCCTGCTCGATCTCGGCTACGCGGCATTCTTCGCCATTGGGGCCTATACGTATGCGATGATGGCCAGCCCGCTGTTTAACCTGCATCTGCCATTTTGGCTGCTGCTGTTTTTGGCGGCCGCGTTTGCGGCGGTCTTCGGTATTATTTTGGGCGCGCCCACGTTGCGGCTGCGCGGAGATTATTTGGCCATCGTCACGCTCGGCTTCGGCGAAATCGTGCCGCAGATTTTCCAGAATCTCACCAAATACACCGGCGGGCCAAACGGCATCGGCGCCCTCGATTTTCCCTCGTTTTTCGGCCGCTCGTTCGGTCAGAACACGATTCCGTACTATTACGTGGTGCTGGCGCTCATCGCTTTGGCGCTGTTTTTCGCCTACAATGTGCGCGACAGCCGCCTCGGACGCGCGTGGATGGCGATTCGCGAGGACGAACTGGCCGCGCGCCACATGGGCATCAACACGACCGCCGTAAAGCTCGCGGCGTTTGCGCTCGGCGCATCGTTCAGCGGTTTGGCCGGCGTGGTCTTTGCCGCGAAACTAAGCTTGGTTTCGCCGGACCTCTTTCAATTTCAAGTCAGCGTGCTGATCGTGTCGATGCTCGTACTCGGCGGAATGGGCAATATACCGGGCGTTATCGTCGGCGCGTTGGTGCTGGTGCTGGTTAACAACGTCGTGCTTCCGCAGGCGAACACCATCGCCGCGAGCGCCGGCCTGCACGTGGATTTCGGGAACTACCATTTCTTTATCTACGGCGCGATTTTAGTCGGCATCATGCTTTTTCGCCCGGAGGGACTTCTCCCGAGCCGTCAGCGCCAAGAGGAACTGCACCATGCTGCGGCTTGAGCGCATCACAAAGCGTTTCGGAGAGCTGGTCGCCGTAAACGACCTGTCGCTGAACGTGGCGGCCGGAAGTATCTGCGCCGTCATCGGTCCCAACGGCGCCGGAAAATCTACCGTCTTCAATATGGTGAGCGGCGTTTACCGGCCCGGTGCGGGCGAAATATTCTTCGAAGATGCGCGAATCGACGCGTGGCCGTCGCATCGCATCGCGGCTGCCGGCATCGCGCGCACGTTCCAAAACATCAGGCTCTTTTCGTTCATGGCGGCCATCGATAACGTGCTGGCGGGAGAAGATGCGCACTTACATGCACGCTTGTGGGATTCTCTGCTGCATACGCCGCGCCAGCGCCGTGAGGAGAAAGCGGCGCGCGAACGCGCCCGCGACTTACTGCGATTTGTCGGGCTCGAAGGCGTCGCCCAGACCTACGCCCGCAATCTGCCCTACGGATCGCAGCGCCGCCTTGAGATCGCGCGCGCATTAGCGAGCCGTCCCAAACTGCTGCTGCTCGACGAACCCGCCGCCGGCATGAATCCGCGAGAAAAGGGGGAGCTTGCGGATCTGGTTGCGGCAATTCGCGAGCGTGGGATAACCGTGATGCTGATCGAGCATGATATGGGGCTGGTCATGCGGGTTAGCGATGAGATAACGGTGCTCGACTACGGTGAACGGATAGCGTCGGGCAAACCGGCGGAAATCCGCAACGACCCGCGCGTTGTTGCCGCTTATCTGGGCACGGCGGTCGCGTGAGCTTTCTTCAAGTTCGCGACCTCAGCGTTTCGTATGGCGGCATCCGCGCGCTGCGCGCTGTTTCGCTTCGAGTGGAAGAAGGCGAGATCGTCGCGCTGCTCGGTTCGAACGGCGCCGGCAAAACGACGACTCTGCGCGCGATCAGCGGCCTGGCTCCCTACACCGGTTCCGTGTCTTTCGATGGAAACGATGTGCACAAATGCTCGCCCGACCAAATCGTGCGGCTGGGCCTGAGCCACGCACCGGAAGGCCGCCGCGTCTTCACGCGTATGACCGTTCGCGAAAATCTTGCGCTCGGCGCTTATACCGTTCGCTCGAAGAGCGAGGTCGAGCGGCGGCTGGCGTTTGTCATCGAGACTTTCCCGCGACTCGAGGAACGTCTTACGCAATCTGCGGGCACGCTTTCGGGAGGCGAGCAGCAGATGCTGGCGATCGGCCGCGCGCTCATGAGCTCGCCGCGTTTGCTGATGCTCGACGAGCCCTCGCTCGGGTTGGCGCCGATTATCGTGCAGACGATTTTTAACGTCATCAAGACGCTCAACGCCAGCGGCACGACGATTCTCTTGGTAGAACAGAATGCGCAACAGGCGTTGCGCATCGCGAATCGCGGCTATGTGTTAGAAACGGGCGAAATGCGATTCGAAGATTCGGGTGCCGCGCTGCTCGAAAATCCGGCGGTTGCGGAAGCCTACTTGGGAGCGACGCCCGTGTAAAAGCCGTGAAGGCGGCTCGCCGAAACTAAAAATGCGTGTTCGTCGAGCGCAACAGCCCGCCGAATTGTTCGCGGGCAATCTCATAGCACTCGCAAGATGCACCTTCGAGCCCCTCGCGATCGAGAATGGTGATGGTGCCGCGTAAGTATCTTATGAAACCGGCTTGCTGCAAGGTGCCGGCCGCAATGGTGACCCCCGAACGCTGAGTGCCGAGCATCATTGCCAGGTATTCGTGCGTCAGCCCTATCTCGTTCGTTCCGGCGCGGTCCTGGGTCATCAGCAGCCACCGGGCGCAGCGCTCGTAGACGTTGTGCAGCCGGTTGCACGCGGCAAGTTGCCCGAGCATGTTGACGTACGCTTGGACGTAACGATCGAGCAGGTGACCGAACTTCGGGTTTGCCCGCAACGACTGAAAAATGTCCGCGTCGATTCTTATCGCGGCGCCCGCAACCTGGCAGTACGATTCGTTCAAGGTTGTCGTGGCGCCCAAGAGCAAGGGGATGGCTGAGCAGCCCTCCCGGCCAACCGTGCCAACCTCAATGGCGTTGCCATCCTTCATGCGAGTCACGATCGAGAGCACGCAGTCAAGCGGAAAGAAGACCTCGTCAATCTTTTCGTTTGGCTGATAGATCCGGTCGCGGACCGCCAGATTCAGCAGTACGGCGCTCTCCAAGACGGCCGTCGTTTCCTGAGAGTCCAAGCCATTGAGGATGGCATTCTTCGCAAGGCGTTGGGGCGTCACTCGTGAGCCATTCATGGTAGATTTTCGCATTTTTCTTCACCTCGGGGGCCGATACTAAGTCTGGAATTATACCCACCGGGCGCCCCTCCTTCCTTGTGTTAAAAACGCACCGTCGAAAAAACACGGTGAGAAATGCGCAGACGCTACGGCAAGGCCAGTCCATACTGAGCATACATGGCGAATGCGCGGGAGTTTGCTTTTCACGGGGACTTCGATATTTCGCAGAAGGCGGCGATCGAGCGGCGGTTTGAGACCATACGAGAAACCGGCTCGACCACGACGATCTTCGACCTTACCCACGTGCGCTATCTCGACACGACGTTTCTCAACGCTATGGTCGCGCTGCAAAAATGGACGGTAAACGATAACGCCGACAGCCATTTGTGCGTCGCGGCTGGCCGGAACCTGTCACGCATCTTTCACATCACTGCACTTGACAGACTGTTTCCGATGTTCGCAACGATGGCTTTGGCGCGCGAATACGCCGTGCTTCAACGGTGATGTATTTTGGAATTTCAGGTGAGCAATGGTGAATAAAACGATGTATACCGCAGCGGCGGTCCTGCTGGCAGTGCTGTTCGCTGGATTTCCAGCAGCGGTCCGCGCGGACGCGGCGCAAGTCGCGCAGGCCTCGCCCGCGCCCCCGCCGGCGTTCGGTACGCCGCCATCGGGCGAAATTCCAATTCTTTACAATGACCACACGGTGTACGCCAAGCCGGACATTCTCAAACAGAGCCGCGTGCTCGCCGCATTGCTCAAGGACGGCCAACTCTATGTGCCGCTGCGCAGCATGTTCGAACAAATGGGCGCGACCGTTTCGGCATCCGCTGACGGCAAGACTATTACCGCCACGAAAGCCGGCGCGACGGTTTCGGTGACGCTGGACAAACCCGAGGTCGTCATCAACGGCGAAACGCGCCCGCTTGACGTGCCGCCCATCCTTTATAAGGGCGTCTTGCTCGTTCCGGTCCGCGTCATCTCCGAAAGCATGGGCGCCTATGTGCAATGGGTTCCCTCAAAACGCGTCGTCGTCGTGCGTTACATTCCGCCGACGCCTCCGCCCACACCTGAACCGACCGCTGCCCCGACGATAGCGCCGAGTCCGACGCCGGCGCCGACCGAAGCGCCATACGTCATGTTCGTTCAAGCGGCCGTCGCACACGATCAGAATTACAACGAATTTTCCGCGGGCCAGTATTGCAAGGCACTCTTGGCCGCCGCGGCCATTGTATTCAAAAACTCGCCGTTCGCCTTAAAAGTCGACTATCGCCTGGACTCCTATGTGACCAGCGATAATTTGACCGACGGATTCGGTACGCATTATACGAAGTTCTCGACCATCGACGGCGGCACGGCGTTGACGCCGGTGTTCATGGCGCGGCAGAGCAGCCTGGATGGGCGCTTGCTGTATAAAGTCGCCGAGCCCAAGATTTATGTTGGCGTGGGCTACCTTCAAACGGCCACCAACTACGGATATCCGAGTCTCAACGCGATCGGCTTCGGTGCCGAAAAATTGCCGGAGTTGCGTACGGGAATCAGCTGGTTTGGCTCAGCGTTCTATTATCCGAGCGCAAGCGGCAGCTATACCGTCTCCAACCCTGCCGGCCCGAACAACGGCAAGAGCTATCGCCAGCAGTACGCGATAACGAAACTCGATATTGGCCTCGCGCTCGCGCTGTCGCACTTCCCGCTCTATCTCTACGGCGGCTACGCCGCCGATCAGTGGGCCGCGAAGTCGGCCGCTGCTCCAATCGGTCAGACGCATAACGGTCCGTATATCGGACTGGGTCTGAAGATCTAGGTGAGGATAATGAACATACTTAAGCCGGTCCGCCTCTCTTACGTTCTGCGGCTCGCTGCGCTGCTTGTCCTTATAGCGCCCGCGGCCTTGGTAGCGTGCAGCGGCGGATCGGGAGGCGGGTGCGGCAGCAATTGCACCGTGCCGGCGTTCCACACGCCCACGCCGACGCCGATTCCCACACCGACCCCGACACCGACACCGACACCGACACCGACACCGACACCGACACCCACGCCCACGCCCACGGCGACACCGGTGGTGTCTTGCAACCAGGGAGCATCGGCCATCACGCTCGGACCTGCGCTCGCGCCGTTCGCGCTGCTCGCCGGCTCCACGATCACGAACGTCGGTAACACGCTCGTGACATTCGCGCCCGGTGCGGTCACCGGTACCACGAACGACGATCTTATCGGCGTTTCACCGGGAACGGCAGTCACGGGATTCTATCCGCCCGGAACCGATACGGATGGTCCTAACGCAATCTACGCGGCTACGTTTAACACAAACGCCGCTGTACCGTTGGCCGCCGAGAATGCTCTCACGACGGCCTATAATACAGCCGCCGGAAAGCCGGCGACGACTTCGTTTGTTGGAACTCCGGATCTATCCCAACAGAGCGTGCCCGGCTTCCCAACGGGAACGCTGCCTGCGGGAGTCTACAAAGCCACTTCATCGGCTTCTATTGCGGCCGGCAATCTGACACTAGACGGCGGCGGCAACGCGCAGAGCGTCTTTATCTTCCAGATAGGGTCTACGCTCACGACAACCCTAAACGGCACCACCAGCGGCAACGTGATTTTGCAGAACGGCGCCAGCGCTTGCAACATCTACTGGCAAATCGGCAGTTCGGCAACGCTTGGCGGCGCGACGTTCTTTGGAGACATCTTCGCGTTTTCATCAATCACAATAAACGCCACGAAGTTCACCGGACGCGCATTAGCCGGCGGCCCGTCGTTGGGTACCGGCGCCGTTAGCATTCCGGTCGCCGGCGGCTCGCTGATCACAAACCCCGGCGGTTCCTAACCGCTAGAACGAGTCTTTCCTCGCTCAGAAGGCGGCCCTCGCTAAAGGGCCGCCTTTTTTTTATGCCGCGGCGGGGGCGAAGATTTCGCCAAAGACGGTGACGCCGCCGACCATCGTGCCGGTGACGTTGCATTCGGCGTCCCAAAATGAAAGATCGGCGCGTGCGCCCGGAGCGACGCGTCCCATCTCGCGATCGAGCGAGAGAAGTTTTGCCGGCGCGGACGTCGCGGCGACGATCGCCTTTGCAAAGGGCAGCTCGGTGTAGGCCATGTAGTTGCGGACGGCATCGTCCATGCGCAGCGCGCTGCCGGCAATCGTGCCGTCCTCCGCGCGCATGACGCCACCCGAGATGTGGTATCCCGGTCCGGCTGAGGGCATGATGTCGCTTGCGAGTATCAGCCGTTCGCCCAGCGTACGGTAGAGCAAATCGACCATAACGGGCGCGACGTGAATGCCATCGCAGATGACTTGAACCGTCGTGCGGCCGTCTTGAATGAAGGCCGCGAGAATAGACGGGTCGCGGTGGTCGAGCGGCGGCATGGCGTTGAACGCGTGCGTCAATGAGCGGAAACCCAAGCCGATCGCCAGCATGCCTTCGCGGTAGCGCGCGGCGGTGTGGCCTGCCGAGCAGACGATGCCATGTTCCATGAAAAACCGCGCCGCGTCGGAGACGCCGTCAACTTCGGGCGCCATCGTGACCATCAGGCACGCGCCTTTACACGCTTCAACGAGCGCGCGGGTGCGTTCGGGCGTCGCGGGCAGGATCCATTGCTGCTGATGGACGCGCCGGAACTTCGGGTTGAGAAACGGTCCTTCGAAATGAATGCCTAGACAGCGCGCGCCGCGGGGCAGGTCTTCTTCGAGTTGGTGTGCGGCTTCGACGACTTCGCCGGCCGCATGCAGCATCGACTCCCAGGGCGCAGTCATGATGCCGGCCAGGAAGGCGGTTGTGCCTTGCCGTGCATATTCGATCGCGGCAACGGGAACGGCGGAACTTTGATCGCGGTTGAACAAAAATTCGCCGGCGCCATTGGTGTGGACGTCGATCAGCCCCGGTGCAATGCGAGTTCCGCCGGGCAGCCGATGATCCGTCGCACCTTCGGCCGGCAATATCGCGGTAATGCGGCCGTTTTCAACGGCTATGCGGCCTTTGACCGATGAACCGTCCCCGGTGGCAATCTCCGCGGGGCCGAGTACGAACGCGTTCACGCGCGTATCAACCCTAACGCCTCGTCGCGATGTTTCTCCATGAGGTCGCGCGTGTCGCCCTCGACGTTCAGGCGCAGCAGCGGCTCCGTATTTGAAGGACGCACGTTCAGCCACCAGTCGGGATAAGAAATCGTAATGCCGTCCAAGCGGTCGACCTGGCCACCTTGGTAAAATTCCTCGATCTCCCGCATTTTACCCCGGACATCTTTGACCTCCGTATTGATTTCGCCCGAGCGAAAGCGCGTGTCGACCGGCGTGATGAATTCGCTCACGGGTTTGTTCGTTTCGCTAAAGAGTTCCAGGCACTGCATGAGCGCGATCATACCCGAGTCTGCGTACCAGTTATCGCGGAAGTAGAAATGCCCGCTGTGCTCGCCTCCGAAAATGACGTCCTGTTCGCGCATCGTTTGCTTGATGAGCGAGTGCCCCACTTGAGAGCGAACAGGAACCCCACCGTTCGCTTTTATGAGCTCGGGAACGCTCCGGCTGCAAATCAAGTTGTAGAGAATCTTGCCGCCCGGATGACGCTTGAGCGTGTTCAAAGCGACGAGCGCGGTGACGGTGCTGCCGTCGATCAGATCGCCTTTTTCGTCGACGATAAACATGCGATCGGCATCGCCGTCAAAAGCGGCGCCGAGATCGCATCCATGTTTGCGCACGGCAGCCTGCAGATCGACCATGTTTTCGGGCTCGATCGGGCTGGCCGGGTGATTCGGGAAACTGCCGTTGAGTTCGAAATACAGCGGCACCACTTCGCAGGGCAAGTGCTTGAAGACGTGCGGTACGGTTTCGCCTGCCATGCCGTTGCCGGCGTCGATCGCGATCTTGAACGGCTTGATCCGCGTGGGCTCGATGAACGAAAGGCAATGCGCAGCAAATTCGTCTAAAATATCGCGGCGCGTGATCTGTCCCTTTGCTGCAGCGGCCCGCGGCGGCAGATTTCCCGATGCGATCAGATCGCGAATCTGCGCCAGCCCCGTATCGAGCGAAATCGCCTGCGCCTGCGACCTCGTAAACTTCATTCCGTTATAGCCGGCCGGGTTGTGCGAAGCGGTGATCATAACGCCGCCGTCGAGCTCGTACTTCCCCACTGCGAAATAGAGGGCGTCGGTCGAAACGCGGCCCACATCGAGGACGTTTGCGCCCGCTTCCGACGCTCCGCGCGCGAACGCCTCGAAGAGGCTGTTCCCGGAGTCGCGCATGTCGCGTCCGACCGCGACGTTCTTCGCCTCGAGCAGCGGAACGAAGCAGCGTCCGATTTTGTAGGCGAGGTCGTCGTTGAGTTGGTCGGGATAGATGCCGCGAACGTCATAGGTTTTGAAAATCGCAGCGAGCATCCCCGTCCCCATAGACGAAGCTGTTTCGACGTGAAAAGAGGCTTCCTTTCGCGGAAGCCCCTTTTCGATTGCTTGCCTAACTGTTACGCGTCGTAGTAGAGATAGAACTCGTACGGATGCGGACGAATCTCCACCGGCTTTAATTCGCGCTCCGTTTTATAGGCGATCCACAGATCGATGAAGTCGTCGGTAAAAACGCCGTTTTCGGTGAGGTACGCATGGTCGTTGCGTAGCGCGTTGAGCGACTCGCGCAGCGAACCCGGAACGGAGCGGATCTTCGCAGCCTTCTCAGGCGGCAGATCGTAGATGTTTTCTTCGAGCGGTCCAAAACCCGCGGCCACGGGATCGATCTTACGCTTGATGCCGTCGAGTCCCGCGCACAGCAGTGCTGAGAACGCGAGGTATGGGTTCGCCGTCGGATCGGGCGGGCGGAATTCGAGCCGTTTGGATTTCGGATTACCCTGGAAGAACATCGGGATGCGAATTGCCGCCGAACGGTTGCGAGCCGAAAACGCGACGTTCACCGGCGCTTCGTAATGCGGCACGAGGCGCTTGTACGAGTTGGTCGTCGGCGCGCAGAACGCCATCAGCGAATCAATGTGCGTCAGTAAACCGCCGATGTAGTAGAGCATCGTCTGCGAACACTCGGCGTAGCCGTCCTTGTCGTAGAACAGCGGCTCATCTTCGTTCCACAGCGATTGATGCACGTGCATGCCGCTGCCGTTGTCGCCGAAGACCGGCTTGGGCATGAACGTCACGCTCTTGCCGTAACGCGCTGCGACGCTGCGAACGACGTACTTGAACGTCATCAGGTTATCGGCTGTTTTTAGGAGCGAGTCGAAGCGAAAGTCGATTTCGGCTTGACCCGGAGCGCCGACCTCGTGGTGCTGCATCTCGACGTTGATGCCCCACTCTTTGAGAACCAGGGCGGTTTCGGCGCGGACGTCAGCGGTAGTGTCCGCCGGGCCGGCGGGGAAGTAGCCTTCCTTCGGACGCAGCGTGTAACCACTGGAGCCTTTCTCGGTTCCGCTGTTCCAATGCGCTTCGTTCGAATCGATTTCGTAGAACGAGCGGTTGGGAGAATTCTCGTACGAAACGCGATCGAAGTAATGGAACTCCGCTTCGGGACCAAAATACGCCGTCGTCGCGATTCCCGTCGAGCGCAGATACGCTTCGGCTTTGCGCGCGATGTTGCGCGGATCGCGATGATACAATTGTTTGGCAATCGGATCGAAGACGTCGCAGATGAGCGAAAGCGTCGGGACGCCGCAAAAGCTGTCGACCTCCGCCGAACTCACGTCGGGTTTCAGAATCATGTCGGATTCGTGAATCGCCTGGAAGCCGCGAATGGAAGAGCCGTCGAAGCCGATTCCGGCGGCCAGCAAATCCTCGTCAATTTGGTCGGCCGGCACGCTCGTGTGCTGCCAGGTTCCCGGAACGTCGGTGAACT
This sequence comes from Vulcanimicrobiales bacterium, assembly GCA_038215615.1. Classification (GTDB taxonomy): domain Bacteria; phylum Vulcanimicrobiota; class Vulcanimicrobiia; order Vulcanimicrobiales; family Vulcanimicrobiaceae; genus Rubrimentiphilum. Next base: position 3,557 of record JBBQQR010000004.1, on the reverse strand, counting down.
TGAAGTCAACCATCTTGATGCCCGTCTTTTTGATGTACTCGACGAGCGCTTTGGGCGAGCTCTTTTTATGCACGCCGTTGCCGTTCGACGAAACCTTTGTTTTGAGCTCTCCGGCCGTGATTGCCATGCGCGTTCTCCCTATAGATAAAAAGGCGCCTTTTTACAATCTTGCCATACCTATGGCTGCGGCGCCTTAGCCACCCGGTAAAAGGTTGGGGGCGCGGGTTATGCTGCTTGTCGACCCGGGGTCAGTCCGCTGCGGGGAAAATCCGGCGGCCCCCCGAGGTCGTGGTCACCGATTCCATCTTGAGGCCATATGCCTGCTCGAGCCGGACCGGCGAAAGGGCTTGCTCTTTCCCCTCAAATGCCAGGATGCCGCCGGCTGCCAGAAGCATCGCCCGGTCCGCGTACGCCGCCGCTTCATTAGGATCGTGCAGCACGCAGACCACGGTCTTGCCGGCATTCACTTGACCGCGCAGCAGCTTCAAAATATGCGCGGCCGCGCGCAGATCGAGATGGCTGGTCGGCTCATCTAAAAAAAGCAGCGGGGACTCTTGCGCGATGGCCAGCGCGATCCAGGCGCGCTGCCGTTCGCCGCTCGATAGCGTGGCAAATTCACGATCGGCAAAACTCTGCAGCTCGACCGCTTCGAGCGCGCCGGCGATCGCTTGCGCGTCGTGCGGTTCCTGGGTCCATTGCCACCACCGGTGATGCGGATAACGTCCCGCCGCGATGACGTCCTGCACGGTCAATCGATCCGCAAAGACATCGTCGCTGGTTACGAAAGCGATCGTGCGGCTGCGTTCCGCCGGTGAAAACGCGGCGATGCCGCGCGAATTGAGCTCGATGCTCCCGCCGTCGGCCGGACGTAAGCCCGCAAGCGCGCGCAGCAGGGTCGTCTTTCCGGCACCGTTGCGCCCTAGAATACCGACGAACTCGCCGGCGCCAATCTCGAAGGACATGCTCGCCAGCAGCGGCTTTCCCGCGACCCGCAGCTCGAGATCGCGAACCGCGATCACGCGGCCGCCGTGCGACGGTCGCGAAGGTAGAGATAGAGAAACGCCGGCACGCCGATGAAGGCGAGCAGCACGCCGATCGGGATTTCCGCGGGTGCGAACAGCGTGCGGCTCAGTGCGTCGGCGACGATCGTCAGTGATGCACCGAGCAACGCCGACGCCGCCAGCACATACCGCGCATCGGACCCGACCATGCGCCGCGCCACGTGCGGCACGATCAAGCCGACAAAACCGATCGTGCCCGAGAGCGTGACCGCAGAGGCGGCTAGCAGCGAAGAGGACGCGAGGATCGTCCACTGAGCGCGTCCGACGTCGACGCCAACGGCTGCGGCCCGCACGTCGCCCAAGCGAAGCGCATTGAGTGCCGGTGCGCTCAAGAGCGCCAAGATCGCGCCGAGAAATGCATACGGCGCCGCAAACACCAAGTCGCCCCACGATCTTCCCGAGAGCGTGCCCGCCAGCCAACTCACGATCGCGGGTGCGCTGCCGCCGCCTTGCACGCGTGTCAATACGAGCGCAATGACTGCGGCGAAGAGCGACGAGAGCGATACGCCCGCCAAAATGAGGCGCGTTGCATCCAGACTCGCGCCGCGCCGCGCGAGCGCCGCGACCGTTACTGCGGTTGCCAATCCCGCCGCGAATCCGAGCGCCGGGACTGCCGCTGCGGCAACACCCGCGGAGATCGAGAGAACGATGGCAACTGCCGCTCCCGCACTGACGCCGGTCAGGTACGGATCGACCAGCGGATTTCGCAGAAGTCCTTGCAGAAGCGCACCCGCGATCGCGAGCGCTGCGCCCACGAACGCGCCGATGACGATGCGCGGAAGTCTCAGCTGCCAAACGATCGTCGCGATTTCGCCGCCGTTTGGATGCAGCAGTGCGTTCCAAATTGCGTTCGGCGAAAGCTCAGTACCGCCCACGAGCAGCGCTCCCGCCGCCACGCCGAGCAATCCGGCCGTGAGCGCTGCGAAACGCAGAATCACGCTACTGCGTGGAGAGCTCGAACGCGAACGTGCGGCCGGGCATGGGGAACCCGCGCACCGCTTCGTAGCGCGCGTTACCGAAGTTGTAGGCGCGCAGCGTGAAGAGCACGTTCGGCGCCGCGCGCAGCGAAAGATAGGCGTCGGCGCGCGTGAATGCGCCGCCGCCGTGCGGACCCACTGAGTGCACCGACGCGCCCGCCGCTTTCACCAGACCTGCGCCGATATAATCGAGGCCAAGGTTTGCCGCGAAGACCGGATCATCGGGAAGGCGCGACCGCGTGTCGAGATCTTGCGCCCGGTAGAGATCGGTGAGGTTGAAAGACGCCGTGAAACCGTGCAGCGGTTGCGTTTTCGCGTCGAACGTCAAGCCTTCGATCAGCGCGTGTCCGATGTTTTCGGGCGCGAAGATAAAGTTGACCGGATCGATCAACTCCGTAACGATTAGATTGTTCGTGCGGTTTCCGAACCAGCCGATTGAAACTCCGCCCAATACCGCCGGATCGACCAGGGTCAAGTCGGCAACTTTCGCGCGCTCGGGCTTGAGATCCGGATTGCCGAAAAACGGAAAGTGGAGCTCGCTGGCGTTCGGCGCGCGAAAAGCCGTTGCGATATTGCCTTTGAGCGATGCTTCGTTCGATAAGCGAAGTACGAAGCCGGCCGAAGGCGAGAACTCTCCGCCGAGCGAGCCGTCGCGTTCACCCCGTACGCCGACATAAGCACCTCCCCAACGCGCCGTGAATTTTTGCTGCACGTAGGCCGCGGTTTGCGCGAACGAGTTGCTGGAAAATAACCCGCCGGCATCCCCGCGCACCGTTCCGCGCGCCAGATCGATACCGTAGAGCAGTTGTTCGTTCTCTCCGCTGACGACGTTGCGCGCGCCGAGGTCGAACCGGCCCTCAGTGTCCAGCGATTGGGTGGATTGAAAGCAATTCAGATCGTTGAGGGTATCGCAGGCAAACGTGATCGCTTGGCGCGTACCCCCAAATTGCAGCGTCGTCTGCGCCTGCGCGCTCCTGCGCGTGAGCGTCAGGTTTGCGCCGGAATTGAGATCCGTTTGCCTCGACGTCGGAGATGTAAAGTCCGTCGGGCCGGGCGCGCCGCCGCGGTCGCTTGAAATGCCCGCGCGCAGGACGGCATCGAACGAACCTATTCGCGCGCCGAAATTCGTGTGCAGATCCGAACTCTGGTAATCGCTGTTCGGCCGCGCCGAACCGTTTGCGAGGGTGAAATCATTGCGCGCGACGATTCGCGAAAATTGAATATTCGGTGTGCGTACCTCGAAAGATTTGTTTCCGAACGATCCCGCGCGCAGCGTTGCTCCGTCAGTGGATGTCCGCTGCGTGATCACGTTGATGATGCCGCCGATCGCGCCGGTTCCGTACAGCGTCGAGCCACCGCCTTCAACGACCTCGATGCGTTCGACCCCCGTCGTCGGCATTGTGGCGAGCTCGACCGAGTTGGCAAACGATCCTGGAGCCGGCAAGCCGTCGACGAGCACGAGAACTTGAGAGCTGTTGTTGCCGCGCACGCCGTACTGCGCCGCGCTTCCGATCGCGCC